>CAMYBS010000007.1 GCA_947254025.1 uncultured Clostridia bacterium
TCATTAAGCCTTGCCAACCATAATATTGAAAAACAACAATGCTTCTAATATATTCACTAACATTATCATGTGGTATATCGTGAAGAACACACTCGCATAAGGATGTGATATATCCTTTTGTAATAACATGAACTTCAAACTCATTAATTTCTGTGTTGATTTGCTCTTGTTTAGCATTAAAATGAATAAGCTTCATGTTTTTAGCTGTATATCTTTCAGTAATATCCTCAATAAAGTTTTCCACTTTAGACCCTTTGCTACATGCAAAGATCAGCTTAAAGTTATCAAAATGTGCATACATATAATCAACAAATAGCATTGTTTCCAGAAATAAATTTTCTATAATCGCTTCATCATCGACTGAATCAGAATCTATTTGAATAGTTTTATGTTCACTCCTTTTTTCAACATCAGAAACAATAGCTAGCGTATAATTATATTCCTCTTCAATTAGAGCAAATAATAATGCTTCCTTGTTTTTGAAATGACGATAAATCGCTCCTGTAGTTACATTTGCCAATTTAGCAATTTCAGCTACCTGTGCTTTCTCAAAGCCCTTATCTAAAAACTCCTCTTTCGCGCATTCTAAAATTCTATTTTTCGTTATATCAGAGCAATATGACATGTATTTTCTCCTCTCATTTTTCAAGTTTTGATAATTAGATTATCTTTGATAATTAGATTATCTTTAATAATTAGATTATCTTTAATAATTAGATTATCACTTTTCATTTTTTTTGTCAAGATAATTTATAATAACAAGTGCAACACACCACAAATTAAAAAAGTTCATATTTACTGCTCATGATATAATGTATAAAAAAGATAGACTCTCAACGAGCCTATCTTTCTGCTTAAATATTAATTTGGAGGTTTTTTGAAGTGTATTTTATCCGCATTCTTATAAATATTCGGATACTTAATAAGTGAAAATGCTAGTGACATTAATCTCATTGAACACACTCCTTTTATTGATTTAAAAATTTCTACAAGTATATTATAAGTCATATCATGTGTTTTTACGCTTAAGTTCTTGTAAAATTTATGTAAATTTTACTTTTATGTTGAATAAAATTTTTGTCTATTGTATAATTAAATTAAGAAGGGGGCTTATTTATGGACGAGAAATACAGTAAAAAATCGTTGTTCTTTTATTTAAAGATAGTTGCATTCGGTGTCATTTTGTATGTGGCGCTTTCGAATTTGAAGTCTTTGTGGTCGCACTTAAACTTCTTCTTAAGCATCATCACGCCGTTCTTGGCAGGTGGCTTTGCTGCCTTCATACTTAATATACCGCTTAAACTGTTTGAGGAGAAGATTTTTGGCAAGTGGAGACCAAAGAAAATTGGCTTCAAACGCGGTATATCCATGCTCCTAACTATATGCATACTCATCGGCGTTATGTTCCTACTTGGCTACATCGTTGCGCCTCGTGTGCAAGAGTCCCTTATTAGCGTTGCAGAAAAGCTCCCTGAGTTTGAAGATCAACTTGTTAAGCTGCCTATACTTAAGGAGTACGAAGAGAACATCCGCGAATTCTTCTCTAAGCTCAACATCGACAGTGCGCAGAGAGCTCTTATGAACTACTTTAAAAATGCAAACGCGGACCTATTCAACACTGTTGTTAAGAGGGTCGGCTCAGTATTAAACACCTTATTTGCTGTGTTTATGGGCTTCACCTTTGCAATATATGCGCTGCTATCTAAGGAAGACTTATCGAGAAAGACAAAGGAGCTACTATACTCTGCCTTCTCTGAAAACTTGGCGGATAAGTTTGTTAGATTTGGGGAGATAGTTTTTGACAACTTCTACAACTTCTTCACAGGACAATTCATTGAGGCCCTTGCTCTTGGTTCGATGTGCTTTGTTGGCATGCTGATATTTAAGTTTCCATTCGCTCCTGCGATATCCATCATCGTAGGTCTTGGTGCCTTGGTGCCAATACTAGGAGCCTACATCGGTGTCATAACTGGCGCACTTCTAATACTACTTCAATCGCCATTTAAGGCTTTGATGTTTGTGGTCTTTATGTTATGCTTGCAACAGTTTGACGGCAACGTCACTTACCCACGTATAGTTGGTAACAAGGTAGGTTTACCTCCGATGTTTGTCATAGTCGCTATCACTGTAGGCGGTGCGCTCTTCGGTGTCATAGGTATGATACTCTTTGTACCACTGTTCTCGACTATATATACACTGCTTACTATATACAAGAACAAGCAGCTTAAGAAAAAAGGTATAGATATAAAAACGAAATAATATATAAGGATGCACTTCATACTTGGAGTGCATTTTTTATGCGGGGCATATGTCTACTATCTTATTCAGACATATATTAACAAAGTTTAGTGCAAATAAACTTTTTCTTACTTATTACTAAGTTTTTTATCAATATCTATTGTACAAGGCTTCAAACTGTGCTACAATATATTCACATGCATATATCATTCTGATATATTGTCTAATTGTGATAGTGGAGATGAAGCTATGAATACTTTTAAAAACTTAATCCAAGCTTACGTAGATGAAAAAGTCGAGAGTCCTAAACAATTCCCAAGACTTGGCGAAACATATCTAATAAACAAAGAAAATATCAAGGGCTACTACTGGTTCTACGAAAGTGATGACTTTATCTTTGATATTCATGATTTGAAGATGCTTGATGACATCGTATATAAGGACGCACCGGACGTCTCAATGCACTACTGTATATCGTCGACTTTCATCATATCTGCCTCGGGCGAAACTTTCTACCCTTATCAAGTGGTTGAGCCAAGAACTATATATATAATGGATAGGTCAAGGCCTGTGTCTAAGTATGTCTTGCACAAGAACTCTAGATATAGTGCTGTGAGCTTAAAGATTAAAGAGGGCTTCCTTGATGATGATTTTTATAAGACGAATAATCTTAATAAAACAAAAATCCCTTCCACCTTTGTAGAGACTAAGGGAATGGTAGCTAAAAAGATTGAAAAGATAGCGACGGAGATACTTAAGTGCAAGCTTGACGAAGATAGCGCAAAAGTATTCTTCGAAGAAAAAGCTAAGGAATGGATAGCCATCTCGCTTAGTGCCTTAGCTGATGAAAAAGGAGATGTAAAGCTAGCACCAGATGATGACAGATCCATCACTAACGTAGCAAAGTATATAGAGGATCACTTCTCTATGAACTTTAAGGAGGAGCTTCTTTCAAAGATCGCCATGATGAGCCCAACCAAGCTTAAGTACACTTTTAAGAAGAAGTACGGCATGAGTATAACTGAGTTCACACAAAGAAAAAGGATGAATGTCGCGGAGAACTTAATACTAACAACCGACCTTGACGCTAAATCCATAGCAAAGTCTGTTGGCTACTCATCACAAAGTAGGTTCACAACGCTTTATAAGAGATACAAAGGCTGCCTTCCATCGCAACTTATGAAAATCAAAAATTAAATAATAATGAAAAATGCACTTCATATGAGGTGCATTTCTTTATATATAGATTCACTTGTCTTACTTAAGAAAGTTTAATAATTTCTTTGCATACTCTTGTGGCTCTTCGTGCAAGAATTGGCCATGTCCCTTGCCTTCTATGATTATACTCTCCATCTGTGGTAAGTATTGCGCTAGGACCTCCTCACTCTTCTTCGGTATTGCCTCTTCACTACCCCTTAAAAACAAAACAGGCTTAGTGTAATTTTTAAGCTCATCTGATACGTGGTAGTGATACAGACTCTTGCAAGCGTCTAATATAGTCTTCTTAGTAATATTTGCATACATCATTTCACTCACGCTGTCGTTGCCCTTGCCCATAAAGTAGTCAAGCATAAACTTTGGTATGAACTTTCCCTTTTTGATCCTATCCGTACCTATAGCAAATGCATAGGCGAACGGCTTTGCCATAAGACCCATCTCTATGGTGATGGCGGCATCGAGTATAAGCCTTTGAGCCCTTATCTTGCCCCTTGTAATAAGATCTACAGCCATGGTCGCTCCCATCGAAAAGCCGCACAGACCATAAACTTCGCCAGATAAATTTTTCACAATATAATCTTCGATTCTCTCTATGCACTCCTTCATAGAGAAGATATCTTTGTCACTTTCATCATAATGACAGTCAAGCTCACATAAAACAACGTAATAATCACTTAAATATGGCAAAAGTGCTCCAAAGCATAGCTTCGCAGTCGATGCAAGACCGTGAATAAAGACTAAGGACTTATTGTTTTTATCGCCGTAAGTAATGTAGTTCATACTGACCCCTTTCTTGACTATATTATAGCACAAATAAAAAAAGAAGGCACATATCAATTTATATGATTGTGCCCCTTGATATTATTTATTTTCATATTTTAAAATTTTCTTAGATAGATACAAGGATATCAAGATCTCCGCAGCTGCAAAGACTGCTAATAAGCTTAAATCATGAGCATTTATAAACCTTAAGTTGTTTGACTCGATTGCCAAAAAGCTTAGTCCAACTATTTTGAGTGCCCTATACGCAGTTCCCAAGCCTAGTATTGTAAATATACTAGAGAGAAGAACTATGATGCCGAAGGATTTGATCCTTATGGCAAGTGCACTGAAGATTGCTATGATTGGAAGTGATAAAAGTATGCTCATCGATATATAGTAAATATATATGCTAAAGTTTATACTCGCAAAATTTGCTATAAATTTTCCTCCTAAATAAAAAAGCAAGAAGAAATATATTTGGCATAGACTTACTATAACGAAAGCTAAAAGCATCTTTGCTAATACAAAGGATATGTTCTTCTTTGGACTTAGTCTTATAAATTTAAGTCCTGCCTTGTGCTCTACTGACCACAAGCTTGCTACGACGATTGCAATTAAAGGTATATAGAAGAACGAAAAGTAGAATAAACTTACTTGCGCCCACAGACTTTGCCACTCGTGCGTTAGTGAAGCCTTGTTACCCATGTAGTTTATAAGTCCAAAGGCGTTAGCTAATAAGGGTATTATGAGACTTACTAGCAAAATATTTATAAATTTTATCTTTTTTAATTCTAATTTTAACATTTTTCCTCCTAGTCCTTCCATAAATTATATGATTTCATTGTCTTAATATAAATTATCATAAGCACTAAAAATGCAAAGGCAATGATTATGGTGTAGAAATTTATTGGGTTTAAGACTTGAATAAACTTTTCATTTTCTAGCACATAAGAAACATTTAAAAGGCTTGCCATCCATGCAAAGGGGTTGATAAATGACAGTGCTTTAGATGTTAGCATGGTGATGATACCTGTAAGTCCACCTATTATTGAAATAAACGATAAAGTGTAGACTTTTTTTGTCTTCATCTCCACTATCATAAAAAATCCCAAGAAAAATAAATTTATTATCAGAGCTGATAAGTTAACTAGCACAAATCTTAAGAGCATTTCGCTACTCATACTGAAATTTGCTGATTTTCTTGCGAGTAAGATAAAGAATAGAGCTTCAAGTGCTTGCAGTATAATTAATTTTAACGATAAATTTTTAAATTTATTTATAAGTATGTGGTTAACTTTTTCTCCAAGCATAATTTGAATCTTCCACATATTATTTTTTTCTTCAATCTCTATAACTTTTTTAACAAGAGACGAGATCAGTATTGGGTTAATCAGTAGCGATATGAATAAATACGTGTCTAGGATGTAGGCAAGTGGATATGCCCCTTCTGCAAAAGATTTCGAGTGACTAACACCTGCTACCATCAGCATTTGAGCGATGAACACTACTATTATTAAGAAATTTGTTCCAAGTCTTTTATATTTTTTCCTCTCTAAGTTCTTCATCTTAAGACCTGCTTTCTTCAATAAATAGCTTTTCTAGACTTTCTTTTTCTTCCTCTATCCTGTATATATCTACTTTTTCTGCTAAAAAATTAACTATGCCTGCAATTTCTTGGTTAGATTTTTTACCTAAAATTATCTTCTTATCATTTATGCAATCTATATCAAGGTCTAAAAGTTCTAAAGCTTTATTATTGTCAGATGTAATCATTGATATATATGGTGGATGAAGCCTTCTGTATTCATCCAAACTTCCGTTGTAAGTCAATTTGCCTTCTTTAAGTATGCCTATGTGAGTAGAAATTTTTTCTATCTCATCAAGTATGTGTGAAGAAATAAGAATGCTAGTAGAAGTGTTCTTCACGATGTTTTTAAACAAATTTCTCATCTCCTCAATCCCTTGAGGGTCTAAACCGTTGATTGGCTCATCTAATATCAATAGTTTAGGGCTGCCCATCAGTGCCATGGCTATACCAAGTCTTTGCTTCATACCTAAGGAGTAGTTCCTAGCCTTCTTCTTACCTACATTGTTAAGTCCTACAAGATCTAAAGTCTTAGTAATGCTGTCTTTTTTAATACCTTTTAGACTTGCGACTATCTCAAGGTTCTCGTAGCCACTTAGATGCTCGTAAAAGGATGGGTTTTCAATAAGAGCACCAAGGTTTTTGTTAATATCCTTTTGATTTTTGGCCTCTACCTCTTGTTCGAAAACTTTAACTGTGCCCTCATCTTTTTTCACAAGACCAAGCACTATCTTCATAAGAGTAGACTTACCTGCACCATTTTTACCAATAAGGCCATAGATAGAACCTTCTTCGATTTCTAAAGAGTCAATGTCTAAGACCAATTTTTTGTTGTAAGATTTTTTTAAATTTTTTACTTCAAGTATTTTTTTCATAATCATTCCTCCTAAGATCATAATAACACTCAAAGATAAATATAAAGTTTACACAAGCTCACTTTTAGATAACAAATTCAAATAAAGCCAAATATATTTAAAAAATGTTGTATAATGGTCTTAATGAGGTGGGACAATGGATTTTAGAAGTAATTTTAGCATATTGTTAGTTGATGATGAAAAAAGTTTATTAGAAAATTTATATAATTTTTTGAAAGATAAGGGCTTTAAAGAGGTTTATACTGCCAAAAACTTGAAGGAGTCCAGATTTAAATTAGAAAATTATAAAATTGATTTGGTAGTTTTAGACCTAATGCTTCCAGACGGCAGTGGCTTTGATTTATTAAAGGAGATAAGAAGCACGTCTAATGTAGCTGTTATAATACTATCTGCACTCGATGGCATTGATGACAGGAGAGAAGGCTTTGAAAATAAGGCCGACGACTACATAGTCAAGCCCTTCTTTCCTGATGAGCTTCTTTGGAGGATAGATGCAGTTTTAAGAAGAAGTAAAAAAATTAAAAGTGATGAGAAAATTAATTTGGGCAAGGTTATCTTTGATAAATCCAGAGGCATACTTGAAAAGAACGGTGAAGAAATTCCATTAACAGCAAAGCAATTTAAAATTCTTGAGTACTTATCAGAAAATATAAATACTATAGTTTCAATTGACCGAATTTTAGATAATATTTGGGAAGACTCTTATGGTTACGAAAACACTTTGATAACGCACATATACAGGCTCAGAGAAAAGCTTGAGGACGATCCAAGAAATCCTAAGATTTTGATCACAATAAAGGGTCTTGGCTACAAACTGATTAAAGAGGATTAAAATGTTTAATTATATATTAAAAAGATTTAAAAAAATTGTCATTAGAATACTAAGCTTATTATTCTTTCTATTATTTTTACTTATGGTTTTTCTCTACCTAAACTATAGATTAAATAATAAATATCCAAACCCTAATTATATTTACTCCTATGTGAAAGAAAATAAAACGGATACTTATCTAAACGAGAAAAATACAGCGTTTTTACAAGAAAAAGATATTTGGGCTATAAGACTCGATAAAGATGGAAATCTTATAGAGAGCTTTAACAAGCCAAAAGAGCTTAAAAATAAGTTTGACATAAGAGATGTTGCAAGATTTGCGAGATACTACTTAGCTGACTACCCTGTATTTACCTACGTTTTAGACGATGGCCTAATTGTCTTTGCCTATCCGAAACATTCCTTAGATAAATTACCTTCGAATTACTATAGTTACAGCAAATTTATTTTCAATATAATACTTGTTTTAGTATTTGTAATTTTATTCTTATTATTTGTCTATGTGCTTTATAAATTAGATATTAAAAATATCCTTAAAAATATACTCCCACTGCAAAGAGCAATTGATAAGCTATATGAGGACGACTATGAAAAGCTTGATGAATACGGCGAATTAAAAGATTTGATGGCTACCATAAACGAAGCAAATGAAAAATATAAGAACTTGAAAAAATCACAATGCAAGTGGATCAGAGGTGTGAGCCATGACGTGAGGACGCCGCTTGCTAAAATTTCTTGGGAAGTAAATAAAGAAAATCCTGATAAAAAACTTATACAGGACGAAGTTTTAAAAATTTCAAATATCTTAGAGGGTCTAAACCTCACCATATCATTATCTAACATCGATAAAGAGAATTTTACTTGTGAAAATCCTTTAAAAATAATCAGAAAACTTATAGTTGACAAACTAAATGAAAATCCCGATAGAGATATTATTTTCGAAAATAATATTGAAAATCAAGATATTAAGATCAAGTTAGATGAGAATTTATTTTATAGGATGCTTGAAAATATCTTAAAGAACGCGCTTACTTATACAAACGGAAAAATTAAAGTTGTGCTTAATGAGAGTAAAGATATGATAAGTATCACTATATCGGACGAAGGCTGCGGATTATCTGAAGATATTATAAGAAGAATTAACGAAGAAGACTTGACTAATATAACAAGACATGGCTTAGGTCTCTTTATTTCTAAGCAAATTGCCGAGCTGCACGACGCAGAATTTATTATAAACAATCAAAACCCAGGTCTCGAAGTATCTTTTGTCTTTAATTGTAGAATCCAATTTTAATTAAACATATTTTCCAATATAAAAGACCCCTTTACTGCTTTGACGGTAAAGAGGTCTTTATCATTCTATCTATTGTGTTTTATAGTTACTTAACAGCTTTTAAAAGTGCCTTTAGGAACTTCCACATTCTTTCAGTTGACTTAATATCTAGGTGCTCTCTAGCTGTATGAACGTCGTAGATGTTTGGTCCGAAGCTTATCATCTTAGTATCTGGTAAGATTTGTTTTAGTAGACCGCATTCAAGTCCTGCGTGTATAGCGCTTACTTCTGCGTTTTTGCCTGTTTCTTCCTTATATACTTTACTTACTAAGTCTCTTAGTACTGGGTCCTCATCGAATTCCCAAGATGGATATGCTTCTGATAATTCTACCTTGCCGCCAAGTACTTCTGTCATGATTCTAACTTGTTCTCTTACTTCAACAAGTGCTGCATCTGATGAGCTTCTGATTGAGCATAGATAGTTTACGCTACCCGCTTCAGTTCTTAAGATTGCAGCGTTGCAGCTTGTCATTACAAGACCTTCTATGTCCTTAGACATGTATATAACGCCGTGTGGAGCAAGCATTAAGAAGTTTATAATTCTATCTGTATCTTTCTTTGTCATGCGTTTATCTGCTTTGACTTCTTTAAATTCAAGTGTCATATTTGGATCTTCTATATGATAATCTTTTTTGATATGGCTGAATAATTCATTCATTGCCTCTTTAACTTTAGCGTAATCTTTATGAACTATAGTAGCCTTTGAGACGTTGGCGATGGCATTGTGCTTAGTACCGCCTTCGATTGAAACTAATTTTAATTTATCGCAGTTGCATTCATTTAAAAGTCTTGCTAAAACTTTGATAGCGTTTGCTCTTTGCTTGATGATTTCCATGCCGCTGTGTCCGCCTGTAAAGCCTTTAAGTGTTATTTCTAAAGCTTTTTTGTCGTTATCTTTGTATTCTACTTTGAATTTGGATTCACTATTAACTCCACCTGAGCTTGAAGATAAGAATATGCCTTCTTCTTCTGAGTCGATGTTGAATAGGTAGTCGCCGCTTAGGTGTTCGTTTGTTAAGTTTATAGCTCCGACCATGGATGTTTCTTCTGCAGTTGTAAATACTACTTCCAACGCTGGATGTTCAATGTCATCTGCATCTAGTACTGCAAGTGCCATCGCAACAGCTATACCGTCATCAGCGCCAAGTGTTGTGTTGTTGGCTCTTAGGTAGTCGCCGTCAACTATCATCTCAATTGGATCTTTTGAGAAGTCGTGATCGCTGTCTAAAGTCTTTTCGCAAACCATGTCCATGTGACCTTGCAAGATAACCTTTGGTGCGTTCTCATAACCCTTTGTAGCGCCCTTGTGTATAACGATGTTTAGCGCCTTGTCTTGCCATACATCTAAATTTCTTTCCTTTGCCCAATTGTATAGGTAGTCAGAAATTCTCTTTTCGTCACCTGAGCCTCTTGGAATTTGGTTGATCTCTCTAAACCAATGAAAAACTTCTTGTGCTGGTAATTCTTTGTAATCCATAATAAACCTCCTAAAAATTTTCTTTAAAATATTTAATTATATCGTCCGATTCATAAAGTGCCTTGCCGTCTATGAATAGGCATGGTACTTGGTCTTTTCCGCCTCTTTTAATTAAGTCTTCGTTATTGTTTCCTTCTTTGATGTCAACAAATTGAACATCCTTTATTTGACAATTGTCCATCATGTAATTTAATACCTTTTGACAATATGGGCACTCAGCCTTGTAATAAAGTTCTAATTTCATCTTAACCTCCTAAATACTACCTAATTTAATTATATTTCGAATAAATAGTTTATTTTGTATGCGTATAGGAACAATGCCACCTGCCACTAAGTCTTCGCCATCAAAGTCGTCACATTTTAGTCTGCCTAAAGTGTTCTTCTCTAGGTACTTCACCTTGCGCGCATCATTCATGTAGCCAGTCTTCAGCGTAAACTCTAGGTGCCTGTGTCCCTCGTTCTCTTCTACAAGGTAGCCCTGCTCCTCTACATAAGTATTGATACCCATATCAGTTGTGAAATCAATCACTAAGATGTCCTTTTTAATACTATGCTTATCAAATTTATACTTGCGTCCGTCTATGTCAATTGTGATCTTCTCATCTAAGAGGTCGAGTATAGACATGGTTGCTGGCATATATAAAAGGTCATCATAGTTATGAAGAACGAATCTATCGAAACTCTCCTTAGTCTTGTTTTTTGCATAATCTTTGTAGAAGCTGATGCACTCACCGCCATTGTAGCGGTCCTCTCTAATTATGCCAAGCTTCTTCTCGATATTCTTTTGCTTAAGTCCATCAAGCCCTAAGGTGTCCTTATGCAGTCTAAGCTTCTCATACATATCAAAGGACGCTAGTTCATGCACGGCTATGCCATAACGCTCAGCGCGCTTAGATATGAAAGGAAGGTCGAAGGAGTTGCCGTTGTATGTAACGACTGTTTTGTATCCTTTAAGCTTCTCATTCATGATAGAGATGATCTCTTCCTCTTCATCAGCATCCTCAGCTATGAGCTGTGTTATATGCATAGTGCTTTTACTTAAGTCAATAAAAACTAGCCCAATGAGGTAGATAAAGCTTCTCATGGGGCTAAGTCCTGTCGTTTCAATATCAAGAAAAACAGCTTCCTCATCGTAGTACTTAGACTTAAAAGTTAATTTTTCATCATATTCTAAAATTTTCATTATACATTAAACCTGAAGTAAACTATATCTCCTTCTTGCATAATATAGTCCTTGCCTTCTAGTCTCATAAGGCCCTTCTCTTTTACTTTGTTCATAGACATCTCGTTAGCTACAAGGTCGTCGTAACTAACAACTTCCGCGCGTATAAAGCCTCTTGCGATGTCTGAGTGAATCTTTGCTGCTGCATCAACGGCTCTAGTTCCATTCTTAATAGTCCACGCTCTTGTCTCGTCTTCACCAGTTGTTAAGAAGCTCATAAGACCAAGAAGCTTGTAGCTCTTTTTGATAAGTCTGTCAAGACCAGACTCTTTTATGCCCATGTCTTCTAAGAAAGCCTTTCTTTCTTCATCATCAAGCTCACTTATCTCTTCTTCAATCTTTACAGAGATAGGAACTATCTCAGATCCTTCGCTCTCTGCATACTCTCTAAGTCTTGTAACATACTTGTTGTCCTTAAGCTCATTGATGTAGTCATCTTCAGATACATTTAAAACGTAAATTATAGGCTTTAAGCTTAAAAGATTAAAGCTTCTAAGCATAGCCTTTTGATCATCATTAAGTTCTAATACTCTCGCAGACTTGCCTTGTTCAAGAACCTTCTTCACTTCATTAAGTAAGTCAAGCTCACTTTGTAAAGACTTGTCACCCTTGACTTGCTTAGTAAGCTTTTGTATCCTAGATTCAACCATATCAAGGTCTGAGAATATAAGCTCTAGGTTGATAGTCTCTATGTCTCTTATAGGGTCTATGCTGCCGTCAACATGTACTATGTTTTCATCTTCAAAGACTCTTAGTACGTGAACTATGGCTTCAACCTCTCTTATGTGTGAAAGGAACTTGTTGCCAAGACCTTCGCCCTTTGACGCGCCCTTAACAAGACCTGCTATGTCATAAAACTCAATAACAGCTGGTATTGTCTTCTTTGATTTATTTACTTCTGTTAATATTTTTAATCTCTCATCTGGCACTTCAACAACGCCAACATTGGGGTCTATAGTGCAGAATGGATAGTTTGCAACTTCCGCTCCCGCCTTTGTTATCGCATTAAAAAGTGTTGACTTACCAACATTGGGCAGTCCTACTATACCTAATTTCATTACTTTACCTCTCTTATCAATATATCTTTGATTATCTTGGCGCTATTTCCATCTCCATATGGGTTGATGGCCTTGTGAATCTTCATATACTCGTCTTTATCTCTTAGTAGCGTCTTCATGTTAGTATAAACACTATCGAACTCAGTTCCGACAAGCTTTGCAGTACCATATTCAATGCCTTCTGGTCTTTCAGTCTCGCGTCTAATAACAAGTACTGGAACGCCAAGTGCAGGTGCTTCCTCTTGCAATCCGCCTGAGTCTGTTACAACCATGTAAGCGTTCTTTAATATATATGCCATGTCTTCATACTCAACAGGCTCTGTTAGTAAAACATTGTCCGCTCCATCAAGGTGCTTCTTCGCAAGCTCTCTAACCCTTGGATTTGGATGCATAGGAAAGACTATGTTTGCATCATCAAACTCGTCAGCAATCTTTCTTACAGCTGAGAAGATGTTTTCCATAGGTTCACCTTGGTTCTCTCTTCTATGCGAAGTAAGAAGTATTAGCTTCTTATTTAAGTCGAGCTTCTTAAGGTCATCTCTTGTAAAAGAGTCTACCTTGTCAGCAGTCATTAGTAGGGCATCTATAACAGTGTTGCCTGTTATGTATAACTTCTTCTCATCATATCCTTCTTTGATAAGGTTGTCCTTCGCCCTTTGTGTTGGGCAGAAATGAAAGTCAGTCATGATACCAGTAAGCTTTCTGTTCGCTTCCTCTGGGAATGGACTATGGATGTTGCCACTACGAAGGCCTGCTTCAACGTGGCCTATCTTAACTCCATTGTAGAAGGCCTCAAGTGCACCGGCAAATACTGTTGTAGTATCACCTTGCACAAGAACCACATCAGGCTTCTCCTTCTTAATAACCTCTTCAAGACCCTTTAGGGACCTAACAGTTATATCGGTTAAAGTCTGTCCCTTCTCAAATATATTTAAATCATAATCAATCTCAAGATCAAAAACCTTTATTACAGAGTCCAAAAGCTCTCTGTGCTGACTTGTTATACATGTTACAAGCTCAACACCATCAGCATTTTTTAACTCTTTAATAATAGGTGCCATCTTTATACCTTCAGGCCTGGTTCCAAATATTACTAAAGCTTTCAATTTTCACCATCCTTAAACAATCCAATCTTATATGCTAAAAATACTATAATCATAAAAATAATTCCAGACAAAAGTACAGATACTGTGTTTCTAAGCTTCATCACAAGTATGCCAAAGATTGAGAATATGGCTGATATTGTATATAGTATCAAAACTGTCTTCTTTGTCGAGTACTTTCTTAATAATCTATGATGCAAGTGGCCCTTGTCAGCTGAAGCAATCGATCTACCGCTAAGCAGTCTTCTAATCATTGCAAAAGTTGTATCGAAGACTGGTAGTCCAAGTATCATGATTGGTACTATGATGCCGATGGCTGCGACCGCCTTCATCGCTCCTTGTATAGTTACTACTGCGAGCAAAAATCCTGCTAGCAAGGCTCCAGTGTCTCCCATGAATATCTTTGCAGGTGCAAAGTTGTACTTCAAAAAGCCAAGGTAGCTCATGCCTATGCATAAAGCTAGTGCTGTTAGTGAGTACTGTTCATACGAAACAGAAACTACAGCTAAGGTCATTGATGAGATAAAGACAACACCGCCTGCTAGACCATCAAGGCCATCTATTAAGTTTATGATATTAGTAACACCAACTATCCAAAATAGTGTTACAGGCAGAGATAGAAAACCCAAGCTCAAAAGGTTGTTATCGATAAATGGGTTGCCTATGTTCATTATCCTAATATTGCCTAAAAAGTAAACTACAAGCGCCGCCATAAGCTGAAATAACACCTTATACTTCGGCTTAAGGTCATGTATGTCATCGTAGAAGCCCGATAGCATAATGATGATAGAGCCTATGAAGATGGCTGTGTTCCTTGGCGTAAATTTGTATAGTATCATATATGGAATGAAGATCGCAAAGAACATAGCGAAGCCGCCGCATGTTGGCACAGAGTCTGTGTGCATACGTCTTTGATCCTTCGGCACGTCGATAAAGCCAAGCTTCTTAGACAATTTTATTTGCAATCTTGTAAGTATAAGCGCTAAAACTAAACTTACAAAAGCTGCAAAATATATTCTTCTCAATTAATTCACCTACTTAGTTCCGAAAAGTCTGTCTCCTGCGTCTCCAAGTCCTGGAACGATGTACTTGTGTTCATTAAGCTTTTCATCAACATTCGCTACAAAGATGTCAACATCTGGGTGGTGACTCTTTACGTATTCAACTCCTTCTGGAGCAGCAATGATATTTACAAGCTTGATGTGCTTTGCGCCTCTCTTCTTTAAAAAATCTATAGCTGCAGTGGCACTTCCACCAGTTGCAAGCATTGGGTCAAGAACTATAACTTCTCTCTTCTCTATATCTGAAGGGAGCTTGCAATAGTACTCAACCGGTTCATAAGTCTTTGGATCTCTATATAGACCTATGTGACCAACCTTTGCTGCAGGTAGTAGGCTTAGCATGCCATCTACCATACCAAGACCAGCTCTAAGTATAGGCACTAGTGCTATCTTCTTGCCAGCTAAGCTATAGCCAACAGTTTTGCATATAGGTGTCTCTATAGGCATCTCTTCTAATTGTAAATCTCTAGTTACTTCGTAGCCCATAAGCATAGATAGCTCTGTAACTATCTCCTTAAATTGCTTTGTGCCAGTTTGTTTCATTCTTAATATGCTTAGTTTGTGTTTAATAAGTGGATGATCAAATACAGTTACCATAATACCCTCCTAACAATTTTCGATTAAATCGACTCTTCTTTTATGTCTTCCTGCTAAAAATTCTTCCGCTAAAAATGTATCAAGTATAGATTTCGCAAGTTCATCTCCTATAACTCTTGCGCCAAGTGCTAGCATGTTCGCATCGTTATGGTTTCTTGACATCTTAGCCATGTATTCGTTAGTGCAAAGTGCGCATCTAATGCCTTCTACCTTGTTTGCAGCTAGTGATATGCCTATGCCAGTGCCGCAGATAACAACCGCCTTCTCTACTTCGCCAGCAATTACACCCTTCGCTGCTTTCTTGCCATAAACCGGGTAGTCAACTGACTCTGTAGAGTCTGTGCCGTAATCAACGACGTCTAAACCTTTTTCGCTCATATAAGCTTTTAACTTTTCCTTTAGTTCAAATCCTCCATGATCTGATGCTATGCCTATCTTTCTCATGATACCTCTCCTTTACAATTTTATCATATACATTTTCTATTTTCAATACTTTATGTTGTGGCCTGAGGACTTGATAATCCTATTCATAATCGCCATGAATATACCTTTGCGCTCATAACCTTGCATGATGATGTAGCCATACCCCATATCATCTGCCGTCCTTAATAGGTTAAAGATGTTGTGCGATATGCTTATGGGCTCCTTGATACTGCCTAGGTCCATGGTCTTGAAACCATGAAACTCGTCTTCGTACTCCCTAAGTGTAAAGACTACTGGCTTCTTGTCAAGGTTTGCCTCATACTCGGCCTTCATCTTTTTAATAAGGTCCTCACCCTCGCCCATGATGATGACCACCTTGGCATTAGGCTTGTAGTGTGTATACTTTTGTCCAGGGCTGATTGGTTTCTTCACTTCTTTATCATCAGTGATTGCCTCATCATACTCTGCATCCGGTATTATCTTTTGCAAGTCTTCTAAGGAAATCTTGCCCGGTCTTAGTATGCGTACCTTGTCTCTACTTAGGTCGATAACAGTTGATTCGATACCTACTTCACTCATCTCTCCAGCTAGTATGTACTTAAGCTTGCCGTGAAGGTCCTTGTACACATGCTCTGCGCACGTTGGCGATGGATAGCCAGATATGTTCGCGCTCGGTGCTGCTATAGGAGTCCCAGCATACTCTATAAGTTTTCGTGCAACCTCGCTCGATGGCATACGTATTGCGACGCTATCAAGACCTGCTGTGATTATGCTTGGAACTATGTTCTTCTTTTTCAAGATTATAGTCATAGGTCCTGGCCAAAAGGCATCAAGAAGAGCATCATATTTTTTGTCATAATATGCAAGCGGCTCTATCATATCTAAAGACGCAATATGAAGTATAAGTGGGTTGTCACTTTGTCTACCTTTTGCTTCGTAAATCTTCTTAACAGCTTCAGCGTTTAGTCCATCGGCTCCTAGGCCATAAACAGTTTCAGTTGGAAAGGCAACTAGACCGCCCATTTTAATCTCTTCAGCGCACAGTTTTATATTATCATCTGTAATTTTTAAAAGCTCTGTCATTATATCAACCTCTAAACTTAATTTTACCACAAAAGATATGAATTATCAATACAAAGGCTCTTGAAAATGCGTTTAATTAGATACAATATATTTACAAAACATAGCTCGCTTGGTATATAGTACTAAGCCTCTCATATAGTAGCAAGCGTCGTATATAGTGCCACACTTCTCATATATGATCAAGCCTCTCATATAGTAGCTCGCTTGGCATATATTAGACTAATTCTTAAGCATAAAAATAGACCTGTCATTAGACAAGTCTACTATAAATATTTTACTATCCTCTGATTGCTTTATCTACTGCGCTCACTTCTTCTTCTGAAAGTGGCGATGTGCTCTCTCCATTTTTAATCATCTTGCCATAGCTAACACTTTGCTCTCTACCATGAATAACGGAAAGTAAGACGCCGTTATTAAACTTATCCAATAAGCATATGGAGAAGCTTAGCTCTGATGCACTGTCTTGAAAAGCATTGTACCTAACGAAGCCAAGCTTTTGCACGCAGAAGCTAAGGTTAGTCTCTATGCGATTGAACCTGTCCTCATTAAGTATCATGTCTCTGTGTATGTCCTTGATGTCTTTTCCAAAAGTTGCTAAGAGCTTTTCAACACTGATGCCGTCCATACCTTGAGTGAAGGTATCGAATCTCTCCTTAAGTTTTTTATACTTCAAAACTTGTACAAAAGCTAAGGCTAGTAGCGCAATTAATAAAACTACTAGAGCTGCAACTATGATTAAGATATTGTCATTTATAAGCTTATTGATATTTTCCATCTGCCGCCTCTTTTTTAATCTTCTTTAATGTCTCTATTGCGTAAGTTATCTCGTCTTCCTTGTTAAAATACGAAAAACTAAATCTAACCGCACCCTTTTTAATTGTGCCAATGGTTTCGTGTGCAAGTGGTGCGCAGTGTATGCCTGGACGTGTTTGTATGTCGTACTCATCATCTAAAACGTAGCTTAGTATCGATGAGTCCACGCCTTCCATGTTTATAGAAACAACCGGTGTCTTCTTCTTTTCATCAAGTAGGCCGTATATCTCTACGCCTTCAATGTTCTTTATGCCATCTATGAAGAGCTTTGTAAGAGCCTCCTCGTGCTTTCTTATATTATCTATGCCTTCACTAAGTATTAATTCAACTCCTGCGCCTAAGGCTATGATGCCGTGTCCATTTGGTGTGCCTGCTTCTAGCTTATCCGGCATGTCCATAGGCTGATAAACCTCGGTTGATCTTGATCCTGTACCGCCTTCAACAGTGTGCATAACAAGTTCTGGCTCTCTTAAGTACAAGACACCTGTACCTTGCGGGCCAAATAAGGACTTGTGCCCAGCTGTTGCAAGCATATCTATATCGAGCTTTTTTAAGTCTATGTCTATGATACCTGCCGATTGAGCTGCATCTATAAGTATAAGTATGTCTTTATTAACTTTCTTAACAGCCTTTGAGATCTCGTCAATGTCCTCAACTGTGCCAAGCAAGTTCGAGGAGTGAGTCATAACAAGCATCCTAGTATTCTCTTTAATTGCTGAGACTATCTTGTCCTTACTGACCTCGCCGCTTAGTTCCGCCTTGACTACCGTTAGCTCGATTATGCCCATCTCTTTAAGTGTAAACAGTGGTCTAAGAACAGAGTTGTGCTCCATCGATGTTGTGATTACATGATCGCCCTTCTTAAGCGTGCCTTTGATTGCAGCATTAAGTGCATATGTTGTGTTCATATGAAAGCTTATATTAAGTGGATTGTCAACGTTAAACAGCTTAGCAAGACTTAGCCTTGTCTGCATTATCTCTTCCATCGCCCTAAGTGCTAGCCTGTGACCGCTCCTTCCTGGATTGGCTCCATACTCTCTAAATGCTTCATTAAATTTTACATATACGCTCTCTGGCTTTGGAAATGTTGTCGATGCGTTGTCAAAATAATGCATATAATCACCTCTTTTGTAATTATATCACAGCTGAGTGCATTTTTCAATTACTATGAATTTGGCAAAGCAAAAGCCTCTCATATGAAAGGCTCTCAAAATGAATATTACTTTGTAAATATCTTTTTAATCTTAGTAAAAAAGTTTTCTTTAGGCGCTTCATCTGATTTATCTCTCTCAAGCTCTTCATAAAACTTTTCTCTCTTTTCATTTGCTTTATGCATGAAATAATCTTGAGCGATAAGCGCTTCGCCTTGTACCTCTGGTTTGATGTAGTCACCCGAGTTAACAAGTATTCTTCTCTTAATATTATCCTTAAGCTGTGTATCTAAGTAGCTTACAAGTCTTGCTCTTGTCTCTTCATCGTATACTGGGCAGGCTATCTCGACTCTTTTTTCTGTGTTTCTTGTCATAAGGTCTGCACTTGAGATGTATATCCTCATATCACTGCCTCTGCCAAATTGATAAACTCTTGAGTGCTCTAAAAAGCGTCCAACTATGGAAGAAACGTGAACATTGTCCGTATAGCCGCTTACGCCTGGAACTATGCAGCAGATCCCACGGATAATAAGATCGACATGAGCAGAATTTTGTGAAGCTTCGGCAAATTTTTCTATAAAATCATAATCTGTAAGTGAGTTCATCTTGCATCTGATGTATCCGTCTTTACCTTTAGCTATCTCTCTATCCATCTCCTTAAGTAGTCTAACCTTAAGAGTCGATGGTGCTTGTAATATGTGAAGGTACTTACCATTAATTTTGCCGACTGACATGTTTTTGAAAAAATCATTTGCGTCAAGGCCTATCTCTTCATTAGATGTCATCAGTGAAAAGTCAGTGTAAATCTTCGATGTGTTTTCATTATAGTTACCGGTACCTATTTGCGTGATGTACTTGATATTCTCCCTATCGTCCTCGTATGTGATTAGGCAAAGCTTGGAGTGCGTCTTGTACTCTTCAAAGCCGTACATTATATTACAGCCTGCCTTAAACAATTCTTCCGAATAATTTATGTTGTTCTCTTCGTCAAAACGCGCCTTTAGCTCCATAAGTGCAGTGACTTCGATGCCATTGTCACAGGCTTTTTTAAGGTATTCGACAAGCTTCGAGTGCTTAGCAAGCCTGTATATAGTTATCTTTATAGAGATGGTCTTGTCACTCTCGGCAGCTTCCTTAATCAAGTCAAGAAAGGTATCAATATCATCGTATGGGTAGCTTAGTAAAAGATCCTTCTCTTCTATTCTTTTAATGATAGAGCCGCGCTCTAAGGAATATTTTTTAAATGGAATAAAGTCTTCGTAAGAAACTTTTTTGATGACGGAGCTCGGAATGATGTCCTCAAGACCATAGACGTACTTCATATTGATGGGACTCTTTGTCACAAGTATCATCTCATCCGTAACACCAAGCTCAGCCTTAAGAAAATCAGTAATGCTCTTTGACTTTGTGTTAGAAATTTCAAGGCGAAGAACCTCTTGACGCGTCCTCTTTTTGATGACCTTCTTCATAAAGTCTTTGTAGTCGGCAATCTCTTCTTCAATCTCAGTATTTGTTTCGAAATCAAAGTTTCTAGTGACCGCAACAAGTGATTGCTCCTTAATTGTATAGCCTAGGAACATGGTTGGAACGTAATGCTCAATCACTTTTTCGACTCTGATGTAGTTAAATTCATCGCCTGGCAGCGATAGATAGCGCTCGAATATGTCTGAGATGGCTACAAGTCCATGCGCAATATTGCCTTCAGCGTCCCACATCTCAGTCACTATATATAACTTTTTATTCTCTAAGAATGGAAGTGGATGTGCTGCGTCAACTATTTGCGCGGAAATTAATGGCTCAATCTTACTAAGGTAGAAGCTTTTTACATAACTTAGCTCCTCATCGTTTAAGGACTTCATGTTTTTATTGTGCATATTGTACTTCTCTAGCTCTTTGATGACGTCCTTGTAGACCTTGTCCCTCATCTCGTAGTAGTAGGGCATAGTCTTGTAGATAGCATCGAGCTGCTCCTTAGCTGTCATACCAGATTTTTTGTCGATGAACTCCTTCTTAGACTTCATCATATCAAACAAAGATCCGACTCTAACCATGAAAAATTCATCCAAGTTCGATGTGAATATCGATATGAACTTGAATCTCTCTAGTGGCGGCACGCTCTCGTCGCTCGCCTCTTCAAGTACTCTTTGATTAAATTTTAGCCAGCTCAACTCGCGGTTTTGCATGAACTCTTCCATAATTTCACTCCTTAATTATCTTATCCTTTAAATATCCCTCGCGCACACCAAGCTTTGAGACATTGACCTTTTCTATGCCAAGGTGCTTTAAGAGTCTATATAGCATGATAGCTCCTGGCACTATGCTGTGAAGTCTTTCAGGCACAACCATAACAGTTGTACGAATAATCTTTTTATTCCCATCAATCATTTCATAGATATAATTTTTTACATCGTCAATAGTGTATTCTTTGTCATCACCGTCATAAAACTCTTCGAAGATATTGCCTAGAGCCCTCGCTGTTCCGCCTGAAGCCACAAGCTTTGTGCATTTGTATGTGAAAACATTTTCAGCCAGCATCTTGTCGATGGCGTTTATCATCTCATCGTACTCTCTAACGCTCGGTATAGTGTTTTCAACGTAGTCACGGAACAATGATAAGGATCCTGCCCTTAAAAATGCCATGTCTTTAATCTCTTTATTCTTTAGATAGCAAAGCTCTGTCGAGCCGCCTCCTATGTCTATGGTGTAGTAATCATCAAAGTCGTATGCCATCTTCATGCCTTCAGCTCCATAGAAAGCCTCTTCGTCTGCCGATATTAAATCGATGTTTAGATCAAGCTCCTTCTTAACTTTTTTCACAATGTCCTTGCCATTATCGACATTTCTTAAAGAAGCCGAGGCAAAGGCGTAAATTTCATCAACTGGCAAATAATCAAGCAACATCTTTTGCGCTGAAAGCACTTTGATCAATTTTTTTATGCCCTTGTTGCTAAGTTTTCCATCTTCAACAAAGCTTGCAAGACCTGCCATGTACTTCTTTGAGAAGACTTCCTTTTGAATATCGTCCTTGTTATAAACGTTTAGGCGTATTGAGTTACTTCCAATATCAATTAGTGCGTATTTCATTTTATTCTCCTTATAATAATCATTGTAATACTTCTTTGTTAAGAAATTGTAAAGTATGTAATATTTTTTTTAAAAAGCAAAAAGCCCTTCACTTGAAAGGCTTTTCTCATATATCAGTCTTTTAAATTTTTAAATCCATAACCTAAGACTTCTGATGCGTTCGAAACTGAAATGAAAGTCTTTTGATCGAGGTCTTTTAAGAAGTTCTTAAGTCTTAAGAAGTCTTTTCTGTCAAGCAAAATCATGATGATGTCCTTTGGTTCCTTTGTATACATGCCGTAAGCCTTGTATATGGTTGCGCCTCTATCTAGCTCTTTGATGATGAACTCCTCGATAGGCTTAGTGTCTTCAGCAATAATTTTGACCTCTTTGTTCATGTTCATACCTTCGATGACAAAGTCGATTAAGAAGCCATTAACGATAACACCAAATAGTGAATAGATACCAATCCTCGCGCCGAAGGCATTACTTGCTAGTAATGTAATCAATACGTCAGATACTAAAACGCCTTTGCCAAGGTCCATGCCGATAAACTTGTTAAGTATCTTTGCAATGATGTCTGTACCACCAGTCGATGCACCTTGATTGAATACTATCGCCATACCAACCGCTGTAACGAAGACACCGAAGAATAACTCTACGAAGGTATCCCCTGTCAATGGTTGGAAGTGCGGCATAAGTTTTTCTAGTAAGTCAAAGAAGCCTGATGTAAGTAGTGACGCAATGATAGTTTTAACGCCGAACTGCGAACCTATAGTTAAGAAGGCTAGTATGAATAGACCGATATTGATAACATACATCCAGTTACCAACGCCAATCTCAAGGTAGTGATTAAGTACGACAGCAAGACCGTTTGCTCCGCCTACTGAAAGGTGCGCTGGATTGAAGAAGAAAAACATCCCTGCCGCTACTATGAAGCTACCAAACAATATCAATATGTACTCTTTAATTAATTTTGTAATTTTCTCTTTTGTAAATTTTTCCTTTTTGAATAGTGCCAATTAAATTACCTCCCCTATTTCTCTCACACACAATGATTATACCATAAGATAAAATCCTTAGTCAATAGCAATATAAAGGAAATAGTAATATATCTCTTAGTTGTCAAGACATATCTTACACTTAGAGAAATATTCTTTTGTAAGTTTCTTTGCTGTTGTAAAATTTTTACATAAAAATATCTATGGAGGGTTTTAGCGCCCCCATAGATATAATAAATACATAACAGTTTCAAAGTGTATATTAATCGTTTTGTCTTAATAAAAGTCCAAGTTCTTCTGCGTTCATCTTTCTAATTGATCCGAGTGATGAGATTGGTCCCATTACTGTGCCGATTGCAAAAACAGCAATAAATATTGTTGCAAGCGTTAAAACATTTGGTGCTAAAAATGGCATTTTGAAACTTTGACTAAACCAAGTTCCAAATAAAATTGAAATAACTAAGGCAAGTGCACTTCCACATGCAGAACCTGCGATATTTATAGTAAATATCTCCCACAAGATAATACTTCTTAGATGCTTTTTGCTAGCTCCTAAAATTCTTAGTGTTGCAAATTCTCTCTTACGTTCTTTAATCGTAATTGAATAAACGAGAGTTAGTACAAGGAAGACCAATAGCCATACTAGAGCGATTAATATATAAACATACTTGATCATGTCTTGTGTTGATGTGCTGACTTCGTTCATCATTGATTGTGATAGAAGAGGATAAACGCCCTCGCCTTTAAACTCGCTCCTAATCTTATTTTGAATTTCAACTGGATCAACGTTTTTATCGGCCTTAATCATTACGCATGAAATCATATTTTCATGGTCCTTATCTTCAAGATGAAGAATTTTTTCGTATTCTTTAGCAAGGCGCCTTGCTTCATCAAAATTCACAAACACGGTATTGTCAAAGCCCATGCCTGTTTTTGCAAGCCTACCTCTTATAATAAATTCTTGATTGAAAAATTTAACGTGTTTATGCATATCGCCAACAATATTGTGGCCAACCAAAATTTCTCCTTTTCCTAAGGGAAGTTTGGCTTGAGTCTCTAGCCAAGGTTTTACAACAAAATCTGTGTCTGAATCAAAGCCAATAACTTGTATTGGAAATGAGCAGCAACCAGCAGAAAGAGTGGCAATGAATAATTGTGGTGTTGCAATTTTAACTCCATCGATTTTTCTAATTCTTTCAACGACAGACTTGTCTAAAAAGAATGTGTTTGGTTCGCCGCGTAGAATTGCGCCTCTAATTTTCGAATCATAACCTTCAGGTACAACTATAATATCTGCGCCCATACGATTAGCCAGTGAGTGCATGCCATTTCCAAGTGACAAAATCAAAAAACTAGATAAAAATAAAACCAGTGTTAAAATTGCTGTTAAAATTATAAGCAAAGCACTTCTTGCACTTTTGTTTTGAATATTTTTAAAGGCTATTTGTTTGGAACTTAATCTCATTTGACCACCTCATTTAATTTACCGTCTGTCATTTCAAGAAGTCGCGATCCATATTTTAATAAATCATTGTCGTGAGTTACTATAATGATAGTTGTCCCTTTTTCATTAATTTCTTTTAGCATGTCCATAATTTCAACTGTAGTTTTTGAATCCAAATCTGAAGTTGGCTCATCTGCAATTAAAATTTTAGGCTCGTTCATTAGGGCTCTTGCAATTAAAACTCTTTTTAATTCACCGCCTGACAAATTTTTACAAAAATCATTTTCCAAGTTCAAAATACCGAGCATATCTAGGAGCATCCTAGCTCTTTCGATTCCATCTCCCTCACGTTTTTTAAAAAAGTAAGTAAGTCTTACATTGTCAAGGACATTCAAGGTCGGTAAAGTTCCAAGTGATTGAGGAACATAACCAATAAATTCATTCCTGTATCCACTTTTTTCTTCATCATCCATATTAGAAAGATTTTTTCCTTCTACAAAGATTTCTCCTGATGTGGGCTCAATGATCGCAGATAAAAGAGTAAGGAGTGTTGATTTACCACTCCCACTTTTACCAATGATATTTATAAAATCTTTTTCGCTAACATCAAAACTTACGTTATCGATTGCGAAAAAATCTCTCTCACCACGTCTAAATGATTTGGATAGATTATTTACATTGATTAGATTCATTGCAAGACCTATTTAAAATTGCAGCAACAACGCTAATAACAATATAAAGTCCGACTAAAATATAAATCATAGGCATAGTTTTTGCTCTACAAGCCATTTCAGCATTCATACAGCCACCAATTAATTTTGCAGGCAATAAAATTGCATAAATTCCGATTACTACATTGGAGATAGCTAGTGTAAAGAACATTTGTTTCTTAGAGCAAATAAGTGTATAAATAAGACCTAGAACAGTCATAACACCACCAATGCCTTTAATTGCTTGTCCCATCCAGTGGCACTTCATAAACTTTCCATCTGCCATTGCAGGACATACTGGGGCAAGTGTTCCTGGTGTTAAGAAAACTAAAACACCTAATATTATAAATAGAATTCCAATAATTTTATTTTTGTTCATATTAACCTCCTAAATTTTTAATTATACATAATAGTCAGAGTAAGAAGCGTTGATTTACCACTCCCACTTTTACCAATGATATTTATAAAATCTTTTTCGCTAACATCAAAACTTACGTTATCGATTGCGAAAAAATCTCTCTCACCACGTCTAAATGATTTGGATAGATTATTTACATTGATTAGATTCATTGCAAGACCTATTTAAAATTGCAGCAACAACGCTAATAACAATATAAAGTCCGACTAAAATATAAATCATAGGCATAGTTTTTGCTCTACAAGCCATTTCAGCATTCATACAGCCACCAATTAATTTTGCAGGCAATAAAATTGCATAAATTCCGATTACTACATTGGAGATAGCTAGTGTAAAGAACATTTGTTTCTTAGAGCAAATAAGTGTATAAATAAGACCTAGAACAGTCATAACACCACCAATGCCTTTAATTGCTTGTCCCATCCAGTGGCACTTCATAAACTTTCCATCTGCCATTGCAGGACATACTGGGGCAAGTGTTCCTGGTGTTAAGAAAACTAAAACACCTAATATTATAAATAGAATTCCAATAATTTTATTTTTGTTCATATTAACCTCCTGAACTTTTATATTAATTTTATTTTGCATCCTTCAATGCATCAATTACAGCTTCTTTGAAAGATTTGAATGTAACAGTTGCACCAGCGATAGCCTCTACATCTTCGATCTTACCTTTTTCAATTAAAAGCTTTGGATACTCTTTAGAATTTTTAACTGCTTCTTGAGCAATCTTATAAAGACCTGGATTAGTAGCGCCTTCTTTGGCCTTTCCATAATTTTCGTCTTTTTCACTTCCGTCAGCAAGTAAGTTTTGTAAACTTGCATCAACAATTTTTCCGTCCTTGATAGTGATATCTGTTGTTACCTTACCGCCCCATTCATCAACTTGACTTTCTCCGTGGTAAGTGCCGTCTTTGTATGCATCAGCGCATGAAGCATCTGTGCAAGCATCGTCAGTCTTCTTGGCGCAAGCTGTCAATAGTAAGCTTACAGCCAACAATAATAATAAAATCTTTTTCATATTAAACCTCCAGAATTGGTCTTTGTCTTTTTTGTTTTTCTTCTCTGGCAATTCTTCCGTGCTCAAGGAAGACAATTCTTTCTGCTTCCACACCAACCTCTTGGTCGTGAGTAACAACTACAATTGTAGATCCATTGTTATGGAGTCTCTCTAAAATATCCAATACTAGCATTTCATTCTTTTCATCAAGATTTCCTGTTGGCTCGTCTGCTAAGATGAGTGAAGGGTGGTTGATAAGAGCGCGGGCAATACAAACACGTTGTTGCTCTCCACCTGAAAGCTGATTTGGTAAATGGTTGTGCCTATCTTTTAATCCAACGCTTTCAAGTGCTTGCAAGGCTTCTTCCTTGTCTACCATTGAGTGATAGTATTGCGCCATCATAACGTTTTCTAAAGCAGTTAAATAGTTTACCAAGTGGAACTGTTGAAAAATAAGACCAATCTTATCTCTTCTAATTTCTGTTAATTCCTTTTGATTCAATTTAGAAATATCAATTCCTTCAAGTAAAACTTCGCCTATAGAAGGCTTATCCATGCAACCGATGATGTTCATCATTGTCGTTTTACCACTACCTGATGGACCCATGATTGAAACCCATTCGCCTTTTTCTACGTTTAAGTTTACTTTATCGAGCGCTTTTAAATCGCCGTATATCTTTGATATATCTTTTAATTCTAATATGTTCATTATTCCCCCCTCAATACAAGTGCTGGATCAACTGCAGTCGCAGTTTTAACTGGTATAATGCAAGCCACAATCGTAATTACTATTGATGTAATGATTGTAATTGGAACTAGGGCCCATAAGAAATTTACACTTCTTGCGAAAACTCGTCTTGAAACTTCACTTGCAAATAAATATCCAAGTAAAGAACCAAGAGCTCCGCCCATTAGTCCAAGTAAAAATCCTTCGCCTAAGAAATCATAAATGATTGATTTATTGTGTGCACCCAAGGCTTTTTTAAGGCCAATCTCTTTTCTTCTCTCAGCAACAACAGCCATCATGGTTGTGCTAACGCAAATCATCGTTATAAATAAAACAATAATTGTAACTATCCACACAAGAGCTTGAAGCTTTTCAAGTACCACGCCTTGTGATTCTGTAACTCTTTTAACAAGTCTAGCACTGACAGTAGCATCAATTTTATTTATATTATCTGCAATTACTTGCAGCTCTTCACTGTTTGCATCGATTGAACATTCAATGATATTGATATTTAAATCGCCCATGATAGATCTAATATCTTCAATAGACATAAATATCAAATCTTCTTCTTTACCACCAGTCGTTACAATCGAAGCTACCTTGAAGTCGCTGTCTCTCATTTCTTGCGAATTTTCTTTTGGAGTGCTCAGTACGAAAGGATCACCGATTTTTAAGCCAAGTTTTTTTGAAATTTCGTGACCAATCATAACAGTCCTTTTTTCGCTTGGCCATTCACCATCGACTAGCCAGAAGGGGCTGTTCTTTTTTAAGCCATCAAAATTTGTAGCCGCTATTACAAAAGGCTGCTCATTAATTTTTGCATTCTGATAAATGTAAGGAGCAATTCCCACTAGTTTATCTCCTGCAAGTTTTTTAATTTCTTCAATATGATTATCGCCAATCTTATCGTCTTGAGACTTTGGAATAACAATCATATTTGCCCCGTAACTTCTAAATTCCTTGCCCAATTGTCTTGGAATGTCATAGTAGATTGTAACAAGACCCGATAGAATTGTTGCACCCATGGCAATTGCAAGAAGGGCTGTAAGCATACGAGCTTTTCTTCTTGCTATCGATGATTCAACCATCTTCCAAAAGAATTGTATATTTTTTCTTTTAGCCTTTTCCATGAAGCACCTCCGTTGGATTAAGTTTTAGCAAATATCTAATGGCTGGAATCGAGCCCAAAACAATTACAAGCAAAATCAAAATAATTACGATAGGTATTACCATTGGTGTTGGAGGAATTCCAGAACCAAAAACTGTTATACCGATTATTTGAGTAAGACCAAGTCCTATGAAGTAACCAACAGTTCCACCCATAATACCCGTGCTAATATTTTCAACTAAAATTCTTGTAATAATTCTTGTGTTATTTGCGCCAATTGCTTTTTGAAGTCCAATTTCAGCACGCCTTTCCATAACAGATGCTGTTACTAGGTTTGAAATCGCAAGTGCTGAACCAATTAAGCTAAGAGCTGTGATTAAAACCATTAATAATGTTGTCTTATTTAAAATATCGCCTTCGCTTTCCGCAACCTGCCTAATAGGTTTTGCGATTGAATCGGTCATAACTTCTTGAATTTGATAACAAATTGCACTTACATATGCTGTACAATACCAAACCTCCCACTCCTTGATTGTAAGAGACTTTGGATTTCTTGCAGCTTTTCTTGCTAAGTCGTTGTCAGGAGTTGTTAGTGCAGAAACTTCAACACGAGAAACTACATTTGATACTCCATCTAATTCTTGAGCAGCTTTTAATGGAAGATAAATGTGCGAATCTTCATCACTACCTGAATCAAAAATGCCTGCAATCGTAAATTCTTTTGTTGTAGAAGAACCTATGACTTTAATTTTATCACCAAGCTTATAATTGTGTCTTAGAGCAAATACAGTGCCAACCATGGCCTTATCTGTATCTTTGTCTTCAATCCATTCACCTTCGATATTCCACCAAGTTTTTAATTTTCTCATACCTGTGTCAATGGCCTCGCCAGTTGGAAGGTCCATATGATTATAAAACCATGTACCAACAACTCTCGTAGTTTCTCCATCGACTTTTGCATTGATATTTAAATATGGTGTGTAATCAACGATATTGAAAGACCAGAAGATGGTTTTTATCAAGCCAAGTTCATCTTCTTTCAAATAATTTTTCTGACTATCCTCACCGATTCCATAAATATCATCAAGCATGGAAGCTTCTTTTGGGACAACGTTTATATTCGCCCCATAAGCTTTCAATTCTCTATTGACCTTGTCACCAATGCCAAGCATAGTGTTAAGCATGCCGGTTGAAAGACAAGTGCCAAGCATTACTACAAATGCAATCAAGACCATTTTTTTCTTTTGCCTAAAGATTGCACCCCTAATCATTCTAAAAAACATAAGTCACCTACTTAAATACAAAGCTATTGGCATCAAGATCTTGCGTGCTGATTTTTATTTTTTCATCATGAACAATGTATGGTATAGGGATTGGATTGCATCCGCCCTTAAAACCAATCGTACCACGATTCATAATAACATCGCACAATTTGCAAATAACATCATTGCCACGCTCATAATAACCGGATGGTCCGCAAATTTCACAAGCATCAAGTACAACACCATAGGAACCTTGAGACTTTTTAATTAAGAAAAATCTCATGTGAACTCCATCAGATGCCGTGTATTGATAGCGGTGAAGTTTCATATCTTCAAGTTCTGATAGCGGAACAACAATCATATCATTTTCAATTACATATTCTTCTGGTTCAGAAAGTGCAATATCACGACCCGAATATGCCCTTAGATAAGTTAAACTAAAAACATTAATTACAATTAAAATCAAGAAAAATTTTGCCAGATTTCTGTTGCATCTCATATGGTATTTCTTTTTTCTTAATTCTGCAGGATTTTTAAAAGTTTCCTTAACTTTCATATTATTTGAATATAAAATTATTGGTAGGATAATTGAAAAAATCATTAGAATAAACCCAATGTAGTGTGCGTGGTTTATTACCCAAGCAATTGCGCTAAATAATTTTGCATTTCTTGGTAAGAAGCCAACTGCGTATAGTCTTTGAAGGACAATAAAAATTTGATTTATTCCCCAAATTAAAAATGAGATCATTAAAATTTTATCCCTATAAGTCTTGTCAACTCGTCTGATGATTTTAAAAATTGCAATACTAGATAAAAGCATAAGAACAATTGCAAATACATAACCAATGATTCTATATAAAACCATGGTGGAAACAGCAGATTCTCCATAGTAAACAAAATTGTTTAGCTGGACAAAGATAGCCGGCATATAATAGAAAAATGACGCTATTATATACAAAGACAAAAAACAAACAAAAATATTTTTATAAATACTGGATTTTTCTTTTAAAAAATAAAAGACAATAATTCCAATAAGAGCAATTACTAATGGTACCATTGACCAAAATGACAAAGAGCTCCTGTTGACAAAATTTGGAATTTCTCTAATTACTGAAGAGATAATTGCCGCAATAGTGCCCACAAAGACTGTACCAAAAATAATTTTATATTTGTTTTTGAAGTTTTCTGTACTTAGATATCCAAGCGCCAAGCCCATTATTAACGAGAATCCTACGCCCGCCTCCATTACTTTAATAAATATCTTTAACATAATTCCTCCTATGTACAAAGTGGAAATGGCTTAAAGCCATTTCCAATATTTTTTACCACTTTGGACCTGTCCATTCAAATTCTGGCCATTCAATAACGATTGGCTCTGTCCAGAATCTTCCTGTTACACCTGTTTCTTTATCAACATGTAGAAGGTAGTCGTTTCCTGGAGCAGAAATTTCAAACTTAACGTCGTATGTTCCAAGACCTTCTTCAAATTTTATATTTGCACCATAGTGTGGACCATCTGATGCGTTCATTGGCATGAAAGCAATTTCTTGAACCTTGTCTGAACCCTTCTTTTGGATATAAGCTTTAACATTTAGCCAAGGAACAAAGTCGCCTGCGCCGTATCCAAGAGTTGTGCCTTCTTCTGTTGCTGAAATGTCAGCTTCGATATGGCAGTCAGCTTCTTCTTTTGATAATGAGTTACCAGCTGGTTCCATGTCTACTGGTTGGAAGTAAACACCTGAAACTGCTAGAGGACCTGATTCTTGTTCGTCACCAATTGGGAATTCGTCGAATCCTGCATCTTCACCAGGAGCTGCAACATCCTTTTTGTCTTCAGCTTTTGTGTCTTCAGCCTTTGTGTCTTCAGTCTTTGTGTCTTCAACTTTAGCTGTATTTTCTTCAGCTGGTTTTGGTGCTTTGTTGCATCCGTATGCTGCAATTGTCATAACTGCAAGCGCTAATGCTAATAATTTTTTTACTTTTGAACTCATAATATACCTCCTATTAGTTCTTATTTGCATAATCTTTTTCAAGTTCTGCTCTTTTAATTTTGTTACGTTTAATTTGAACGATAACTGTTACAATAGTTATTACTATTAAAATAACTTGTGGCAATAGGGTTTCTACCCTATCATAAATTCCTAAGATGTCAATCGTAAATCCATTCATCCATGGAATTATTGTCCTTCCGATAACATCAGCTTCTTGAAGTTCGGCGACTCCTTTTCCGATGAATGAAACACAAAGTACAAACATCAAGATTGATGTAACTGTGAAGAATGGCTTTAATGGAAGCTTTACACTCATCTTAGTGATCAATACATACACAATTGCAAGTACTACGATTGCACATGCAAGGCCGCCCCACATATATGCAGGATTGTTTGAAATATTTTCTCTCATACCTTGGAAGAAAATAATCAATTCTGCGCCTTCACGGGCAACTGCCAAGAAAGAGCTGAATACTAAAGCCATAGCACTTCCCTTTGTAATTGAACTTTCAACTTTTGATTGGATGTAATGATTCCAAACTTCCACTTCAGATTTTGATAGCATCCAGTTTGATACATAGAATAAAACAATAACAGCCAAAAACATTCCGCATCCTTCAAAAATCTCTTGGCTAACACCACTGCTGTCTTCGCCAAATTTTGCAGAAATTATATTGAAAATAATCGCAAGAATTATTGAAGCAACAATACCTAAAATTGCGCCGACATAGACGCCTTTTACGTATTTTAAATTGTTTGTCTTTACAAGATAAGCAATAAGGGCTGCAACGATTAGGATGGCTTCAAGACCTTCTCTTAAAGTAAGTCCTAAAACGCTAAAGAAAACGCCCCAGCCAGAACTGGTTTTACCTCTCATACCGTCAAGTGTCTTTGCATCTTCGTGTAGATATCTAATTAGTACTTCAACTTCATCTTTAACAACATCGATATCTTCATTTTGACGCATAGATTTTCTCGCCAAATAAAATTGGTTTTCAACGGTTGATCCACGCTTACCAGAAATTGTTGTCATAACAATTTTTTCAAAGCCTAATTTTTCATAATATCTAAAATAAGCTTCGTTAATTTTGTCATAGCCTTCCTTGCCTGCATCTGGACCGCCTGCTTCATAAATTTTAAGAGCATCTCTTAAAACCACTTCCATGTCCTTACTTACATCTTCCCAGTCTTTGTATATTTTATCTACATTACCTGCAAAAACATTAGTTATGGACATCAAAAAAACTAGTGCTGTCACCAATATTATGCTTAGTTTTTTCATAGTTCCTCCTTTCGAAAATATTTGGCAAGTATATTCGCCATTAAATAAACCTTCTCAGCCAATATATCATTAGCTTTAGCTAACTTTCATTAGCTATAGCTAATTATACTATTTAAACAATTTAAAGTCAATACCTTTTTAAATATATATATAAATATTTTTTTATATCATTACACTTGTATTTGCAATAAAAAAAGTGAGCATTGTCTGCCCACTTAATTATAATAATTTTTTTCTAATTGTTGATGATAAGTAATCAAAAAATATTATCATCACCGAGCTCACTAGTAGTAGTGAGCCAACTCTGTTCCAGTTTCGCCACGCTATGTTCATAGAAAGCAGTGTACCAATACCTCCTGCGCCGATAAGGCCGAGTACAGATGAGTTTCTAATGTTGGACTCGAGTCTATATAGTACAAAGCCTAAGAAGCTTCTGTATGTCTTTGGATATATGAGCTTTGCATACATGGTAAATGGGCTTAGTCCAAGTGCCTTCATAGACATGATGGAATCAGCTGCTATGTCCTCGATGTATTCAAAGTAGAGCTTACTAAGCATGCCTGATGTGTATACTGTAAGCGCTAGTGCACCTGCAAAGGGTCCTGGTCCTAGTCCTCTGAAGAAGATAATCGCTGTGATGATGGCTGGGAAGGTTCTGATTACATTGATGATGAGCTTGAATAAGACTGAGACCTTCTTCGAAGGGGCGATGTTCGCTGCTGTAAATGCTGTGAATATAAATGATATAATTGCTCCCATAAGCGAAGCAAAGACTGCGATGGCTACTGACTCAAGTGCTGCTGGCACGGCTCTTGATAGGTAGGCAAGGTCAGGTGTAAGTATCTTTGATATAATTACGCCTCCTTGTTTAAGGCCAAGTACAAAGCGCTCGTATGTGATATTGATAGTAAGCCTTAGCACAAGAAATAAAGCAAGTATGAAGAATATAAAGAAAAGCGTCTTTAAGCTCTTGCTCCTCTTGTATGAACTAAGATTATTAATCTTTATCGGCACCTTGATCTCTACCTCTCTAAGCTTTTGACTCACAAGGTCTATAATGAAGATTAATATCAATAGCATAAATATGATTGACGAGACTCTGTCGTAGTTCATATGATTTAATTCAAGCCACAGTCTTTGACCAATACCACCTGCGCCAACAAGACCAAGTATAGACGCGCTTCTGATATTACTCTCTAAGCATAATAAAAATGTCGAGACTATAAACTTTCTCATCTTAGTTAATATTATCTTGTAATAAATTTTGCCTTTAGCTATGCCGAGCGACCTGTAGAAGTCGAAGTCATTCCTATTCATGGCCTCTATGTATTCTTTGATAAGCTTAGTAGACATAAAAAATGAAATTATGCTAAGTGCTAATAAGCCTGAGAAGCGGCCAGCCGAGAAAAAGCTCACAAGTAGAGCCGCCCATATAAGTGATGGCAGAGTTCTAAATACAGAAAAGACTGCGCTTAATACTTTGGATACTAGCTCTGAGGGACTCGTATTGTATGGCAGGAAGAATGTTATAAGAGAGGCCATGAAGACTCCCAAGGCTGATGATGCAAAAGCCATAAGGAAGGTTTCGAAGACTAGGTCCATAACCGAGATGATGTATTGAAAGTCGAGTGTAAACATCCTTCTTACTAAGTCGAACATATCTGGCAGTCCACGCAAAAAAGAGCTTAAGGACACTTGTGATCCTAAGCCTGATGCTATTAGCAGCATTAAAAATGCAAGCACTGCTAGTATATTCTTCCTTCTTTTCTTAGATAAATAAGTCTTTAACTCTGTCATAATCTAGTTCACTTACGCTCCTGTCGAAATATACTCTGTGATCTTTTATGGCAATCACTCTCTTCGCATACTCAAGTGATAAATCAAGGTCGTGCATACTTATGATGATGGTCTTATTGTAATCATTATTAAGCATTTTAAAAATGTCCATGATGGACCTTTTTGTCTCTATATCAAGGGACGATATAGGCTCGTCCGCGAGGATTAGGTCTGACTTTTGGAAAAGCGCCCTTGCTATGGCAACCCTTTGCTTTTGTCCGCCTGAGAGGTCTTTAGCAAGTGCATAAGTCTTCTCTTTAAGCCCAACCATGTCGATAGCTTTGAGTGCACTCTCATACTCCTCGTCTGTGTACTTTGACAGCATCGCCTCAAAGAACTTTTTCTCGCCAAGACGTGCTAATAAGACATTATCAAGGACAGAAATGTTTTCTATGATGCTCGTATCTTGAAAGATGAAGGCAATGTTTCTTCTAAGCTTTCTTAAATCTTTTGCGCCAAGACTATGGACATCTTCGCCCTTGTATATAATGCTACCTTTGCTAAGTGGATTAAGAGCGTTTATCGCCTTTAATAGTGTTGACTTACCCGCACCAGATGGACCTATAAGCGCGACAAAGTCGCCTCCCTCTACATCGAAGGAGACGTCCTTAATCGCGTCTATATTCTTTTCATACTGTACCGATATATCCTTTACTTCTAATATCATTTATCTAAATCAACGTTCATAATCTTAGCAGTGTCGATAACGTTTTGGAAGTCATCGTTTGTTGCTTCAACAAAGCCTGTTAAGTTGAATATCTTTTCACAAGCTTCTTTACCTTCACCGCTTGATAAATCATTTTGGAAAACATCTTTTATCTTTTTCTTCATATCATCTGAAAGGTCCTTGCTAGCTGCAACGCATACGTATGGGATCTTGTCTGTATACTCTAAAACTTCTAATCCATCAAGACCCTCGAAGTCCTTCATAAGCTTCTTTTCTGCGCCTTCATATGTCGCGCACACATCAACGTCGCCGTTAAGTAGCATTTGTACCGCCTTGTCATGGCCGCCTGCAAACATATATTCAATGTCCTTTTCTAGATCAAGACCGCCTTTAACTATCATAGCTCCTGGATAGATGTAGCCTGATGCACTCTCTGGATCTACGAAGGCAATCTTCTTACCCTTAAGTGCTGCGTAGCCGTCCTTTTCATAAGCTTCTTTGATGCCAGAATCTTTTCTTACTAATAATTCACTTCTGTAGTAATTCTTGCCGTCCTTATTAAGTGCTGATAAAAGTACTTGTGCTCCACCATTTTTATTCGCTAGTACATAGGCAAATGGCGGTATGATTGCAAAATCAACTTTACCCGAACCAAGTGCTTCAACTACACCAACATAGTTTGTTGATGTAAACATTGATACCTTTGTTCCAAGCTTGTCTGTAAGTATTTTTGTCAATGGTTCCGTCATATCTTCAAGCTTGTCTTGATCAACAAGTGGCACGAAGCCTAGTTTAAGTTCGTCTTTTTCCTTTGGCTTACAAGCAACTAGTCCCATAAGCATAGATAAAATAAGTAAAGTTAAAATAATTTTTTTCATAATGTCCTCCTAAATTTCTGTAAAATCTCTAATAATGATGTCGCTATATTTAGAAATATGTGACAAGTAGTCCTCGTTATCAAGCACTCCAACCGTTATAAAGCCTGCCTTCTTCGCAGTCTTTAAGTTCTTGGGTAGGTCCTCGAAGACTAGTGTGTTTTGCGGCATAATATTGTATTTGGCAATGCACTTTAAATATATGATTGGTGACGATTTATCTGAACCGACTTCGGATAGAGTCACTATGTCATCAAAAAGTGTATCCATATCAAACTTTTTTAATGTACTTGTGAAGATGTCCTTCTCATTAGCTGTGGCGATAGATGTCTTGACCCCTCTCGCCTTTAATTTCTTTAAATAATCAATGATGCCCTTCTTTGGTACAACATCGTTTTCAAACTCTTCCTTTGCTAAGTCAGTCCACTCTCTAACGACTTCTTCTGGTGTCATATTGAGTGCGTAGCGCTCTATAGTATACTTCGCAGAGTCTACTAGAGTCTTGTGCAAGATATTATCAAAGTAGTCATCTGTTAAGAAGAGCGAGTGCCTTGCAAAAAATTTTAAGTCTACATTCTTCCAAACGTCCATCGAGTCAAAGACAGTTCCATCTAGGTCAAATATTGCTGCCTCAAAGTCCTTAAGTCTCATCTTTCACTATATCCTTAATGTAGTTTAAAACATCTCCCTTTATATCGCTTCTAAGTGCAAAGTCAAGGTTCGCCTTTATGAAGCCAAGCTTGCTGCCAAGGTCGTACCTTTGTCCTTCGAAGGCATAAGCATATATATCGTCTTGTTTTAATAGCATGTCGATGGCGTCAGTTAATTGTATCTCGCCGTTCTTACCGGGTTTTGTCTTCTTAAGCAAGCTAAAGATATCGTTCTTCAAAATGTATCTACCAAGAACTGCTATATTCGACGGTGCCTTGTCAATGTCTGGCTTCTCAACTATGGACTTAACCTTGTATAGTCTCTCGTTTACTTTTTCGTCGTAAGCGATGATGCCATACTTCGAAGTGTCTTCTTTAGCAACGTAGCCAACTCCCAAGATGGATTTGCCCCTCTCGTCATATGCGTTCATCAGCTGCTTTAAGCAAGGCTCCTTTGAATAAACGATGTCGTCTCCTAAAAGCACTGCTACATCTTCCCCGCCGGCAAAGCTCTCTGCACATAGTATAGCATGTCCTAGTCCAAGCGGCTCCTTCTGCCTAATGTAGTATATGTTCACCATGTCTGAAATCTTCCTAATCTCCTTAAGCATCTCAATCTTACCAGACTCCTCAAGAGACTTCTCAAGTTCAATGTTTCTGTCGAAGTGATCCTCGATAGAATTTTTATTTCTTCCCGTTATAATCAGTATATCCGTGATGCCCGATTCGTAAGCTTCCTCAACTATGTATTGAAGCGTCGGTTTATCGAAGATTGGTATCATCTCCTTCGGCGATGCTTTAGTCTGAGGAAGCATCCTCGTTCCAAGCCCCGCCGCAGGTATTATTGCTTTTCTAATCATATGTCCTCCTACTCTACTGTTACGCTCTTTGCAAGGTTTCTAGGTTTGTCAATGTCGCGGTCCAAAACCATCGCTGTATAATAACTCATAAGTTGCCCAAAAAGAACACTGTATATTGGCGTGAATATAGTAAAGGTTCTCTTTAGAGTAACTATGCTCTCGCCTTCAGCTTGATTTGTCACAAGTATAGTCTCGGCGCCTCTCGCCATTAATTCTTCCATAGTAGTTCTTGTCTTTTCGAAAATTTGTCCTTCATTTGCAAAGGCTATGGCTGATGAATTCTCGTCTATAAGCGCAATGCTGCCATGCTTTAACTCGCCTGCTTTAAAAGCTATTGAGTTGATGTAGCTAATCTCCTTAAGCTTTAGAGAAACTTCAAGAGCTGCTATATAGTCAAGATCACGACCAATGAAGAAAATCTTCTCCTTATCTTTAATCTTAGAAGCGACCCTCTTGGCAATAGGCTCAAGCCTTGTAATCTCTGAGTCCATCTCTTTAGATATTTTGATAAGCTCATCAATGATTTGGCTGTACATGCCGCAGTCATAACCAGCAAGGCCATCTCTAAAGTATATGCCTAGTAAATATATACAAAGTATCTGCATCATAAAGGCCTTAGTCGATGCAACTGAGATCTCTGGTCCAGCAAAGATGTGCACCTTGTAGTCGGCGATTCTATCAAGTGATGAGTTAATTACATTCGTTATCGCTAGAACTGTTGCTCCGCTTGCCTTTGCCTCCTTCGCAAGGCCCATAACGTCAGCTGTCTCGCCTGATTGGCTGATTGCTATAAGTAGAGTCTTCTTTCCTATGAAGTTGTATGAATACCTTAGCTCGCTTGCAGTCTCTGCTATAAGAGGTCTTTCTAAGAACCTTTCAAGGTAGTTCTTAGCAAGTAGACTCGCATGATATGCAGTACCGCAACCTGTTACGTAGATATTGTCAAAGTCATTTAGATTAAGTCCATCTAGCTCGTCGAAGTAGACCTTGCCGTCACGTATGTGTCTATCAAGTAGCTCCTTAAACTTCTTTGGCTCTTCGTGTATTTCTTTAAGCATAAAGTGCTCGTAGCCATCTTTTTGAGTTTCTTCTATATTAATATTAGATTTTTGTGCTTCTCTGTGAACTTCTTTACCGCCATTGTATATCTTGATGCCATCAGAGTTTATAACGCCCATATCGCCATCTTCAAAGTAGATGATCTCATCACTTAGCTCGATTGCAGCAGAGATGTCGCTTGCAAATAGGTATTCGTCATTCTTAACACTCACTAGTAAAGGGCAGCCATTCTTTGCAAAGTATAGATTCTTTGTCTTCTTATCTAAAACGAGTATGGCATAGCTGCCTTTAACAGCTTCAAGCGTCTCAATAAAGCTAGCAAGGTCATGATTCTTCATATTTCTTGCGATATACTCGATAAGAACTTCTGTATCGGTCTCTCCCTTTGGAGTGAAATCTGGCATTAAATTCTTTAGCTCAAGATAGTTCTCTATAACACCATTATGAACTATGGCATACGTTTCACTTGTATCTATATGAGGGTGAGCATTCGTTTCACTCACTGCTCCATGCGTTGCCCATCTCGTATGAGCGATGGCTATGTCAGAAGCTTCCTTAGGACACGCCTTGTCGAGCTCCTTTATCCTGCCAACTCTCTTATACACCTTAAGAAACCCATCTTTAATGAATGCCACGCCTGACGAGTCGTAGCCTCTGTACTCAAGACTGTATAAACCGCTTATCGCATGCTTGATAGCATCCTTCTTGCCATAGTATCCAACTATACCACACATATTATCTTCCTTTCAATACTCTTTATATCATAAACAAATTATATCTGATGCGTAAGAAACTTACGCAAAACATCTATACTAATTATAACATATATTTAATAGCTTTGTAGTAAATTTTTTATAAAAGAAAAGTGGTGAGCTTAGTCACCACTTCTTACTTATATATTAAAATGCTGGATATATCTCTCCGTTATACTTCTCTTCGATAAACTTCTTGCAAGCGTCTGATTGGAAAACTTTAATTAGCTTTTTAAACTTATCTTTTGTTTCGTCCCCCTTTCTTACTGCGATAATGTTTGCGTATGGACTGTCCTTATCTTCAAGAGCGATAGCATCCTTTGATGGATTAAGTCCTGCTCCAAGAGCGAAGTTTGTATTGATAGCTGCAAGTGCTGCATCCTTATAAACATTTGGAATGTTTGCTGCTTCAACTGGAGTAAACTTTAAGTTCTTTATGTTTTGATCAATGTCCTTCTCAGTTAAGTCTTCTTTAGTATCGTCTTTAAGTGTGATTAGACCATTCTTCTCAAGAAGTAATAGAGCTCTGCGTCCGTTTGATGGGTCGCTTGGAATTAAAACTTCGTCTCCTTCTTTTAACTCGTCTAGTGATTTGATCTTGTCTGAGTATAAGCCCATTGGTTCGATGTGTACTGAGCCAAGGTTCTCTAAGTTAAGTCCTCTTTCTCTAGCAAAGTTTACTAGGTATGGAATGTGTTGGAAGAAGTTTGCGTCAATATCGCCTTGATCAAGAGCTAGGTTTGGTTGAACATAGTCATCAAATACCTTTACTTCAACATCAAGGCCTTCTTTTGCGAATTCATCTTTAAGTGCTTCAGTGATTTCTGCGTGAGGTACTGGTGATACACCTATGATGATCTTGTTGTCTTCATCTGCCTTTGTTTCTGTCTTTGTTTCAGAGCCTGTCTCTGCCTTATCTTTATTTGTGTTTCCTGTAGAGTTCTTGCAAGCTACAAGTGTTGTTAATAATGTTAATGCTAATAGTAATGTAAATATTTTTTTCATTTTATTCTCTCCTTAAATTTATTTTTTATTTTTTGTTTACTTTTTTATAAATTGTGTTTCCTGTGAATTGTACAATTTGTACTATGACAACTATAAGTGCGACCGATATCCAAAGTATGTCAAGTTGATTTCTTTGGTAGCCGTATCTGATGGCGATGTCGCCAAGACCGCCTCCACCAAGTGCTCCAGCCATTGCTGAGTAACCAACTAAGTTAATGATGGTTGTAGTTACACCAAGTATAGCTGCTGGTACAGTCTCTTTTAATAATACCTTGACTATCTCAAAGTTACTTGCGCCCATTGATTTAGCTGCTTCGATAACACCGCTATCTACTTCTAAGAAGTAGCCTTCATATAGTCTTGCGATGAATGGTGCTGCAGCGAATGTTAGTGGTACAAGCGCCGCTTCAGTACCTATCGCCTTACCAATGATAATTCTTGATAGTGGCGCTAAGACTATGATTAGTATAATGGCTGGCATACTTCTAAAAATATTGATTAAGCCATTGGTTATAGTGTATATAAATTTATTCTCTCTAAGTCCCTTAGGTCTAGTTATAAAACTTAGTATGCCCCAAGGTAGCCCTATAATCAAAGCGATGAGTGCTGGAACTAAAATCATGATTATAGTTTCAGGAAGTGCAGGTAAAACTATGTCCATTATCTCCTTGAATCTCATGCTATCACCTCCGATACCTCTGCACAGTTATCTTTAAGATACTTAATAAGCTTTGCTTTCTCATCTTCTGAGCCGCGAAGCTCGATAACCATGTAGCCAAGCTCTTCGTCTAAGACGTTACTGATGTTACCGTCTATGATGTTTATGTCAACGTCAAATGTCTTCATCGCGTTACTTAATACAGGAGTCTTAACTGTGTCCTTCGAGTAAGAAAGTCTGATTAGAGTTCCACTGAAAGCACTGTAGTCAAGCTCTATATCAGGAGCCGCCTTCTTAATAAAGCTTTGTGCAAGCTTTGTCTTCGGATTTTTGAAAAGCTCAGTAGTAGTATTTTCTTCTATAATTCTTCCATTTTCCATAAGAGCAATTTTGTTCGAAGCATCCTTTGCCGCTTCCATCTGATGCGTTATCATGATGGTAGTCGTGTCAAAGTCGTCTCTTGCTCTTTTATATAAATCTATGACCATCCTAGTACTTTCTGGGTCAAGTGCACTTGTCGCTTCGTCTGAAAGTATGATCTCAGGCTTAGATACAAGGGCTCTTGCTATGGCAACTCTTTGTCTTTGTCCGCCAGATAATTCGCTTGGATATGCCTTCTCTTTATTAAGTAGGCCAACATAATCAAGAAATTTTCTCGCCTCAGCCTTTTTGTCACCCTTAAAACCATTTAAGCTTAATGGAAATAACACATTATCTAGAACTGTGTATTGACTGAAAAGGTTGAAAGTTTGAAAGATGAAAGCGATTCTCTTTCTTAAAGCTAAGAGCTCTTTTTGCTTTAAATTAAAGATGTTCACTCCGTCTATGATTACTTCTCCTCCGTCAGCTTCCTCAAGTCTGTTGAGTAGTCTAACAAGAGTCGACTTGCCTGCACCAGATAAACCTATGATGGCTAAGATGTCTTTCTTTTCTGCTTTGAAACTTACATTGTCAACAGCATTAAATTCTTTGCCATCTACCTTGTAAGTTTTAATTAAATTTTTTGCTTCTATCATAAGCTCCTCCTTCCTTGGATAAATCCAATAAAAAAACTCTTTACCAAAAGATAAAGAGTAAAGTGTATCGTCATCTCTCGGTAATACCGCTGGAATTGGCACCTTGATTAAACAGGTTGCCGGGCTTCATAGGGCCAGTCCCTCCGCCTCTCTGGATGAATTATATTGTGTTTAGATTATACATGTCATTTTATATTAAATATGTGATTTGAATCACAAATATAGATTTTTTTATAAAAAGTGTATCTTTTTATAAAATTTCTTTATAGATATAGAAAAAGCGAGACAATGTAATGCCCCGCTTAATTTTAATTAATCTACTATGTTTATGGTGATGCTGCCACTCTTATAATCACATAGCTTAGCAAGTTCATCACTAAGTACTATGCTAATTGTGTCGCCAACTTTTAAGTCTTTAAATGTAATTAACACCTTTTCTACATAATGATATCTAAGAAACATTATATTATATATAGCCTTTGTTTTTATTTCAAAAAGATTTTCAGAATCAAGATATGGAAGCCTCCTCTTGAATGTAAGCGAATAGTCTCTTACTAGTTCTGGGTCAACGGTATCATATGATAAATTAACACTGAAAGTATTATTTTCAAGTTCATTAATAGATAGCACCTCTTCTTCACTGAGTGGAACATCATTCATCGAAAATACTGGATTAATTGTAGCGGCCACTATTTTATTTTTTAAATCATCATCAGCTTTTTCGTTCATATTACTAAGTATACCTTTATAAAAATCAAGCATTTTTTTATTCGTATATGCTTTAATGTCTAAATCTATAATCTTTTTATTAAGCTTTTTATTTTCTTCTTCTAATTCACTTATTCTTGACTCTTCAGTCATTTCATTCTTAGTTTCAATATCATTTTTGCTTTCTTTCTTTGTATTTGTGCAAGCAAAACTCATTAGTAAACAAAGCACTAAGAGAAATAAAGCTATCTTCTTATTCATACTACCATCTCCCTATAAGTATTATATCACAAATACAATTTTTTACAAAAAAACTACGCTCATATACACAAGCGTAGTTAATCTTTATAATATTTGAGCTGTTTTGTTTTTTATTTCAACAAGATGTGAACAATACTTCATAATTTCTTTGTTATGACTTATTATAAACACTATCTTATCCTGAGTATCTTTTAGTATCTCCTTCATAAGCTCTTCTTCAGTCTCTTTATCTAATGACGATGTAGGCTCATCAAGTATAACTATATCAGTATCTTCTGTAAAATATCTAGAAAGAGCTATCCTTTGTTTGTCTCCACCTGATAAATTTGCTCCATTCTCAACTATCATCTCATTTAGATTTGTAAACTTAGCTAAGAAAGGCATTGCTTCATATATTGCTTTAGAAACTTTTTTGCGTCCAAAATTTAAATTATTATATAAAGTATCTGTAATAATTGGCGTGTTTTGTGAGTAGTAAGAAACTTTTCTTAGGTAATCTTTATTTTTTATCTCACTTATAGGAACATCATTTATAAATATACCATCTGTTTCTCTAAACTTTGGTATAAGTTTTAATAGAGTGCTCTTACCAGTACCGCTCTCGCCCATAACACCTACAATGTCACCTTTTTTAAACTCCATCTTTACATTATTAAGTAAATTTTTATCAAGTATATTGACCTTGTCAATGTCAAATTTTATGCTTTCAATTTTCTCTGGCATAGGCTTTGTACCATCTTTTGCTCTAAAATCTATGAGAGTCTTTAAAAAATTGTCAGCAGCTTTTACGTCGGCGAAGCCTAAATTTGTAAATGATAAACCTCTGATAGCATTAGAAAAGTATGGAAATACAAGCATAACAAATATAACTGATCCAAAATTGTTCTTATCATTAAGTGCAAGAGCGGCTAAGAATATGATAACCAAGCTTTGTATAATTTGATTTAGACCAATAAGTAAGCCAGACACGCCATTGGCGACGTAGTTAACTTTCTTTCTAACGCCTTCTGATTTGTTAATATTTTTTTCTATGGATGGCAATAGATTTTCATTCTCAGCATTTTGCTTGATAAAATCAACTTGTGAAATAAGCGAATTAATATTTTTGAATGATTCACTACTTGTGTTTTGTAAATTAATAGAAAGCTTCGCAAGTTTTTTATTAAGCGCCTTAAATCCAAAGTAGTGAATTGGGATGATTGCTAGCATGAAGAGAGCCGCAATGTAATTAAAGGACCAGGCAACAGTTATCGTTACAAATATGGTTACAACATTGACAAGAAGACTTGGTATGACATCAAAATAAAAACTAGCATATGCTTCAACTGCGTTGTAAGCAAGCTCGCGAAGCGCCGTTGGCCCTTCATTTATGTATTTATCGTAGTCTAATTTAAAGATGTCGCTATAAATAAGACCAGCGCCTTTTGTATGATAATCTTGTATAAGTTGATTCTTTGTGAAAACAGAGATAAAATCAACTATGTATCCAAGTGCTAGTATCAATATAACTTTAAGTATATCATATGCACCAATCCTACCAACATTTTCAATAACCGTGTTTAAGGTAATTGGTGCTATGACAAATAATATTGCTGATAATAAGCAAAGTGCAAGTAGCAAGATAAAGCTAGGTATGTTAACAAGCTTTAACATTTCTTTTTTCGATTTTTTTAATTCCATATTAAGCCCTCCGTATTTAGATTACAAATTTATTATATCATAAGTATGAACGATTTACAAAAAAACTACGCTCATATACACAAGCGTAGTTAATCTTTATCTTATTATCATTTCTTCTCTCTTTGGTCCTGTAGAAATGTATTTAAATTTTTTGCCAAGTTTTTCTTCGATGAACTCGATGTAGTCTCTTGCTTCTTTTGGAAGCTCTTCATACTTAGTTATGCCTCTTATGTCACTCTTCCAGCCCTTAAGTCTTTCTAGAACTGGTTTTGCTTTCTTTAATTTGGATGTGTTAGGGAATTCATCTGTAATCTCGCCGTCTATATCGTAGCTAACGCAAACTGGTATTTCATCTAGGTAACTAAGTGCGTCTATAACCATAAAGGCGATGTCTGTTGCGCCTTGCATTTCGATGCCGTACTTTGTTGCGACTATGTCGAACCAGCCAACTCTTCTTGGTCTACCTGTTGTTGCGCCAAACTCGCCCTTGTCGCCGCCATGAGTTCTAAGCTCATTTGCTTCTTCATCAAATATTTCGCTTACGAACTCGCCTGCACCTACTGCTGATGAATATGCCTTTGTTACTGCGATGATGTTTTTAATCTCATACGGTGGCACTCCGGCTCCGATGGATGCGTATCCAGCAAGTGTTGATGAGCTTGTTACCATTGGGTAGATGCCGTGATCAGTATCCTTTAGTGTACCAAGTTGACCTTCGAACAAGATCTTCTTACCATCTTTGATAGCTTTTCTAAGCATCTTTGATGTATTTTTAACATAAGGCTTAATCATTTCACCATATTCAAGAAGTGTCTTCAAAACATCTTCCTTCTTAAGCGGCTCTTTATGATAAAGCTCTTTAAGAATGGCATTTTTGATTGGTAGTATCAAATCTAATTTTTCTGAAAGATATTCTTCGTCATAAAGCTCATTCACTTCGAAGCCTATCTTTTGATATTTATCTGCAAAAATATATGCAATACCTGATTTAGTCGAGCCAAAGGATGCCTTGCTAAGTCTTTCTTCTTCGTACTTATCAAAGTCTATATGATATGGCATAACTATTTGTGCTCTATCAGATACATAAACTTTTGGCTCTTTAACGCCTGCGTCAATAATTGATTTAAGCTCGTTAATGAAGAATGGTATGTTTAGCGCAACACCGTTTGCAAGTATATTGACAGTATTTTCATTAAATACTCCTGATGGTAATAGATGAAGTGCAAATCTACCATAATTATTGATAATAGTGTGGCCAGCGTTGGCTCCACCTTGAAATCTAACGACATAATCTGCATCACATGCTAGCATATCAGTTACTTTACCCTTGCCTTCGTCGCCCCAGTTAGCTCCTACTATAGCTGTAATCATATATACCTCCTAAACATTGAGTTCAACCTTGATACCGATGCTGTCCTTGTTCTTTTCAAGTATCGGGTCAATAGTTTCACTTACAAATTCTTCAACTTGTGAAGATGCTCTACCGCTAATCTTTGAAGCAGCCTTTATCTCTTCTATGTCATCCATAGTCAAGTTAAAGTCTTTGTCTTCAGAAATTAGCTTTAATAAATTATTGTCCTTGCCTTCTTCCTTGATCCTCTTTTGTGCTTCTCTTGAATGAACTCTGATCTTGTCATGAAGGGCTTGTCTGTCTCCGCCACGCTTAACGCACTCCATAAGTATGTTTTCTGTTATCATAAATGGAAGCTCTTCGTTTAAATGCTTTTTGATAACATTCTCATAAACTATAAGTCCGTCGCTAACGTTGATGTATATATCTAGTACACCATCAAGCGCTAGGAAGGCCTCGCTCACAGCTATCCTCTTGTTAGCTGAGTCATCAAGTGTTCTTTCGAACCATTGTGTTGCGGCAGTTATTTGCGGATTAAGTGAGTTTACTATGATGTAGCGTGAGATTGATGCAATTCTTTCTGCACGCATAGGATTTCTCTTATATGGCATGGCAGATGAACCGATTTGATTTTTCTCTAGTGGCTCTTCTATTTCTTTTAAATTTGCAAGTAGTCTTAAGTCGCCTGAGAACTTGTATGCACTTTGAGCGATTAGGCTAAGAACATTAAGTATCTTGGCGTCTATCTTCCTTGTATATGTTTGTCCGCTTATAGTTAAAACTTTGTCGAAACCAAGTTTTTTCACTATAAGATCATCGACTTTCTTTACTTTTGCTTCGTCATTGTCAAAAAGTTCCATGAAAGAGGCTTGTGTGCCTGTAGTTCCTTTTGAACCAAGTAGCTTGTAGTCTAGTAATAACTTATCTAGCTCTTCTAGGTCCATGTAAAGGTCTTGAAGCCATAGACATGCTCTCTTGCCAACAGTTGTTGGTTGAGCTGCTTGGTAGTGAGTGTAGCCAAGCGTGTCAAGGTCTTTGTACTTCATGGCAAAGTCTCTAAGATTCTTCATAACTGTAAGAACTTTTTTTCTGATAAGCTTAAGAGCTTCATGCATAGTGATAAGGTCAGTGTTATCACCAACGTAGCAGCTAGTTGCTCCTAAGTGAATGATTGCCTTTGCCTTTGGCGCTTGTAGACCATAAGCGTAGACATGACTCATAACATCGTGACGCACTATCTTTTCTCTCTCTTTAGCGACTTCGATGTTAAGATTGTCCTTATTAGCCTTCATCTCTTCGATAGCTTCATCTGATATGTCTAGACCCATCTCTTTTTCTGCTTCTGCAAGGGCTATCCACATCTTTCTCCATGTTTTAAATTTATATTCTTCTGAAAATATATACTGCATCTCTTTAGATGAGTATCTTTCTGAGAACGGCGATATATATTTATTATATTTGTCCATCTTCCACCTCTGTTGGATAATTACCAGTAAAGCAAGCGTTGCAATAATCACACCTGCCGCCTACAAGCTCCTTAAGGTCCTCAACCTTTAAGTAACCAAGTGTGTCGCAGCCAATGTAGTCTCTAATCTCATCTTGAGTGTATTTATAAGCTATTAGCTCTTTGTTTGTTGGAACATCAGTACCATAGAAGCACGGATGTAAGAATGGTGGCGAGGATATCCTAACATGAACTTCCTTTGCACCAAGTTCCTTAAGATCCTTGACAATGTTTTTCATAGTTGTACCTCTAACGATGGAGTCGTCAACTAGAACTATCTTCTTACCTTTAACCTCGTCCTTAAGTATATTTAGCTTTATGGAAACTCCTGTCGATCTTTGATCTTGTGTAGGCTTAATAAATGTTCTGCCGACATAGTTGTTCTTGATGAAACTTATGGAGAATGGTATCTTAGACTCTTGTGCGTAACCATAAGCTGCCGGTGTACCTGAGTCAGGAACGCCGACAACAACATCTGCATCAACTGGATATCTCTTGTGTAGCATCCTACCTGCGTTTAATCTTGCTTCATAAACGCTGATGCCATCTATAACTGAGTCGGGTCTTGCAAAGTAGATGTATTCAAAGATGCAGATGGATTTTTTAGCTTCGTATTTGTAGACAGATTTTATGCCATCTTCATTAATAACAACGACTTCGCCTGGCTCAACATCTCTTATGAACTTTGCTCCAACTGCGTCAAGAGCGCATGATTCGCTCGACACAAAGTATGTATCTTCTTTTTGACCTATGCAAAGTGGATGAAAACCGTTAGGATCTCTTGCAGCTATAAGCTTTTGGGGACTTGCTATTGCAAGCGAATATGCACCAACTATCTTAGGCATAGCCTTTGCAACCGCCTCTTCAACAGATTTGGACTCAAGTCTAGCTCTTGCTATAAGATAAGGAATGATTTCAGAATCAGAAGTCGTTTGAAAGATGGCTCCTGTTTGTGAAAGTTCATCCTTTAGTGCTTTTTGATTGACAATATTGCCATTGTGAGCGATGGCTAGAGTGCCTTTCCAGTAGTTTATAACTAGTGGCTGCGCATTTGCAACATTGGAGTTTCCGCTTGTTGAGTATCTAACGTGACCAACGCCAAGATTGCCGTTTAGCTTAGCTAGAATGTCCTTGTTGAAGACGTCATTAACAAGGCCCATGTTCTTATAAACTTCAACATTTTGCGCACCATAAGTGTCTGTTACAGCAATACCGCAAGACTCTTGGCCTCTGTGCTGCAACGCAAATAATCCGTAGTATATCAGAGTAGAGACGTCTTCGTGCTTAAGTGAATAAGCACCGAAAACGCCACACTCTTCATGCATTTTATCAAACATTACTTTTCTAGTCCAAGTCTTCTCATGACTTCGTGGTATGCATCTTCAACATTACCAAGGTCACGTCTGAACCTGTCTTTGTCAAGTTTTTCGTTAGTTTCGTAGTCCCATAGTCTCATTGTATCTGGACTGATTTCGTCAGCTAAGATGATCTTGCCGTCGTATCTACCAAACTCTAACTTGAAGTCAACTAGTCTTATGCCAACAGATTTGAAGTGCTTGCATAGGTATTGGTTAACCTTTCTAGCGTAGTCTTTTATAGTTTCTACTTCTTCTTTTGTTGCAAGACCAAGTGCTGTTGCATAATCATCGTTGATGAATGGGTCATCAAGTGGATCTGACTTGTATGAGAACTCAACTATTGGGTGAAGTAACTGTTTACCTTCTTCAACACCCATCCTCTTAGAGAAGCTACCTGCAGTTACGTTTCTAACTATAACTTCAAGTGGAACTATCTCAACAGCCTTAACTAGTGTGTCTCTGTCGTTTAATTCTTCGATGTATATAGTTGGTATGCCTTCCTTCTCTAATTTTTGGAAGAAGAAGTTGCTCATCTTGTTGTTGACTACCCCTTTGCCAACTATAGTACCTTTCTTCTTGCCGTTGAATGCAGTAGCATCGTCCTTATAAGACAAAATAAACTTCTTAGGGTCATCAGTCTTGAAGACCTTCTTTGCCTTGCCTTCATATACTTGTTCTAACTTTTCCATGTCGTCATCCTCCTTAAAAATTACATTCTAATTATATCACTAAGAAAAACATTTTTCAATCATTATGAAATGTTTTTTTGCAAAAATATAAGGACTTAATCAATAAGTCCTCACTATCATTCTATATTTATATTTTATAATACGCAACACCTACTAGGCCTCTGCCTGTGTGTACTGCTAGTGTCGGTGCTATCTGCTCTTCAACATAAACCTTTGCCTTTGCTACTTCGTCTTTAAGTGCTTCCTTAACTAAATTAAATGCTTCAGGATTTGCACCGTGGCAAATTGCTAAGTAATAGTCCTTCACACCGCTTAGTTCTTCTTTAATTCTATCTATAAGTTTCTTTTGTGCCTTAGAAAAGCCCCTCACCTTGTCGATGGCATAGTATACTCCGTCCATGTTACATGTGATGATAGGTTTTATGTTTAAAAATTGACCGATAACGCCTTGAACTTTGCCTATCCTTCCACCATTGATAAGGTTAGTAAGTTCTGGTATAGCAAAGTATGTCTTGGACTTCATAGAGTCCCTGTCATCTGTCATAATCTTGATGATCTCGTCTGCACTGTGTCCTTCGTCTCTTAGGCTAGCTGCTCTATATGCATAGAAGCCTGCACCTATGGCGATGTTCTTTGTATCAAAAACTTTAACCTTGCCATCGTAGTCCATAGCTATAAGATTTGCTAAATTATTGGCACCGCTAAGCTTTGACGATAGTGTGATGATTATAACTTCATCTGCGCCGTCTGCAAATTCTTTGTCAACTATATCTTTTATCTCTACTGGCGATGGCGTACTTGTCTTAGGAAACTCCTTATCAAGTAAGTCATAAAACTCATCCTTTTCTATATCTAAAACATCTCTGTATGATTTGTCTGAAAAGTGCACCCATAGTGGCAGCATTGCTACATTTAATTTTTCATATGCTTCTTTAGGTACGTCGCAGGCTGTATCTATAATTATTCCTACTTTACTCATATGTCCTCCTTAGCATTTAAAAGCTCGTATTCTAATAGCTTTTGTGTAATAACTTTTGTGCAAACGCTAACAATTGCAAGCGTAAAACCGTTCCTCTTGTCAAGGTCTATGTCGATAGATGTTCTTATCTTCACTCCGTCACTTTTTTGCCTTTCCAAGATATCTATGATGAGTTTCATCACGTCTTCAAGTTTGTAGCAAAAGTAATTATACGACTCTTCGATTGAGCTCTTCTTAAGCTCGTGCAAGATGCCATCATCAATCTCGGCTATACTCAAAATGTTTTTTAAAACCGTGATCACTATGCAATAAACGATGTGATTACGAAAGTAGCGCTTCTTAATTGGGCTAGGCATGATCTTGTGCTTGACATAGTTATTGACCATGGACTTTGTTAGTTTGTTGTCCTCATCGAACATCGCTTCCAAAGCTTTGTTTACTATCTCAACTAGCTGCTCTGAATATATACCAAAGTCAGGCAAGTCCTTGTATCTTGGAAGCTTTAACTCGCTAAGAGTGCTTAATATTTTACCTTTCATATTGCCTCCACTTAGTATTTAATACTACATCCATAGTTTAGCATAACTAGATTAATATGTCAAGCGCTTTTTTATAAAATCTCTGATGTCTTCATAGTTTGCATCCGTAAAGGTTTTGATGTACTCATATTGCTTGAAGGAATACTTAGGATCGTAGTAGCTCTTCATCATATCCTTGATTAGTTCAATGTAGTCCTTAGCTAAGAGCATGTCCTTGTATTTTTCATACCTCTCCTTACTTATAAACTTTTTAAACTCTTCGAAGGTCCTTAGGAGTTCTTCTTCGTTGTCCTTTGGCAAATAGTCCTCGCAGATGTTTTTTGCTCTCTCATCAAGTGAGGCCTCAACTAAAATCTTTTCCGACTCAAGCATCTTTGTGTATAGCTTTTCATCTAAGACGATGTCACCTATCCTTCTGGACTCTCCCTCTGTTACATAAGTAGCATCAGGGTCTTTCTTTATCGCTTCATAGATGTAGGAATCGAACATCTTCTGCGAAACCTTCTCACTTAAACCGACTGAACCAAAGATTGAGCCTCTATGATTAGCATACTTTTCAAGGTCCAAAACCTTAAGTCCATCTTCCTTAAGCCTTCTAAGTATATAGGTCTTGTGCGTGCCTGTAAGTCCATATAGAGTAAGGACTTTGATCCTGTCAAGATACTCATCTAGCTTTTGTGTGATGTACTTTCTATATGCCTTGTAGCCGCCACTGAGCTTAGATATGTGCATACCAAGCGCACGAAAAGTCTTTTCAAGAACGCTAGACCTATAGCCGCCTCTGTCGCAGTATATAACGATCTCGTCACAAGTCTTTTCAAGCTCTAAATATTTTTTGTAAAGCTCAGGAAGCTTCTTCGATGCGTACTCAACCGCCTTGACCTTGGCAAGTTCATATGAGACCTTGTCATACAAGGTTCCTACCTCGCTTCTCTCATCATTATTGAGTATGGCTATGTTTATCGCGCCAGGTATATGTGCCTTCTTATACTCAGCTTCGCTCCTTACATCAACTAAGACTATATTATCTAAATTTTCTATATCTTCATAATTTAACTCTTCTAACATAATTTCACCTATAAACATAATACAGCATACGCAAGAAAAAATCAAGATAAGCCTGTGCGCGCCTTGACTTTTTTTACTATTCTTTATATAATAATCTAGTTAAGACAAATATATAAGGAGGACAATATGGACAGACTCATACTCGCAGCTGCACTTTTCATCATAACATACATATTTATGATTAAATTCGTTAATCATAGACCACTAGTTGTCGGCATAAGTGCACTTGTTTTTATAATTTTAAATATAGTTCCTTTAAACACAGTTTGGGGTGCTATCGATTTCAACGTACTTTTGATGATAGGTGGAACTATGATGCTTGTCTCGCTTTTCTCAGAAAGCTTGATGCCAACTAGGCTTGCTGACCTAATCATAAACAAGGTTAAGGACATAAGGCTAATCATACTTTTCTTATCAATGTTTGCTGGCTTTGTATCAGCCTTCATTGATAACGTTGCTACAGTACTTATGATAGCACCCGTTGCTATGAGTTTGGCGAAGAAACTAAAGATTTCGCCTGTCAAGATGATCATCGCGATATCAATATCGTCAAACCTACAAGGTGCGGCAACTTTAGTAGGCGATACATCTTCGATACTTCTAGGAAGCGCGCTTAACATGACTTTCTTCGACTTCTTCGTCTACCATGGACGCATGGGTATGTTCTGGATAGTGCAAATATCGGCAATAATCGCTTCTGCTATTATTTACTTTCAAACAAAAGATATGCAAGGCAAGGTTGATGCGATTGAAGTAACCAAAGTTAAGGATTATATGCCAACAATTTTAGTAATACTTATGATAGTTCTACTAATCTTTGCATCATTTATACCTCAAGAAGAAAAGATAGACATACTAAACGGCCTTATCTGCGTTGGCGTAGCTGTCTTTGGTGTAATTTATCACCTAATAAGACATAAAGACAAGTCCATAATAAAGACTGTTGCAAGCGAGATTGACTTCAACACTCTTGGCTTACTAGCAGGACTCTTCATAATTATATCCGGTATTGAAAATGCAGGAGTTATAGACGAGATAGCAAAGCTATTCATAAAGCTAGCAGATAAACCTCTTTTATTGTACACAGCACTTGTTTGGGGCAGCGTTTTAATTAGTGCCTTCGTGGACAACATCCCTTACGTTGCGACTATGCTTCCAGTTCTTTCAGTTATCTCAACTCACGTGCCATTCGACATGACAGTCTTCTACTTCGGACTACTTAGCGGCGCGACACTTGGAGGAAACATCACGCCAATAGGTGCCTCAGCGAACATTGCTTCGCTTGGTATACTTAAGGAGGCAGGCTACACTGTTGAGAACAAAGACTTTATGAAGATGAGCGTGCCATTCACCTTGACCGCTGTCTTAGTCGGCTACATCCTCGTTTGGTTCACATATAGATAATTAGTTTTATAAGCAAAGTAAAAGACCTTAGGAGAATTAACTCTTAAGGTCTTAATTTATTTAAGCTTCTTGTGATTCTTTAAATTTTCTTTATACAGCTTCTTAAGCATCTCTTCTAATTCTTGGTTGTCTATATCGTCACCCGACTTTGCTTTTTTAAGAAGAACTGTCAGTACTTCGATGTAGGCAAAGGCAAGCGATGCTATGATGGCTGAAGCAGTTGCTCCGCTTATGAGACCAGCGATCACAGTTCCAGCGCCTGGAAAGAATTTTAGTGCGTTACTTACTATGAAGCGTCCAAGATAGGTCGCACCCATAGTTCCACCGAGACCAGCGACTAGTGAAGCGAGTCTCTTTTTATTAACTGGCACTCCAAAGATGGCAGTGATATGAGCAAGCATAGTTAGCTCCATGGGTACCAGAACTGATGCATCGGAGAACGGTATTGGTACGAAGCCAACCCCGAAGCTTGAGGCAATGTATTTCTTCGCCCAACTGCGTGCCTTTTCTGCTTTTAGTTTTAAATCCGCATGTTGGGCATTGTTAAAAGATATTTGGTACTCTTCTTCAAGTGCGTCCATACTCATCTGTACAAGATCCTCAAGTCCATGCGAGACAATAACATTGTCACGGTTAATCTTAAGGTTCTTCGCAAGTACTGGAGCTATTGCGAACTCACCCATATTCATATTTTTAATAAAGTCGTAGAAATCTTTAGCTTCTTCAGAAAAGAATTTTGTAAGGACTATGATGACTTTATTCTCCTTACTTAGCGTTCTTATAAGTTCTTCCTCTTCCTTCTCTATCCTAAGGCCTTGAGCGTTGATGCAAAAGTAGATGAGACTCAGTTTTTCATCATCACCCTTCATCAGCATTTCGCTCACAAAGTTTGCTACTTCCTTGTATACTTCAAGGCGCGAGTCGTTGTCCAGTTCAAGTCCGCGTGTGTCGTATAAAGTAAGAGGCACACCCTCTTTCTCTACCTTGACAATGTTTTTGGTCATGGGATAGCCAACGCCTGTCCTTAATATATCCTCACGGAACAAAGCATTGATAAGAGTTGACTTACCCACACCAGTCTTGCCTAGAACAAGAATCTTAACCTTCTTAAGCTTGCCAAGTTCCCTCTCAATTTTATCGTATAATTCATCTGCTAGATTGATATTGTCATTGATATTTTTCATATAATCACCTAAGTATTTATACCCAAAAGCTATTAATAGAAAAGAAAAAGCGTAAAAAGCAAATTGCTTCTTACGCTCATTTAGTGTTTATTAAGTTAAATATTATTTTTTACTCTCGTCTATCCAAGTTAGAGTGTATTCTCCCCAAGAAACTTCGTCTTTAACTTTGTCTCCAGGGTAGCCCTTGATATATGTCTTAAGTGGATATTTAGAATGCATATCCATTAAGAATATAACTGGTAGGTCTCTTCTTGTAATCTCTTGAACTTTCTTGTAGTGAGGCGCTCTTTCTTCTTGAGTAAATGTACTTAAACCAAGAGCAAGCTCTTTGTCCATATCTTCGTTTGCATAGCTAGAGCTGTTTGAGTATGAATCAGATTTAAATAAATTTCCTATAGATGATACATCTGGATCTAAATAACTATATGAGAAAGCCATTTCAAAATTTTTATTATTCATAATTTTGTCATTATATGCTGACCAATCAAGTTTATTAATCTTAAGCTTTATACCCATATCTTTAAATTGTGCTTCAAGTGCTTTAGCTAATTCTTCAGAACATGAATTTTCCTCTGTATCCATAGTTGCTTCCAAGCAGTATCCATCACTACCCATAGTAAAGCCTGCTTCTTCTATAAGCTTCTTAGCTTTTTCTAAATCTCTTTGAGGCAACTTTGCATCATCATTAAGTGCCCACTTGTAAACGTTAGGTATAAAGTACTCAGCTGGGACAAATCTTCCACCAGGGTAAGTTTTAGCAAGCTCTTCTCTATCTAGTCCATAAAGGATTGCTTCTCTTAGCTTAGGATTAGAGAACTTTTCATTTTTAGTATTGAATATTAGACCTGTTTTATTTGTTGAATCATTTTCTACATACTTGCACTTGCCACTCTTAACTAATTCATCAATGTCTTTTGGGAAAGCGCCAGTAATGTCAAGTTTATTATCTGACCAATCTTGTATCATAGCATTTCCATCTTCATAATATTTGAAGACAAGCTTGTCTAGATATGGTCCTTCGCCGAAGTAATCAGGATTCTTTTCAAGAGTGATAGCACTTTCAGTCTTTTCTACAAACTTGAATGGACCTGTGCCTATAGGCGCTTTGTTTGCAGGGTTTTGTGCTACATTTGAGCCCTCATATATATGCTTAGGCATGATATAAACGTCATAAGATGCATAGAAAGATAAGATATTAGCTCCTGCTTCTTTAAATTTTAATTCAACAGTTTTATTGTCTATAACATTAACTGCTTCAAGGTAATAAAAGAAATCGCCCAATACAGTTTGTCCAGACTTGTACATGTCAAAAGTAAATTTTACGTCATCAGCAGTAAAGTCTACACCATCGTGCCACTTAACATTGTCACGTAGGTGGAAGACTATAGTCTTGCCATCGTCTTTGTACTCGTAGCTTTCAGCTAAATCTGGAATAATTTCATAGTTAGCATTCATCTTTACAAGTTTATTGAATACGTTTGGACATACATCTCTTGCTCCGTAGTTAAAATCGTTAGCAAACAAGCCAAATACCTCTGGCATCATAAACGTATATGCAGTTAAAGTTCCTCCTTCTTGTACAGGACCGTCGTCCTCTTCAGCTGCTGGCTCTTCTGTAGCCTCAGCTTCATTTGTTTCTTCGGCTACTTTTTCTTCTTCATTAGTTTTTCCTGCATCGCTAGCTGGCTTAGAGCAGCCTATAGCAAATGCAGAGAACACTACTAATGCAAGCATTAGAGCCATTAGTCTTTTGAATTTCATAAAATCCTCCTATAAAAATTATATTTATATAAAGCTAGCTCCTTGTCCTAGCTAAATATCTAGTTTACCTCTTGCGTATATAATATTTATCCAAAGATGTATCCAAGTGCAAGTAGGAATGAGCCTAGTGCAAGCAAGATATATGCAAGCATCTCTAGTAAATTGTCTATGCTCTTATATTTCTTATATGATTCTACTTTGCTTGGAAGCTGCATGGATACACCTATAAATATTAGTGCAAATGCAATCCCTCTTAACATATACATCTCCTTACTAAAAAAGGCGAATATCACTATTCGCCAATCTGTCTATATAAAAAATTCTGCTAAATCATTAATTACGTCGTCACTTACATTGTTTGGCTTATCATATATATCCATAGAGAATTTGTCTGAGTCCTCTGGCATCATCATGTGATTAAGTCCTTCGTATAATTTGTATATAATATGCTCTCTACCATTCAAAGCTTTTTCAAACTTATCAAGCTCATCCTTCTTCACTTGGAAGTCTTTTGAGCCGTGCGCTATAAATACATCAAAGTCAGCTGCTTTTATGTCTTCTACAGGACTAACTTGGTTAACTGAGTACACATATGAAGCAGGCATACTAAAGAAATTACCCTTAGTCTTCTCAGTCATCTCATCAATTTGCTTTTTGATCTTGTCAAGCTCCTTCTTTTGAAATTCTGCAGCTGCTTGACCTACCGCACCCGAGTTAAGATACTCAAGCTGCTGATTGTAGATGATGTCTGTAAACTTCATAGTTGAAGCAGAAAGCATTGCTACCTTCTTAAGTCCTTCTTCCCTAGCTAGTCTTGGTGCAATCATGGCACCAAGCGAGTGGCCAAGCACATATACTTCATCAAATCTACTGTCCTTCTTAAGCTCCTCTATAGCAAGCTTTGCATCAGATAGTACTTCCTCATCAACAGTGTAGTCCTTTGGTGCATTGTTTACGTACCTCTTGTCTAGTCTAAGCGTTGCAACGCCCTTCTGTGCAAGACCATGTGCAATGTCTCTAAAAGGCTTATTGTCTGCAAGGCCAATCGTTTCGTCCATATCTTGCGGGCCAGAACCTTGCAGCATTAAAACTACCTTCTTAGATTTAAAATCCTTTGGTACAGTAAGAGCGCCATATAACTTTGCTCCATCATTATCCAAAATAAAGCTTTCTTCTTTGAAGATATCATTGTCTTCGCAGATAGGCTCTTTAAGCATAAAGTATGCGTTGTTTAAGCCGCCTGATTTGTCCAGTTCTATGATGGAAGTCGTCATTCTATAAGTAAACTCATCTTCACTCGATAAGACATAAGTTTTATCTACAAGCTCAAATTTTTCGTCCTTGCCAGCTTTAAAATCGCCAAGCTTCTTAAGAGTTTGGCTCAAAGATCTTTGGAAGTCTTCCTTTTTTATTTGATTTTGATTCTTTAGCTTTGCCGCTTCGAAAAGTACATCGCCATCAGCACTTCTAAGTGCGTCCATGTACTTGTGAGCTAAGTTTTTTGCTTCACTCTCATCTATATTTTTTGCGCAAGAGAGCAAAGATGCACTCATCAATAAGACGAGTGCTAGTGCAAGAATTTTCTTCATTTTAATATCCTCTTAAGTAATTCATTGGGTCTTGAGCCTTGCCGTTAACAATAACTTCAAAGTGTAGATGCGGTCCAGTTACTCTGCCAGTCGCTCCTACCTTGCCTATAAACTCACCTTTAGTAAGAGTATCTCCCTTTGAAACATTTATACTGCTTAAGTGCGCATATCTTGTCTTGTAACCGTTTTGGTGGTCTATCTCAACAAGCTTGCCATAAGTACCAAGAGTACCTGCGTAGCTTACAACTCCGCCATCTGCAGCAAATACGTCATCACCATAATCAGCATCTATGTCAACACCTTGATGCATTCTGCCCCATCTGCTACCAAAACCTGAGGAATAACCACCTCTGGTAGGTTTTATAAAGCTGCCGTCAGCCAAAGCCTTTCTAGTTCCAACAAGCACAAGCTTTGGAGCAGCCTTTTTCTTAACATTTTCCTCTAAAACAACCTTGCTAATAAGCTCGTCGTTCTCGTAATATGCGATGCTCTTAACATCTTTAAGGCCTTCCTCACCGTCCATAGAAAGCACAGTTTCGCCTCTTGGAAGAGATGGATCTTCTTGGCTCTCAACAGGCATAGTGATAACCTCTTCAGTGCTTTCCTTCTTTGTCAAAAGCACGTTTATGGCCTTGTCATTCTTTAGTTTATTGTTCTCTACAACCTCTTTAAGCGCTTCTTTTACAGTTTTAATCTCGCTTAAAGGCATAGTTAACTTAGAAATTTTTACATCATCCTTAATTTCTACGCTCATAGTATTGTCACTGTAGTAATGATTTTCAAGAGATTGTAAAAATTCATTCGCCGCATCTTCATTTTTAAGCGCATAAAGTGACTTACCATCCTTTTCGATGGCACAAGCATCAATATTAAAAGCACACTCAGATATAGTATTCTTCGGCTCTTCATCGCTTCTTTTGAACTCATATTTAGCCTTTTTTAAATCTACATCATATCTATCTTCATATTTTGATTTATATTTATCAATAGCTTCATTAAAATTATGCACACTTGCATAAACACCTAAGGACTCTCCAGAAGAAAAAACTTCCACCTTAGAGAAATAATTCTTATATACGAAAAGCAAAGTAAGTGCAAGGGCTAAAACTGCTAGACCTGCCACAACACCAAGCTTTTTTAACTTAAAACTCACGCTGTCAAAAACCTCCTTATATGTAAAAAGAAATGGCGCACTAGAGAGGAATCGAACCCCCGGCACACGCCTTAGGAGGGCGCTGCTCTATCCAACTGAGCTACTAGTGCACGTAAAATATTGTATTGGCGGAGTGGGTGGGATTCGAACCCACGTGGAGCATGGCCCCTAACGCATTTCGAGTGCGCCCCGTTATGACCTCTTCGATACCACTCCCTATTTGTTTCTTAAGGTCTTGAAAAAGTTTTGTAAAAGGAATTTATAAATCTTGCTTTCACTATATACTACATTTAGCTTATGATAGCTAAGAGATGAGTTGTGAAGCTGCATTTTGCTAATACAAGAGCCCTTCTTGTAATCAAGAAGACCTATATATAAGTTTTTTATGCGTGCTTCTAAAATCGCACCCAGGCACATCATACAAGGTTCAAGCGTTACGTATATGTCGCAGCCTGTGAGTCTGTAGTTCTTGAGCTTCTCGCACGCCCGTCTTATAGCAAGCATCTCCGCATGAGCAGACGCATCAGTCGAAGTAATGCTTTCATTGTAGGCTTTTGAAATTACCTCGCCATCTTTCACAATGACAGCACCTACAGGAACCTCACCAAGCCTATAAGCCTTTATCGCCTCTCTGATTGCCATGTTCATAAACCTTTTTTCCATAGTTAATATTATATAGTAAACTCTATTATTTGTCAAGATTTAATAAAGCATCGTCTAAGTGAGCATTAAATTCCTCTTGAGTGTGCCTTGCCTCACGCATGCAAGTAAACCTATCTTCCCCACATACTATACAGGTCCTCTTAGGAAGGTCAAGCTGAGATCTTGATATAGGCTCAAAAGATCTATCAATCACATCGATATCAACAAAGCGCATGTACTCATAAGACTCTTCTAAGCTCACGAATTTCTTCTTTTCAGTAATTGCATCAGACTTCGCTAAGTATGCAGCTGTGAACGCATCACTATCCTCATACACTAAGTCGTAAGAAGCTAAAAGCGTTTTCGCCTTACTATATAAAGGAGCGAACTCGTCCTTGTCCTTATGCATACCTTTGATATTTAAGTTAAGAGTAATTATTGGCATCTTGTAGCTTTCAATTGCATCAGTAATGATCTTCCATCTAGCTTCCTTCGCCCTTAAAAAATCCTTCATAAAAGATACCATAAAATCATCAATACGCTTAAAAAAGTAAACCAGCTCTATAGTATCAGCGCAGCCACCAGTTGAAATATTCTTCTCGGTGTATAGCTTATCCATAGCCATGATATCTTCAGCAAAATTTTTACTATTTAAAACATTCTTTGCATAAGCTTTTGAGAAATTAAGACCAGACTCACCTACTCTATTAATAGTCGTTGTATCATCAAGAGTTGCTACTATATAAACAAAAGTCCTTAAGAAGTCCTTCACTTCCTTATAAAAGTCATAAGCATCAAGGGCCGTCTTAAAGCCATTCTTCGCTTCATACCTTATGCCAGAGTGCTTAGCATTGTTTTTGTATATGCGCATGCCATTCGTCTTTTGCATTTCTTCTTTGCTAAAATCGTCAAAAATATTCGCGCAAAGCTTCTTAACATACTCACTAATCAAGTCAATAGTAAGGTATTTGTTATCATAATAAATTTTCCCGATAGCACAGGCAATCACACCAAGAGTGAAAATCGCACCTTTGTGCGTGTTAATCCCAGATGTAGCCTCATACATCTTCTCCTCATAGATCATACCTATAGGCCTAATTGCATCAAAGGTATCAGCAAAGCTCTTAGACGTGTTCGAAATCATCATTATCTCAAAAAAATAGCCCTTAAGAGATGAAATACTACTTAAAAACACATCATAATCCATGTCTGCGTGCGGACCACTATCATGTCCATCAACACAGCCAGGCTTAGGTGTTAGATCAAGTTCATCTTTTAAAGACTGCAAAAATATCTCTTCAATTGTTTCAAAAAAAGCGCGTGCCTTCATAGGAACACATCCATTCTAAATGATATATACAAAGAATAAAAAGCTAAAAAAATAAGCCTATAAAAGGCTTATGGCAGGGGTTGAAGGTTTCGAACCCTCGGCACACGGTTTTGGAGACCGTTGCTCTACCAGCTGAGCTAAACCCCTAAAATGGTGGACCTTCAGGGACTCGAACCCCGGACCTGCCGGTTATGAGCCGGACGCTCTAACCAACTGAGCTAAAGGTCCACATATGTGGCGGAGAAGGAGGGATTTGAACCCTCGCGCCCCGTAAATTAGGACCTACTCCCTTAGCAGGGGAGCCTCTTCAGCCACTTGAGTACTTCTCCAATATTTATTAAATTATTCGGCATAAGCCATTTTAAATAAAAAAAATGGCGGAGAGAGTGGGATTCGAACCCACGTGGGCTTGCACCCAAACGGTTTTCAAGACCGCCTCGTTATGACCGCTTCGATACCTCTCCGCATGGCTGGGATGGTAGGACTCGAACCTACGAAAATGCCAGAGTCAAAGTCTGGTGCCTTACCGACTTGGCTACATCCCAACAATGGCGCGACTAGGAGGAGTCGAACCCCCGGCACACGGATTAGAAGTCCGTTGC
>CAMYBS010000008.1 GCA_947254025.1 uncultured Clostridia bacterium
TTAATAGCGATAGTATAAGCAAAACGTAATAGTCATTTTGAAAGATAGTTAAAGAATCTCCAAATATGTCAAAACCCGCGTTACAATAAGCGCTTATCGAGTGAAATATGCTAAAAGCCACACCCTTTCCTAGTCCATACATAGGTACAAAGCGAAGTGAAAGTAGAATTGATCCCATCATCTCAAGAAAGAAAGTGTAGCCAATAACCTTCTTTGTTAGCTTAACTATGCCCTGTATAGATTCAGTATTTAGTTGTTCCTTAATCATAAGTCTTTCCTTAAAGGAAATCTTCTTGCCCATAATGATGTAGCCAACAGTTGCAAGTGTCATTATGCCAAGGCCGCCAAACTGTATCAAGGTAATGATGACAAGTTGACCAAAAGGCGTAAAATCCTTAGCAGTATTAAGAACTGTAAGGCCTGTTACACACACAGCAGATGCTGATGTGAACAAACTATTGACATAGCCTATGGCTTTGCCACTAGACGAGGCAATAGGTAAGTTTAAAAGCACACTGCCTATAATGATTAAGGATAGAAAACCCAGTGCCAATACTTGTGGTGGGTTTAATGTATCTTTAAATAGTTTTTTTCTTATTTCCATAAATACATTTTACTACAAATCAAGAATTTTTGCCATATAGAAAAGAAAAAGTTCCCATAAATGAGAACTTTAAGCATTCTTTGCCATATCAACTAAATTCTTAAAGCTTTCTTTATCATGAATAGCCATTTCGGAAAGCATTTTTCTGTTTATGTCAATATTTAATTTCTTTAAACCACCGATAAATTTGCTATAGCTCATATCGTTTACTCTGCATTCAGCGTTGATTCTAGCTATCCAAAGTTTTCTGAAGTCTCTCTTTCTGTTCTTTCTACCGATATATGCATAGCTTAGTGACTTCATAACTGCTTCGTTAGCAGTTCTAAATAGCTTGCTCTTTGCGCCGAAATATCCTTTAGCTTGTTTTAAAACTTTTTTATGATTCTTTTTTGCATTTACTGCTCTTTTAACTCTAGCCATATTTATCCTCCTATTACAATATCATAGAGTCGATTCTCTTTTGATCGCCCTTTGATACTAATGATCCTTTTCTTAAGTTTCTTACTCTCTTTGCAGATTTCTTTCCTGTTAAGTGTCCTTTGTATGCTTTAAATCTTTTTAATTTACCAGAGGCTGTTCTTTTAAATCTCTTTGCAGACGCTCTGTGTGTTTTCATCTTTGCCATTTGTATTCCTCCTAATTTTTATTATTTTGAGCAACAGTCATAGACATGTTTCTTCCTTCTAACTTAGGTGCTTTTTCAACCATAGCTTCAGGACCTAATAGCTCTATAAATTGATCAAGAACTTCTCTTCCAAGCTCAGTATGTCCCATCTCTCTACCTCTAAAGCGAACGGACACCTTAACCTTGTCTCCATTTTGAATAAACTTTAATGTTGTTCTAGCTTTAACATTTAAGTCGTGATCTTCAATGTTAGGAGTCATTCTGATCTCTTTAATATTGATAACTTTTTGTTTCTTCTTTGCTTCCTTGTTCTTCTTTTGAAGTTCATATCTGTACTTACCGTAGTCCATGACCTTACAAACAACAGGGTCAGCATTCGGAGAAACCATTACAAGGTCCAATTTAGCATTTTGTGCTATCTCTAAAGCCTTATCGTTGTCGACAATACCATATTGAGTTCCATCTTCACCAATAAGTCTTACTTTTGGATTTCTAATCTCTTCGTTGATTAGTAGCTCTTTAATTGTTTACACCTCCATTAAAAAAACGGGCATGAAAAAATGCCCGTACAATACAATTAATTAACCTTATGAACAACCGGTTATAAGGTGAGAAAGCATTTTCTTCTTGTTTTATTATTCTTTACTCATATAGTATATACTCACGCAGAACGTTTGTCAAGTACTTTTTTTGTTTTCACAAAATATTTTTTGCTATGGCAATGCTGCCTCGCTTATACTATATATTTATATTAACATTAATGAGTCCACTTGTCAAGTCGTCGTGACTGATGATGAAGCATATCCTTTCGTCTCTAGTCTCATTTAAGTAATCGTATATCTCTTTCGTTGATTCCTTGTCAATGTTTGAGCATATCTCATCCAAAACTAATACGTCAGGATTTTTTAGTAATGACCTTGCGAATGATATCTTTTGCTTTTCTCCTCCAGATAGATTTGAGCCGCCCATAAGTATATCATCATCAATGGACTTCTTCTCAAGTATGGATCTGATGAATTGATTTTCTTCTAAGTCGATGTGACTGCCATCATCAAAATCAAGTAGAAGGTTCTTCCTTAGTGAGCCGTTGACTATAGGCGCGTTTTGAACTACATATTCAATACGATCTCTTATGTCTTCGTTTTTGCACTTGTCGATATCTATGCCATTTATCTTAATTATCTTTACGTCTCTAAATTTTACTAGGCTTTTGGCAAATGTACTCTTGCCACTACCATTGGCTCCGTTGATTCTAACTATGTCGCCCTTCTTAAGCCTTGCCTTTGCATTAAAATCAAGCTTCATATCTTTGATATTTATACCATTGACATCAAGTTCTATATCATTTATTGCATCAATAGCTTCACCGCCATCAGCCTCTTTATTGGCGATGAGTTCTTTTTCAAAATCTTTTGCTATATCAAAATTTCTCTTCTCAATATTTGAATTAGTTATTGTAGAAACATTAGCAAAGTAAAGTGGGAAGATTAAAGTAACGAGTATAATTGAGTAAATGCTGCTGCTATGCGCCATGTAATCATAAACAACTATCAGTAAAAGAAGTGTTTTTATAATCTCGTTAATGCCTTCTAAGACCACTGTCATCGACTGAGCGTATTCATTGACCCTTGCCATGCTGCCGTAAACCTTTTCTGTCGCTGGTTCTAATTTATTGTAAATCACAGACTTATCAGAAAGCTGCTTTACATAATCAACTTCTTGTACATAAGAAAGTATCTCTTGAAAGCCCATACCAGTCATCTTTTGCATCTCTTCAGACTTTTTCTTAAGCTTCTTATTTAATAATTTATATCCAAAATAGTTTATAGGCAGTGCTAAAAACATTATCAAGGCTAAATACAAATTTACATTTGCAATTAAAATTAAGCATACTAAGGCAACTAAAAACGAGGAAAATATCTGTATGTAGCCATTCATCATAAAGGAGTAGATACTATTAACAGATATCGATGCCCTCTCTAGTAAGTTCATAGCTCCCTTTTCGATTATACTGTCGTAGTTCATATTAAAAATGTTTTTTATGTATGAAATGAAATTGCCTTTGTTATACTCCTTTGCAAACTTTTCTCTAAAAATTGTGAATAGTATCGTTAGCAGTTTTGAAGTAAGTATAAGTAAGACTATAAATACTATCTTCTTCGTATCAAGCGGCGTGCCACTTGCCTTCCATAGCTGAATGAATATCGGGGCAAGTAGTGCTGATATCGATGAAAACAGTATCAATATAAACATGATTACGAAAAATTTTTTGTACTTCATAAAATTCTCCTTTAAACGATTTAGCAAAATAAATTCTTATTATATTCATTATACCACAACCCCCCTAAAAATATACAAGCATTATCACTATATTAATACGAATATCTTATGCTTTGCTTGTTTATTATAATCTTCTCTTATATAGTTGCAAAAGAAAACTGAGTAAGATCTCTTACTCAGCTTCCTTGTATTAATTAATATTAATTACTTTTCATTGCAAAGTCTAGGCTTATTGTGTTGTTAAGTATGTTCACATACTCTTTGTCTGTTACTAGTTCAAGCTTTAATTGCTCTTTGCCCTCTACTGTTACGTTCGATGCGTCTGCCCTAAGCTTAAATGTATCTTCGTCTATCTTATCTAAGACTGACTTGTACCCTTTCAAGCGCAATGTGATAAACTTATCGTTTGTATCCTTTAGTTCAAAGTCATCACTTAAGTTTACTAGCTCAAGGTTTGCAAGTGGCACCTTAATTTCTCTTTCTGCCTCTTCTTCTACTTCATAAGTAACGCTTATCTTAACGTTCTCATCAAGTAGTTCAACTCCCTTAGGTAGTATAGGCTTAACTATAAGCTCGCCGTCCTTAGGTTCGACTGCATCATTAACCTCTATCTTCTCTGTCTTGATGGAGTTTATGCTGTCAATGTCTTCTTGACCCTTAATTACAAGATTTTGCGGACTAGTCTTTATATTAACTATCTTGTAGTTGCTTGGCAAGTGGCTTACGAAGTCTGTCTCGATAGGAACCGACTTTGTCTTATCTATCTGTGCATTGATATTAACAACTTGTGGATATAGACTTACTTGATCTATCTGATTGTCCTTGATGTCAACTGCATATAGCTTACTTGATATTGTAAATGGCTTATCCTTGTTTGTTAAATCTATCTCTGCTATGACTTTGTCGACCTTTGCTATATAGCTTTCTGGTCCTGTAAGTTTAACATTCTCCACGTCCATGGATATGTCGGAGAGAGCATAATTTTCTTTAACCTCGCCTTTTTGTCTTATCTCTATAGGTTTCTTGTATGACTCGACGCTGTCAAGGTTGAATATAATCTCTGACGGTCCCACTGATGTAACTTGTAGTGTGTTGTACTGACCAATGATCTCTGCTTTAACAGGCACTCTTGCTTGTCCTGCACTGTATCCTCTAAAGTCTATGGCTGCCTTGATGTTGTTTTCGTTTATATTGTCAAGCTCGCTCTTCTTACCTTTTACTTGAACTGAAACTTTTGCCTCGCTTGGTCCAAGGTTAACAAGCTTTGTATTGTTAAGGTAGTCAAGGCTCTTAAACGCAACTGTTATGTTTCTATATGTCCTTGTTTCTTCTGGGTTAACAAGTCCCATAACATAGTACCAAAGGAAGATGGCAATGATGACTGAGACTACTTTTGCAATGATATTACTCTTGTTCTTGATCTTGAACTTCTTCATCTTGAACTTCATCTTTTGCCCTCCATTTGAATAATGTTTTTTCTTCGTTACTTTCTGGTAAGTAGACGCTTAATAGTTTTTCTCTAAGTGTGTTCTCGTCTAAGTATCTAGAGATAACACCTTCTTCTGCTGTGGAGATGGATCCTGTCTCTTCGGATACTATAACTGCAAGCGCGTCACTCATCTCTGTTACGCCAAGCGCTGCTCTGTGTCTTGTGCCAAGCTCCCTTGGTACGTTTTGATTGTCTGTAAGCGGCAAGAAGCACGCTGCGGCTCTGATCTTATCGCTCTTAATAACAACCGCTCCGTCGTGTAGAGGAGTGTTAGGTATAAAGATGTTGATAAGTAGGTCGCTTGAAACAAGGCCATCGATATCAGTACCTGTATCGACTATCTCATTAAGACCAGTCTTTCTCTCGATAACTATAAGTGCGCCTATCTTTTGTCTTGATAGTGATAGACAGGCGTCTACTATCTCGTTAACTGTTCTTGAAAAATTTTCTTTTTTAAACTCAGAAATTGATTTGGAAAAGAACTTCATCCTTCCTATATACTCAAGTCCACGTCTCAACTCTGGCTGAAATACAACAACTAAAGCGATAAGACCTACATTGAATAGGTTCTCGATTAACCACCTAAGTGTATATAGGTGAAAAACTTCACTTAGCTTTGTAACTATAAGCAAGGCCAAGAAGCCTTTTGTTAGCTGCTCGGCTCTTGTTTGCTTTACAAGCTTGTATAGTTGATATATTATAAGCGCGATAATTGTGATGTCGATAAGGTAGCTGAGTTTAAAATTTACAAATATATCGCTAATTTGTCCTAACATAGGTCCTCCTACATAAGTTCTTCAAACTTATCCATAAACTCGTTAAATGTATCTAAACTGTTTAGTATTGGGTCCTTCTTTGTCATATCTACTCCTGCTTCCTTAAGTATGTCGATTGGGTACTCGCTTGAGCCCTTTGATAAGAAGCCAAGGTATTTTTCCACTGCTCCTTCTTCTTTAGAAAGCACTTTTCTCGCAAACTCTGTTGCGCAGCTAATACCTGTTGAGTATTGGAATACATAGAAGTTGTAGTAGAAGTGAGGTATTCTTGCCCACTCATACTTGATCTTATCATCAACAACTACATCATCGCCGTAGTAGAACTTATTTAAATCGTAGTAAGTCTTGTTCAAGTAGTCTGCGTTTAATGTGCCGCCTTCTTGTGCATACTTGTGAATTATATTTTCAAATTCAGCAAACATTGCTTGTCTATATAATGTAGTTCTAAATGACTCAAGGTAGTTGTCTATGAAGTATAATTTTTCTTCTTTAGTCTTAGCATTGTCAATCATGTAGTGAGTTAGTAGTGTCTCGTTCATAGTTGAAGCAATCTCTGCTAAGAATATACTGTAGTTTGCGTATTGTATAGGTTGATTTGTGTTTGTTAAGTATGAGTGCATAGAGTGACCCATTTCATGACAGCATGTGAAGACTGAGTCAAGTGACTTGTTATGATTTAAAAGGATGTATGGATATGTTCCCTTAACACCTGATGAGAAGGCTCCGCCCCTCTTACCCTTTGTTTCATAAACATCGACCCATCTTGAGTGATATCCCTTGTAGGCAATGTCTTGATACTCTTTACCAAGTGGTGCAATTGCTTCCTTAATTATCTCTGTTGCTTGTGGGTAATCAATCTCGAACTTTAAGCTATTAAGCATTGGCATGTAGATGTCATACATGTGTTGCTCTTTAAGTCCCATATACTTCTTTCTAAGCTTCATATATCTATGAAGGTAGCCAATCTTGTCATGCACTGCTTCGATTAGGTTATCATATATCTTTTCGTCAACAGCATTGGCAAATAAGGCAGCCTCTCTTGCGCTCTTAAAGTTTCTAACTTCAGCTCTGAAGATGTTCTTCTTAACTGCTGCCTTAAGTGTTGCTGCAAGCATATTGATATGGTCAGCGTAGTTGTCGTAGTATGTGTTAAATGTATTCTTTCTTAAGACTTCGTCATCTTGTGAAAGAAGCTTTGTGAAGACTCCAGAGCTTAGTGGATGCATATTGCCATCTTTATCTGCAACTGAGTCAAACTTTAGATCTGCATAAGAGAACATTTGATATATGTCATCTGGCGCGCTATATAGGTCTCCCGCCTTTGATAGAAGTGCCTCTTCCTTTTCGCTAAGAGTGTGAGCTTCGTATCTAAGTATGTCTTCAAAAGTCTTTCTATATTCTTCAAGGCCTTTTTCTTCAGAAATGAATTTTTCTATATTCTTTCTTCCTACCTTTAAAATTTCAGGTGATTCGAAAGCTAAGATAGTTGAGAATTTTACTTCTAATGATTGCGACTTGTCAGCAAGCTCTTGACTCTTTGTATCTGTAGTGTCTTGTGAGAACTTTAAGCTTGCATAAACAAATATTAGCTCAAGTCTATGAATAAGTTCGTATTTTAACTTAGTAAATTCAAGTAAAGTCTTTGCACTTTCGCCAAGCCTTCCTTCATACTCACTTAATTTTAAAATGTCCTTTGAAATCTTGTCGTACTCTTCGGACCATTTGTCATCATTTTCAAAGATCTTCGTTAAATCCCACTTAAATTGTTCATCAATTTGATCTCTTGTTTTTAATTCGTCCATGTTAACATCCCTTTCTATTTATTGTAATTATTTATTAGATAATTGTTTATCGCCCTAACAATGCCTTGCATTTGGTAGCCCATCTTCTTTTGGTCTTCACTCACAACACAGATGCTGTAGTCAAGCTTATCAGACTCTATAAAGCTTACTAGCCAAGCGTTGTACTTACCCTTGCCAAGCTCTGCAGTACCAGTCTTAGCACCTATAGTGAAGCCCTTTCTATACAAGGCCTTTGCTGTACCACTCTTCACAGTCTCTAGCATCGCTTCCTTTACTTTGTCAGCGTCCTCTTTATTGCCAACTGTCTTATACACTTCGCTCTTTGTTGATTCAAGCAAGGTGCCCTTATTGTCCTTGACCATCTTCACGATGTATGGCTTAAGCATTACACCTTCCTTGGCAATGGCGCTAGTCATCATAAGCATATTAAGAGGGCTTACTAGTATTGAGCCTTGACCTATAGAGTCCGCTGCAAGCTCTGTTTTGCCTGCATCTCTATTGAACTTCGATTTAGCAAAAACTAAGTCAAATGTAAAGTCCTTGTCTATATAAAAGTCTTCTATAGTATCTAGGAATATATCCTTGTTCATGCTCATAACCTTGTTTATGAAGTAGGTGTTGATTGACCTGCTCATAGCAGCGTTTAGATCAACATCGCCATACTTCTTTGCACCAGAGTTTTTGAAGACATAAGAGTCGACTGTTTCGCTACCCGTGTCGGTGTAGCTTAAGTCTTTCTTTGCCTTTAATATCGCCATGGCACTTACTAGCTTAAATGTTGAGCCCGGCTGATATAGTCCTTGGGTCGCTCTATTTAGTAGTTCTCCGCCATTTGAATTGACAAAGTCGTCCCAGTTTTGATCTATAGTTGATGGATTGAAGCCAGGGTTTGAGTGCATAGCAAGCACTTCGCCTGTTCTGTTATCCATGACTATGACTGCGCCTTTGTCCCTTGCAAAGTTCTTCTCTATAAGCGCTTCTAAGTTATTATCTATAGACAAAACTAGTGACTTACCAGCTCTGTCATTAAATATCTTTCTTATGTCCTTGAAGTAGTCGTCCTTGTCTGTGCCCGTTAAAACATCGTTGAATGTACTTTCAAGGCCTTGCTTGCCATACTTCTTGCTAGTGTAGCCAATGACGTGCGAGTACCTTTTTCCAAATGGATACATCCTTTCTTTCTCTTCGCCCTTGACCTTTGTCGCAGCAAGTATAACACCGTTTCTGTCATATATAGTGCCTCTAATAACATTCTCCTCGTCTACTCTGTTACGCCTGTTATAAGGATTGTTCTTTATATCATTTGCAAGAAATAATTGAAAGTATGTTAGATAGAATATTATTCCAAAGAAGGCCGCTAAAAATATTATTAGTGAAATTATAATTCTCTTATTCGTTCTATCCATCGACTTCACCTTCCATGCTCGATAGCTGAACCATAGCTAGAATTATGAAGGACGCTAGTATCGATGTGCCTCCGTAGGCAACGAAAGGAAGCGTTACCCCTGTTAGTGGTATAAGCTTTAGTACGCCTCCTAAGATTAAGAGGGCTTGCACTGAGAATAAAACTGCGCAGTTGAAGCTTAAGACCTTGTAGAAGGTATCGTTCGACTTAAGCGCTATCTTGAATATTCTTGAAATAAGCATTATGAATAACATAATGATGGCAATGCCAACTAGTGTACCCATCTCCTCACATATAGCTGAGAAGATAAAGTCGCTTGTCGCAACTGGTATAGTCTTAGGTAGACCTAAACCTATGCCTGTGCCAAGAAAACCGCCTGAACTGATGGCAAAGAGCGACTGCGTTATTTGTAGTCCGATGCCATCCATATAGTCCCAAGGATTGATAAAGCTTAGTACTCTTACTCTTACGTGACTGAATAAGTAGTAGCTCACAACGCTCATCACTACAGCTAAGAGTAGGTTTACATACTTTAAGTACTTCTTCTTTTCAAAGACGAACTCGCTAAACATCATCATACCGTAGATGATGACTGCTGAGCCAAGGTCCTTTTGCAAGAAGAAACACATTATGAAGCTGTATGTTATTAGTGTAAAGATTTCAGGTCCATACTTCATATTGGCATACCTTTTGTAGTTCTTGTAGTAGATTGCTTGCAAGAATATATATAGTATCTTGATGAACTCACCTGGTTGGAACCTTACTGGTCCAAGCCTTATCCAGTTTCTCGCTCCATATTTCGTCTTACCTAGTACAAGTGTCAATATGAACAGTATGTAAATAAGTGCTAAGACTAGAAAGAACATCTTGTCAAACTTATTCTTCATCGCCGTCAATATAAAGATGGCGAGATAAAAAACAAGTATACCTATGCTTATCCAGATAACTTGCTTAAAGCCACTTATCTCATCAAGCCTTAGTATCTCAAAGGTCCCTATTGAAAAGAGCATAGATACTATAAGGTTTAAGTAGCGATCCGCCTTCGGTGATATCTTGATAAGCAAGATATTAAGTAAGTAGATAAGCACAAGCACGCCAGCTGTGTAATATATAAAATTATTCGTTGGCTTCATGTCTTTGTAAAAGTAGAATAAACTTAGTTCTAATATTACAAACATAAAGACCAGTAGCAAAGGTCTTGCTATGTTTATTCTCTTTCTCATCTATAGCTCCCTGTTCACAAAAACAAATTTTATATCATTTACTTCTATGACGTCTCCGTCCTCAAGTATGACCTCGTCATCAATCTTAGTACCATTGACATAAGTGCCGTTTTTGCTACCAAGATCTCTTAGGTAATACTCGCCTCTGTCCTCTTCGATGATGAAGTGGTTCTTCGATATGAAATTGTAATCAAGCCTAATGTCTGAGTACCTATCGCGTCCCACACTTAAGCTCTCTCTAATTGGATATATCTTGTCCTTCGCTTCGTCATCAATGAGCTTTAAGTAAGCACCCTTCTTCGAAGCTTGAGTAGACTTTATATCTTGAAAGATCATCTTCGCTATTTGAAAGACGAAGAGATATATAATAATTATGAATACATACTTTAGTATCATAGACAGTATTGAAAAAAAGTCCACAGCCTTCACCTCATATTTATTTTATCACAAAGCAAGAGTTTTTGCTATGAATATTGAAAAATATTTACTAATCTGTTAGAATTAATTAAAGAGGTGTATTATGAACGAGAAGGCTTATAACTATGCAATTAAATATTTGAAGAACATCAAGACTAAGAAGGACGTCTACGACTACCTAATACGTAAAGGCTTTAGTGACGAAGAGACTAGTGAGGTCTGTGACTATATAGAAGAAGTCGGCCTTGTTGATGACGATCTATACATTAAGTTCTTCGTTGAAGATAGCTTTCGCATTAAGAACAAGGGTGCAAGAAAGATCGCCTACGAGTTAAAGCAAAGAGGCATAGATGATGATAAGATTTACGAGGCGATGGAAGAAGCAAAAGATATGGAGTACGATGCACTTAAGGATGCATATGAAAGAAAACTCGACGCAACAAAGAGCGAGACTGACCAGTACAAAAGAAAGAACAAAATCATTCGCTTCCTAATAAGTAGAGGCTTCGACTACTCAGACATTAAGGACATAGTTGATATATAATGAGTAAGCTCTACTACATCTACATGCTTAGGTGCAAGGACGGTTCCATATACACAGGCTACACAGACAACATCTACAAGCGCATAGAAAAGCACAGAAGTGGCAAGGGTGCGAAGTACACAAGAGGGCGTGGACCCTTTGAGCTCGTCCACTACGAGAGCTTCTTAACAAAGGAAGAAGCCATGCAAAGAGAGGCAGCGATTAAGAAGATGACTAAAGAAGCAAAGTTAAAATTAATAGAGCGTGACGCAAAAAAAGAGTAGACCAATCTGTCTACTCTTTATCTATATCTATATCTTGTTTTTTATCTGTACTTAATCTCGTAGTTCTTTTCTTCTTCCCTCTCTTTGCCATCGAGCCCATCGCTATAGCGACAAAGAGTGATGTAAAAGCACTCGTTAACGATATAACTACAAGCTTCAAATCAATTACCGATGTTTGCAATATGCTTCTCTTGTTGCCCTTTATTAATAATAGAAAGGCAAAGACTATCAAACCTATAGTCGGTATATACTTTACAAACTTATACTTCATAAAGCTTACGTGCAAGAACAAAACAAGTACGGCAAAGACTAGTGCGACGACAAATAGTATCGCAGTCTCCGTCATATATGGTCTTACCTCTGTAAGTATTTTTTCTAAAATTGATTTTATAGTACCCATTACTTCACCTTCAATATGATTACTTATTATACAACATATGAGGGGTATTTGCAAGCGTAATTATTTTATCTTTCTAGCTCCTAAGGATATGAATTTCTCTCTCCACATATTGCCATACTGACCAAGTGCCCACTCATTCATTATGATGTTCGAGTTTAGATCCATAGTAAAGACTTCACTAGCTAAACGAGACCTATGCACCTCGTATGCGCACAGAGCTTTGTCCTTATATATCATCGCCATGGCCTTGTTAGGAGAACTGAACGCATCTCTAAGCTTAGGGAACTTCTCCTTCAATACCTCGTAATTAAAGTCAAGCTCATCAAAGTGCACTAAGTTTTTGTTTGGCCTCTTCATAACGAAGCTGTCCTTATATAGACCAGGGTAGTTTATGTCTTCCTCTCTCTTCTTAAGTATCCAGTAGCCATTGTTCCTAGCAAGTGTAATGTTTCTTGCGTCGTTTGATATGTTCTTGAACTCGTCCATGCTATAGGTCTTAGTGTTATCAGTCTCTTCATCTTCTATAAGCTCACGAAGTGATGCCTTATTGTTCTGACTATAGTTGTCTAGAAAATATACACCTACGTCGCCGTTGTCCTTAAACCTCGACTCTATCTCATATGAAAAGTAGTCGTTGCCAACAAATAGAATCTTTCTAGCTCTATCTAGCTTTCTATTTTTATTTGCGTCATATAGCACAAGCGACTCAAAGGTATTAACATGATCATTAATAACTAAGAAGTCTTCTTGATATATGCCGTCCTTTTCAATATTTACGCACTCAATCCTTGTAAAGCCATCGCGCCTTGGCACTAGTAAATAATCAAGCTCATATGCCTCGCCCTTGTATGGCTGCATGTATATGGTCTTGTACTTAGGCACGCCATCTTCATCATTTCTAAGCCCTATCAGGAAACCTATGTCCTCATCTATGGCCTCGTGGGCTTCATCTTCCGTGCTCTCAACAAGACTAACTAGCTCTTTAAGATGCATCTCGTCAAGTGTCTTGTCTGTCTTAGTAAGTGTGTATAGATACTTACCAAGCTTAGTCATCATCTTGTCGCCATTAATGATAAGGTCGTATCTAAAGCTTCCGTCCTCATACACTGAGTACACGTCTGCATATACGCCTTTGATGTCTTTAAGTTCTATCTTGTAATTGAAGAAGAGGTAGTCACTTAAGAGCACTCTCCTATACTTTAGCTTCGCACCCTTGATAAGATCGTTACCTATGATGTAGTCGTCACCACTTATATAGATGTAGTCGTCCACTCTTAGTGATGAGTCGACTTCTCTTTGCTTTTCTTCAACGTCCATGATATCCTTTACTTGCCACACTCCATATAGGTCCGGGTTCGATACCCTCTGTCCTGTATTACATGAGGCTAGTAGCAGCATCATTAGGATGAGGCTCAATAAACTAAGAAGCTTTTTCATCTTTGATCTCCTTTGCAAGCTTTACTGTGAACTTAGTGCCCTCATCTACTTTTGATTCGATATATATCTCTCCCTTATGCAGCTCAACTATCTCCTTAACGATGGCAAGGCCAATGCCAGTATGCGACTTTGACTTTTTACCTGTGTAGAACTTTTCGAAGATGTACTTAAGCTCTCCTTCTTCTATGCCGACTCCTTCATCGATGACGTCTATGAAGTAGCTGTCCTTGTCTTGATAAAGGTTAACTGTTATAAGTCCTCTCTCTTTATTAAACTTAACAGCGTTATCAAGTAGATTAATTAGAACTTGCTTGATTCTGTTTTCATCGCCATAGTAAAGGTAGGAGGCGTCAGCAATGTTTAGCTCTATGCTCTCTTTGTTCTTCTCAAGCTTAGGGAAGACCTGCTTAGTGATGTCTTCAACGCAAATCTTAAGGTCGAAGTAGTCTTTATTAAGTGAGATTTTGCCCGAGATAAGACTTGAGAAGTCAAGCAGCTCTTCTAATAATGAGCTAAGTCTTTCACTCTCACTAATAAGTATATCGTGAGCAAGCTCTGTTGTCTCTTGATCTAGCTCGCCATCTTTTAGTGTATATGCCCAGCCTGTTAATGATGTAAGAGGCGTTCTTAGTTCGTGTGAGATGTTTGCTATGAACTCATTCTTTAACTCGTCATGCTTAATTATCTCGTCTGATAGTATGTTCATCGCGTTTGATAGCGCGCCTATTTCATTCTTAAGCTTAAGTCTCGATTTATCCTTGTAGTTACCCTTCGACATGCGCATAGCTATCCTTGTAAGGTATTTGATTGGATTAACTATGGAGTCGCTTATGAAGTTAGAAATTATTATACAAACGAGCAAGACTAAAAGGCTTATTGCTGCTATGATGATGGAAAGCTTGTTCGTAAAATCATCAACTTGCCCTAAGCCGAAAAATAATCTTAAATAATATATAGGCTCCTCGTCGTGCATAACTGCCGTACTAACTGTTAAGACCCTCTTACCTGATGCAGAGTCGCGGCCTATCCAAGTCGCACTTGCGTTTTGAATAAGCTTGTCCATCTCAGGTGCTGTAGTGTACTTATAACCTTCCGAGTCAAACAGCACTGTGCCATCTAGGTCTAAAATTTCGAGCCTTTGATCGATATTGTTGTAGAAGAGGTTTGGATGCTGATTGATTGCTTCCTTTAGCTTCTCATTGCTTGTAAACCCGTAAAACTTTCTGTCGTAGTCAACATACATGTCCAAGGTGTCCTTCGCGTTCTCTATAGTCTGATTGTAGTAGAACCTCTTGAACATATACGAGGAGAATATATTGATCAGTACAAGCGATATAAAGACAAGCAAGATGAAGTTCTGCATCAAGCTCTTCTTTAAACTATTCTTTGTATTCAAAAGTAAATCCCTCTCCCCAAATAGTTTTTAAGTGTTCAGGATTCGATGGATCCTTCTCTATCTTCTTTCTAAGTCTGGATATGTTTACATCGACAAGCTTAGTATCCATTAGATAGTCGTAACCCCAGACGGTCTTTACTATGTCCTTTCTCTTGACAAGTATGTTTGCATTCTCTATTAAATACTTGATGATGCCAAACTCAGTTGGTGTTAGCTCTATCAGCTCATCATCAACATAGAAGTCCTTTAGGTTTAAATCGACTCTGAACTTGCCAAGAACGATTTCTTTCTCTTCCTTCTTCTCATTGATAAGCCTTCTACTGATGGACTTGATCCTTAAGATAAGCTCCTTCGGGTTAAATGGCTTTGAAAGGTAGTCATCAGCTCCCGACTCAAAAGCGTTTATCTTGTCTATGTCCTCGCTCCTTGCAGTCAGCATGATGATTGCCATGTTTGGATAGACTTCTCTAAGTATCTTAAGAAGCGTAATGCCATCCATCTTCACAAGCATGATGTCAAGTACTGCTATGTCAAAATTTATTTCTTTGCACGCTTCAAGTGCTTCCTCCGCACTCGCATAGTCATTAACAAGGTAGCCTTCCTTCTCTAAGTTTATCTTAACAAACTTCCTTATTGCTGCTTCATCTTCAACTAATAGTATTCTGTAATCCATATCATCTACTCCATATCAATAAATTTATCTTTTGATAGAATAAATAGTCTCGCACTTGCATCCTTTTTGAATATAATCTTAACAGCTTCTACATACATAGACATCTGCTTAGCATATAGCTCCTTAAGTGCATTGTCATCAAGACTAGTGAGCTTGTAGTCAGTAATGACTACTCTGTCATCATATACATCTAATCTATCAATAACCCCTGTGTATATTATATCATCTTTAATGTAATAATACTCGAATTCCTTATATGTTTTGACATTCTTAACAATTTTGTAAAACTTTTCATAGTTCTTCGCACACATTAGTAATAATTTTTCTTCCCTTTCGCTCAAAGCATATGCGTCTACTGTTGCCTTAAAAACTTTATCGAAGTCATCTCCATCATATGCTTCACAAAATCTATGTGCAGCTGAGCCAAGCTTCTTCTTGTCACTTAAGCATTGTTCTAAATCATCTCTCTCGTCATCATATACCTTAAAGGTGTTTAGATTATAATCATATGCATATTTAGACCTCGATGGTAGAGGCGCATATAAACTCTCGTACTTCACCATGTCCTTCGTTATAAGGTCATCGTCACTTGCAAGGCACTCTTCTTCATCTATATCGAGCTCTCTTTCATAAAAGTTTGCCTCTTCACTAGTCGCATCAATCTCTTCTATATATGGGTTGAAGCCGCTCTTGCCGCCTGACTTATATATGATGAGCTGCTCCTTTGCTCTCGTAAGCATTACATATAAGTTTCTTATCTTCTCTTCTTCATCTAGTTCACTATCACCACTTTGTGCCGCCTTGAAGTTTGAGTAAAGATCTTTAAATCTTAAGAAGATTTTATCATCACAGAGCCTTGCAAAGCTAAAGTCGCTCGCTCTTTTAAAGGCCATCTGTGCGCAGATAACAACTTTTGCTTCAAGTCCCTTTGCCTTGTGCACCGTCATTATCCTTACTATGTCATCGTCCTCGCTGATGTATGAGGGCTCAGATGCTCCCCTATCTCTTAGCAAAAGGATCTTATCTGCAAGTGTCTCAAAACTCGTTATGCCCGACTCATAGTATGATCCTAGTCTATCTAGGAAGCTGCGAACGTTAGTGTAGCTTTGCGCGCCTCTCTTCCTTATAAGCAGCTTCTCCATATACTTAGTCTCATCAAAGAAGGCCTTCAATACTTCGTCAAGCCTTTCTTCATCCTTCATGTGTATATACTTATCAAGCTCTTCCTTGTAATACCTAAAGTCATCTCTGTCCTTTGCCAAGAATATCTCGTCGTCATCTATAGCATAGAAACTGCTTCTTAAAAGCGCAATTAGTGAAAGCTCGTCCTCATACCTTAGGTAGTGAATGAAGTTGTAGATGTCTTCCATCTCATCGCGTTCGTTGAGTGCGATGTTTGCTGTGTTATATACAGCGACCTTTGACCTCTTAAGAGCCTTCTCTATGGCAGATGAGTCTCTATTGGAACGCACTAAGACAAGCATATCGCCAAAGGCAAGGCCGCCCTCGTTTAGGTCCATAATCTTGTTTGCTATAGCAGTAGCTTCGAGCTCTCTATCGTTCTTGTCGTTGTAATTAATAAGTTTCACTTCGCTATCATTAATGTCGCCCTTAAAGACTAGGTCCTCATAGTCCACTATCTTATCTTTAAAAAGTTTGTTGACAGTGGCAATAATTTTTTCGCCTGTTCTATAATTTTCGTTCATGCTAATGGCTGTGGACCTTTCATCATTCAAAAAGTCCTTCTTAACTGAGCGGTATAGACTCACGTCTGCACCTCTAAACGCATATATGGACTGCTTGAAGTCACCAACGACGAAGAGTCTGTCTCCTCCAAGTGCCTCATTAAGTAGATAGTATATTTCCTTTTGTATAGGTGAAGTGTCTTGAAACTCATCAACCATGATGTAGCTAAGTCTACCCTTAAGTGTCTTTCGCACCTCTTCTGTCTTAAGTAAATCCCTAAAGAGTATCTCCAAGTCATTAAAGTCAAGTGCTGCCTCTTTTTCTTTGTAGCTCTTATACTTAGCATGCGCCCTCTCAAGTAATGTGAAGAAGTCCTTATATAGACTAAGTTTATTTACTTCAAGTGCTTTAAGTATGTAGCTTGCGCTGTCCGTGATGGCATCGTAGCACTCTTTCTTTTTTGCATTCACGCCGATATTGTATGCAAAGTCGTTAAGTAGGTTTATATTAAGCTCATCTACTCTCGCAGTCCTTAGTGCATCTAATGAGCCTTTATATCTATCAATCACCTTGTATAGCTTAGAAGTCTCCTTTATATCGCCTTTTACTTCATCTATGGCGTCTGCCATCTTATTAAGAGCCACGCTTATACTAGCTTCGTCATAGCATGAACTGATGTAAGTTATAGTATTATCATACAGCTTCCCAAGGTCCATACCCATAGTCTTCTTTATGATGCTCTTAAGGCTACTCACAAAGTTGTCGTCGTAGTTTCTATCAAGTGCCTTGAATAGCTCTTCATAGTTTTTCTCATCAAGTACTTCCCTTATTGCTTTATCAAGGAGCTCATCTGCTTCGTCTTCTTCAATGACTCTTGCACGTGGGTCAATGTTTGCAACGAGCGGAAATGCCTTTAGCACCTTGAATGCAAATTGATGCACTGTAGAAACATTTGCGACAGGCATATTGTTGTAGTAGTCTTTGAACCTTGCATCACTCTTTGCTCTTTCGTAGACAAGCTTTGAGATTCTTTCCTTAAGTTCGTTGCTTGCCTTCTTTGTAAATGTTATAGCGACTACCGACGAAAGTATATCGTCCGAATTTATGCATGAGAAGTCACCCTTGTCCAAGATCTTTACAAATCTATTGACAAGGACTGTGGTCTTACCTGTGCCAGCAGAGGCGTCGAGCAAAACATTTTTGTCTATTGTATCAACAGCAAGTTGCTGCTTTTCATTTAAGTTCATCACTCTCTCCCCTTCTTGCACATGCTTCTATATTCACAATACATTAGGCACTTATCCTCGCTTGCTTCGTCAATGATATTAAAGCTATATGTCTTAATTTTTTCTATCAAAGATTTAATTTCTTCTTCACAAGCATCCGCATCTGTAGGCATAAAGTTGATATTGCCATCGAACTTCGATATTGCTACAAAGGCTGCGTCTATATCAGCGCCACTTGGCTTGTAGTATAATGCATACGCCGAGAGCTGAAGACTGTCCTTCATGGTAGCCTTGCTCCTTTTGTAATCGATCACGAGTAGTTTTCCAGTGATAGTATCCTCGTCTACTCTATCAATCTTGCCTTTGATGATATGTCCATCTACACTAATCTTTATGCTCTTCTCAAGGTCTTTGACAATGTAATTACTATGCTTCATCCTCTCCTCATCGAAAATTATAAAGTCTTTGATGTAGCTTTCGATATTCTCAAGTTCAAAGCCCAAGACGTCCGCGTATTCATTCGTGCTTTTTATATTATTAATGCATCTTTCCAAGATCTCCTCATCGAAGATGACCTTAGTACCGATAAAGTTTCTGTAGTAGAGCTCCAAGACCTTATGCATGTAAGTGCCGATATTTCTCGCCTTCACGTCTTGCTCCACAGGCTTTATATCGTAGATGTAACTAAGTAGCGCTGCATATGGACATGTCTTAAATGTCTCAAGAAAGCTCACCGTTAATTTATTTTTCACAAAATCGTCAACCACGCTCATGGCTGAGTAACTCTCTAGTTTGCCGTTGTACTTTGAGATGACACCTTCCGCTCTAAGTTTATTAATCTCATCATAATTTATTAGCTTGAATTTAGAAATATTTTTATGTGCCTCAATAAGTCTCTTCTGCTCCTCATTTGTGGCAAGTGAAGCGCTCTTCTCTATAGCGGCAAGGCTCCTTATACGTGTCCACTCATCAATACTAAACTCGTTAAAGAAAGATGACGCACCTTGATCTGCATCAGACTTCGTTCTTGCTGAGTAAGATATTGTAATCTTATCTCTTGCCGCCTTAAAAAGTTTCTTCATTAAGTTTTTAGACAGCCAGGACATATACTCTCTCTTGTCATAGTTAAGCTCTTTATATATGCTATCGAGTAAAAAGTTCTCGCTCATAGTCTTTGGAAAAGCGTCAAGACTCATACCAAGTACATAAACAAGCTTGTACTCTCTTAGGGTATCGAAGTCGCCATTATATATAGATACGCCTGCCGCTATCCTGTCCTTGCGTCTATAAACCTCGTATTTAAAGGCAAGCTTAAGTAGATCTACAAGCTCGTCTTTACTTATATCATCGCCATAGACTTCATATATCGCGTCCATTATCTTAGTAAACTTATCTAAAAGGACCTCATCCTTTGTGTACTTAGAAGCTAGTTCAAGTACTTTTGCCTTTGTAAGTTCCCCCTCATAGGAAGCTAAATCCACTAATAATTTATCTTGCCACACTAGGTCTTTCATATAAAGAACCCTGTTTTTATTCCTAGGCACATGGTAGGAGTCAAGCATCTGTGTTAGAAGCGGCTCCTCTGACTTATCCATTAGGTAGATAAGAGCGTCTTCGTATGAGTAGCCACTCTTCAAGACAGATCTTTTAATATCTGTAAGCACATAGTCAAGCTCCGCCTCAACTGAGTCCGCACGTACAAAATCTATGCCCTCAGTATCAAGTATCTCTTCGTTAAATAAGTTCTTTGAGATTTGAGCAAAGCGCGCCTTGCTCACCTCAGCCTTGTGATATTCATCCTTAATACCATCTAAGTAAGAGATAAGTTCATCTGATGCAAAGTCTGGTTCTATGAATATGTTTAGTTTCTTGTCTAAATCCTTCGCAAGCCCAATAAGATATATAAGCTTATTGTTAAGCTCGTTAAAACCGATGAAGTATATGGAGTCCGCTTCTTTAATCTTAAGATCGTCTAGTTCAATATTCTCATCAGAAGCAAGGTAGCCCTTTTTCTTTAGAATATCCTCGTAGTCTAAGTATATCTTCTTATACTCTCCGCCATAAGTCATAAGGTCTATGTCCTTCTTATTTGCTTCCTTAATCGCTTCAAAGATGAGGTCAATGTAAGATGGATACTTAAGAAACGGCATAGATCCAAGGTTCATATCTATCGCCTTCTTTATGATTAGGCGCATAGACATATCCGAAAGGAACTTATATGCACCAATCGCATACCTTATGTAAAACTCGTCAATACTAATCACACTTGTATCTACGAGCATGCCGAGGCGCTTCAAGCCCTCTTGGACAATGAAGTCTTTATACTCTGTATTTTTAGTGATGATAAGAACTTTGCCTCCCTCATCCATGCGCATGGCATCAAATAAGTTCTCGGCATCCTTCTTCGTTTCGTATACCTTAATCATTGAAGAGACTCTCCTTCACTTTATCATAAGTCTTCCAAGCGTTCGCATAGAAATCTTTATTACTTAAGTAGCTAAAGAAACCATCAAGCTCAGGAAATGAAATTTTGTATGAGTAAAGCAGCTGATTATTAATTAAGCCCTCTAGCTTAGCGTTAGTAGCCGCATCACCATACTTTCTATCACCTACTATAGGGTGGTTTAAAGTCTTTAGGTGGAAGCGTATCTGATGAGTCTTGCCAGTTAGTAAAAGCACCTCAAGCTCAGTAAAGTTGTTTTTCATATATATAGTCTTGAAGTGCGTTATCATCTCAGAGCCATCATCCGAAAGCTTCATCATGTTCTTCTTCTCGTTTTTCTCATACGAAACCTCAAAGGTCTCATCAACATCGAAGCGTCCCTTGACTATGGTCTTGTAGTACTTATTAATCTTTCTTTCTTTGATAAGCCTTGTCATCTCTTTAAGCGCTTCATAGTTTTTGCATCCAATCAAAAGACCCTTGGTGTTCCTATCGAGTCTGTTTGCAAGCGCAGGCCTAAAGGTATTCTCGCTACGAGGCGAAAATTCATTCTTATCTATAAGGTACTTGATGAAGCTATCGACAACGTTCTTTTCAAAGCCATCCTTAGTAGCATGACTAAGAAGCCCCTCATCCTTGTCGATGATGGCGATGTTCTCGTCTTCATAAACTATCTTCAAGTCAATAATATTTGGGTTGTACTTCTTTTCCTTTTGAGTAAACTTATCAAAGGTCTCATCAGAGAAGAAGACCTTAAGCACATCTCCAGTAAAGACCCTCTCTTCGCCACTCGCCTTCTTGCCATTTAAAACTATGTTCTTCTTTCTAAGCATCTTCATTAGAAAGGACTTAGTCGCATTAGGAAAAAATTTCACAAGGAAGCGATCAAGTCTTTGATCATTATCATTTTCGTTTATTTTTATCTCTTTCATCAATTTCACCTTTTATTTTGTTATATTATATGATATAATTATAATACAAACGGATAAAAAAATAAAGTTATCAAATAAGAGGTGTAAGAATGAATTTTTGGGAAAAATTTAAAGACTTTTTGTATAATTCGATTGATTACATAATTATGCTTATAGTAATCATAGCTGTTGTATGTATAATAAGCTGGAGACTTGACATACTATTCGTTAACAACGGTGCGAACTCCATACTAACAAAGAACATTGAGAACAGTAAGGACGACAAGAAAGTCGTTGAAAACATAGACGAAGGTCAAGACGCTGATGCTAACAATGAAGAAGGTGCTGACAAGGTAGAAGAAAAAACAGGCGATACTAACGAAGAAGAAACAAGTGAGGCTCCTCAAGAGGGAGAAGATACAAAGCCTCAAGAGGAAGAAACTAGTCAAGAAGAAAAACCAACAGAGAAAGCTCCAGAAGAAAAACCAGCAGAGCCAGCTCCACAAGCAAGCGGTGCAGTTGAAGTTAATATACCTGCTAAGTCACTACCAGGCGAGATAGGTAAGATACTTGAGCAACAAGGTCTTGTTACAAGCAGCAAAGATTTCGTTAATAAATGCGTTGAGTTAAAGCTTGACACAAAATTAAAATCAGGCAAGTTCACAATCAATAAGGGAGCAAGCCTTGATGACATAGTTAGAACTATAGCAAAATCTAAATAGACAGTATAAAAGCCAGACTTAAGTCTGGCTTCTTTTATGATCAAATATTACTTTTTCATCGACTCTCGAATTTTTTGTAGAGTCTTCTTTTTTATATCCTCATTCGCGCACTCACAAGCTAGATAGTTCTCAATGGCATCCTTCTTCGTAAAGTATAGCTCGCACAAAAGCCATGCAGCCGCCATATTGACATAGTAAGTGTCCACACTTATCTTCTTAATAAGACAGAGCAATCTCTCTATGTATATGGCATTATTAAAGTGCTTAAGCATGATGACTAGTCCTAAGCGCACAGTGTACTCTTCCATGCTCTGGATGTATGAAGATGCCTTATCAAAAGCAGCCTCCTTATGAGCCTTATCAAAACAAAACTCTCCTGCGAGTAAATCCGTCACCTCCCAACTATCGATATAAGGCAAGAATGCATCAAGCGTCCTCATTGCATCTTCGAACTTTGAATTCATCTTGAAAATGCACAAGGCATATAAAAGCTTCTCCTCTCTATAAGTGAATGAAGAGTCACTAAAAATATCAAAATCAGATTTTTCCTTTACATCACGAGCTAGACTCCTTAAAGCGCCCATGCGCACACCAAGTATGCTCCGCTTCTCAATAGTCGGAGTGAGCTTAGCAACAAAGTCCTTATACATTGCGTCCTTCTTAGCATATAGCTCTTGAAGTATATAGCTATAAGTAAGCAATTCTTTATTATTTATTGTCATCTGTACTCCCCTTTATAAAAAAACAGGTATATAAAATACCTGTTTATCTATTAATGTTTTGCTTTTCTATATCCAGCCTTGATAGCTTCTTCTTCAGTATCAAAGAAAATCGCATTCTTCAAGCTAACCTTTTTATAAGCAGCACCACTAGGCAAATGATAAATCTTAGAATTAACATTTGCAATGATTCTACCATCAGCTTTTAAATATGCTAATAAATCACCGTTATCAGGGTTATACATTTTAGGGTCTTTCTTGTTATCACTTACAACAGGAGTTTCAGTATTTTCTTCTACAACTTGACCATCATTATCATTTACAAAGACAGTCCTTGTATTTTGATCCCATCCAACCTTTTTATCAAGGCACTCTCCAACAACCCTTATAGGAAGATACGTTCTACCATTATTAATCATAGGAGCTATGTCCATAGCAACATCAAGTCCATTTTTGTTATATGAGCTCTTGCCTATAATAAACTTAATCACAGTTTCATCCTTACTTAAAGTAACTTCTTTAGTCGCCTCTTGCCAAGCAACATCTAAGCCTAAATTTTCTGAAATAAGTCTTAGTGGAACTAAAGTCCTTCCACTTACAATCATAGGACTAGCATCGCCGTGAACTTCTTGTCCATTGATATTGATTTTAATCTCACTTTGAGCCTTCAAGTTAAAAGGTAATATTAATAAAAACAATAACAATGTATAAAGTAAAAATTTCTTTTTCATAATAACACCTCCATAAGATTATAATATCATTTTAATACAAAGAATAATATTTGTAAAGATACAAAAATATTATTAAATAAATAGTCACTACGCCTTTGCCTTGCAAGTTAATTCCTTCACGCAAATTTTGAAAACACGTGTCCTAGGTATGGCTGCCCTCGCATATACAAATTTTTCGCTTGGTATATGGTACTTTTGTACAAGAACTTCGAGTGCATCCTCTTTATCATCATATTCAAGAACTTCATATACTGTCCCCCTACCTATGATAGATTCGTAGTTCATAGTGCAGTAGCCGCGTTCCTTATCCATGATGAGCTTATGATTAGCACTCATTTGAAAACTAAGAGTAGCTCCGTCCTTAAGAAAGTCATACTTTCTTCCATCCATCGCTCCATGTATATATAAAGTGATCTCGCCTGCTTCTTCTCTAACTCCAAAGTTAACCACCAAGATGTATGGCGATACTTCATCATTGAAGGCAAGCACGACATCATCACAGTCCTTCATTATCCTAAGTATTTCATTCATGTCCTTTACTTCTCTATTAGCCCTTCTCATATTTACCTCCCTTATTTAATCTCACAAGTAAGCACAGCCTCAGAGCCCGATGGCACTTCAGATATTATCATGCCATTAGCAAAGTAAGCTGCACCTCCCTTAGCTATGTAGTCTTCATCAAAGTCGTAGCACACAGAATTCACATATAGAACAGGTGCTTTAAGTAAGGCTGCCTCTTTTGCATACTCGTACTTTTCTTCTTCGTTCCAAACTTTAGGTGCGAAGTCAGTATAGACAGGCCACAGAACCAAGTCCTTATCTACCTTACTCGCTTCATTAAGATATTCCTCGTGCCAAAAGTCGCCGCATATGCCGACCATAAGCTTCTTATCTTCAAAGTCAAAAGTGTGAAAGCCATCGCCCTCTTTGTAATGCTCATCAGCGATAGCTTCCTTCCAGCCACTAGATACACGCCTAAAGACATCTATAAGCTCGCCACCCTTGCCTATTGTAAGCTGCGACGAGTAAAGAGCCTTTTTGAAACTCTCTATCATACCAAAGCTCACCGCAATATCATTGTCCTTAGCACAGGAGCGTATCTCATTAATGATGTCATCATCAAGCGATATGGCAATGTCCTTATCAATATCATAGTTCCAAGTCAAAGCCTCAAAGCCATGCAAGAACGACTCACCAAAGACAAGCATGTCCGCCTTGTGAGAGTATTCATTCATAGCCTTGATGATTGTCTTTTTGTTATGCAATACATCCTTCGTCTTAAACGCCAAGGACATTAAATTAATCTTCATACCATAGCCTCCTTTTACTATATTATACCATATACATGAAAAAAGACGCCAAGCATATTAACTTAGCATCCAAAATTTAATTTAAATTGTTTAGTAATGCTTTTAATCTACAAATATTTTACCCCTACTTTTAAGCTTATGAGAAAATAAAATCTACAATTCTATTTGCAATTCCTTCTGTCCTGTCATTAATACTTTCTTTTGTCCACATAGGATTCTCAAGATTTTCATATTCTCGAACTATAAAGTTTGCTAGTGCGAACTTACTATCCTTATATCCTCTTTTTTCACTTTTTGCGTTGTTTATAGAATAGTTAATCTTAGTCTTAAACCATGCATTGCCAATAGATCTATTAATGTTGTCTTCAAGTAAAATTTTATTTCCTAATTTATTAACTATTGACAAAAATTCTTCTTTATTTTCTATATTGGCATCTTCTCTTATATGCTCAATATTTTTACCACTCATTGGCATTATGTGCTCGATCTCATATTTTTCTGGTAAAATAAACTTTATATCGTTTTCCTTACAATAAATATATTCATTAAGAAGTACTAGTGGATTTTTAGTATAAGATTTTATACTCCATAAAAGCTCTTCTCTGTTCCAATTATTAGCAATATGTTCTTTAATGTCTTTTAAAATTTCTTCCTCATTATATTTTTCATCAAGTAATTTAATATTTAGACCAAATAAAAATGTTTTAAATTTCGAACTTGAATAACCTATGTCTACAAGTTCAAGTACTGTAAACAGCTTCAACAGCTGCTCTATAAACATACTAGCCTTGTACTCACTTATAGCATCAACATCAAACCTATAAAGGTATGAAATAATAAAAGTTTTGATGTTTTCATTAAACTTTAAAGCCAGTTGTACTATAGAATAGTCTTTAATTTTATCCCATATCTTAACAATTTTTAAAAATCTTGCGGTTAATGTCAAAGGATCAATTAAAATATTTTTATTCTCTTCCGTATAATACCTTCTTATACCAGGAGTAGTGACATCTACTGAACCGCTCTCAGATAGATATACTTTATCAATTGCTCTTTGTATATACATATATTGTTTAAGCACATCATCAATATCGACAATCTTATACGCATTCAAGTCAGACACTTTTTCCTTAAATTCTGACCAACGATCATTAAAGTCATCTCTAGAAGTACTCGAATATGAATATAGTTTAGCAGAAATTATGTCAGCATCTAAAAGAGGTAAACCATCGGAGTTTAAAGAATTAAACATAGTAATTGCTTGTTCAACGTTCCAAGTTCTAATTTCTATAAGTTCAGTTTTATCTAGTAAATAATCTGCAAAATTATTTATTTCTGACTCAGATAATTCCTCCAATTTTTCATAGAAAAATTTAAAATTTCTGAAGTAATTAGTATACTTGTTATCATTTTGCTTGTACTTAATCTTCTCTACTTTCCCCTCTGCTTCTTTAAAGTCCTTACTGTTAATGATGATAAGTAGCTCATCTTTAAATATTTCATTAATAGATAAGTTGATTAATAAATCTTCTTCATTTCTGCTATCGAAATCTTCTATAATATCATAGACTTCTTCATCATTTGCCTTGTACAATATTCTAATTAGTCTATCTCTCTTTTTTGCCAAAGTGCTAGTGAGTCTTTCAGAGTTTTCATCTTTCCTCGTTTTTGCAATAGCTTCATTTATTCTAATTAATAGAGCTTTAAATAATAAAATAAAAGTGCTTGTTCTTTGTTGTCCATCAATTAAACTTAATTTTTTATCATCTTCTTGACAGCTAATTATAACCGTGCCAAAGAAGTAAGGATCTGCCCCTTCATTGTCAATAAAATCTACCACATCTTGCCATAACTTATCGCATTGTTTAATATCCCATGAGTAAGCTCTCTGATACTCAGGAATTACAAAAAATGAATTTTTTTCAAGTTTTAAATATTCACCAAGCTTCTTTAATTCTGGGTCTATCTTTTTAGCCATAGTGCACCTCTTTCTCCTTAATTATTAAATCAGTTTTGTCTTTCGTCACATATTATAAGAAATTACATATATTATAACATATTGACTAGTATAAATATACCTGTATATAAAATCTTAATTTTATTATAAATTTAAATAAATTCTAATAATAATACAATAGACCACAGTCAATGCAACTATGGCCTATAATTATTAATTAGATTATGAGTATATCTATTATTTTTGCTTTGAATAATGAGAACTTACTAAAGCGCTCACCATAACACCAAGTACCATTGTAATGACTACAGTGACAATCGCTTTCTCGCCGCTTATTACTCCTTTAAATATCAATAGCGATTCAGCAGCTAGTAAAAAACCAAGTAAGAGCAACGAAATGCCAGTTGCCTTAGCTAAAAGATCTTTATTGACATTTGAGTCAGCTTTGTATCCAGCCAATAACTCCACCATTTTAAACTTCCATAGCATTACGCCAATAATTATTAATGTAAGACCTGCTAATATCGATGCATAAGCCATAAATCTTCCTCCTCTTCAAAATCATATCATTTATCCAATTTGTGAGATAAAACGGAATTATTTTGCTCAGTCACCTTAAGCAAATTTGTGAGATAAAATTAGTGGATTTTTGTAGCTTGAGATTTTTTACAACTGAGTTGTACTAACGGTACACGCAAGGAGTAAAAAATCGAACACTGCAAAAAGGCGCAATTTTAGCCATAAATTTTACTCCCACTCGATTGTTCCTGGTGGTTTAGACGTAATATCATACACCACTCTATTAATTCCTTTTACCTCATTTATGATTCTATTTGAAATTTTCGCAAGTATATCCATATCTATAGGGTAGAATTCTGCTGTCATGCCGTCGGTGCTTGTTACCGCTCTTAGGGCGCATACGTAGTCGTATGTTCTTTCGTCGCCCATAACGCCTACTGTTTTTATGTCTGGTAGCGCTGCAAAGGCTTGCCAAATCTTTCTATATAGGCCGTTTTTCTTTAGCTCGTCTATATAGATGGCGTCTGCTTCACGAAGTATGTTTAGTTTTGCTTCTGTAATCTCGCCTATAACTCTGATGGCAAGGCCCGGTCCTGGGAATGGATGTCTATAGATAAGGTCTTCGTCTAGTCCAAGTTCAAGTCCTATGGCTCTTACTTCGTCTTTAAATAACTCTCTTAGTGGCTCTATAAGTCCTTCGAAACCTATGTCATCTGGAAGTCCACCAACGTTGTGGTGACTTTTGATGACTGCTGAGCCGTTTGTACCTGATTCAACTACGTCTGGGTATATGGTTCCTTGTACAAGGTAGTCAATCTTACCAAGCTTCTTTGCTTCTTCTTCAAAGACTCTGATAAACTCCTCGCCTATGATTTTTCTCTTCTTTTCTGGTTCGGATACTCCAGCTAATTTGTCTAGGTATCTCTTTTGTGCGTTCACTCTTATGAAGTTGATCTTGAATCTGTTCTTAAATATCTCTTCAACTTGATCGCCTTCATCTTTTCTAAGTAGACCGTGGTCAACGAAGATACATGTTAGCTTGTCACCTATCGCCTTGTGCATAAGTACTGCGGCTACTGATGAGTCAACTCCTCCTGATAGTGCAAGTAGTGCCTTCTTGTCTCCAACTTTTTCTCTGATCTCTTTAACTTTATTTTCAATGAAATTTTCGCTCGTCCAGTCGCCCTTAAGACCTGCTATGTCATAAAGGAAGTTTCTTATCATCTTGTCGCCGTCGATGGAGTGCTTTACTTCTGGGTGGAATTGCACTGCGTATATCTTTTTTTCTTCGTTTTCCATCGCTGCGATAGGACAGTTGTCTGTAGATGCTATGCACTTAAAACCTTCTGGTAATTTGGATATGTAGTCTGTGTGACTCATCCAAACTTGACCGCTCTCTACACCCTTGAATAGCTTTGACTCTTCATAGCGGCAGATGGTCTTGCCGTACTCTCTGTTCTTCTCTGAGCCCTTCTTTACCTCTCCACCTAGTAGGTGTGCTGTTAATTGGTCACCGTAACATATACCTAAGATAGGTATGCCTAGTTCGAATATCTCCTTCGATATTGATGGTGAGTCATCTAGGTAGGCTGAGTTCGGTCCGCCTGTAAAGATTATTGCCTTAGGCTTCATTGCTTTTATCTCTTCAACGCTCTTAGTGTAAGGAATTATCTCTGAGTAGATATTGTTCTCTCTAACACGTCTTGCGATTAATTGCTTGTATTGTCCTCCGAAATCTATTACTAAGACTAAATCGTGTTTCATTTAATCACCTCTTTCAATAATTATATCACAAGTTTATTTTTAAAGCTATAAGTTTATCAAATAAGTTACAATTTTATCGATATTGTTATATAACTATAGTAAAGTGGTATAATATATACAAAGGAGATGATATTATGCTTAAAAGATTAAATGTACTTGTTTGTGCTATCATCATTATGGCTATAGTGGTATCGGCTATGCCAGGGCGTGCGCTTGCACAAGCAAAGACTAGTGATGCAGCTTCTGATAAGGCTGTAGAGAAATTAGTTTTAAAAGCAAAAGAGGTATTTAATATCAAAGACGTCTACGACAATTTCGAGGTCAATAGTTCGACTGACAACGAATACGGCACTATATACAACTTGTCATGGTCAAAGAAGGACGGCTCGAGTGATGTTAATGTCAGCATATCAAAGGATATGCACATCACTAATTACAACATTTACGATAACAAAAAGTATGAGACGCTTAAACCAAAGTACTCATATGATGCTTTGAAAAAATATGCTCTTGAACTTATTAAAAAGATTGATCCTATCAATAGCAAGAGTCTTAAGCTAAACGAAAACTCTTATCGAAACATCGACAGTGACAACGCATACAATTTTAACTTCGATAGATATGTAAATGGTAAACATGTTTTAGGTGACGTCGCAAGCATCACAATCAGCTATCTTGACAAGAGCATACAAATGTACTCACTAAACTATAACCATGGTTTTGACTTTTCAAAGACTGATGAGTTCGACTCTCTTAAGAGCAATTTAACTATGGACGAGGCTATCAAGATCTACAAGGACAATGAATATCTAAAGCCTATGATTAAGTTTGTGATCAATGAAAAGAAGGAACCAAGGCTTACTTTTAAGACTATATATAGCAACGAGTTAAATGCAAACTACTATGTTAATTCGACTACTAAGAAATATGAGCGCTACAACTACCCTATCTTTTTAAATAATTATATGAAGAAGGACGCTGCTGCTACAGAAGAGGCTATGGATGGTCTTAGCGAGTACGAAGTTAAAGGCATTGACAAGATTAAGGGCATCAAGTCTAAGGACGAAGCTGTTAAAAAGGCAAAAACTTTTGTGAAGGACGCTAGCAAAGCAAAGGTGACTTTATCAACTTTAAATCAAGACTACATCTCTAAGGACTACGTCTACAACATCAATATGGAAAGTGGCAAAGATGAGAAAAAGACTTTCTATAACATTTCTTTAGATGCAAAGGACTTAACTCTTCTAAGGTACAATGTTTATAGTAACTTTGACAAAAGCGATAGCAATAAAAAAGATTTAAGTCCTGACGAATTAAAGAAGATTGCTATGGACTATATCAAGAAGAATGCAAGTGACATAGCTGACAAGAGCCTAGAACTAATAAACACTGAGAATAACTCTGTATACTTTGTAAGAGTGATCGATGGCTACTACGTTCCTGAAAATTTCATTAACATAGATATATCAAAGGATACTAAAGAAGTTAATTCTTATTCTAGAACTTGGTACAGAAAAGCACTTAATTATGATAAGGCAAAGATATCTACAGATGAAGCATATGATCTAGTGAAAAAGGAAATTGATTACGAAGAAGTTTATCAATATATAAGAGATAATTCTGATCCAGCTAAGTCAAAAGTAGTAATGAGCTACATTCCAAAGAGTGCTAGAATCGAGATTGACGCAATAAGTGGCAAGCTTGCTAAAAATTCTAATGAATTTAGAAACTACTCTGACCTTGAAAAGTCTAAGTATAAAGACAAGGCTACTCTACTTAAGCAAATGGGCTACAGCTACCTTGAAAATGAAATTATGCCAGAGAAAAACTTGAAGCAAAAAGATTTCGTAAGCTTCATGTATAGATATGGCTCTAAAGATATTGACAAAGATGACGCAATAGACGATGCTTATCAAAGAGCTATAAGAAATGGCATCATAAAAGAAAATGAAGTGAATAAAGAAAAAGAATTAAGCACAATTGACCTAGCTAAGTACATGGTAAGACTAAAAGACATGGAAGAGCTTGTAGGAAAGGATATATTTAAGCCAGTGAATGCAAAGGCTAAACTAACAAACGAAGAAAATTCTTATCTTGCCATCGCCAAGGCTCTAGGTTATGTTAATGGCAAGGCCATTGACAAGAACGCAAAGATTAATAGAGATGAGTTTATAAACATAGCTTATAACTACGTATTCAAGTAAATATACGCATAAAAATGCTTACAGCGATTGCTGTAAGCATTTTCTTTTATATAAGTATTAGTCTTCTAATAAGTAAGCTAGTGCTAGTCTAAATGTTGCGTCAACTGCTTCCTTGTGTGTTCTTTCAAAGCTGTGTGATGCGTCAACACCTGGTCCTATAAGTGCGGCTCTTACGTTCCAGCCAGCTCTTAAAACTGCTGATGCGTCTGAACCGTAATATGGATATATGTCTATTGCGTATGGTATATCATACTTTCTAGCAAGTTTAATGAATCTTTCGCTCATCATCTTGTCATATGGTCCTGTTGAATCCTTTACACATACGGAGCACTTAAACTCTGATGATGTTTGTCCAGAGCCTGGTGCTGCCATATCAAGTGAGATGAACTCAACTGTCTTTTCAGGTAGGCCTGCACTTGATCCATGTCCAAGCTCTTCATAGTTTGAGATGAAGAAGTTTGTTGTGTGCTTTGGCTTAATATTGTTTTCTTTTAAATATTTAACTAGTCCAACAAGTACCGCAACGCATGCCTTGTCGTCAAGGTGGCGTGACTTAATGAAGCCTGATGGTGTAACCCATGTGCCTGGATATAGGTATACATAGTCACCTACATTGATGCCAAGCTTCTCTACATCTTCTCTCGACTCTACCTTTTCGTCGATTCTAATCTCCATAGAGTCTTCGTCTCTCTTTGTCTCGTCAGCTTTTGCTCCATAAACATGTGTTGAAGAAACATTAGTAAGTATAGTTCCTGTGTACTCGCCATCGTCGATAGTTGAGATAACGCACTCACATCCTTCGATAACATTCCATGGGTAGCCGCCTAATTTAGTGAGTTTAAGTCTGCCAGTAGATGTTATGTCCTTAACCATGCAGCCAAGTGTATCAACGTGAGCTGATAATGTTACTTGTTCTTCATCGTCTTCGCCTTCAACTGTTACATAGAAACCGTTCTTAGCATTCTTGTGTGCCTTTAGGCCGTACTTATTAAATTCATCTTCAACAAAGTTTAGTGCCTTGATAGTGTCTCCTGTTGGTGATGGTGTTTTTAAAAGTTTCACCATAAACTCGACCATGTAGTCTAAATCGTACTTAATGTCCATTATTATTCCTCCCTTAATATATAGTCGATTGCTAATTTATATGAATCAAAATTGAATCCTGTTATCACTCCGTCACATGCTGGTGCTGTGATGGATTTTTGTCTAAACTCATCGCGTGCCAATATATTTGTTAAGTGAACCTCAACTTTTTTAAGCTTCAAAGCCTTTAACGCATCATATATGGCATAGCTGTAGTGCGAGTAGGCAGCAGGGTTGATGATGAGTGCGTCGTAGTCTTTATAAAGCAGCTCTTGAAGCTTGTCAATGATGACGCCTTCACAGTTTGATTGAAACTCATCAAGGCTTGCCCCCTTATCACTTGCATAAGCTTTAATTTCCTCTACTAGCTCCTTATATGTTTTATTGCCATAAATTCCGGTCTCTCTCATACCAAGTATATTGATATTGGGTCCGTTAATTACAATTATCTTCTTCATTTAATCACTCCTTGTACCTTAAGGCGTCTCTTGAGCTCCTTACACATCAAGAAAACTGACTTGTCCGTCTTTATACTCATGTCTTTATACTTTTCGAAGAGTGGCTCCCTCTCCTTATATAGCCTAGCCATAGGGTCTGTACCCTCTCTTAGTAGAGGTCTGCGGCTTGTATCGAGCTTAGTCATTAAAAACTCGAGCGGCCTCTTTAGGTAGATAACGTAGCCATGCTGCTTGAGATATATCATATTCTCCTCGCGTATTACTGTACCGCCGCCTGTTGCTATGACCCTTCTGTCAAGACTAGCTGCCTTCTTGCATGCAGCCGTCTCCATCTTCCTAAATTCTTCCTCGCCATACTTTTCAAAAATTTCGTTTATGCTCATGCCTGCCTTCTTCTCGATCATCCTATCAGTGTCGATAGCTCTATAGCCAAGCATCCTTGCAAGCTCATGCGCTATGGTAGTCTTGCCACTGTTGGGCATACCTATGATGACTATGTTCATGCTCTCACCAAGATATCGTAGAGAGCAAGTGCCGCATAGCACTTCATAATTGTGTAGACGCGTGGCACGACTGCTGCGTCATGTCTACCTTCTATATTGATGCTAGTGTTCTCCATAGTCTTCATATTTATGGTTCTAAGCTCACGTGATATTGATGCGATAGGTTTAAAGACAACACTTACTACTATGTCTGCACCGTTTGATATGCCGCCTATGATGCCTCCATTGCTATTCTTTAATATCTTCACTTCGCCATCTATAACTTGCATCTCGTCAGCGACTTCGCTTCCAAAACTATGTGCATAGTCTATGCCATATCCAAAGGAGACTGCCTTAACTGATGGTATTAAGTATAAATACCTCGCAAGCTCTCCATCAAGCGGAGCAAATGGCGGCTCGCCCACTCCTGCTTTAACGCCTTTTATAATTAGTTCGACCTGTGAACCTACACTGTCGTTTGCTTTCTTTATATCAGCTAAGTACTTCTCAATCTCATCGCCATCGTGCTTGTACATATGATAGTTCTTCGATAAAAATTCTTCACCGCACTCTTCGTCAATTATATCGCCCACTCGCTTTAGATGCGTTTCGAAAGTGATGCCTTGCTTTTCAAGCTCCTTTAGTACTATGGCTGCTGCTGCACAAACTGGTGCTGTAAGACGCGCGGAGAATATACCTGAGCCGCGATAGTCATTAAAGCCCTTGTACTTTATATATGCACCGTAGTCTGACTGCGACGGCCTAGCAAGATCTTTGTTCTTCTCGTAGAAGCTACTGTCGACATCTGCGTTCTTCATAAGTATGCTAAGTGCTGCTCCTGTTGTGCGTCCATTAAAGACACCGGATATAATCTCGTAGTCGTCCCTCTCCTTACGCGCACTCGCAGCTACTGAGGAGGGTCTCCTAGCTTCAAGCACCTTGTCAATGTAGTCTGTATCGACCTCAAGTCCGCTAGCAAGTCCATCAAGTGTTGCAAGCATATACTTACCGTGCGACTCACCTGATATTGTTAGCCTTATATTATTTCCAATTGTCGATGACATTGACCTCGCCTCCTAAACTTTGGTAGTCTTCAAAGAACTTTGGATAAGACTTCTTCACGCACTCGTATCCACTTAAGAAGATGTCTTGATCAAGCTTAGTCGCAAGCACAGAGAGCATCATCGCTATCCTATGGTCATTATATGCATCAAACTTGTTAGTGTACATAACTATGTCCTCTAGTGGATTAACAATCAATGCCTCATCAGTAAAAGTAATCTTCGCACCAATCTTTTTAAGCTCATTTATTATGGCTTGCACTCTGTTTGACTCCTTGTAGATCAGTCTCTTTATCGATGTGAATGTCGTCTTGTGCTTTCTAAATAATGCGGCCATGGCTAGTATTGGAACTATGTCAGGAGAGTCTTTCATATCGATAACAAGGTTTTGCGTTTGATCGTATCTAGCCAAGATGTCTATAACTCTTTTGTCGCCTTGTATGCTATCCTCCTTCATATCCATAATCTCAATATCTGAGCCAAGATAGTTTGCTACGTAGTAGTTCGCAGCATTCGAGTAGTCTCTCTCTATAATGTACTCGCCTTTAGACTTGAACTCTTGTCCGCCCTTAATCTTAAATTCATTCTCACTAGCATCGACCTCTATGCCGAAGTCTTCAAGGCACTTGATACTCATATCTACATATGAGCGTGACGATAGATCACAGTCTAAAACTATGCGTGAGTCAAAATCCATGCGTGCAAGTTTAAAAAGTAGCGACGAGACAAACTGGCTCGAGATGTCTTCTGTGATTATGTATTCATCCTTTACCAAGTCGCCCTTTATGCTTATAGTTTTCTTCGCGTCGTTTCTGTGAAACTTTACGCCGTTGTCGTTAAAAATCTTAAAGACTGGATCGTTCGGCCTTTCATATAGCTTGTCGCCCATGTATATCTCGTGCAGCTTGCCATCAAGTATATTAAAGAGCATGAATCGAAGCGTTGTGCCAGATGCTTCTATACGTATTCTATCAGGGCTCTTCTTATACTCGCGCGGCTTAACAAGAACGTCGCCGCTGTCCAAAAGATCAAAGTCTGCAAAGCTTATCAGGCTAAGCATAGTGTCTTTGATGTCTTCTGATAAATCAAATCCCTTGATGATGGTATTTTCTCCAGCAAAAGAACTTGCAAAGATGTATCTGTGCAAGTAGCTCTTTGAGTGGTTTACATAAACTTCACCCTCTAATTTAGAATTTTTTATTCTTAATATGCTCATTATAAAGCTCTACAACCTTTCTTTCATTCATCCTCTTGACTATGGCATTGCACTTCTGTAAGAAGACGAAATTTATCTCATCACCCAAAATCTTCTTGTCGCTCTTAAGTGATTTTATCTCATAATTTATTTCTTCACTTGGATAATATCTGTGAATTAATTCAAAACTTCTCTTGTAAGTTTCTTCATCTGTTATACCTAAAACCCTGCCAAGCTCTAGGGCAATCTTCATGCCGATGGCGACGCATTGTCCATGCGAGTAAGTGTAATTACTCATCGCTTCTATCACATGGCCAAATGTGTGACCAAAGTTTAACGCCATGCGCGCTCCCTTTTCATTTCTGTCTTCACAAACGAAGTGAACTTTCGTAGCGATGGACTTCTCTAAGACATCTTCAATGTCCGCCTCATTGATAAGCATCTCATACAAGCCGCTCTCGTATATAAGCGCGTGCTTAACTACTTCAGCAAGACCAGAGATGTATTCCTCTTTAGGAAGAGTCTTAAGCGTGTCTATAGCGATATAGACCTTGTATGGATCGTAGAATGTGCCGACTATGTTCTTCTTATCACAGAAATCGATTCCCGTCTTGGAACCAATTGCCGCATCCGTCATTGCAAGTAGACTAGTCGCTACGTTTATATGCTTAATGCCTCTGTATAGTATGGACGCAGCAAAACTGCCTAGGTCCGTTACTACGCCACCACCCACGTTTATGATTAATGAGTACCTATCAAGTTTATCACAGGCATACTCTAAAAGCTTTTCTAAATTAGAGAAGCTCTTCGACTCTTCGCCTGCGTCTATCACATAAAGGTAGGCAGAGTATCTCTTCACAAGCTCATCTATAAGTGCTCTTTGCTCTCTATAAAGGTTTCTATCTGTTAAGACAAGGTAGTGTGTGAAGCCTTCTACATCTATCTCACTCGCCTTACGAATTATTTTTATCTCATAAGAAAGTTCTTCTTTAGTCATCGTTCTTGCCCATTGCCTTAAGTATCTTCTTTAGATCAGTTAGCAAGTCATCGAACTCTGCGTAGTTTATTGCCTGCTCGCCATCAGAAAGCGCCTCTGTCTTCTTGTCGTTGACTTCGATGATGATGCCATCCGCACCTACTGCCGCGCTTGCAAGGCTAAGTGGCTTTACAAGGTAGTCTATGCCGCCTGCGTGCGAAGGATCAACTATGACAGGAAGGTTTGTGTACTTCTTAAGTATAGGTACACTTGCAATGTCAAGCGTGTTTCTCGTTGCAGTCTCGAAGGTCCTTATGCCTCTTTCGCATAAAATTACATCTTCGTTGCCGCCCTTTAAAATATATTCAGCCGCCGCAATAAGCTCCTTTATTTTATTCGCAAAGCCTCTTTTTAATAGTACTGGCTTGTCTATCTTACCAAGCTCTGTTAGTAATGAGAAGTTTTGCATGTTCCTTGCGCCAACTTGTATGATGTCAACAGCATCCATAAAGTAATCAAGCTCTCTTAAATCCATTAGCTCGGAGACGAATTTCACATCATAGAGCTTTTTGATCTCTTTAAAATACTCAAGCGCTTCGCGTCCCAAGCCTTGAAAGCTATATGGCGATGTCCTCGGTTTGAAGGCGCCCGCTCTTATAAGCTTGATGCCGCGTGATGATAAAAATTTTACTTCATCAAGAAGCGAATCATAAGACTCGCATGCACAAGGACCGGCGATCACCGTAAAGCCGTCGCCTATCTTTTCGCCTGCTATATTAATAATTGTCTTTTCTTTATATGTCTTTGATGATTTTTCTTGTTCAAAGTTCATTTCTATCAGCTCCAGTCCAAATTTTAAACGCTTCCTCAGCTTGACCCATAAACATGCCCCAGCCATTCATAGTGATCAGACCTGCTTCTTTAGCAAGTGCCAAAAACTTTGTCTCTTCTGGGTTATATGTTAAGTCGTAGGCAAAACCTGCCCTGCTCATCTCTAAGTCTTCTATTGATAGTGGGCTCTCATCAAGCCTTCCTTCCATGCCAAGACCTGTTGCGTTTATAATTACGTCTTGCTCCATACCATAACCGTATGGATATATCTCTATATCGTCTTCGAAGTTCTTTAGCTTGTCGTGCGCTTCAATCTCATCACGCGTATAAACTGTGATGTGGAAGATGTCCATCTTAAGTAGCGCGTATATGATGCTGCGAGCAGCTCCACCTGTACCTAAGACTGCATAAGAGTACCTCTCGTACTTTGGTATTAGGCTACTTATGTCCTTCATAAAGCCAAGGTAGTCAGTGTTGTGAAGGCACAGCTTATCATCTTTAATATAGGCAGTGTTTGCCGCCTTTAAAAAGTTTACCGCCTCACTTACTTCGTCTGCGTGCTTTAGCACCTCTTCCTTTAGAGGCGTTGTGATGTTAAAGCCAAGCACCTCGCCAGACTTTGCTTCACTTACAAAGTTTGCGAGACTATCTTTATTCACTTCGCGCCTTTCGTAACTTAAGTCAAGTCCCTTTTCATCAATAAAATTCTTCATCACTTCTGGCGACTTTGAATGTGTGGTAGGGCTTCCTATCACGTATAATTTATTTCTCATAAGTCTTTACCCTTCTAGTCTTTATATAGTAATCAATGATCATCCTCGCAAGCTTGTCACTATCGTGTCTAACATAGTCTTCGTTATCATCTAAGCAGTCACCTTCAATGTAATCAACCCTCTCTTCATCTAAGAATTTATTATCATCATCCGTTAAGAATATTTGCTCTTGACACTCATCAAGGTACTTTTGCTTAAGCTCTTCACTGAGGATTTTGTTGTTAATAATGACAGCGTCTATAAGTTTCGCCGAGTGCTCATATATGGCTTCGATGTGATCTTTAATACTCATCTTGTCAGTCTCACCGTGCTGCGTCATAACATTTTGCACGTAAATCTTCTTTGCAGATGAAGACAGTATCGCTTCCTTAACACCCTTTACAAGAAGGTTAGGTATTACCGATGTGTATAGACTACCGGGACCTATAAGTATAATGTCCGCCTTCATTATGGCATCTAGCGCTCCATCGATAGGCTCAACATCCTTAGGACAAAGTTCCACCCTCTTTATTTTTTTATTATCTTTAATAGCTTCTGCCGGCAATATGCTCTCGCCAAAGGCCTTGCTCTTGTCGTCATATGTCGCTTCGATATTGACATCGTTCACGGTGATGGGCATAACAGTACCCTTGACCCTTAGTATGCTCGAGGCCATCTTGACAGCTTCTTCAAAGGAGCCGTATATCTCATTCATAGCAAGCAAGAATAAATTGCCGAAGGATTGACCCTTTAGCTCGCCCTTCTCAAAGCGATGCGAAAGCAATGTGTTCATCTCGGGCTCAATGTCCGACAGTGCTAGTAGGCAGTTACGCACATCTCCCGGTGGTAGCATACCAACACTTCTTCTCAAAACGCCGCTTCCTCCTCCATCGTCCGCCATCGTTACAAGGGCAGTGATCTCTGATGAGTAATTCTTGATACCCTTTAAAAGCGTCGATAGACCTGTGCCGCCACCTATGGCAACTATCTTTGGGTTTAAGCTTCTATAATTAAACATTGCGCGCCTCTTTATACATATCCCTGTTCTTTAAAACAGTAAGATTCTTCTTTTCTTTCAAATATTCATATAATCTTTCAGCCATGTAGACACTTCTGTGCCTTCCTCCAGTACATCCCATGCCTATAGTAAGCTGGTTTTTGCCTTCCTTGATGTAGTTTGGTAGCAAAAACTCAAGCATGTCCACAAGCTTTTTAAAAAATTCTTCAGTCGCGTCAAATTTTTCTAAAAATTCTTTTATTTCATCATCTAAGCCTGACAATGGTCTTAAATCGTCAAGGTAGTACGGATTTGGTAGGAACCTTACATCGAATACAAGGTCTGCCTCCTCCAAGATGCCATACTTGAAGCCAAAGCTCTCTACTACTATGGTAAGCTTCTTTCTAGTGATAGTGTTTGAAAGTATATCGTAGAGCTTATCCTTTAGGTCGCTACTCTTCATAGAGCTTGTGTCTATGATGTAGTCCGACTTGTTCTTAAGCTCCTTAAGTATCTCTCTTTCCTTTTGTATACCGTCTTTTAATGAGCCGTCCTTACTTAATGGATGCGGCCTTCTTCTTTCGTTGAAACGCTTAATAAGCTCACTATCTCTCGCGTCTAAGAATATTAGTTTGAAATCCAAATTCTTTTTTTCAAGCCCATCTATCACAGTGAGCATATCGTTAAAAAATTCCTTACCTCTAATATCCATACCGAAGGCAACCTTGTTTATGTCTTCATTGTCACTGTCTATTAGCTCAAAGAATTTTGGCAATAAAACAGGAGGCATATTGTCAATGCAGTAAAATCCATTATCTTCCATAAAATTCAATAAAGAACTTTTGCCGGCACCACTCATGCCTGTTACTACATATATGTCCATATTTCGCCTCCTATTCTACATAAATATTTTTAATTCTCTTAATATCAATTTGAGCTTCGTTCGCTCTTCTTAATGCTTCTTTAACATCGCCAACACGCTCTAGCTTGTGCGCATCCGAGCCAACATATAAGTCGACATCTATATCCTTAATCTTGATTAAGTCTTTAACACTAAGGTTTTTGTGCGATGAATTTATCTCTAGCGCAACGCCGTGCTCCTTGCATGCCTTTGCAAGTCTAACAACATTGACGTCTATCTTGTCACCTGGGTGAGTAATGATGTTTATAGGGTACTTCTCTATCGCCTTGATGTACGAGTCGGTAACCCTTTCAGTGATTTTTTCGTGCCACTTTTTGAATGGCTTTGAGATCTGCGGCAATAACGAGAGCTTCATCTGCTCGATGAAATTATTCGTCTTGATGCCGTAGTGAAAGCCCATAAGCACGATGTCAAGGTAGTCCATAATGTCCGCGTCAAGGTCCACAGTGCCGTTGAAGTCAAGTAGGTTTGCTTCAACACCCATAAGTATCTTAAGGCCCTTCTCGTTATATTCCTCGTTTAACTTGTCTATCCTTGCTCTAAGAACTGGCAAGTTGCTTCTTTTTATACCAAACATATAGTGGGATAGGCCGTGATCTGTTATCGCAAGCTCCTTAAGTCCCATCATATATGCTTTCTTCGCACTCTCTTCAGGCGTTTGTGAGGCATGTCTTCCAAGATTGCCCTTAGTTCCTGATGAGTATATAGTGTGCGTATGGTAGTCGCCATATAATCTAATCTTATTCATTTATTATCCTTATCTCCTCTTTGAGATCAACAGCAAACTTTTCTTTTATTATCTTCTTCACTTCACTTATCAAAGTTACTACATCATTAAAAGTAGCTCCTCCTGTGTTGATAATAAAACCTGAGTGCTTAGGACTAACCATAGCGCCACCTACAGAGAGTCCCTTTAGTCCTGCGTCTTCAATCAGCTTCGACGCGTAGTAGCCTTCCGGTCTTTTAAATACCGATCCAGCCGATGGATACTCAAGTGGCTGCTTGTCCTTTCGTCTTTGCGTGTAATCTCTTTGTTCTTTCTCTATATCTTCCCTAGATTTCTCGTAAAGCTTGAAGTATGCACCTAGTATGACATAGCCTTCATCTTGAAAGACGCTTCTTCTGTGTCCAAACTTTGCTTCACTCGCATCTATCTCTACTATCTCCTTGTTTTTTATACATCTTATCTTAGTCACTACATCCTTAATCTCGCTACCATATGCGCCGGCGTTCATATAAACTCCGCCTCCAACAGTGCCAGGTATGCCCGAGATTGCTTCAAGGCCGCCAAGACCTAGCTCAAGCGCCTTGTTCGCAAGACTCTTAAGTGATGCGCCCGCCTCGGCATATAAAACATCTCCATCAAGCACCTTTATCTTTGCAAAATTTTTGTCAAGCACAATGACAGGTCTAGTGAGTCCCTCGTCACTAATAAGTAAGTTGCTACCCTTACCTATGAGCATGTATGGCGTCTTCGTCTCGTCAAAGAGCTTCACAAGATTTAGCACTTCATCATCACTCTTTGCTTCAATCAAAAGTTCTGCCTTGCCACCTATCCTAAACGTAGTGTACTTAGATAAGCTTTCATTCTCTTTAACAAATTCTATATTTAATTTTCTTATCTCGTCAATTATCTTCTTCATACATTCCTCCAATGTAATTATATCATAAGTGTGGCACATTTTCTATATATATGTAAAAAAAGGAGCCAAAGTTTTTTACGCTTTGACCCATATAGTCTCTTTCTTATGATAAGCGCCTTATATAAGAAGCCTCTCACTATATACCACGCCTCTTATATATATGCAAGCGACCTATTATATGCCTCGCTTACTATATATAGACAAACTTCTCACTATATACCATGCCTCTTATATATATGCAAGCGACCTATTATATGCCTCGCTTACTATATATAGACAAACTTCTCACTATATACCATGCTTACTATGTATATGAAGCCTCGTCACATAGCAACACTTTGCACATAAAAAAAAGAGTCCCATAAGGGACTCTTTCGTAATAGTAAACAATTTTTAGAAAATCATCATTGCAACAGTCAATACAATTATTGAGAATATTACTGTGAATATAAGAGGTTTCTTAACCCACTTATACCAAGTACCTAATTCCATCTTTGAAATTTGTATTGCACCCATAACAACGCCTGATGTTGGTGTTACATAGTTTACAACACCTTCTGCAGCGCAGAATATTAATATCATAACTTCTGGTGAGTAACCAAGTTTAGCAGCTAATCCACCCATAACTGGGATAGATAGTGTTGCAAGACCTGATGTTGATGGTATGAAGAATGATAGTGCGATGTAAACAACGTATGCAAATGGTACGAATAAGAATACTGGTAAACCAGATAGTGCTGTTGCTGATCTGTCTAGTATAAGAGCGTCAATGTGAGTTTGAGCCATTAGTACTGATGCAGCTCTTGCTACAACGATAACTAAAACTACTGACAATATGTCTTGAGCTCCAGCTATGAATGCATTAACCATTTCTTTTTCAGATAATCTTCCGATCCAACCAATAATGATTGATACTAGGAAGAATAATACTGAAATTTCTGGGAAGTACCATTCACCAAGTGGTGTGCCAGTTAATACTGCTGACCAGCCTTCAAATGCTGTTACACCAAAGTCTGGCCAAGGTATTAATGAAATAATCATAATAATGAAAGTAATTGCGAATACAACAAGGATAAATTTGTGTCTACCTGTAAATACTAATTCATCTTCACTCTTTGTAGTTCTGAACTCTTTGTCCATAACTTCTCTTTCTTGAAGTGATAGTATTGTTGATCCTTTGTCTTTGTGTACTTTGCTAGCGTATTTTAATACGAAGTACATAGCTGTACCTAAAGCAACTGCCCAAAGGATAGCGCCTATTAATATAACAGTACCTTTGTTACATTCAACTCCTGCACCGTTAAGTGCGTCCATAGCTACACCTGTAGCGAATGGGTTAACAGTTGAACCAAGTACGCCGGCACCTGCTCCAAGAAGAACAGTTGCTACAGCAACTAGTGTATCAAAGCCTGCAGCTACCATCGCAGTGATGATTAAAGGATATAGGGCAACAGTTTCTTCTGCCATACCGTAAGTTGATCCACCGATTGAGAATAGGATCATTAGTACAACGATAAGAGCCATTTCTCTACCCTTCATGTTCTTAACTAATCTGTGTATACCAGCTTCAAGAGCTCCTGTTTTGTTAACAACTGCTAGGAAACCACCGATAACTAATACGAAGATTGCTATGTCTATGGCGTCAACAAAGCCGTTGTAAAAACTCATTGCTATGTCTGGTAATTTCGCTGCTGATACTTCAGTAACAGCTTCTTCAGCTCCCTTAGGAACTACAGGGGCAAATTGTGCTCCATTAAAAATCCATGATAAGATTGCAACAAATAGTATTATAAGGATAAGAATACTATAAGCACTTAATGAACGTTTCTTTTTTTGTTTTTCCATCATTTTACCTCCTTAATGATTGTTTACTATCCTTAATATTAATTATACTACAACGTAACTATTTATGCAACACTTTTTTATCCTATAGTGATAAATTTGTTATTATCTAATTTAGCTCTAATCAATTATCGTTTATACTAATCATCATTTATAAGTATCTTTAGCAAGTACTCACTCATCATATTGGGTATCATATGTCTATTGGAGGTGCAATATGAAATTTAATAATATAAAGGCAGCGTTCTTTGATATGGATGGCACTATAGTAAGCTTCACTTCGCATACTATAAGTGAGAGGGACATAGCTGCGATTAATAAATTAAGAGAGAGAGGCGTTAAGGTCTTCATCTCCTCAGGTCGTGACGAGAGTAACATAAAGTTGGTCTTAGACAAGACTCTTGAGGTCGATGGTTATGTAGCGATGAATGGTAACCTTAACGTTGTTAATGACGAGGCGGTATCTAAGTACTTTATGCCATATGATGATGTTAAGTTTTTAGTAGATGCATCAGATAGGTTTGGCTTTGCCTTATCGCTCTTTACTGAAGAAGGCGTCTTCTTGAACAGAATCGATGATAGGGTTCACGCCGTGCATGACTATGTAGAGGTGCCTATGCCGAAGGTCATTGACTTTAATAAGCTCGACTTAAGTAGAATCTTTCAAATGAATACCTACACTACTAGAGCCTTTGATGAGGAGCATCTTGTTCCCTATGTAAAGAACACTGTCTTTAAAAGGTGGAACGACGACTTTGCTGACATCAACAGCGCGTCTACATCGAAACTTCACGGTATACATGACATCATTAATAAGCTCGGCATCGATATAAAAGATACCATCAGTTTCGGTGACAGTGAAAATGACCTTGAGATGATAAAGGGTACTGGCGTCTCTGTCGCACTAGGTAATGCCATGGACATCATCAAAGATGCTGCGACATATATAACAAAGGACTGCGACGAGTCAGGCGCTGCTCACTTCATTGAAAACTACATCTTATAAGCTTGATTTTTTCTATGCTATGTGATAAAATTCAAGAAGAATTTAAAATAAAAGAGGTTTATAGATGTCAAACAAAAAAACTGTTATAAAATCATTGGCAATGATATCCGTCTTCACGCTTATAAGTAAGATCATGGGCTTCTTCAGAGAGACCATGATAGCGTCGAAGTATGGTGCCAATCTTGAAACTGATATGTACACTGCTGCAACAACTGCAGTTATCTTTTTAATAGGTGCACTAGGTAGTGGTCTTAACACAACACTAGTGCCTATCTTTTCAGAGGTAGAAGAAAAGGAAGGCAAACGTGGCAAGCTTAAGTTCATGAACAAGATCATGAACATCATAGGTCTTATATCCATAGTCCTATGCGTTCTTGCATACATCTTTGCTCCTTTCATCACTAAGGCCATAGCTAAGGGCTTCACAGGCGAAACTCTTGCCTACACAAGCTACCTTATGAAGATAGGTATACCTATCATACTTTTCTTGTCAATCACGTATATTTTCTCAAGCTTTTTACAATCCGAGAACGTTTTTGGTCCCTATGCCATCATGGGCATACCCTACAACTTAATCTACATCTTCTTCCTTATCTTCTTTGCAAGAAAAGGTAACATTGACCTACTTATGTTCATAAGCGTTGTCGCAGCGTCTATGCAATTTCTTATACAGCTTCCTGCTGTTAAGCACAAAAGGTATAGATTCACACCTGACCTTGACTTCAAAGATCCATACGTACAGAAGATGTTTAAGCTTATCGTACCTATACTCATAGGATCGAGTGCATATCAAATCAACCTCGTTGTAGATAAAACTCTAGCCTCAGAGCTAGTAAGTGGATCCATCTCGGTACTAAACTATTCATCCAAGATATATCTTATGATTATATCCGTCTTTATTATGGCACTGACAACTGTTATCTTCCCTAAGCTATCGTCTTCCATGGTTAGAAACGAAAGCAAGGAAATCAGAAGCATAATCAGTGAAAGCGTTGACACAGTTGCGCTTATCACTCTACCTGCTACCTTTGCCATAGTCTTTTTAAGCTACCCTATAGTCGAGATTTTATTCCAAAGGAATATGTTTAACGAAACAGCGACACTTATGACATCGGGTGCGCTAACATTCTATATACTTGGACTCTTCTTTGCATCGCTTAGGATGATATTTGAGAAGGTCTTTTATTCAATGCAAAAAACGAAGATACCTATGATCAACGGTCTCATAGCCGTTGCAGTTAACATAGGCTTCGACATCATACTAGTTAGGTTTATGCAGCACAGAGGCCTTGCCCTTGCGACATCCATCTCTTCACTAGTTTCGGCAACAACACTATACATCAGTTTGAAGAAGGTTTATCCAGACATCGAGATCAAAGATAATCTTATCTCGCTACTAAAGATACTCGCCTCTTCCATACTCATGGCGGTGACTATGTACTTACTTTTCACTCTTGGAGTAAAAGTTTTAGGCGAAAAGAAGATAGTGAAGTTCTTACTAATGGCTGTCACTGGATGCATCTCTCTAGGCATATACCTTGTATCACTTAAGGCTCTAAAAGTACACGCTTTAGACGCTGTATTAAACTTCAAAAGGAGGACTAATGAAAAATAAAGAACTAATCAAACGCTTTTTACCCTACTTTAAAAAATATAGAAAAGTACTATTCCTAGACTTGTTCTGCGCTGTTCTAACAACAGTGTGTGAACTAGTCTTTCCTTTATTATTAAGAAGCATCACTAACACTGCTTCGAAAGACATCTTACTCGTAACTAATGAGTATATATTAAAGGTTGTCTTTATATACTTTTCCCTACGTATAGTTGAGATAGTTGCGCAGTTCTACATGACTAAGGTCGGTCACATCATGGGCGCATACATAGAAAAGGATATGCGTAGCGACGCCTTTAATCATTTGCAGCACCTATCAGATAGTTTCTATAACAACACTAAGGTCGGACAAATCATGGCGAGAATTACCAATGACCTCTTCGACGTAACAGAGTTCGCGCACCATTGCCCAGAAGAGTTCCTTATAGCAGGAGTGAAGATATTCATCTCCTTCATCATCTTGGTAAGGATTAACGTCTTATTAACCGTAGTCATGTTTACCATGATACCGATTATGATCTACGCATCAAGCTCGTACAATCACAAGATGCGCCGCGCCTTCAAAGAGCAAAGAGACCACATAGGCGACTTAAACTCTGGACTTGAAGACTCGCTGCTTGGCTCCAAGGTCGTTAAGTCCTTCGCCAATGAAGATGTCGAGGTAGAAAAGTTCGAGAAGGACAACGACAAGTTCCTTGAAATCAAAAAGAAGAGATACACATACATGGCAGGCTTTGCGACAGTAAACAGAATATTCGACGCCATCATGTACACTATGATCATAGGTATAGGCGGCTTCTTAATCAAGGCTGGCAAGATATCCGCAGGAGATATGATAGCCTACGTTTTATTCGCAACAAGCCTTCTTACAACCATCAAAAGGATAGTCGACTTCATGGAGAACTTCAACGCCGGCATGACTGGCATAGAACGCTTCATCGAAATTATGGATACAGACGTGGACATCTTCGACAAGGAAGATGCAGTAGAATTAAAAGATGTTAAGGGACACATCGAGTTCAAGGACGTAAGCTTTGCCTACCCTGACGACAAGAACAAAGTCCTATCAAATATCAACCTAACAGTTAATGAGGGTGAATCCGTTGCCATAGTAGGACCATCAGGCTCAGGTAAGACTACTTTAGTAAACCTTATACCGCGCTTCTACGATGTTACTAAGGGCGAGATACTAATCGATGGCAAGAACATCAAAGACTTCACACTAAAGTCACTAAGACAAAACATCGGCTCAGTGCAACAAGAAGTCTACCTATTCAGCGGCACTATACTAGAGAACATCAAGTATGGTAAGATAGACGCAAAGAAAGAAGAAGTCATCAACGCAGCAAAGCTTGCAGGCGCCTACGACTTCATCATGGAACTAAAGGACGGCTTCAATACCTACGTTGGTGAGCGTGGCGTTAAGCTATCAGGTGGACAAAAGCAAAGAATCGCCATCGCGAGAGTCTTCCTAAAGAATCCAAAAGTTCTTATACTTGATGAGGCAACATCTGCCCTTGACAACACTAGCGAAAGACTTATACAAGAGTCGCTTGAAAAGCTTTCACAAGGAAGAACAACCTTAACCATAGCACACAGACTATCGACTATAAAGAATGCAAAGAAGATCATAGTCCTTACAGACGACGGCATCAAAGAAAGTGGCACACACGACGAGCTTATGTCTAAGAAAGGTCTATACTACGAACTTTATACTGGCTCGCTTCTTGATCTTAAATAATTTAACACTTTTGTAATCTCTTTTTATGCATTTCTATGTTATAATTAACTTAGTAATCATAGTAAAGGAGGAAAACATATGAAGAAAAGAATAATAAGTGCCCTACTTTTAATCGTAATTTTGCTTACAAGCACAGCCATGGCCATGGATATACCAAAATTAAAAGGACACTGGGCAAAGGATAAGATCGATACAGGCTTTATGGATAAATATTTTACAGAGCTTGCAAAAGAAAAGTACGCAAAGTTCGATCCGAACGCTCCGCTATCTGCCATAGTTTTCGCCAAGGCACTTGAAGACCTCTCAAACGAGTACGGCTACTTCAAGGTCAATATATATGCTAACTCCGAAACACTTACGAGAGAAAAGATGATCGACTACATCTTTGACGGTGTGAAGAACATAAAATTCGCACGTAATGACAATAAAGAGCTTGACTTCACAGACATCGAAGACATGGACAAGATCAGAAAAGAAAAGCTAAGCTACCTTGTAAACAAAGGCATCATATATGGTAACAAAAACAAGACATACGCACCAAAGAACAAGCTTAGTCAGGCAGAAGGCATACTAGTCGTGCAAAGGATATACGAGATCTTGAAGGCAAACGAGGGCGAGAAGAATGCAAAGAACCTTTCCTTCGAAGTGCAAAACATCTCAGAAGGCCTTAGCAACAACGACCAAAACATCTACTACAAGAAAGTTGATGATCAAGTGCTTATCACCTTCACACTAAAGTTTCCTAGTCCTGGCTACGAAGTCGGAGTCGAAAAAGTATTGCTTAGTGAAGATAAGATAACGATATATCCACAAGTGCATGCACCCGGACCAAAGACCATCACCTTAGAAGTCATCGCATACAAGACAGTTACACTTGCACTAAACGCAAGCGAAACAGGAGACGGACCATTTAGTATCAAAGTTATGGGTAATGATGACAACAATCTTGAAATTAATACTAGATAATAAAATTAAGCACTTCATTATTGATGAGGTGCTTTTTCATGTCAAAACACAAAATTTAAGAAATTCTTAAGATTTATTTAAGAAAAAATTAAGAATTGCCTTGTATAATGAGATTATGAAAGGATGATCTTATGCGTTATATTGACCCCGATAGTAAAACATATAAAAGGAGAAGTGCTAAACGCAGCGGCAGAAGAAGAAAGAGAAGCAAAGCTAGAAGATTAGTCTTTTTCGTCGTTGTGCTTCTAGTCTTATACCTAGTCTTTGGAAGAAATATTTTAAAAAGAGCCTACAATAGACTCTACTCCTTTGTAGAAAGGTCGAGCCTTGCTAGACTCATAGTTCCTAGCCCATACACAACCATAAAGATGGATACAAATGAAAAGTACGCAGGACTTGGTCAAGAAAAAACTTCCGGCGATGGATATTTCACAAAGTTCACAACAGTGGATGCTAATAAAAAAACTTATATTGAGTATAAACAAAATATCGACCCGTGGAAGAATAATGATTATTGGAACGGCAATATGGAAGACTACGGCTGCGGCATCACAGCTATGTCTATAGTATTATCTGGCTATGGTCAAAATCTTACGCCAGAAGACTTAAGAACAAAGTACTACCCTCGCCTTGATTACGCCAAGCTTTCAAAAGAGCTAAAGAGCTATGGCGTAGACAACACAGACTTTTATTTCGATGCAAAATCTTTATCAAGTGAGAGCATAATTAATCATCTTAAGACGAATAGACCTGTTATAGTATGCATATGGAATAAGCCTGAAGAGAATCGCTTCACAAGTAAGTCGCACTACATGGTGCTCTTAGCAGCTACAGATGATGGCAAGGTCTACATCTCAAACCCCAACGGCGGCGAAAACGACTACAGAAGCTCAGGTTGGTACTACATCGACGAGATACTGCCATACCTAGCCAAGGCGATGTACATCACATCTTATTAATACACAAAACACCCTATCAATTGAACTGACCCCCAAAAGTTAGACCTAAAAACTAACTAAAGGAGGTCAGTTTTT
>CAMYBS010000009.1 GCA_947254025.1 uncultured Clostridia bacterium
TTGAGAATAAAAACCCATTTTAAATCCTAATTATGCAATTTATAATTATATAATATGTCAAGTCTAATGTCAAGCATTTTTTTCGATTTTTAAAAATATTTTTTAATTCGCGCTGCGAAATATTTACTATTGATATATAGATATGCTATAATAAGCAAAAGGTGGTGAGCTAATGAACACATTACAAATTTTAACAAGACTTCTTCTTGCAGCTCTATTGGGTTCATTAATCGGAGTAGAACGTGAGAAGAAACATAGAGCGGCAGGTCTTAGGACGCACATCATAGTCTCTGTTGCTTCTTGCCTTATCATGCTTATATCTATCGATGGCTACAAAGCTTTCTACGGAAATAATTCTTGGGATGCTACAAGATTTGCTGGTCAAGTCATAAGTGGCATAGGTTTTTTAGGTGCAGGCACTATACTTCAAAAGAAGGATGTTGTTAAGGGCCTAACTACTGCTGCAACACTATGGCTATGCGCTGCCAATGGTCTTGCTGTTGGTATAGGCTACTACAAGGGTGCCATCTTCGCAACTATCATCTGTCTAATTACTCTTATCAGTCTAAAGGGTATGGATGAGTTCCTGAATAAAAGATACTTAGCTAGCTACTACATGAGCTTTGCTGGCAAGAACTTTCAAAAGAGTGACTTTGAAAAGATTTGCGAGGAAGAAGGCATAGAGATTTCTTCTCTAAACATTTTAGATGATGCGATAGATGAGATCTCCGAGATAGAGTGCACACTTTCAATCTCGGATAACTACAAGATTGACAGCCTTATAAGTAAACTTGAAGATAGATTAAAGTTAATAAAGTTTCACGAGACACACTAAGCACGGCAGCCCTAAAGGCTGCTTTTTTATTTGCCATAAAGTGCTTAGCGCCTTTAAATTTTTTGCTAAGTATAGTTTGCGAGTTATATAGTAGGAGCCTCCCTATATAGTAGCAGCTAAGCTATATAGTAGGAGCCTCCTTATATAGTGAGACGCTTACTATATATTAGCTCTTTACTTGCATAAAAAAAAGAACTATGGGCGTAGTGCTCATAGTTCTATCTTATTATATTATCTTTTCTATTTGTACTCTTTTAAAAGAGCCTTAATCTCATCAACTTTTTCTAATCTCTCCCAAGGAAGCTCTATATCATCACGGCCGAAGTGTCCGTAGTTACTAATCTTGTGGAAAATTGGTCTTCTTAGGTCGTAGTAGTCGATGATGAAGGCTGGACGTAGGTCGAAGACTTTTTCAACAATCTCTAGTATCTTTGCCTCATCAAGCTTCGCTGTACCGAATGTATCAACGTTAACTGATATTGGCTTTGCAACACCTATCGCGTAGCTTACTTGTATTTCGCATCTATCGCATAGTCCTGCTGCAACTAGGTTCTTAGCAACGTGTCTTACTGCGTATGATGCAGATCTATCTACCTTTGTTGCGTCCTTACCTGAGAAGGCTCCTCCGCCGTGTCTGCAGTAGCCGCCATATGTGTCAACGATAATCTTTCTACCTGTAAGTCCTGTGTCGCCCTTTGGTCCACCTATAACGAAGCGGCCTGTTGGGTTTACGTAGATGATTGTTTCGTCGTCCATTAGCTTTGGATCAACAACTGGCTTTATAACATTCTCTATGATGTCCTTTTTAATCTTCTCAAGACTAACGCCTTCCTTGTGTTGTGTAGAAACGACTATAGTGTGAACTCTCTTTGGCTTACCATTGTCGTACTCAACAGTTACTTGTGTCTTGCCGTCTGGTCTTAGATAGCTTAGTGTACCGTCCTTACGAACTTCTGCTAGTCTTCTTGATAATTTATGTGCTAGGTAGATGGCAAGTGGCATGTACTCCTTAGTTTCGTTGCATGCATAACCAAACATCATACCTTGGTCGCCTGCACCTATTAGGTCGTACTTATCCTTTGAATGCTCCTTAGTCTCAAGAGCCTTGTCAACGCCTAGTGCTATGTCCTTAGATTGCTCTTCGATTGATACAAGTACTGCACAGTTCTCTGCGTCGAAGCCAAACTTTCCTCTTGTATAACCTATGTCAGCTATAACTCTTCTAACAACAGCTTGCATGTCAACGTAGCAGTTTGTTGTTATCTGTCCTGATACTAAAACGTAGCCAGTTGATGCAGTAGTTTCGATTGCGCATCTCGCTTCTGGGTCCTTCTCTAGTATCGCATCTAGCAATGCATCTGAGATTTGGTCGCAGACCTTGTCAGGATGACCTTCTGTAACAGACTCAGATGTAAATAGTTTTTTATACATAATCTTCCTCCTATAAAACAATAAAAAAACCTTCATAGCTGAAGGTTCGTTCTTCTCATCTTTCAGCTTTGCTGTAGGATTTGGCACCTTGCTCGCAGGTTGCCGGACTTCACAGGGCCTAGTCCCTCCATCACTCTTTATGAGACTTATTAAGTTCACTTCATATTATATATAGTAATTAAATCTTTGTCAAGAACTTTTTAAATATTTTCTAATTCTTTCAATTCTTCGATTGCAAAGCGTTCTGCAACCTTCTTTCTCACTACCATATATGTGAAGATGTAGACTATAGTTGTCAATAACCAGGACAATGGATACGAAATGTATAAAACCCATTGCTCATGATATTTTTGGAATATACTTAGTATCCAAAATACTCTGAAGCCGCATATGCAAACGATGGCTATGATCATAGGTGTTAGTGAGTAGCCCATAGCACGAATGACCCCTGAGTAGACGTCCATGATGCCGCAGATAAGGTAGGTTGTCGATATAACTCCCAGCCTTAGCATGGCAATCTTAACAACTTCTGGGTTCTGTGTATATAGTCCAAGAAGAAAATTTCCTGCAAGGAAGGAGCCAACACCTAAGACAAGTCCAACGACTGACACCATGACTATGGTCTTCTTAAGTATCTCATCAACTCTGTCAAGCTTTCTGGCTCCCATATTTTGTGAAGCGAAGGCAAGAGCAGCTTGGTATATGGCATCCATCGCCATAAAGACGAAGCCTTCGATGTTACCTGCTGCAGTGTTCGCTGCAACTACAAGCTTACCAAAGGAGTTGATTGAGGACTGTATAAGCACGTTTGATATACTAAACATCGCTCCTGTAAAGCCCGATGGCAGACCTATCCTAAGCATATCTGCAAACTTTGTCCAGTTTATCTTTAATTTGTTTAGCTTTAGATTTAGGTAGCCGTCGCTCTTCATTAAACACAAAACTATAAGCATGGCTGAGAAAGCCTCGGATATGATAGTTGCAAGAGCAACACCATCTACCGTCATCTTTAATACTAAAACGAAGTATAGGTTCAGTGCTATGTTCATCACGCCTGAGATGGCTAAGTAGTATAGCGGCCTTTTAGTGTCACCTGCCGCTCTTAGTATGGATGCGCCGAAGTTGTATAGCATAAAGCCTGGCATACCCATGAAGTAGATGCGCATATATAATGTCGCAAGATCTATAACCTCATCTGGTGTCTGTATAAGTTCGAGCATAGGCCTTGCCGAAAAGTAACCTACCAATATCATGATAAAGCCGCCGAGTAAACCAGAGAGCATCGCCGTATGTAGTGTTTCTTGTCCATCGTCATAAGAGCCTCTGCCTATCGCCTGACCCATCAGTACGCTTGCTCCTATCGATATACCGATGAAGAGGTTGATTATAAGGTTGATAAGTGGGCCAGTCGCTCCTACCGCAGCAAGTGCTTCGTCCCCTGCGTAACGACCAACAACTATAACGTCAGCTGCGTTAAAGAAGAGCTGCAAAGTAGACGATAGCATAAGTGGTATAGCAAATTTTATTAACTTCGGAAGCAGTTTACCCTCCGTCATATTTATCTCATAAGACTTCAAAAACGTGACCTCTTTTCTTTATGTATATCATTAAATTTTACTACAATCGAAATGATTTTTCAAGTATTTTTTAATTAATTCATCAAATCCTTTATTTTTTCTTTTAAATGTGTTATAGTATATGAATATAAATATGGAAGGTGATTTAATGAATAAAAAAGTATATGTATCAGGTCACAAGGTGCCCGACACGGACTCCATTGCGAGTGCGATATCCTATGCCTACCTTGTCAATAGTCTTGACAAGTATGATGCAAGGCCTGTTAGACTAGGCGAGCTTAGTAAAGAGACAAAATTCGTTTTAAAATATTTTGGTGTAGAAGAGCCAAAGCTATTAACAACTATGAAGCTTAAGCTAAAGGATGTTGATCTTGATAAGGCTGTGCTTATAGATGAAGATGCCTCACTATATGAAGCGATAGGTCTTTTGCGTGAGAAGAACGCCTACGTACTTATAGTCGTTGACAAGAAGAAAAAGATGAAGGGCATCATAGGCCTTAAAGACATCACAGAGGTATACACAGACATCTTCGACGATAGAGTGCTTAGTAAGGCCGATACTCCATTTAAAAATGTTGTAGACGTGCTTAAGGCTACTGTCATAAACGATGGATATAGAAAGCCACTTGGCCGCATGGCAATTTACGCTATGGATCCAAAGATGATTGAGAACAGAATCGAAGAAGACGATGTCGTTATACTTGGTGACAGAGAGGACGCACAGGAGGACGCAATCAAAAGAAACGTCTCTTGCCTAATAGTCGCTGGTGGCTTCGATGTAAGTGAGAAAATTTTGTGTCTTGCAAAGGAAAAAGGCATAAGCATCATCTCTACTGAGTACGACTCCTTTATGGCATCAAGAGTTCTACCTCTAAGTGTGCCCGTTTCCTACGCGATGACAAAGGAAGGCATCAAGACCTTCCACATACAAGACTTCGTTTCAGATGTTAAGGCTGAGATGAACAAGAACAGATTCCGCTGCTACCCAGTCCTTGATAATGATGGAAGCGTCATAAACACAGTTAGCCGCTACCACTTACTAAGTGACAAGAAAAAGAACATCATCTTAGTCGATCACAACGAAAGAACACAGTCGGTCGACGACATCGAAGAAGCAGAGATACTTGAAATCATTGACCACCATAGAGTCGCAAACGTTGAGACAAAGCTTCCACTATACTTTAGAAACGAACCGCTAGGCTCGACGGCAACCATCATTACAAAGATGTTTATTGAAAATGGCGTTGCCATCCCTAAGGACATAGCTGGACTTTTGATCTCAGCCATCATCTCAGATACGCTTCTACTTAAGTCGCCAACAAGCACTAAGACAGACGCGAAGATGATAGATTTGCTTGCACCTATAGCGGGAGTAGACCCTGATCGCTACGCCATAGAGATGTTTACAGAAGCGGCAAGCATCAAGGATGTCGCAAGTGAAGACCTCTTAAAGATGGACGTGAAGACATTTAAGATTGCAAAGCAAAAGATACGCGTTGCTCAAGTCATGACCATGGATATGGATGAAGTGAAAAAGAGAAAGGACGACTTACTTACTCTAATGAGAGAGACCATAGACAAGAATCAAGAAGACAGCTTCGTACTGATGATAACTGACATACTTAAGGAGTACTCACTAGTTTTAGTGCAAGGCTCGTACAAAGAAAATATCGCACAAGCCTTCGATAAAGAGCTTGTGGATAATGAGTTTACAGTCGATGGACTGCTTTCAAGAAAAAAACAAATGATTCCTAGCATATCAAAAAAGATAGAGACTTTATAGTCCCTATCTTCTTTTTTTGCTCATAATAGATATTTTACTTATATATAGAAGCCGCCGTTGACACGAAGGACTTCTCCTGTGATGAACTTTGCGTCATCAGATGCCAAGAAGACTGCCGCCTTCGCTGCGTCCTCTGCCGAGCCTATGGCCTCAAGCGGCGTTTCATCCCTGAGCATATCTAGTTCAGCTTCTGAATACGCCTTCATCATGTCTGTTGCTATGCAGCCCAAACTTATGGCGTTGACTCTCACACCCGATGGTGCCGCCTCTTTCGCAACTGCCTTAGTAAAGGCTATGACTGCACCCTTTGATGCGCTGTATACAGTCTCCATCGCAGCACCTGTCTCGCCCCACATGCTAGTAACGTTAATGATGCTGCCACTGCCCTCGTGAATCATATGTTTAATGAAGGCCTTAGTCATGTTGAAGCAGCCCTTCATGTTCGTATCAAAAACCTTATCGTACTCCTCTTCGCTCGTATCTTGCACAAGCTTTGTTAGTGCTACCCCTGCATTGTTCACAAGGACATCCACCTTTTTATATCTTTTAAAAATTTCTTCTTTCATTTGGCAAACATCTTCATAATTAGAAACATCTGCACCATAGATAAAACCCTTTGAGTACTTATTCACCTCGTCTAATGTGATCGCCGCTTCATCTATATGCTCGTTGAAATTAATAAGAACGTCGTAGCCTTTCTTCGCAAATTCAATGGCCATGGCTCTGCCTATGCCACGCGAAGCACCACTTATAAGAGCTAACATATGACTACCTCCTTTATGAGATAATTATATCACAAACTTGCAATTTTGACCATCATATGCTAAACTTGTCTTGGTGATAAAATGAGAATGAGAAAGAAGTGGTGGGCGCTTCCTGAACTTAAAGAGAGCCCCATCTTTAGATATAGACCTATGGAGAATAAGGGTAAGTGGAACGAAGACTTTAACAATGCGGGTCCCATCTACCTAGAGCTTGGCTCAGGTATGGGTAGCTTCATAAACTACCTTAAGAACACGTTCAAGGACAAGAACTTCGTCGGCATCGACATGGAGGAAGGCTGCCTTGTATATGCAAAGCGCATGCTCGAAGAAGAAGATGCATCAAATGTAAGGCTAGTACTTGCAGATATTAGAAACATAGACGAGTACTTTGCCGAGAGCGAGGTAGAAGAGATTTATATAAACTTCCCTAACCCTTGGCCTAAGAATAGACAGCACAAAAGAAGGCTCACATACCCTGATCAGTTAAAGATGTATAAGAAGATACTTAAGAAGGGCGGCACTATAAGGCTCAAGACCGACGATATGGGTCTATACGAAGCATCACTTAAGTACTTCGAGAGCGAAGGCTTCGAGATAATATTTAAGACAGATGACTTGAATGTAGATGAGTTCAAAGACGACTTCATCAGTGAGTACGAGACAAAGTGGCGCTCACAAGGCGTGAATATCAAGGCGATACTAGTAAGGAATGTAAAATGAAAAAGAAAATTTTAATATTTATGGCCTTTATTATGGCTGTGGCTGTCCTTATGGCATGCAAGACGAAAGATGCTGCAAACGTTGATAAGGAAGCAAAGACCATAGACAAGGCGAAAGTGATTAAAGAGACAAAGCCAATAGAAATAAAAAAACTCTCAGAGAAGACAAAAGAGCAAGTACTACTTGAAAAGATGAGTCTCGATGAAAAGATTGGCCAGCTCTTTATCGCACGCTGCCCCGAAAAGGACGCCGCGACACTTGCAAAAAAATATAATTTAGGCGGCTATATCTTATTCGGAAGAGACTTTAAAGGCAAAACAAAAGACAGCGTAGTAAAAAATATACAAGAGTGCCAAAGCGCTTCGAAGATAGCTATGTTTATAGCTGTTGACGAAGAAGGCGGCACAGTTAATCGCGTGAGCACGAACAAAAATTTCAGAAAGGCTCCATTCGCCTCGCCGCAATATCTATACAAGCACGGCGGCATGGAGAGAATCAAAAAAGATGCGAAAGAAAAGTCAGAGCTACTAAAAAGCGTAGGCATTAATTTAAATTTTGCGCCAGTCGCAGATATTAGTGTGAATAAAAATGACTTTATATACAAAAGAAGCTTTGCCAAGAGCCCAGCCGAAACCGCAGAATATGTAAAGAGCGTTGTAGAGGTGATGAACGAAGCACGCGTAGGCAGCGTTTTAAAGCACTTCCCAGGCTATGGCAATAACAAGGATACGCATACAGAGCTTGTTCATGACAAGAGGCCACTCGAAAAATTCGAAAAAGAAGACCTAGTGCCATTCAAGGCAGGCATAGACGCCAAAGCTAGCATGGTGCTCGTCTCACACAACATAGTAGAAGCCATGGATAAGAGTGTGCCCGCATCCATATCCCCAATAGTTCATAAGATACTAAGAGATGAGCTTAGTTTTAAAGGCGTCATCATCACAGATGACCTAGCGATGCAAGGCATTAAAAAATTCGTAGGCAAAAAGAACGCTGCAGTGCTTGCACTTAAGGCAGGCGCCGATATGCTTTGCTCCACAGACTTTCTTAATGACATAGAAGCCGTAAAAGCAGCCGTGGCAAGTGGCGAGATCAAAGGAAAAGACATAGACGAACACGCGTTGCGTGTTTTAAAGGCAAAAATCGATCTAGGAATAATTAAATAAGCATACGAAAACGGACTGATTTCATCTCAGTCCGTATTTATTTGCCTTATGCTAAGTATTTTTTCACATCAGGACCAACAGCTACAAAAGAACCATCGTCCTTAAGAAGCATAGGTCTCTTCACAAGCATACCATTAGTCGATAGAAGCTTGTACTTTTCGTCATCACTCATATCAGCTAGCTTGTCCTTAAGATTCATGTCCCTATAAACAAGACCCGAAGTGTTGAAGAAGCGTTTAATGTCAAGACCCGACGCCTTGTGCCATTTTTTTAGTTCCGCTTTAGTCGGAACATCCTTGTCAATCTCCCTGTAAGAGTACTTGATGCCCTTCTCATCAAGCATCTTCTCAATACCCTTGCAAGTAGTGCATTTTTTGTATCCAATAAGAATCATATTGCCCTCCCATTACATAAGTTTACTGCCAACATCATAAGCCTTTGCAAGCTTAGCACCAAGCAAATTGTAAGAATTTTCACATGCATTGTAGAAGATAAGCTTCATCTTCTCAGTGTCGATACTGCCGTCCTCATTGATATACTCCTCGTCAATGGAGATGTTCTTGATCTCACCGATAAGGTTTTCGCTCTCCTCATCATACTTAATAAGCTCGCACTCAATAGTCATAGGTAGATTAGTGATGATAGGCGCGTTAACAAACTCAGACTTAGAAGTTTCAAAAGAAGTCTTCGCTAGCTTGTCTTGCACCTTGTTGCCACTTACCATGCCGATATAGTCAGCATCAACCATGTGAGCCTCATCCGCAAACGACACAGTAAACGCCTTCTCACGCATAGCGTTGATGATAGTTCTCTTGCCCTTGCCAATATATAAAGAGACCTTAGTAAAGTCACCCAAAGTGCCATACGCCGCGTTCATAGCATTCGCCGAGCCGTCCTCATTGTATGTTCCTACAACCATGACAGGAAGAGGCACGAAAAACGATTTAACACCCATGTTTTTTCTCATATGAATCAACTCCTTAATTGATATATACCCAATTTTTAGAATACTTGTCTAAATATTAAAATGCCCTCCTCACTGCTTTATCCAGTAAAGAGGGTGCATATCAAAACAACGCTGTCTCTTTAATTTTTTTTATTTTTCCTTGCTTTTTGCTCGGCATGCATTCTTTTCAAAAATTCTTCAGCTTCCCTCTTTTCTTCTTCGCTTACTATAGCTTTTCCTACAACTTCGCACTTAAAAGGTGCTGTAAACCTATTTTTAGATAAAAATTCAATTTCTTCTTTACTTAATTCATTTTTTGACATAAAACTCCTCCTTAAATACAAACAATATTAAACTACTGCTTATGTGCTTATTCTATAAACTTTCTCTTTTTATTAATCAAATCTATCGCTTCTTTAGTAGGAAGTGGGAGTACCTCTATAGCTTCTGCTAGCACTGTTGCGTCCATAAAAGTATCTATATAAGCTTTAGTAAGCATTGCATTTTCTTTAAACTCTTTAGGTATAAATCTATCGTTTAAATCTTTCATTATAGACTCATCCGAATGGCAATTTTTTATGCATGCATTTATATACCTTACGATCAAGTCCCTAGGATAGCCATCATCCATTAGTTTACTGATAATATTGTCAAATATAGTTTCCATATTAACTCCTTTTTACGCACATCCTAAAGCATAATTACTCGCTCGCCACGAGCAATTTTTCCATCTTGCTCCTTGATAATTCTCATGTACTCATCAAATAAACCCTTAGGCGTGTCCTTCGTCAAAACGATATATTCGTAACCATGTTCAGTTTTTGCCATTTTATTTGTTAGATATGGTAGAAAATTAGGATCAAGCATTTTATCTTCTCCTTCAAATTACAATTCATTAGCCCAAGTAATGCGCAACATCGTTTCGTGTGAAAAAATGTACAATAACTGGCGATTTCAATCCACGTGCCCATGACTCTCGCGATTCTTCACATCATCCTTATCTTTTCTTATACTCATCTATAACTTTCTTAAAATCCTCATCATCTAACTCTAATATGTTTGCATTAGGGTCTTCAAGAATTTTTGCCGCCTTCTCAATCTCCACTTCAGGGATATTTCTATCAATTTCCTTTCCTCTCGTGAAAGTATAATCTGTATAAGATATGGTCGCCTTTCTTATCCTTCTATCTTTCTCATCGATAGCATCTATATTGACAAACGCAAATCTTCCATCCTCTAATTCGCATAATATTCCACCATCTTCAAAGCTTCCTATTGCTTTTTTTATTTTCAATCATATCGTCCTTTCTATAAATTGCACTCGTAGGTAGCAAATCTCTCCTATAACATCTCTTCCCTATTTAATTGCCCCCATATTTCAATCCACGCACCCATGTAGGGTGCGACAGAAGAAAAAGAGACACCAGAAGAGCAGGAACAGATTTCAATCCACGCACCCATGTAGGGTGCGACTTACAATTGCTTAACAGTCAATGAGACCATAGAAATTTCAATCCACGCACCCATGTAGGGTGCGACCAAACAGCTTAAAGAGGCAATATTAGATCTAATAATTTCAATCCACGCACCCATGTAGGGTGCGACTAGTCTTTGCTTGTATACACTCGATTACATCTTTATTTCAATCCACGCACCCATGTAGGGTGCGACTGATTGCAGCCTCGTCTCCAGAGTTAATTGCTGCATTTCAATCCACGCACCCATGTAGGGTGCGACAGAAGAAAAAGAGACACCAGAAGAGCAGGAACAGATTTCAATCCACGCACCCATGTAGGGTGTGACTTACTCATGCTATTCCACCCCCAACTATATACACTGGCATTCTACCGTCTGTATATCATCCTCATAGAATTCAATTAGTTGTGATTGTTTATTATTAGCTTCATTAACAATTATACTGTTTTTTTGAGGATTATTATCCTCTGCAAAAATAAAGTCAGTCACCCTTCCCTCATGTTCAGTACCATCTTTTAATTTTATTTTTACAAATTTCCCTTCGTATTCTCTAAGCTTCATTTGGTCTACCCCCTAAAATATGTGACCCAGTATTTGAGTAAACTATTATGATATTTGTTGTATCAATCTCATTACCTTGAATTTCAATCCACGCACCCATGTAGGGTGCGACCTAAATTCACAGGTTATGGCTTACCAAAAGATATATTTCAATCCACGCACCCATGTAGGGTGCGACATTATTAAATTAAGCGATTTATTAAGCGTAATATCTATTTCAATCCACGCACCCATGTAGGGTGCGACCTAAATTCACAGGTTATGGCTTACCAAAAGATATATTTCAATCCACGCACCCATGTAGGGTGCGACCGCGTCCTTGCCTCTGACTATCTCTACCTTAATGCCATTTCAATCCACGCACCCATGTAGGGTGCGACTTTTAACTTCGGTCTTTTTACCAGTTGTTTTATTTATTTCAATCCACGCACCCATGTAGGGTGCGACCGCATTAGCGCAAGACACACCACCACTACCACGAATTTCAATCCACGCACCCATGTAGGGTGCGACTCAATATGTCGATTAGTTTGCCTTCTCTAAAGTAATTTCAATCCACGCACCCATGTAGGGTGCGACCAGATGGTTTATATGCTGGAGCAAGCAGTCAAAGAGATTTCAATCCACGCACCCATGTAGGGTGCGACTATGAAAAAGTGGGCAGACACAGCCATCGAGTCGATATTTCAATCCACGCACCCATGTAGGGTGCGACTTTTTAACAATGCAGCTTTTGTAATGCTTAATCAAATTTCAATCCACGCACCCATGTAGGGTGCGACTCGTATCTTATTTTGATTTTCAAAACTTCGTCCTGTATTTCAATCCACGCACCCATGTAGGGTGCGACTTAAAAAGAAAAAAGTAGTACGAGAAGAGTTTGATTTCAATCCACGCACCCATGTAGGGTGCGACCCCTTGGCGTTCCGCCCTCCCCCCTAGGCGTACTCTTATTTCAATCCACGCACCCATGTAGGGTGCGACATGGATGATTTCTCATTCACAAAGAGAGTGACAAAAATTTCAATCCACGCACCCATGTAGGGTGCGACTCTAAATCTTGGGTGGCTTTTTTAGCTTGATTAAAAATTTCAATCCACGCACCCATGTAGGGTGCGACAGGCGTTCTTTTATGATGTGATCTAATTCATTTAAATTTCAATCCACGCACCCATGTAGGGTGCGACTTTCAGACTTTCCAACCGCTTTTTCATTGGAAATCATTTCAATCCACGCACCCATGTAGGGTGCGACAATACATTTCTTATATCTTGGTCCGCCTGCTCTTTATTTCAATCCACGCACCCATGTAGGGTGCGACTCAGCGACAGGCTCAAATGTCGATAAGGTCTTAAATTTCAATCCACGCACCCATGTAGGGTGCGACTCGAAAAGTATGAAGAAGATAAGAGCTATTTTGAAAAATTTCAATCCACGCACCCATGTAGGGTGCGACAGATAGGATAATTTACTTAAATTCTCTGCACTGATTATTTCAATCCACGCACCCATGTAGGGTGCGACGACAAAATAAAAGAAGAACAGCATACTGACTTGTCGATTTCAATCCACGCACCCATGTAGGGTGCGACACATGATTATTAACAAATTTTGCGTGTGCATCGTTATTTCAATCCACGCACCCATGTAGGGTGCGACAGCAAGGCTTAAAGGTAAGCGCTTTATATCCACATCAATTTCAATCCACGCACCCATGTAGGGTGCGACCAAAGCAGGACTTGCTCAACTTAGCGGGGGTCGGTAATTTCAATCCACGCACCCATGTAGGGTGCGACTAACACTAATACTATCTTAGGCGGTAATACTGCGAATTTCAATCCACGCACCCATGTAGGGTGCGACAATAAGAATCCAATAGAAGCCTATTGGGAGTGGATATTTCAATCCACGCACCCATGTAGGGTGCGACCAACGGAGATAGCGAAGATGATGATGTAATTAAAATTTCAATCCACGCACCCATGTAGGGTGCGACTTTAAAGCCATCTTCGATAGCTTTATTTTCCATAATTTCAATCCACGCACCCATGAAGGGTGCGACGACTGGTGGCGCGAATTTGAGAAAGCGTGGCCAGAGATATTTCAATCCACGCACCCATGAAGGGTGCGACGATAAACTTTTTGTATAATCTTCCTAGCAGCTAAATATTTCAATCCACGCACCCATGAAGGGTGCGACATTATGACATACTGCAAGCATTACTACCAACAGTTGCAATTTCAATCCACGCACCCATGAAGGGTGCGACATTATGACATACTGCAAGCATTACTACCAACAGTTGCAATTTCAATCCACGCACCCATGAAGGGTGCGACTTTTTTTATTTGCTCCAGCTTTAACTTTGTTTTCTGATTTCAATCCACGCACCCATGAAGGGTGCGACAGAAATACTGTGAATATATTATTGAGGTGATTAAAAATATTTCAATCCACGCACCCATGAAGGGTGCGACAGCCCAATACTACAATCAGTACAAAGCCTAATACAATTTCAATCCACGCACCCATGAAGGGTGCGACACATTGTTTGTAAATTCTATGACTTGGATTTTACTATTTCAATCCACGCACCCATGAAGGGTGCGACCTTTAAAAAGCCTGCTAGCTTTACAAGAGGAGCAAACAATTTCAATCCACGCACCCATGAAGGGTGCGACCTACTCCTCGATCAAATCTTCTTTGCCCTCTGCAATAAATTTCAATCCACGCACCCATGAAGGGTGCGACCCGTCATAATACTCGACGACTTCAAGAGCTTCATCATTTCAATCCACGCACCCATGAAGGGTGCGACCTTGCTTACAGCTTATAGGATAGGAGATTTTAAAATGATTTCAATCCACGCACCCATGAAGGGTGCGACTTTTTTAGTAATAAGGCCGTTATGGATGCATATAAATTTCAATCCACGCACCCATGAAGGGTGCGACTTATGATTATGATTTTACAATAACGACGAGTGCAAAATTTCAATCCACGCACCCATGAAGGGTGCGACTCTTGCCAGAATAGGTCAAGATGTTATGTCTGGACTAATTTCAATCCACGCACCCATGAAGGGTGCGACTCTCATCCCTCTTGTTACTTTTTGCGACAACTCTTTTATTTCAATCCACGCACCCATGAAGGGTGCGACCATATTTAGATTTAAAATATACCAAAGATACAGAATTTCAATCCACGCACCCATGAAGGGTGCGACTAAAGACTACGATGTGGAGATAAGGGAGGTTTAATATATTTCAATCCACGCACCCATGAAGGGTGCGACAGAGCTTTTTTAAAATCTCGCGATCTATACTGTAAAAATTTCAATCCACGCACCCATGAAGGGTGCGACGATTGGCTCCGCTTGACAAAATGGAAACCAGATATTTCAATCCACGCACCCATGAAGGGTGCGACGAGCAAAACAAACAAAGAGAGCTGGGGGTGAATTATTTCAATCCACGCACCCATGAAGGGTGCGACTTAAATCTGTACATATCGCAGTGGATCTCTTTTATATTTCAATCCACGCACCCATGAAGGGTGCGACGAATAAGTTGTCTGATATCTGAGCAAATTGGACCCCAATTTCAATCCACGCACCCATGAAGGGTGCGACCTGCCATCCGTAAGTGCCTATCGGCGTGCTAGTTATTTCAATCCACGCACCCATGAAGGGTGCGACACCGGGAGAAGAAACAGAAGCCCAAGCTTCTATAAATTTCAATCCACGCACCCATGAAGGGTGCGACACAACAGGTGCGATTCTTTCATATTGTTACGTAATAAATTTCAATCCACGCACCCATGAAGGGTGCGACTATCTAAGATTTGAAATAACATTTAATAGTGCCATTATTTCAATCCACGCACCCATGAAGGGTGCGACGCTATTGGTCCGTGGTTTAGTAAGGCGGTTTCTTATTTCAATCCACGCACCCATGAAGGGTGCGACAAACATTACATATAGACAATATCATTTGTTCAGTATTTCAATCCACGCACCCATGAAGGGTGCGACTCGGGGCTAATTAGCTTTACGAACTTGAAGGAAGAAATTTCAATCCACGCACCCATGAAGGGTGCGACACAGTTAGCCAATGGAAATACCGCGACAAATGGATTTCAATCCACGCACCCATGAAGGGTGCGACAATCTCTTTGTCAATTTAATTACCACCTTTCTTTAATTTCAATCCACGCACCCATGAAGGGTGCGACATTATGAAACACACAAATTGTAATCCGTGGGATTGATTTCAATCCACGCACCCATGAAGGGTGCGACTACAATCTTTTTAGCTTTAAATTCTTTTAATCTTATTTCAATCCACGCACCCATGAAGGGTGCGACCAACTTGCATTTTTTCTATATTTGTTCCGGATTGTATTTCAATCCACGCACCCATGAAGGGTGCGACCACCTTCACTTGCTAGATTGTTTAGTTGTCTTCTCATTTCAATCCACGCACCCATGAAGGGTGCGACTGCGAAATTTATGCGCCAAGGCTATGTTAGCGATATTTCAATCCACGCACCCATGAAGGGTGCGACTTTGATGATACCTGCGATCGATAAAGAAGTTAATATTTCAATCCACGCACCCATGAAGGGTGCGACAGCTAGATGTGCTAAAGATCTATGTTCTTGTTGCACATCTAGTGTTTATGCACACATAATTTTCATTATATACACATTTTTTGCTTAATTTTAAGCATTTTTTTCTGCGAATCCTCTTGAATTTTCATGTTCATATGAGGTTCGCACTAATTTATTATAAATGGAGGATATGCCTCAAGGTCTCCTCTAATCGTCCTTGCTAAAAGCATAGCTTGTACATATGGCAATAATCCAATCTCGATTTTTTCTTCTAGAAATGGGTGTGTAATCTCATCTTGCAAACGTTTGTTCCATATGTCTAAATATTTTTTCTTTCCATTTTCTGTAAATTCATATGAACCATTATCTTTTGCAATAAAATCTTTCTCTTCGATTTGGGATTTATTTATTAAGCTTAGCACAAATCTATCTGCCATATATGCTCTCATCTCTTCTGATAGATCAAGCGCTAATGATTGCCTTCCAGGTCTATCTTTATGGTAAAAACCAACATATGGATCAAGGCCTACTGTTTCTAATGCGTTTTGTACTAACACTCTAAGCATTCCATATGAAAACGACAGCATTGCATTTACGGGATCTTTTGGTGGCCTTCTGTTTCTATCTGTAAACTTAAAGTACTCTTTGCTGTTTAATATAAGGTAATCAAAATTTTTAAAGTATTCTCGCGCTGCATCTCCTTCTATACCCAAGAGTTCTGTATAGTCTTTTGCATTAAAGGCGTTTATTTTACTTTCTTTTAACTTGCTTATGGATTCCTCTACTTCTTCTTTATAAATTGTATCTTTATAATCTCTAAGGTATCTATCAAGTACTTTTATGGAATTATACAGTTTTCCTAGCACGAATGACTTTGCGTATGAAAGCGACCTCTCGTCATTTTCCGAAATTCTAAACTGTTCTTTTCTTAGTAATACGTTTCCATTGATTACTCCTGAGACTCTTGCACAAAAATATCCTCCTAGTGTTAAAAAACTAATGCCGACATTGTTTTTCATACACATTTCTAATAGTTTAGGACTTGCTCCAACATAGTTGAAGCATACTATGTTTTCAAAGTTCTGTATTGGTGATTGGAAGACTTTACCATTGGCTTCATCTTTAACTACTATATTGCTTCCATCTTTCGCTAAATAAATATTTTCATTTGTAATATATAGTGTGTTTAACAGCTTTCTCATTCTTCCATCACTATCCTATCAATATAATTTATAACACTCTTTTTCTTTTTCGTGAGTTTTGGCATGCAGTAGTCAACTAAGGAACAATTTTTACAGTTGATGTTATTACTTGCTCTAGGAATCTTGTTTTGAGTAAATATCTCATACATTTGTGATACTATATCTCTTACTTCTTGCCTTAACTCATCTGTAATTTCTATTTCTAACCTTTTATTTGGGCTTTTATAATAAAGTGCTGACTTTTTTAGTTTAATATTATGCATTTCTTCTAAACACATTATTTCCGCAACTAGTTGATAGATATCTGCCTTTGTCTTTTTTACTCTACCTTTTTTATATTCAACTACATAAGGTAGCCACAATCCATTGTAGTTTTCTATTTCAACTCCGTTCTCATTTTTCTCATATATAACCAGGTCACAGACACCAACTATCTTTAGTTCGTCTGACTTAACACGTAAGGATCTTTCATATATTCTGTCTTTTCTTTTTTCAAAAAAATATGGATCATCCACGTTTTCATGTATAAGTTTGCCAAGTGTTGTATCTTTATTTTCAAACCAAATTTGTTCTAGCTCTAGAAGAGCCCACTGCCTCTTGCAAAATGTGAAGTGCTGTATTCTACTTAAGCTTAAATAGTCTTCTTCATCCATATATCTAATTTATATACCTGTTAAATATTCTACTTTTAGGCCTTTTCCCTCATATTCTTTTAATTTTTCTTCATTTAGTCTAATATTGTAGGATTTATAATCTTGACTATCTATCTCTGGTTTGTCAAATTCAAGTAGTTCTTTTATTTTACCGCTTGATACATTTCCTATTTCACAATCGTGAACAAACCAGAATATATCTCTAACCATCATTGATCCATCTGGTCTAGCTGATGATGAATCATTTATAAAAAGTTCTTGTAAACATTCTTTTAGTACAGCTAAATCGTCATCTGTAAATTTGTTCTTCTTTGCAAAATTTACATTTACCGCTCCATTAACAACATATATAGCATGATTAACATAATGTTTTGAGCCCATTGTATCGGAGGATTTGCCGCCACCTTCTTTTTCCATGCTGTTAACGCTCTTTGTAATCTGCATAGTTGTAATATCTATAGGCTCAAGCGATTTAGCGATGGATATACTAACTGGTCCTCTTATGCCGACAGCTTTCTTGTCATATGTTATTACTTGTCCAAAGCTTCTAACATCAAGCCAAGTTCCACAGCATAAATTATATGCTTCTTCATCTGTTGCTTTTTTATCTACAACGCTGCTATATCTTTTTTCAAGTGATGTAAATCCGTCATCTGACTTTTCATTGCTCTTTACAAAGATGTTGTATCCTTTATCTTGCATTCTATTTCTAATCTTTCTTTTTATACAAACATCTGAAATTTCTCCATATCCATAAGAATCACTTCTTGGCATGTTGCCTGCAAGCGGATCTCCATTTGGATTTGCATTATTTACTTCAATTGTCATTATGAAGTCGACCTTTTTTTCAATTACCTTACTCATTATTTTTCCTCCTTATTTATATCATTATTTTTTAAACCAAAACGTTTTTCTGCATAATAGCCATATAAAAACCTACTACTTAAAGCTTTATTGTCTTCTTTTTCTGATATACCAAGTTCGCCTAATTTTATAAATATATCTTCTTTCTCTCTGTCTAGCAATACTGCAAAGCCAGGATTTGTGGCCTTTAATTTGTTCATATATGTTTTAGTTTTTTCGTCTAAAACTTTTGTCATTTGTAAAGGATTTTTTGTAAATGATGTCCAATACCTATCTGCATTAGTAAGTCTTATTGCTTCACTCTTTTTTGTTTTTTCTCCGTCACCATACTTAGCTGCGTCAAAAGTCAGTCTTTCTATCATTTCATACACAGCTAATAGTCTACCATAAAGGTATGACCTATCTAAATTATCTCTGTCAAGCATATCTTCATTTTCCTCCTTTGATGAATCTCTTAAAACCGCAAGGGATATTGACTGTAAAATATTCCATGTATTTTTATAGTTTAGCTTTTTTCTAATATTCATATCGATTGCTTTAACAATGTTCTTAGGCATCTCTTTGCCCTCTATGATTGAAATTATCATTTTTTGCAGCTGATCTTTTTTAAAGCTATCGTTATCATTAACTAGTTTCTTTTCTCTTTCTGTTCCATAAGCAGCATCTAGTATTGAAAATATACTAGGTGTCTTCCTTACCAAATTATTCTTAGCAAGTGTATAATAATAGTAAGTATTTGACCATGTTTCAAGGTTTTTATAAAGCTGTGATGTCTGAAGCTCTTTAAAGTATCTAATCGATGATCTTCCATCGTTAACTTTTTCTAAAATTAGCGCACTATATCTTGAATCTTTAGGTACTTTATCTACACCTGTGATAAAAGAATTAGCTACTTTCTCATTTTCGCTATAAACCGCTTTAAATGTGTCCATCGTAGCATCTTCAGCTTCAATCTTATCGATATCGAACTCATCAGACTCGTCTACGCCTGCTATGTTTGGATTTGCAGATGTGATAAAAAGCTTCTTATCATTTCTAATGTCATCAGAAAACCAGTTAACTATATACTGCTGACCGCCGAGCCATTTAGACGAATTTTTATTGTCCATTAAATATTTTAACATTAAATGAGCTTTCTCTGATGTTTCATAGCCTATACTAATTACATCGCTACCTTCTTTAAATCTTCCGATATATGATTGTTTAACTGCAGAAATAAGTTTAGAATTACCTAAAATACCACGATGCTTGTCTACAATATAATCTTCTTTTCCTGTTATATTACATATTCCGTTCTTTGTTATAGAGTTTCTAACGTTATTAATATGAACTTGATGGAGTTTTTTGTATTTTGTTACTGAATAATCTTCAAGATTTTTAAAGTCTACTACTTCAAACTCTAAATATATCTTGTCTAATTCAAGTTTCTTTGTTGTTTCTTTATTTTTATCATTAATAAATGTATATTCTAGTATAGAGGCTTTATCGGTCAACTTTAAAACATCAACACCTAATGCATATCTTAAAGCTTCATATATAAAATTTTCTTTTTTAATATAATTGTAAATAATTCTTATAAAATCTTTAATTTCTGTGTCTTTTTCTTCGGCTATCCAATTTTCTAGCGCATCCATATAATCCTTGTGTCTTTCTTCATTGTAAGAAGCAATATATGAGCAATTATCTACAAGCATATGCGGCATAGAGTTGCTTGTTCTATTAACTGAGTCCAAGCTTACTGGAAAGATTATTTTCTCATCTTTAACCAAAAATGAACTCTTAACAAAATTAGAATCTCTATCAATGCTTATCTTCAATATATTTTCACCTGTAGATACTATAGAATTATGGTATAAAGGAAGTATTACTGAGTCATTACCATTGTAATTATCAACTAAACCTGCCTCGAGGGATTTATCATATGTTTTTACAAGCGAATTAATCAATGTCATTTAATCATCTCCCTTCTAATTTTGCATATTCTTCATCAACCGAAAGTTCTTGCTCTGGATATTTAAAATCATATGTTGAAAGTTCGTTTTTAACTTCACAATCTTCTTGATCTTTAAAATTAATTACGCCGTCCTTCATTACCACACTTCCAAAGTAAGAATAAAGTTTTTCTCCTGGCTTATTTGGATACTTAAAACTGTTAAACATTAGGCCAAAGAATAAAGTTTGTCCTTCGTAATAACTTGGCTTTTTTTTGTACTCTTCTTCTGTAATTGCGTTAACATATCCTTGACACTCGCTAGCTCCAATAAAGATTGAACGCCTTCCACCTCTTTCGATAGAGCGCTGCATAATTGCTTCATGCTTTTTCATGTTTCTATCCTTTTTTAAGTCATCTCTAAATAAGTTCCACTCAAAATGGTATTTAATTAAATACTCTGGATTGACTAAGTATGTTATGTTGCTTCTGTCTTGTTTGTAATTATCTTTCGGCACTCTAACTCCCATAGTATGTGTTCTTATTGGATTAATTACCTTGACTTCATCCACAACATTTTTAAGCACAGGTTTAAAGTAACACGCATCAAGTATACCTAAGACAGCTTGCTTTGTTATAACTGGATATGTTGCTTTTTCTCCACCGCCCTTTGTCTCTGGTGATGTTATTAAACCATAATCTCCTGTCAATCTAATGTAAAAATATTTAGATTTTTCGTTTGGACCATCCATAGTATTACCTCCTTTTCTATGTTCACTTAATATTATATTATCAATAATTTTGTTTGTCAAGTGTTTTTTTAAATTTAAGAATATATTTTAGTTTCTTTGTGGTATAATAAGTTTATCGTAGTATTGACTACGCGGATTGAAAAACTTACTATTACATTATAATAAAGGGCATTAGCTCTTTATTTTTTTCTTGATCTATGTTAAAGCCATTATCATTATAGTATTGCTTTTTAAGTAAAAGAATATCACCATCCATATACGAATCAACAAAGTCATTAAGCTTATCGTTTTCATATACATTTATAGTGTAGCTTTGCATCTCTTTTAAAAGTCTCTTTATTTTTGATATATTATAGGTTATAGTGTCTTCATTTTCTAAAAGCATCTTTAATTCATCATATTTTCCCTCATTTGATTTTCCTGTTATTGAACTTTTATAACAAACTATCATTGCCTTTGTATCATTTTTGATTAGGTTAATATTATCAGCAGCGGTTTTGAAACTTTGTCTTAAGATAGGAAAATCTTTTGTTTTTGTTCCAATATTATTAATGTTATCACTTAATAAGTCAAAAGCACTTGGCTTATCCTTTTCAATCGGATATGCCATTAAGCTTTCATACTTTGTGTAATAACGCGCAAAAAATTCATCATTTAGTTTATCAATATCTATCTCTCCAGTTTTTTTATTTAGTATAATCTCAGTTATGTCTTTTTTATATTGTATCGATTCTAAATAATTTAGGTTTTCTTCAAAGCCCATGTTAACTAATTTAACTATACCTTCTTTTAATAACCCGTATCTGTTGCATCTTCCTATAGCTTGTATAAGAGAGTCAATGCCTGCATAGGACCTAATAAGTCTTTTAAAATCAACGTTGACCCCAGCCTCAATAAGCTGTGTCGAAACAAGCTTTACAGCTACGCCTTCTGAAAGTTTTGCTTTTATTTCATTAAGTATATCCTTTCTATGTTCTGGGCAAAAATCTGTATTTAATAAATATATATTAAAGTTATTTCCAAGATCTTCAAGTAGCATTTTGTATAAATTTCTAGCAGCTCTCTTCGTATTTAATATAATTAGGTTTGAATCCTCTGCATGTGATAATACTTCTGTCTTAATATCTACTAAACTGCTTTTCTTACCATCATTAAAATTATATACCTTTGTCCTTTTAAATACCTTGAGCTGATTTTGACTAAGTCTTACAAGATTAGCATTTTTTGCATAATTAAGCCTATATTTAATGTTGTCCTCATCATACTTAGGCTGAGTTGCCGTTGATAAAACTATGTTAGCTTTCATTACTGAGGATATAAAATTCATTGCAAGATTAAATAAATATGTCATCTCTATAGGAAGCGACTGCACCTCGTCAAGTATGATTACAGAGTTTATTAACGAGGAGAATCTCCTTATGTTTGTTGACTTTCCTTTAAATAAAGTATTTATGAATTGTACTAAAGTTGTCAAAACTACTGGTGCATCAAAGCTTTCAAATAAATATTCTTTACACATATTTTCTTTACTCTCGTCAGCACTTTCATTCTTAGTGTTGTCAAATGATGATTTATTAACTATATTTGAGTGGTATTCAAGTATACTCTTGTCTTTTAACACGTCTTTGACTTCACTAGCATTTTGCTCTAAAACAGATAAGAACGCAGTTATATAAAAAAATCTTTTTTTACCTTTAAACTTCATTTGATTTGTAGCATATAACATGCTCAAAAGCGTTTTCCCAGCTCCAGTTGCAAGATCAAGCTTGTATATTCCATTATTATCAGTGCGGCTCCTACTGTCTACAATAGATTTTAAGTCATTTTTCACTTTATCCAGATTATTTTTAGGTTCATGAAAACTAGCATATTTCTCATCTAATCTTGCCTTATACACTTCAGCTTTTTCTTGTGCATTATACATAACTCTATCGTCAATGACTAAATCGTAAGCATTTATAGTATCAACAATGTCTGCATTTTTTAATATTGATAAAAAGAGCCTCATGTATAAAGATAAATAATAATAATTAGCTTTATCATCAATATATTTTATCTTATCTTTAGAATTTTTATATTCAAAATATCCTCTCTTAAATATTTCTAATAAATCTACATTTAATTTTTGTTCAATCTCCTCAATATATGGTAGTACTTCATTTTTGAAGCAAATTTCATCTTCATCAAATCTAAGTCTATCTTTTAATCTGTTAGATAAATTATTGTCAATGTCATAATAAGGAATGTCATAAATACCATGATGTGCGCTTATAACATAGGCCATGATATAGAAGTACTCCTGTATTATGTTTAGCTCAAACGAACTTTGCTTGGCGCACTTACTATATAATGACAATAAATACAACGCTCCTGCCGATGAATGATTTACTCTCTCATCAGTATTATTTATTATTTTATGTTGAAAAGCTTCACTAGCTTTTCCAATATCGTGAAGTATTCCTACAAGGTACAATGTATTTTCAAAATCTATCTCACTCGCTAAAGATTTAGCTTTATCAGCTGTATTTTTCAAATGAGTTATAAGCTCTTGCTTTTTAATTTTGCCTTCAGCATTGTCAATGTGTGCGTATTTCATAATTGCCTCCTAAAATATAAAAGTATCTTCCTCTGGGTTGAAGCTTGTAGTCCTACCCATCATTTCTACTTTAGGCTTCCAATTGCTTCCAAGATGATAAAATCTTATGCTATCCTTCTCTAAATCTATCTCTTTTCTTATTTTATATTTAAGCTCTTCAAACTCGGCAGGTGTTACTATGCATTCAAAAACTGAATTTTGTACCCTTTGTCCGTAGTCCTTACATACATTAGCAACTCTTCTTAACCTTGTTCTTCCTCTGCTATCCATAGTTTCAACGTCATATGTGGCAAGTATCAACATAAAATCACCCCTATATACTAATTCGCATCCTTATATCCTTAATAACATTATACCACATTAAAAGAGTCATTGTTTATAGAAACTATCTAAGCAGATATAATTCATTTAAATTTACCCAATAAAAAATGGGCTCTGCATCGCGCAAAGCCCATAGTCATTTTCCATTATTTTATTTAAATTTATCTAATCTCTTGAATATCTTTTCCTTACCTAATAAGTAAAGTATCCTATCCATTTCTGGTCCGTGTACTGAGAAGGAAATCATAGCTCTGACTGGCATATAAAGGTTTTTGCCTTTGATGCCTGTCTTCTTTTGTATGCTCTTCATGAATGTCTTGGCGTAATCAAGTGTGATTTCGTCCACTGATGAAAGCTCTTCTTCGATTGCGTTTGCAAGTACTTTTGCGTTTTCTGCATTGTCACCTTCTAGGAACTCTTTTGTTTCGTCTGCAAGTGGAAGCTCTTCGAAGATGAATCTTGCCTTCTCTGGCAATTCTGTCATTAGTGAGATGGAGTCTTTAAGTGTGTCGATTAAAACTTCCATGTACTCTTTGTGTTCTTTTGCAAAGTCTTCTGTGATTAGTCCTGCCTTAATTAGTTCTTCGCTCGCTTCTTCTCTCAATACATTGATGTCTTGATTTCTTAAGAACTGTGCGTTAACCCAATCAAGTTTGTCTTTATCAAAGATACCGCCTGTTTTAGAAACTCTTTCGAAGGAGAACTCTTTGATTAGCTCATCCATGGTAAATATTTCTTTATTATCTTCTGGTGACCAGCCAACTAGTGCTAAGTAGTTATTTAACGCTTCTGGCAAATAGCCTTTGTCTTTGAAGTCTTCTACTGACACGTCGCCTTGTCTCTTTGATAATTTCTTTCTGTCTTTGTTAAGTACTGTTGGTAAGTGAACGTACTCTGGTTTTTCCCAGCCAAGTGCCTCGTATAAGAATACGTGCTTTGGTGTAGATGGTAGCCACTCTTCACCTCTAACGATGTGTGTGATACCCATTAGGTGGTCGTCAACTACGACTGCCATGTGATATGTTGGGAAGCCGTCTGACTTTAGTAGTACTTGATCATCTATATCTTCTGTGTTGATGGTGATGTCGCCTCTAACTACGTCGTGGAATGTTATGTCTGTATCCTTTGGTAATTTAAGTCTAACTACGTATGGCTCGCCATTTGCAACCCTTTTCTTTGCTTCGTCTAGAGGGATATTTCTACAGAAGCCATCATACTTTGGTATAAGGCCTTTAATTTGTCTTTCTTCTCTGATTCTGTCAAGTCTTTCCTTATCGCAGAAGCAGTAGTATGCCTTGCCCTCTTCGATTAGCTGATCAACATATTTTCTGTATATATCAAGTCTTTCTGATTGTATATATGGACCGTAGTCACCTTTTTGAACTACCTTGCCATCTTCAATAAAAACGCCTTCGCTGTAATGTATGCCAGCCCAGTGAAGTGAGTTTATCAAGTTTTCTATAGCCCCTTCGACAAAACGTGTTCTGTCTGTGTCTTCGATTCTTAAGATGAAGTCTCCGCCCATCTTTTCAGCGAATAAGTAGTTATATAGCGCTGTTCTTAATGAGCCTATGTGCACAAAACCTGTTGGCGATGGTGCAAATCTTACTCTAACTTTTTTATCCACGATTATTCTTCCTTTCCTTTATATAAGCAATTATCTTGTCAATAGCTTCGCTAGCATCTATCTCTTCATTTTCCATCTCACGACGTGTCGAGTACTCGACCTTGCCTTCGCTAGCAAGCTTACCTACTGTAATTCTAAGAGGTATACCGATTAGGTCTCTGTCGTTAAATTTAACGCCAGCTCTTTCTGCTCTGTCGTCAAGAAGCACTTCGACCTTTTCCGCCAATAGTTTTTGATATATCTCTTCAGCAAGTTTATTTTGCTCTTCATCTTTTACATTGACAATTGTAACGATGGCTTCGTATGGACATGATGATATTGGCCAGATGATACCCTTTTCATCGTTGTTTTGCTCAACTATGGCAGATACTGTTCTTGAAATGCCAACGCCGTAGCAGCCCATCCAGAAGTATTCGTCCTTACCATTTTCATCCAAGAATGTTGCCTTCATCGACTTTGAGTACTTTTGGCCAAGTTGGAAGATGTTTCCAACTTCGATACCTCTCTTGAACTCAAGTTTACCGCCGCACTTAGGGCATGCATCGCCCTCAGCTATCATTAGTAAATCGTCTACGAATTCAAACTTTTCATCGTCACTAATATTATAGTTCATATAGTGATAGTCTTCTTCGTTCGCGCCTATGACAGCATTTTTGATATTCTTAACTCTCTCATCGGCGATAAGTCTGTCAGCCTTTAAGCCGATAGGACCAGTGTAGCCTGGGAAGGAACCCATGGACTTGATGTCTTCTTCGCCCATCATCTCTATCTCATGCTCTGCGCAGCCAAGATGCTTTATTAATTTTGTTAGGTTTAGTTCTCTTGATCCAGGTATGAAGACTACAATCTTTTCTCCTCTTACTACTAGGTCTACTGCCTTAAGGCATCTATCTTTTTCAACTTTTAAAAGTTTTGCTAGGTCGTCAATAGTTTTACAGCCCTTTGTCTCAACTTTTTCAAGCTCTTTTATATCTTCACTGCTATTGTCATATTTATAAGCTACTTCTGCTTTTTCATCAGTTGCTGAGAAGTCGCAGCTGTCGCAATATGTGATCACGCCTTCACCAACATCAGAAAGTGCAGTGAACTCGTGTGACTCGTTACCACCGATGGCGCCTGAGTCGCCTCTAACTATCCTGTAATCAAGTTCAAGTCTGTCATAGATGTTTTCGTAAGCTTCCCACATGTTCTTGTAGCTGGCTACCATATCCTCTTGAGTCTTGTCAAAGGAGTAAGCGTCCTTCATAAGGAACTCTCTCGCTCTATTGATACCAAATCTCGGTCTCTTCTCGTCTCTGTACTTAGTTTTGATTTGGTAGATATTGATTGGAAGCTTCTTATATGAGTTCACATCGCTTCTTATAAGGTCTGTGAAAAACTCTTCAGCTGTTGGCGCAAGACAGAATTCTCTGTCGTTTCTGTCCTTTAACTTGAACATCTCTGGTCCGAAGGTATCCCATCTACCTGACTCTTCCCAAAGCTCTCTTGGCTGAACAGCACTCATGTTGATCTCTTGAGCGTCGTGTGAGTCCATCTCTTCTCTAACTATGGCCTCGATCTTTCTGATTACTCTGTAGCCAAGGTTCATGTATGAATAAATTCCTGAGGCGCTCTTCTTGATAAAGCCGCCTCTTAATAGTAACTTATGTGATGCAATCTCTGCTTCGCTAGGATCCTCTCTCAATGTTTTAAAAAACATTTTACTCATTCTCATAGCTTTTTTCCTCCTCTTGGTACTCGTAGTTTTCTTTTTGCGCGTTGAACATCTTGTAGTAAAGGCTGTCTGTCTTTTGCATTAGATTGTGATGCGTGTCAAAGTCCTCTACAGTACCGTTATTTATTAACAAAATTCTATCGCAGAATATCGACGAACTCATTCTGTGTGAGATGTATATCGATGTCTTCTCCTTAACAAGGTAGTTGAAGTTCTCGTAAATCTCCGCCTCGCTCTTCGGATCAAGTGCCGATGTTGGTTCGTCAAGTATAACAAGCTCGCTGTCCTTGTACAAGCTTCTTGCAATTGCTAGCTTTTGGAACTGTCCTTGCGATAGTTTTTCTCCCGTTTCAGAGTAGCCCATGGAAACTTTCGTGTCCATACCGCTACTTAACGAATTTATTTTATCATATATGTCAATATCTTTCAATACTTTCACAACTTTTTCTCTGTCGTAGTCAGTCTTTGATGCAACAGTCTCTGCCACAGGGAAATTGTATATATTGTAGTCTTGGAACACAACTGAGATAAATTTTTGGTACTCGTCCATCTTTATCTTAGATATGTCAAGGCCATTAAGAAGTATCTCTCCCTTTGTTGGCTCGTAAAGCCTAGTCATTAACTTGATGATGGTAGTCTTACCAGCGCCATTAAGACCAACTATAGAAATCTTTTCGCCTTTATTAATGTTAAAGGATAAATTCTTTAGAACGTAGTCTTCAGAGCTTGGATACTTAAACCACACGTCTTTAAACTCAATCGTATCAATGGACTTTGGCATCTCGTACTCATATGCTTTTGCCTTTGCTTCTGGCAAATTCATAAATCTATAGTAAGGCTCTGTCATGTTCCTCATCATAATCATGTCAACATAGTTTTGCGAAATGATTCTAACTCTTTGGTTGAAATTAACAAAGGCCGATGTGTATAGAGCGAAGGAGCCAAGTGAGATTTGCGGTCCAAAAACGTTCGATACGGCTCTTACTGATATATAGATGTAGCTTAAAGCTCTTGATACACCGTCTAAGATACCACTGAAGAAAGCAGCAAGCGAGGAAGTTACATATACTACTCCAGCCTTCTCGCTAATTCTATTCATTAATTTATATATTGAACCATTAACCAAGTTATGCATGGAGAATAGTTTTACGTCCATCATCTCGCTATGTCCATAAATAATATTCATGTAAGCAGAAAACTCTCTATTAACATCTTCAATTGAACCCATAAAGCTTCCCATCTTCATATTGCACCAAGCGCCTATGACGAAGTTTAGGCTCGCTACCAGAAGAAGAACAAGGCCTAAAACCCAGGAGAAGCTAAAAGCGATGACTGCTAAGAAGATTACTACAACGAATGAAACAAAAACTTCCGCCAATATCCGTACGAAGTTTGATAGAGGCGAATTAGTACTCATGATAAAGTCCGCTTGATCCTTAAGATTCATGTAGTCTTTGTTCTCAAGCATAGAATAATCAAGCTTCATAGTTTTTTCGCATATATTGTAACGAACTTGTTGATATATACCTGAAATATCGACGTTGTTAATGTAGTTGTTGACGTAGCCAGGAATTTTGGCTAAGATAACGTTTGCAAGTACCATAAGTACTACGTAAGTCACTATCTCAAAGCCTGCTCCGTTCATTATTGAGTCAATAACTAGTTTTGGTAAGAATACATTTATTAGTAAAAGTCCTGCTGATGAGAGTGAGGCGAGTAAGATTAAAAATACTGTTTTCTTGGAGTATTCCCAAATTGATTTGATCATGAAGCCATATATCTTCATATGTTCTTTAAAGTTTTTCATATTTAGGCCTCCTCTGTATAGTATTTACCTTGTATAGTGAACATTTCGTAATATTCACCCTTCTTTTTCATAAGCTCATCGTGAGTGCCCTCTTCGAAGATCTTTCCGCCCTTTAATAAGATAATTCTATCGCAGAACTTTGTCGAAGACAGTCTGTGTGAGATGTATATTGACGTTCTGTCCTCTCTTAAGTCATTTAGCCTGGAATAAATTTCGTGCTCAGCAAGCGCATCGAGGTTTGCTGTTGGCTCGTCAAGTATAAGTATAGGTGAGTCCTTGTACACAGCTCTCGAGATGGCAAGCTTTTGTTCTTGTCCGCCCGATAGCTCAAGAGCGTCCTTAGCTATCTCATGAGACATATTTCTTTCGTAAGCGTTTTTCTCTTCTTCGATACGTTCCTTAAGTCCCACGTCCTCAATGGCTCTCTTTGCTCTTTCTAAATCATAAGTTTCATGCATAGAAATATTATTTCCAAGAGTATATGGATAGATATTTACCTGTTGGAATATGCAGGCAAACATCTTATATAGCTCTTCTTCCTTGAACTCGTTGATGTTTACGCCATTAAGAAGTATCTCGCCTTCGTCTGGTCTAAATAATCTTACTAATAAATTAATTATAGTTGACTTACCCTCACCATTGTTACCAACTAGGGCGATGGTCTCGTTTTTAGCTATCTTAAAGCTTAAGTTATCAAGCACTTTCTTATCTGTATTTGGATAAGCAAAAGTAACATTTCTAAACTCAATATCAACTGCGCCACTAAGTTTATCTCTAGTGCCATAATCTGAATTTAGCTTATCTGTATCAATCAGATCATAAAGATTTTCTACGTACAATGATTGGTTTACTACATAATATTCATAGTCTTCTATAGCTCTATCTGCTGTAAATACAAATTGCAGCATAAGTGTTATATACATCAAAAAGCTACCAGTATCGACTGAGCCGTTTTTAAAATTAAGTATAAGTGTATAAGCAAAAATGCCCTGTGCAATGATTAAAATAATAACTGATAAAAGGCTCTTTCTAAAAGTTTTAGCTACAGCTCTTAGGTCATAGCTTTTCCTTTTATCAATAAGCTTCTTATAAGTGTTAAGTATCATGTCTTTTAAATTAAATAATCTTATCTCTTTACCAGCTTTAAAATCGCCAGCAGTTTTAGTAAAGTATCTAATGCCATCGCCTATCTTACTAAGTTCTTCCATGTTGTCAGTGACTTCAGTATTTGCCTTTCTTTGTGCATAGGCATAGCTAATTACATATAAAAGTAAGAGGGCTCCAGTTATTGGTGATAGTACTGTAATTATTGCACCTATGAATATCATTGATAGTAGTATAGGTGCCGTTTGAGCAAAGTGTTGTAGCATTCCAACAACGCCCTGCATATCGCCAGCTGTTGCTTCAAAGGCCATGCCATATATCTTGAAGAGGGATCTATCACTTATGTATTTAAAGTCGGCAGCTGCCATCTTTTTATTTTGCTCATGCATTAGCTCAAATCTAGTTTTATTAGCAACTAGTCTTGCTTGTGATGCGCAGTAAAGGCTTACGCCCTCAACTAAGAACTCCAAGGCAAAAAATCCAAGTGAGATTAGTAAAATCCTTCTAATTGCATCTGTGCCGGGATTTTCTACGACTCCAACTATTAGCTTAGGCATTAGTGATAATACTAGTGGAGCGAAGGCCCCTAAGAGACAGGCGAATAAGATGTAAAGAATCATCCTCTTGTCTGTTCTGATCGCGTCCCCAAGCAGGCGCTTCAGTGTTTTTGTGTACTTCATAGTAATTCTCCTTTTTCATAAATATCCTCTACTATTGCGTCTATGTCAATTTTTTCTTCTTCGCGTTTAACATCAGCTATGAGTGGTCTCGTTTGTGGATGGTCTGGCGAAAATACTGAGCAGCAGTCATCGAATGGCTCTATCGACTTTTCGTAAGTGCCTATCTTTTTCGCTATGTCAATGATGTCAAGCTTATCAAAGGCTATAAGCGGTCTAAAAATGACCATGTCTGTCGCATCCTCTATCGCTTTAATGCCGTACATTGTCTGAGATGCAACTTGACCGATATTCTCCCCTGTGATGATGGCATCGTAACCCTTGTCATGAGCGAGCTTCTTCGCAACGCGCATCATTATTCTTCTTGAAACTACTGTTGTGTAGGAAACGTTCATATTTTGATTGATGGCTGTGTATGCGTCAAGCATATTATATGAATATAATTTTATATCGCCAGTATATGCAGCGACTATATCTCTAAGGCCTTTAACCTTCTCAAGTGCTTGCAGCGAGGTAAATGGGTATGAGTGAAAATGTATTGCGTCGACCTTAACGCCGCGCTTCGCCATCATATATAGAGCGACTGGACTGTCTATACCGCCTGATAATAGGCAAAGCGCCTTGCCGTTAGTCGCCTTTGGCATGCCGCCTAGCGCCTTGTGCTTTTCTACTGAAACGTAGGCAAATTTCCTTATATCGACATAAACTTCGTGCTCAGGACTGTGGACATCAACCTTAAGTCCGTCCGTATTTATAAGTATAGCTGCACCTATGTCTCTTGCAAGCTCCATCGAATTAAGCGGGAACTTCTTGTCCGCTCTTGTTGACGATGCCTTGAAAGTGCCTTTTAAATTTTTTTCCTTCACTAAGTCAATAGCGAGGCTTCTGATCACTTCGATGTCCTTCTCGCATCTATAAGCCTTCCTGATCCAAACTATGCCGAAGACCTTCTTCAAGGCCTCAATCGCTTTTTCAGATTTTGCATCGTCCACTTCTATAATAATCTTGCCGATATCATTATAAAGGCTGTCGTAGCCGATATCTTTTAAGTTTTTATCAATGTTTGAAATAAGTTTTTGCTCGAAGTACCTTCTGTTGCCGCCCTTTAGGTGCATCTCGCCCTCACTGATTATCAAATACACTTTATCCATCATCATTTTTTAACACTCCTAATAAATTTAACCGCTTTTTTAATAAGCTCCGCAGCCTTCAAGACCTCTTCTTCAGTGTTCATCTCAGAAAATGACACTCTAACCGTCTCTTCAGCTTCTTTTTCACCATAGCCATAGCCTTCAAGTACTCGTCTGTGCTTCTTTTGCTTCGATGAGCAAGCAGAAGACGTTGATATATAGACCTCATCTTGCTCCAAGATGTGCACCAAGACCTCTGCCTTGATATTATCAAAAGCTACAGACATAACATATGGCGAATAGCCCTCGCCCTCTGAGTGAAGGTGAACACCGTCAAGCTCTTTTAAGCTAGCTATCATTTTATTCTTTAAATTTTGTACATAAGCAAAATTCGCTTCCAAGTTTTTGTCAAGCACCTTAACCGCTTCAGCTAGAGCCAAGACTCCTGGCACGTTCTCAGTTCCTGCTCTTAGAGAAAATTCTTGCTCGCCGCCATAGATAAGCGGCTTAACTAAATGGGTATCGCGTGCATAAAGGCAGCCAATGCCCTTAGGTGCGTGAACCTTGTGCCCCGACATCGACAGAAAATCAATGTTTCCTTCGCTTAAATCAATACGAAGCTTGCCAAAGGCTTGCACCGCATCAGTCGCAAAAATTATATCGGGATACAGCTTCTTTACTTCACGAGCAATGCCTTCTACGCGGGTGATGCTGCCCACTTCGTTATTAACATACATTAGTGAAACGAAGCCAAAGCTATCATCAAGCTTAGTTAAAATGTCTTCTAAAGTAATTTGTCCGTCCTTTGGATGAAGCTTTACTACTTCAAAACCATTTGCAATTAAATTGTCAATAGGCTTGTTCATCGCTTGATGCTCGACCGCCGTCGTCAAGATTTTCTTCTTCTTTATATCCTTGATCGAATTAAGGATGATGTTGTTCGCTTCGCTAGCACAAGACGTAAAAATAATCTCTCCAGTCTTGACATTGAGAAAGTTCTTTATAGCCCTCCTCGCTTCTTCAAAGTCATTCCTTAATAAAAAGCCTGCCTTATGTATGCTCGAAGGATTAGCGTAAGTCACTTCAAAAGCCTTCATCGCCGCCTCCATCGCCTCTTTATATACTTTTGTTGTTGCACAATTATCTAAATAAATCATAATCCTCACCACTTCTATTATATTATAAAGCTGTATAAATATCAATGAAAAACACATATACATAAGAAATAAAGTAAAAAGAGCATCTTCATAGATAGATAAAAATTTGTTTGAATCTTCGAAATATTTTAATAATTAGCTTGAAATTAATCAATATCTGTGATAGAATATCTTTATATATAGGAGGAAATTTTATGGACATAAGACAAATAGAAACTTTTGTAGAGGTCGTAAGACTAGAAAGTTTCTCGAAAGCTGCAGAAAAACTATTTATAACGCAACCAACCGTGTCTAATCACATAACAGCTCTTGAAAAGGAAGTAGGTAGCGACCTTATCGACAGAAGCGGTAGACTTTTTAGAGTTACACCATCGGGTAAGATACTATACGAGCATGCGGAGAAAATTCTTGATCAAATCAACAACGCAAAGTACGAGATTGATGCATATGACCAAGGACTACAAGGCAAGATTAGTATACTTTCAAGTTCCATCCCGAGAGAATACATACTACCTGATCTAATCAAATCTTTCTTGGCAGAGCATCCAAAGATAAGTTTCTCTTTGCAAGGAAGTGACTCGAAGGAAGCTATCAAACGAATACTATCATACGAGAACGACTTTGCAATCGTTGGTAAGATGACTGGCAATCCAAAGCTTGACTTCGTAAAGCTTGTGAAGGATACGAGCGTACTTATAGTACCTAACGATAAGTTTGAAAATCTTAATAATGGTGACCAAGTTAGCTTTGAAGAGCTACTTGACGAAGACTTTATACTTAGGGAGTATGGTTCTGCCTCGCTTGAGACCATCATCAACGCTATATACCAAAGTTCTAAGGACGCAAGGAAGCTAAGGATAGTTGGCACTTGCGATGACAATGAAGCGATCAAGTCACTTGTAAGCAAGGGCGTTGGTCTTAGCTTTATGAACAAGATTGCAATTGAGCGAGACATTAATCAGAAGAGGTTCAAGTACCTTTACATCAAGGGTGTTGACTTCTCAAGAGATTTCTACTTCTTGTATCATAGAGAGAAGCCACTTAGTCCACTAGGCAAAAGGTTTAAGGACTTTGTATTAGAGTACGTTAAAAACATTTAATAGATAACTTAGGAGCTAGATACTTAGCTCCTTTTTTGTATCTAGATGTGGCATAAGATTACCCATGTAACAAGAAAGCATTGAATATAGAAAAGTGTTTTACTCGCTTGCGATGCTTAATGTAAACGGGCATAAGAAAAGCAGATGCGTGTGCATCTGCTTTATATCTTTATTCACTAATTTCGAAGAGAAAAGAAGAACCTCGTATAAAGTCCGAGAACCTTTACGCTAGGATGGATAAGACGAAGAAGTCAATCCATAAGCTCAATTCTCTTTATTCACTAATTTCGAAGAGAAAAGAAGAACCTCGTACTAAAGTCCGAGAACCTTTACGCTAGGATGGATTCGGCGAAGTGGAGCTTTGAGGCAAGCGGAGTGTATAGGGCATACTCGAGCATTGCCGAAAAGCGAACAAGCCTAAGCCGCCATTTTAATTCGAAATTTTTTATTTAACTAAGTGACAAGCTACAAAATGACCCGGCTCAACTTCCTTTAGTGTAGGATGTGGACCTGCACAAACATTCTCGTCTCTCATTGGGCATCTGCCGTAGAATACGCATCTGTCTGGTGGGTCGATAGGGCTTGGTACGTCGCCTTTAAGTATAATTCTTTCTTGTTTGTAGTCATATTCAGGTACAGGTATTGCTGAAAGAAGTGCCTTTGTGTATGGGTGAAGTGTGTTTTCAAATATTTGCTTGTAGTCTGCAAGCTCTACCATACGTCCAAGGTACATTACTGCAACTCTGTCTGAAAGGTGACGAACAACTGAAAGGTCGTGTGATATAAATAAATATGTTAGTCCTTTTTCCTTTTGTATGTCTTGCAATAGGTTTAGTACTTGTGCTTGTATTGATACGTCAAGTGCTGATACTGGTTCGTCAAGTACTATGAACTCAGGTCTCATTACTAGGGCTCTTGCGATACCAATTCTTTGTCTTCTACCACCGTCTAGTTCGTGTGGGTAGGAGTTCATAAGTCTCTTTTCAAGACCTACTGTCTCCATCATTTCAAGAACAACTTTTTCTATCTCTTTCTTACTATCGTAAATCTTGTTTACATAAAGTGCGTCTGCAATCAAGTCGAAAGTGTTAAGTCTTGGGTTTAGTGATGAGTATGGGTCTTGGAAAACGATTTGCATTTCGCGTCTAAGTTGGTGCATTTCCTTCTTAGTGTGACGATTAATGATGTTTTCGCCGTTAAACCATATCTCTCCACTTGTTGGTTCGTGTAGTCTAATGATGGCACGACCAGCTGTTGACTTGCCGCAACCTGACTCGCCTACAAGACCAAGAGTTTCGCCCTTCTTTATTTCAAAGTTAAGGTCTTCAACTGCGTGTAGGACGCCTTTTTTAGTCGGAAAGTACTTACATAAATGTTTTACTTCTATAAAATTTTCGCTCATGACTTTCCTCCTCTACTTATCTTCTGACTCATTCTCTGTATGAGCTTCGGCTTCTACACCCATGGCTGCGTCTTTATATAAGAAGCATTTAACATAGTGACCTGGGCTTACTTCGTATACTGGTGGATTTTCAGTTTTGCACATTTCCATGCACTTAGTGCATCTAGGGTGGAACTTACAGCCAGTCGGTAAGTTTGTTGGGTCTGGTGTCATACCAGGTATAACTTGAAGTCTTTCAACATCGCCAGTTAGAGTTGGTATTGATGAGAAAAGTCCTACAGTGTATGGGTGCTTCTTGTCAGTGTAGATGTCCTTTGTAGTACCGCTTTCAACAACTTCACCAGCGTAAACAACCGCTACCTTGTCAGCAATTTCAGCTATAACACCAAGGTCGTGAGTAATCATGATGATGGATGTATCAAACTTGCTCTTAAGTTCCTTCATAAGCTCCATAACTTGTGCTTGTATAGTAACGTCTAGAGCAGTAGTTGGTTCGTCCGCAATGATTATCTCAGGGTTACATGCTAGTGCCATGGCGATAACGATTCTTTGCTTCATACCACCAGAAAGTTGATGAGGATAGTCATTAACTCTCTCACGTCTAATTCCTACTAGGTCAAGCATTTCAAGAGTCTTTTCTCTTCTACCGTTCTTATCAAGTTTAGTATGTAGAGCAAGTACTTCTTCGATTTGCTTACCAATAGTCATAACAGGGTTCAAGCTTGTCATAGGATCTTGGAAGATCATAGAAATCTTTTCCCCTCTTATCTTTCTCATGTCTTTTTCTTTAGTTTTTAATATATCCTTGCCTTCAAAGTCAATCTCACCTGAGCTAATAATTCCAGGTGGATCAGGAACAAGGTTTAGTATTGCAAGAGCAGTAGTTGTCTTGCCGGCACCTGTTTCACCAACAAGGCCAAGTGTCTCCTTCTTATTAAGAGACAAGTTCATGCCATTAACGGCTTTAACGACACCTGAATCTGTGTTGAACTCAACAGATAGGTCTCTGATGTTAAGTAAATTTCCTTTTTCCATAGTAACCTCCTACCTCTTAAGCTTAGGGTCAAGCGCATCTCTTAGACCATCGCCCATAACGTTAAGAGCAAAGATGGTAATAACGATTGCTAAACCTGGGAACAATGTGATGTGTGGGAAGTCCATGATGTATGAACGACCATCTGATAGCATAGCGCCCCACTCTGGTGTAGGTGGTTCAAGTCCTAGTCCTATGAAGGATAGACCTGCCGCGTTAATGATTGCGTATGCAACACCTAGAGTTGCTTGAACTATGATAGGTGCCATACAGTTTGGAATGATGTGCTTGAAGATGATTCTAAGGTCGCTTGAACCATTAGCCTTTGCAGCTTCAACAAACTCATTATCCTTTATAGTTAAAACAGAGCTTCTAACGATTCTGGCATATGCTGGAACCGAGGCTATACCTACGGCAATCATAAGGTTTGCAAGGCCTGTGCCTAGTGCGCTCATGATGGCGATAGCTAAAAGTATATCTGGTATAGCTTGAAGCACGTCTATAAATCTCATAACTAGTGTGTCGACTTTACCGCCGTAGTAACCAGTAACAGCTCCTAGTGTTACACCAAGTGCTAAGGCGATGGATACTGATATGAATCCAACCTTTAAACTGATTCTAGAACCGTAAACAACACGAGAGAATATATCACGGCCCAAGTGGTCTGTACCGAAAATGAATTGTGAGTTAGGTGTTTGGTATGTTGGACCAACCATGTCATTGAATGTATATGGTGCAACTACGTCTGCGAATATCGCAACCAAAACAAGTATGATAAGTATAAGTAGACCTACCATAGCAAGTTTGTTTCTCTTCATTCTCTTTAAAACTTCACTAAGACCTGTTTGTCTTTTTGATTTTTTAACTGATTGTTCTTTATTCATATTTTTTTCTGCCATATCATCACCTACATATATTGACTCTTAACTCTTGGATCTATGAATGTGTATAGTATGTCGACAATTAGATTTACAAGGGCAAATGTAACTGCAACGAACAATACGCATCCCATAACAAGAGGTATGTCTCTCATCTTGATTGAATCTACCATAAGTCTGCCTATGCCAGGAATACTAAATATAACTTCAGTCATTAGTGCTCCACCCATAAGTTGTCCAAATTGTGTACCGATAACTGTTGTGATAGGTATAAGAGCGTTTGCAAGAGCATGCTTTCTGATGATAACTTTTTGATCTTGACCTTTTGCCTTAGCAGTTCTGATGTAGTCTTGTCTAATTACTTCAAGCATGGAGCTTCTTGTTTGTCTTGTGATAACAGAAACTGATTGAGCTCCTAAAGCTATCGCTGGTAGAACCCATTGATTAGGCATGTCAAAGCCTGATGCAGGTAGCCAGCCTAACTGAACACTAAATAACATGATAAGTAGTAGTCCTAACCAGAATACTGGCATTGATATACCTATTAGGGCGAATATCATTGTCAAGTTATCGAATATACTATATTGTTTTACAGCTGAGATGATACCTATAGGTATACCTAAGATAACAGCAAATGTTATAGCTAAAAACGCAAGTCTGATTGTTGCGCCTGCTCTGTTGCCAATTTCTTGCACAACAGGCATTCTTGTTCTGTAACTACGACCTAAGTCACCTTTAAGCACTAGGTTAGATATGTATCTACCAAATTGCGTGAAGAATGGATCATTTAGGCCAAGTTCTTCTCTAAGTTCTGTTACTTGCTCTTCTGTGGCTGATGGGCCTAAGATGTTACGTGCAGGGTCTCCAGGTGTTATGTATAATAACCAGAAAACGAAGAGACTTACAAGCAAGATAACAGGTATTAAATAGAGGATTCTCTTAATAATATATTTTATCATAATGCCTCCGATATAATTGAACTATGTGAGGGGGAAGATGTCCACCTCCCCCCTTCACCATTTTGTATTATTCTACTATTTTACAACTACTTTGTTTAATTTGTAGTAACCAAAGCTGTTCATTTCAAAACCTTCAACATTCTTAGATGTTGCTACAGTTAATTCTGACCAGTATTCAGGGATCCAAATTTGATTGTCAAGAATGTACTCTTGAGCTTTTCTGTAGATTTCGCCTCTCTTTGTTTCGTCAAGTTCTTGTCTAGCGTCATCTAACATCTTATCCATTTCTGGGTCTTCTAACCAGCAGTAGTTACCGCCTTCACCCTTTGCACTTGAGTGGAAGCAAGGGAATAAGAATGCGTCTGGGTCTGGTGTATCAGAAGTCCAAGCGATTTCAAACATATCTTGTTTAGCATTCTTTAATACGTCGTTGAATGCAGACCATTCCATAACGTTGATAGTTACGTTGATACCAACTTCTTTAAGTTGTTCTTTGATGATAGTTGCCATGTCAACACGTTGTTTTCTTTCGTTAGTAGAGATAGATGTATCAAAGCCGTTAGGATATCCTGCTTCAGCAAGAAGTGCCTTAGCCTTTTCAATGTCTCTAGTTCTAGCCTTAGTTTCTCCACCGATAGAGTATTTTAATGTTGGTGGCATTGAGTTAGATGCAGTTTTTCCTAGACCTAACCAAACCTTTGGAATTAAGTCGTCCATATCGATAGCGTATGCTATAGCTTGACGAACCTTTGGATTGTCGAAAGGTGCCTTTTGAGTGTTGAATCCTAGGTAAGTTGTACCATAGTCAGCTGATTTTAACATAACAAGATTTTCATCTTTTTCAACTTTTTCAACATCAAGTGGTTGTAGTTCATAAATGATATCTGCTCCACCAGTTTGAAGTTCAACTAGTCTGTTAGTTGGTTCAGGGATGATCTTGTATTCAACCTTAGCCATCTTAGCCTTTTCTCCATAGTAGTCTTCGTTTCTGCTTAGCTTGATAGCGTTAGCTTTAGACCACTCGTCAAGTTTGAATGGACCTGTACCGCAAACCTTATCAGTAGAAGTACCGTAGCTGTCTCCAGCTGCTTCAACTTCTTTTTGGCAAAGGATTGCTCCACCTGGATGCATTAATGATGAAATGATACCAGGATAAGGGAACTTAAGATTGAATCTTACAGTGTAATCATCGTCAGCCTTGATAGAATCTTCATCGATAGTATTGAACAAGTGCTTAACGTTAGGTGCTTCACAAGCACGTTTTAATGAGAATACAACGTCTGATGCCTTCATTTCGTCACCATTGTGGAACTTAACGCCCTTTCTTAGGTGGAAAACGTATTCAGTATCAGATACCTTATCATAGCTTTCAGCTAGTAGAGGAACTTCTTCTGCTTTGTCGTTTAGTTCGAATAGACCTTCATAAATTTGAACTAAAACTTTAGAAGATGCGTTATCGTTAGTTCCCATTGGGTCTAGTGATATAGCATCTGAGTCGTTAGCGATTACAAGTGTGTCCTTGTCGCCCTTCTTTTCTCCAGTTGACTTGTTGCCGCCACCTTTACAAGCAGTAAGTACTGTCATAACAAGCGCTAGCGCTAAAACAAGTGAAATAAACTTCTTCATAAAAACCTCCTTGCATTTCTGCGTTTGCTTAAGACCTAAGTGGTCCTAGCTAAGATTAGAGCCTATAATATGTATCGTTTAGGTGTTAAGTCATACAAGAGAGTCGGCCTATAAACTCTATTGATGCCTAACTATGCTACACTCTACTTAATCGAGACTCCTTCTTATATTATAACACCACTTACATATAATTACAAGATTTTTTTGAGAACTCATACTTAAGTAATAGACTTCAACACTTGTAGGTGCAATCAGTCTAAAGTATATAAGTTCGTTTATATGTAGAGCCGCTACATGTATATGGCACATGGTATAGATGATGCCACACCTATATATAGACCCTTTACTATGTATATACTCGCTTCTTATATATAGACAGCCTTGCTATATATATATAGCCTTCTTATATATAGACTCGCTTACTATGTATATAGAGCAAAATAAAAGACAGCTAAGATAGTCTTAGCTGCCTTAATGGATTTAAAATGACTTTGCGAGCTGCGTGGCTCGCTTTATTTTTTTATTTTATAGTAAATTCTTTATTCGCAAATTTACTAAATCAATCCTTTTTTATTCGCAAATTTATTAGATCAATCTTTCTTTATTCACTAGTTTTGCAGAGCAAGCGTGATGATTGCGCGACGTGGACCGACGAGGCAAACGGAATGTACAAATGTACCTGAGCATTGCCGAGGAAGGAACGAGCGCAAGGGCGCGCTTGAATGCGAAACTAATTTAGGAATTTAATAGCTTGAGAGCGAGATTTCACGCCTAATTTTCTATATATGTTTCTCGCATGTGTTTTTGTGGTTGAGACTGTTATATAAAACCTTTCGGCTATCTCTTTGTTGCTGAGTCCGTCTTTGATGCATAGTAGGATTTGCTTTTCGCGTGGGCTAAGTGTGTCGTATAAGTCTTTGTGGTCCAAAAAGTCCCCTAATTTTTGTTCCGTTTTGATGCTGAAGTTCTTTTCCTTTGACACGAGGACGTCTCCTTTTCTCATAGCAAGGAGGGCGTCGTGAAGTGCATCGCGTGTAAGCTCTTTATCCATGATGCCGTCTAAATGGAAGTCTTTTGGAGATATAATCATCTCTAGGCTTGGCTTGTTTGTCATAAGGAGTATTCTGTAGCGTCTGTTTTTAACGGCAATCTCTTGTAGATCTGTAATCCTTTTGCTCTCGTCTAGCTCATCATCGACGTAGATAACAAAGTCTACGCTTTTCTTTGTTAGGTAGTCTTGCGCTAGGGATGCTTCTCTAAAGCTCTCTACGACGTGCATGTCACTAAAGAGTGAGAGTGAAGCTCTAAGACCTAGTGCATATATCTCGGAGCCTCCAACTATTAATACTCTATATGATTTAAGCGCCATAAACGACCTTTCCGCTCTTAATTACTTTGTATGTGTGGTTTATACCGAAGTGGTATACGAAATAATCAATGTTTTCGCAGTTGAAGATGGCGATGTCTGCCTTCTTACCTACTTCAAGCGAACCTATGGATTCCGATCTAAGTACGCTTGCTGCTGCGTTGATAGTTGCTGCATTGAATACTTCTTCTGGTGTCATTCTCATCTTGATTGAAGCGATTTGCATAGCTAGTTGTATGTTCTCTGATGGGCATGATCCAGGGTTGTAGTCTGTTGAGATACTTACTGGGCAGCCTTCCTTTATCATCTTTCTAGCTCTTGCGTACTTGCCTGTGTTTAGGTTGAAGGCTGTTGAAGGTAGGACGTTAGCTATAACCCCACTCTCTGCCATCGCCTTTATGCCTTCGTCTGAAGCTCCTATCAAGTGATCTGCTGAGACGCACTTTAGCTCGGCGCTTAATTCCGCTCCGCCAAAGCTAATAAGCTCGTCTGCGTGTATCTTAAGTTTAAAGCCAGCATCTCTTGATGCCTTTAAAACTCTTCTTGACTCTTCTATAGTATAAACACCGTCTTCACAGAATATGTCTGCAAACTCTGCAAGACCCTTCTTCATAACTGTAGGATTGTACTCGTTAATGACCTTATTTATAAAGGCTTCTCTGTCATTTTTGTACTCATCAGGCATAGCGTGGCATGGCATAAATGTCGATACTAAGTCGATAGGGTGGTCTTCGTTTAATTTCTTTGCAACTTCTAGCTGCTTTAGTTCTGTCTCGAAGTCTTCTATGCCGTAGCCTGACTTTGCTTCAACTGTTGTTACGCCGTAGCTAAGCATGATATCTAGTGAGTGTTTTGCCTTTTCATATAGCTCTTCAAAGCTTGCTTCTTTAGTATGCTTTTGTGTTGCGTGTATGCCGCCTCCTGCATTCATGATGTCCATGTATGTCTTGCCGTGCAGCTTCATGGCAAGCTCGTTTTCTCTCGAGCCGCCATGAACAAGGTGTGTGTGCGAGTCTACAAGGCCTGGTGTAACTAATTTACCTCTCGCGTCGATGACAGTAGCCTTACTCTCATCTACTCCCATAGCCTTGTACTCGTCCATAGTACCAAGTGCTTTTATCTTGTCGTCTTCTGTTATTATATATGCGTTCTTGATTACTTCTACTTCACCTTGTGACTTACCAGCTTTCACTGTGCCATGTGCCTTTGTTGCAAGAAGCGAAGATATATTTTTAATTATGACGCTTTGCTTCATATTCATCCACCTTTGCCATTTCTTTTTCTATAATCTTGTCGTCAACTAGATAAGGAATAGTAATGTGGTCAGTGTCCTTGTGGTCCTTGTTGTATTGTATTGCTGTTTCGATTGAGTGGTCGTTTCTAGCCCAGCTTCTTCTTGCTACACCGCTCATAACGTCCCAAGGCATTGCTGCCTTTAAGATAGTGTCTACTCTGTCTGATCCGTCTAGAACCATACCGAAGCCGCCGTTGATGGACTTACCTATACCAACGCCGCCGCCGTTGTGTAGTGCAACCATGGACATACCTCTTGCGCAGTTACCTGCAAAGCATTGTGTAGCCATGTCTGCCATGATGTTTGATCCGTCTTTGATGTTTGATGTCTCTCTAAATGGTGAGTCAGTTCCTGATACGTCGTGGTGGTCACGGCCTAGCATGATAGGGCCTACTTCACCCTTTCTTACCATGTCGTTGAACTTAAGAGCAATTTTTAGTCTACCAATTTCGTCTTGATATAGAATTCTTGCTTGAGAACCAACAACTAGTTTGTTCTTTTCAGCGTCTCTTATCCAGATGTAGTTATCAAGGTCTTGTCCTCTTCTGTCCTTGTCAATGCATTCCATAGCTGCGTGGTCAGTCTTGATTAGGTCTTCTTCCTTGTTTGATAAGCAAACCCATCTGAATGGTCCGTAGCCGTAGTCGAATAACATTGGTCCCATGATATCTTCAACATAGCTTGGGAAGATGAAGCCTTCAGACTCATCAACACCGTTCTTAGCTATCTCTTTAACGCCTGCATCGAAAACTGATTTCATGAAGGAGTTACCATAGTCAAAGAAATATGTTCCTCTATCTACTAATGTCTTAATTAATTCAAAGTGATGCTTTAATGTCTTGTCAACAAGTTTGCAGAAGCCTTCTTTGTCTTCAGCAAGCATCTTTGTTCTTTCTTCGAATGTTAAGCCTTGTGGGCAGTAACCTCCGTCGTATTGAGCGTGGCATGATGTTTGGTCAGAAAGAAGTTCTACGTGAATGTTTTTGTTTACGCAGTATTCAAGTAGGTCTACGATGTTACCATGATAAGCGATAGCTCTAGGTATCTTCTTTTCCTTTGCATCGTTTGCCCACTTAAATACTTGGTCAAGGTTGTCAGATGATTCATCGATCCAGCCTTGTTCAAGTCTTGTGTTGATTCTTGATATATCAACTTCGGCGATGATACCAACGCCATTTGCAATCTTAGCTGCCTTACCTTGAGCACCACTCATTCCGCCTAAACCTGATGAAATGAAGATGTGGCCTCTTAAGTCGCCATCGTGTGGTACGCCTAATTTTAGACGTGCAGCGTTAAGAACTGTGTTGTATGTTCCGTGAACTATACCTTGTGGTCCAATATACATCCAGCCGCCTGCAGTCATTTGTCCGTAGTTAGCAACACCCATTGCAACTGCTTTGTGCCAATGTTTTTGATTGTCGAACTCACCTATCATTAAAGAGTTTGTGATTATAACTCTTGGTGAAGTCTTGTGGCTTCTGAATAAGCCTAGTGGATGTCCTGATTCCATAACTAGTGTTTGTTCGTCAGTAAGATTTTCTAGGTACTTTTTAACTAGTCTGTATTGCATCCAGTTTTGCATAACTTGTCCTGTTTCGCCGTAAGTAACAAGCTCATATGGATATAGTGCTACGTCGAAATCAAGGTTGTTGTCTATCATTAGTTGTATTGCCTTACCTTCGATACATTTACCCTTGTATTCGTCGATAGGTTTAGCCTTGATATTGCCTTCAGGTCTAAATCTGTAGCCGTAGATTCTACCTCTTGTCATAAGTTCTTCCATAAACTCAGGAGCAAGTTCAGCGTGAAGCTCTTCTGGAATGTATCTAAGAGCGTTTCTTAGTGCAAGCTCGATTTCGTGCTTTGAAAGAGTTAGATCTCTAACAGGTGCTCTTCTAACCTTCGGATCAATCTTGTGCATCGGTGGCAATACTGGATCAAGTTTGATTGTCATTGCATCTTTAATATCAAATTTCATAAGTGACCTCCTTACTTAATATCTATCTAAGTTCGCCTACAGCCTTTTCAACAGCGTTAAGAACCTTGTCATCAGCTAATAATTCTTCAGCTTTGTTGATTTCAAAGTACATAACCTTGTCTTTGTCGATGTAGTCAATTACTTTTCTTACTTCGTCATAAGCAGCCTTAGTTCCCTTACCAAGACCCTTGTCTCCTCTTATGTCAATAGCTTGGCATGCAGCAAACATTTCCATAGCTATAACTTTTCTTGCGTTAAGGTAGATTTCCTTAGCCTTTCTTGCAGCGATAGTACCCATAGATACTAAGTCCTCTTGGTTAGCTGAAGATGGTATTGAGTCAACACTTGCTGGATGAGCAAGTACTTTGTTCTCGCTTACAAGAGCTGCTGCTGCGTATTGAACTATCATGTAGCCAGAGTTTACTCCGCCTTCCTTAACTAAGAAAGCAGGTAGTCCTTCTGATAAAGCAGGGTTAACAAGTCTTTCAAGTCTTCTTTCAGATACGTTAGCAAGCTCAGATATACCTATACCTAAAAAGTCGAATGGTAGAGCCATAGGTTCGCCGTGGAAGTTACCAGCACTGATAACTGCTTCGTCATCTGGGAAGATGATTGGATTGTCAGTAACAGAGTTGATTTCGATGTCAACTTTGTTCTTTACATAGTTAAATGTATCCTTTGGTGCGCAGTGAATTTGTGGAACGCATCTTAGTGAGTAAGCATCTTGAACCCTCTTTTCGCCTTGGCGAGTGATGTTCTTTGATCCATCAAGAATTGCTCTTACGTTGTATGCAGTGTCATACATACCTTGATGACGTCTAACGTCAGCGATTCTTTCATCGAATGCATCAATGATACCACCCATAGCTTCCATTGTAAGCGATGTAGCAACGTCAGCAAGCTTAGAAAGCTTCATAGCATCGTATAGAGTAAGTGTACCAACAGCAGTTAATACTTGAGTACCATTGATAAGTGCTAGACCTTCCTTACTAGTTAATTCAATAGTTTCGATGCCAGCCTTGTCCATAGCTTCCTTACCAGTCATCTTCTTGCCTTCATAGAAAGCTTCGCCTAGACCAAGCATAGGTAGAACCATGTGAG
>CAMYBS010000010.1 GCA_947254025.1 uncultured Clostridia bacterium
AAATGATAGTCCAAACTTAAATTCAAAAATCAAAGTTTATATATGATATAGAAAAATTATATTGAGGGAAGAATACAGTTTACTCGCATGATGGAAGATATAAAATCTGGAAAAGATGGAGTGTCTTTTGTTCTTGTGTTTAAGTTATCAAGATTTGCAAGAAATGCCGCTGATGTTCTTTCTACACTTCAGATAATGCAGGATTATGGAGTTAATCTTATCTGCGTTGAAGATGGCATTGATTCATCTAAAGATGCTGGGAAACTAATGATTTCTGTTTTATCAGCTGTGGCTGAAATAGAAAGAGAAAACATACGTATTCAAACAATGGAAGGTCGCATTCAAAAAGCAAGGGAAGGAAAATGGAATGGTGGCTTTGCTCCGTATGGATATAAACTTGAAGATGGCAAGCTGTTTATAAATGAGGAAGAGGCAGTTGCAATAAGAACGATTTTCGATCAGTATGTAAATACAAGTATTGGAGCTAATGGTATTTCAAAATATTTAGAAAATCATGGAATAAGGAAAATACCAAGGCAAAATGGGAAAAATCCATTGTTTGACGCAGGTCTTATAAGAAAGATATTAAAGAATCCTGTATATAACGGGAAAATAGCATTTGGAAGAAGAACTTTAGAAAAAGTTCATGGTACAAGAAATGAATATAAGCAGGTTGAACAAGATGAATATCTAATATCTGAAGGGATACATGAAGCTATAGTTTCCGATGAAGTTTGGCAAGCTGCTCAGGTTAAGCTAAAATCTCAAGCAAAGAAATATGAGCATGTGAATAAAGGAAAAGATACACGCACACACTTGCTTTCTGGAATTGTAAAATGCCCTATATGTGGAGTGGGAATGTTTGGAAACAAGTGTACCAAGAAAAAGAAAGATGGCACAAAATATAAAGATTTTTATTACTATGGTTGTAAACATAGGCAGATGATAAGAGGTCATAAGTGTACTTTCAGTAAGCAAATTAGAGAAGAATTGTTAGATGATGCTGTTGCAGAGGTAATTGTCAAGATTGTAAGTAATCCGAAATTTGCTTCTATGATGCAAGAAAAAATCAACATGAAGGTGGACACCTCTGAAATAGAAAAAGAAATAGATAATTACCAAAAGGAATTGAGGAAGAGTCATTCTACAAAGTTTAAGCTAATTGAGGAAATAGATAATTTAGATGTTGAAGATAAGCATTATAAGAGAAGGAAACAGGATTTAGACGAGAGCGTTGTGAGACTTGAAAAAATATAAGGAGGAAATTATGATAAAGAAAATAGGAATTGTTAGCTTATCTAGTGGTGTTTTGGGGGAAAGTTTTGTTGAGCATGAAGTAAAAATAGGATTAGACAGATTAAATAAGCTAGGTGTAGAGGTAGAGTTTTTACCCAATTCTTTGAAAGGCATAGATTTTTTAAAGAATCATCCAGAAGCTAGGGCAGACGATTTGATACTTGCTTTTGAAGATGACACTATTGATATGATTTTATGTGCTATTGGTGGAGAAGATACTTATAGATTAGCACCTTATTTGTTCGAAGGCGATAGATTAAAAAATATTGTCAAACAAAAACTTTTTTTAGGCTTTTCTGACTCAACAATAAATCACTTTATGCTAAATAAACTTGGTATAAAAACATTTTATGGTCAGGCTTTCTTGACAGATGTATGCGAACTATCTGATAACATGTTAGCTTATACAGAAAAATACTTTTTAGAACTTATAAAAACAGGGAAAATAAAAGAGATACACCCTAGTGAAGTTTGGTATGAGGAAAGGGAAGATTATAGCGAGAAAGCTATAGGAATAGAAATGAAAAGTCATACTAATACCGGTTTTGAGCTTTTAAGAGGAAATCCTATATTTAGTGGGAAAATTTTAGGCGGATGCATAGAATCAATATATGATATGTTAGATAATTCTTTATTTGAAGATACAGTAGAAATTTGTAGTAAATATGATTTATTTCCAAGCCTTGAGGCATGGGAGAATAAAATTTTACTTATAGAAACAAGCCAAGAAAAAACAAAACCAGATTTATATAGGAAAATGATACTTGCTCTAAAAGACTACGGAATATTTGATAAATTATCAGGAATACTAGTAGGGAAACCTCAAAATGAAATTTATTATGAGGAGTATAAATCTATTTTATTAGAAGGAATTACCAATAAAGATTTACCTATTGTCTATAATATAAATATTGGACACTCAACTCCAAGATGTATAATTCCTTTTGGGGTAGAAGCAAAAGTAGATGTAAGTAAACAAACAATCTCCTTTAATTATTAAACAGATAGGAGTTTATATGGAGGTTATGAGTGGATTATAAGGAAAAAACTATGGAGCATAATTGTGCTATTATTAACGATAAAAAAGCATTTAGATATAGAGCGGCAGCCATCATAGTCGAAGAGGGATGCGTGCTACTTGCAAGAAATGATGAGGACGACTATTACTACTCGGTTGGCGGAGCGGTTCACATGGGCGAGACATCAGAAGAAGCCGTCAAGAGAGAAGTATTTGAAGAGACAGGACTTAATTACGAGGTAGATCACCTTGCAGTGATACATGAGAACTTCTTCATCGGAAGCTCTGGCTTAAAAGGAGTGGACTTTCATGAGCTTACATTCTACTATATGATGAAGCCCATGGGCAAAAGAAATTTTACAAGCCAAAGCACTACAGAGTCAGGTGCTAAAGAGACAATGCATTGGGTGCCGATAGATGAGCTCGATAAATGCGAGGCATACCCAACATTTATGAAAGAATATCTTAGCTCAGAGCATAAAGTAGTAGAGCATATAATTACAGATGAAAGAGTTTAATGGATGGATATACACAGATTTACAATATGAATAATAATTAAAAATTTGAGGTGATAACAATGAAAAACTATAAAAAACTTAGAATAATTACTTTGATTTCACACTTACTTATAATATCTTTCATAGCATTATTTATTAAATTTGAAGGAAAATTTAATTATATCTACGATATACATCTTATGAAAAACACTCAAAGTAGAGTTATAGATTTAATATTTGCCTTACTGCTTTTAGCTCACTTTATTTTAATTGTAATCAATCTTGTAGTTTTCTTGAAAATAGTTTTAAAAAAACAATTGAAAGCTGTAGATTTATTCTACTACTTATATCCTGTTTTAATCCTTTTAATAATTACAGGATTAGATATCAATAATTTAATAAATATTATAAAAACTCCATTTAATATAATTATTAATTTACTCACAAATGGTATAGTGTAAACGAAAGAGGAAAAATTATGATTATAGACAGTTACGATGTAGACACAGAGCCACTTATAAGTCTAGAACATTTTTATGGCGAGAAGAAAAATTTAATAGATAAATGCTTGGTAATATTTTCAAAAAGGATAGTAGAATATTTACTCGATAATTTTGAGTGCCAAGAAATTGCTAGAGTAGACTCAGCGAATGGGTCAATGCCAATATATAAAAGCCATTTTGAAGGTCAAGAATTTGCCTTCTACCTTAGCATGATGGGCTCGGCACTTGCTTCATCAAGCTGCGCTGAAGTCAACTGGCTTACAGGTGCGAATAAATTTATTATGTTTGGATCTTGCGGCAGCCTTGACAAAGAAAAGACTCTTGGCAAGTACATCGTACCAACAGAGGCTTACAGGGGCGAAGGAGCATCTTATTATTTTGCCGCTCCTTCAGATTACATTGCTATTAAGAACCATGATAAGCTTGAAGAATTTTTCATAAAGGAAAAAGCTCTATATACCAAGGGAAAGGTCTGGACTACAGACGTTATGCTTCGCGAGACGCGCGCTCTTGTCGCAAAGAGAAAGTCAGAAGGCTGCATAGCAGTAGAGATGGAGCTTGCAGGCGTACAAGCAGCTTGTGATTTTTATGGCTTTGAGCTTTATAACTTTCTCGAAGCAGGAGATGTTTTAAGTGAGAGCTCTTATGAGGTAGAGGGACTTAATAGCGCCAACCACGATCTTGGAAAATTGTATTTGGCATTGAAATTATTAAAAGAAATATAAGGAAAATATAATTAAAGTAAACATGATACAATAAACAGGGAGGAATTTTTATGGATTTAGAATTTATTTTCAATCACGTAATAAGTGGATATTTGCCTATTATGGCCTTACTAATATTATATTTTATAATATTAAAATCATTTGGCAATACGCCAAGCAAAGGACATATAATTTTGACTTTTATATTTTCTTTTTATCTTGTCGGAGTTTTGTCTGCAACAGGTATTTGTTTAAAAGCAAATTTTTCACCGAGATTTTCATTGCTACCTTTTATAGATATGATTAGAGGACCAAAAGATGCAATTTTAAACGTAATTTTGTTTCTTCCATTAGGAATTTTTCTGCCACTACTCTATGAGCAATATAATAGCTTATCCAAAGTTTTATTACTTGGATTTCTATTTTCATTTTCTATAGAAATCATTCAAATGTTTGGATTTGGGACTACAGATATAAACGATTTGATTACGAATACTTTTGGAGCAGTGCTAGGTTATGGAGTATATGAATTACTTAGTAGATCATTTTCCGATTCATTGCTTGGAAAATTTCAGACAAAAGGTAAATATAGCCTTTATGAGCCGGTAATTCTGTGGACTATGGCTATATTGATTATGCTGACTATCCAGCTTTATATCTACGATATTCTCTTTGCATCTAAGATGAGTGGAGAAATTCATAAGTGGTGATATTCTATAGATAGGCAAGCTTATAAAATGGCGTAGAGCATATAATTATAGATGAAAGGATAATGGACTAAATATAGCATGAAATTTATTGTAAAAGAAATTATAGATAAAAAAGAAAAAGAAAATATCGCTAGAGAAGTGCTTAATGACTTGCCAGAATGGTTCGGCTTGCCAGAGAGCACAGAAAATTACATTCAAGAGTCACAAGAAAAGCCATTCTTAGCAAGCTTTTATAATAATGAGCTAGTAGGCTTTATTGTCCTTAGCGCAAGCAGCCCAGACTGTGCAGAGATCTTTGTCATGGGCGTGAAGAAAAAGTTCCATCATCATGGCGCAGGAAGAGAGCTAAATAAGGCCTATGAAGACCTAGCTAAGAGTTTGGGCTACACATACACACAGGTAAAAACCGTTCAGTACGGCCATTACGATGACTACGACATAACGAATAAATTTTATAAAGCAGTCGGATATAAAGAGTTAGAAGTATTTCCAGATTTATGGGACGAGAACAACCCTTGTCAGATATATGTAAAGTATTTAGCTTAAAGGGAAGTGACACTATGTCAAAAACAGTAATTTTAGGGTGTTCATCATTAAAAGACTACATCGATGAGGCTCAAAGAAAAGTTAAAACGAATTACCCAGTATTTTATTTAAATCGTCTTTATCATAGAGACCCAAAAGAGATGCAGGGGCACATCGCCCACAAGCTTATGACAATGGGCAAGGACGTAGACACGATTTTGGTCGCGATGGGTTACTGCGGCGGATCGTGGAAGGGCATAAAGGCTCCGTGTAGACTTGTTATGCCAAAGATAGATGAGTGTGTTTCGCTTCTTTTGCAAAACACAGATGAAGTAAAAAGTAATTTAAAAGAGCCAGGCCACCTATATGTGCGCGAAAAAGATCCGATGAAAGAAAACTTTCACGCGATTTTTGATAAGCTTACACAAAATTTGGACGAAGAGACGAAAAAGCGCTACCACGAGGACTGGAAGAGGTATTACCACGAGATAGACATTATCGATACAAAGCTAAATGACTGCAGAAGAGCGGATTACGTTCAAAGCGTCAAAGAAGATGCAGCTTGGCTTGATGCGAAGCTTGGCTTTGTAGATGGCGGCACCTATTTATTGGAAAAGCTATTCTCAGGTAGATGGGACAAGCAGTTCATCATACTAGAAGCAGAAGAGAGCTTAAGTGATGAATTTAATCTAGAGAACACAACAAAATCAGCAATTTAGCTAATGTAAAAAGCTTTTGACAAAGAAAAAATATACAAATGTAAAGAAGCTTTGATAGAAATAATACAAGATCTCAACTATAATTATCACGAAAGGAGGTATGGATTTTATGGAGCTTGGCAATCATATTAAACATTACAGAAATGAAAAAGGTTTATCTCAAGAAGAACTTGCAGAAAGAGTATATGTTACGAGACAAACTATTTCGAATTGGGAAAACAATAAAAATTATCCTGACATAAACAGTATTGTATTACTAAGCGAAGTTTTTGAAATATCAATTGATAATTTAATTAAAGGAGATCTTGAACAAATGAAAAAGGAAATTAATTCAGAAGAAGTTAAAAAATTGAACTTCTATTCTTGGATGGTGTTGATTATTTTCTTAATAGCAATAATTTCATTGATACCAATGCTTAAATTCATTGGCTTGTATGGATTTATTCCATATTTTATATTAATGGCTTGCGCTATGTTTTTTGCACTAAAAATTGAGAAAATCAAGAAAGATAATGATGTTCACACATACAAGGAGATTGTAGCTTTCACTGAAGGCAAAAGATTAGATGAGATTGCGAAAATTGAAGAAAGAGCAAAAAGGCCATATCAACAAATTATAGTTGTTTTTTTATGGGCAGCAGTCACTCTATTGATTGTTGGAATTATGATTTTTATACTTAAATTATTTAATTAAAATAAAACGAAGAGGCGATAGAATCAAAATCTATCGCCATTTTTATATCACTATCTAAGTAAAACTACTCCTTAATCAATTTTTTGTAAACTTTCTTGACTTCATCAGCCAGATTTTTGTACGCCTTATCACTTCTTGAGCAAGCGCCCTCTATAAGCAAATCAAAATCCTCTTTGATGTACTTTTCTAACTCCTCATCAGAAAGAATTTCCTTAATGTCAGCGCCCACTTCTAAACCATTCTTTTTTAATAATTCATAGAGCTCATGCGCATCCATCACTTCAAGCTCAGCCTTTGTGTAGCGGTGTTCATCTTTATTTATACAAGCAGCAAATGCTAAGACTATAAGCATCAAAGAAAGAAGAAGAGCAATAATTCGTTTAGATTTATACATAAAACGCCTCCTATAAATACTGTGATATTCTTTGTAACATTATACTACTTTAGCATATTCATGTCAATCGTTTCGATATCCTTGCTATTGTTCCGATAAAATGATAAAATAAAATTAGTAAAGACATAGTTAACGAGTAAATAGGTGGTGAGCGAATGAGCATAATTAGAATCAACAGATACGACGACCATCGCTTTAGTCAAGAAGCGCTTAATCAGCACGGCTGCTACCTTGCAGATGGTAAAGTGCCGATAGAGATTAAGATAATATCACAGAGCGAGGCTATTATAAAAGGAGATAAAGCCTACTTCGATGAGGTCATAGACGAGTTTCGCTTCAACGCAGAGCATATCACAAAATTTTACGACGAAAGCGGTAAACTTGTCAAGAAATTCAAAGACGTCGAGTTATTTAAGCTTGATATAGATAAAATTCAGCCGATACAGTTCTTTGTCGATAAAGATAAATTAGAAGCAGTAAAAAGCTTTGTTCATACAGAAGAAGACGTGATCATCCCCATTGCGAAGCATGAAGGCACATACGCATCCCTAGACGGCCACACACGCCTCTACCTTGCATATATCCTTGGCTTTAAGCAAGTCTACGCTTATCAAAGCCAAAACTTCGATGGCTTCGACTACTTCTTTGATGAAGCAAGAAAAAGAAATATATATACGGCAAAAGATCTGATCTTGCTTGATCATGAGGAATATAGAGAGAAGTGGGATAAGTTCTGCGATGAGTATTATATGACGAGAGAGTGAGTAGTTGGGGTGGTCAGATGAAATGATAAATATATACTTAGTTTAAAAATAGTGTTAAGATAAGAAAATTAATAGAGAAAAGGAAATCAAGTTAATGAGCGCATTCAAAAATAAAACATTTAAAATAGAATCGAAGCCCTACAAATTTATAAGACTTATTGCTGAGGGAGGAAATGCTTTTGTTTGGGAAGCCGAAAGTGAAAATAAAAAATACGCAATAAAGGTTTTAAAAGATGAAAAAGACGAAGGTAAAAAAGAACGATTTAAAAATGAGATAAAATTTTGTAAAGAAAATAGACACAATAATCTAGTACGCATATATGCATCTGGTGAAATTAATAACAATCTTTGTTATGTTATGCCATTTTATGAATATAACCTATCGTCTATTATTGAAAAAGATATTAGTGTTGAAAGCAGATTTGATTATATTCTTCAAATCTGTAATGCACTGAGGTTTCTCCATGATAACAATGTAATACACAGAGATTTAAAGCCTGAAAATATTTTAATTAAGTATAATAACTTAGTTTTGGCAGATTTGGGAATTGCTCACTTTGAAGATACAGCTATAACTAAAAATAATGACTTATTAGCAAATAGAGGATATGCTGCTCCGGAGCAAAAAATAAAAGGTTTATCGAGGAATATTACAAGAGCTGTGGATATTTATTCTCTAGGATTAATAATAAATGAAATTTTTACAAGAAGTAAGCCAGAAGGATCTAATTATACGCTAATATCAGATATATATCCATGGTTGATAGACATTGATAAAGTAATAGAAAAGTGCTTGGAACAAAATCCAATTGACCGACCAAGTATTAAGGAAGTTTTGCTTGAGTTAAAGCTTAAGTTTAATGAACTTAAAGAAGAGTTGGATCTAATAAATGTGAATTTAATGTATGATTTGGAGGCATCATATTCACATATAGACTATGATGAAAAAATAATAAATAAAATTGCAAATCAAGCTTCAAATGACATTTTGACAGCAAAATATTTTTTTGCGAATAAAACTGCTCAGGAACTCGAGAAATATAATTTTAATTATAATTGTAATGTACATTATAGACTAGATGAGTGCTTAAAAAGTGATTACATGAAATATTTAGTAAAAGAGAGATGTAGAAGTGCTTTTTTATATGAAAGTGTAGTTTATAAGCGCGGTAAAAAGTATATACCATTAAATTTAAATGATAATAGTAAAGATAAAAAACTATATCAAAATTTTTTATCTTTTTTAAAAAAGAATTTTATTGTTGATGGTGAAACACTAAAACTTTTTTCTTCCTGCTGTGATTATCATTGTGAAGAGATAATTCGAGACTTAGAAAGAATTCAAAAAGAAGTTGATGTACTAGATGATGCTCCGATACTCTATATTGTAATGCAGATTATTAAAATAAAGGATAAACTTTATGATATATCTTTAGAAGATTACATATTAGTTAATTGGGAGAAAAGCACACTGGATTATGATTACAGCGATGTTTACATGGGCTTATTCGATAAAGACTTTTATCAAGAAGAAATAGAAGAGATTTTGACAAAATTTGTTGAAAAATATAATGCGGTTATTAATAAAAAAGATAATGATTTTGTGATTAGATTTGAAAAGCATGAGAATTATAAAGATTTTAAAAATTATGCATTAGAGTTATCAGAGCCATATTATATTTTTAATGGCGATGTGCTTGACATGATAAGAATAGAAAAAGAGTATGAGGGAATTGTTGAATTAAAACCATGGGATTCATTTGATATAAAGAATGTATTAGCAAAAATTATGGGATTTAGAAGCGATTATTGATTACAGATATGATACTATACATATATCGAATATATTATTAGAAAATGTACTCAAATAATTAAACTAGTAAATTTAGGTGGTGAGCGAATGGAAAACTATTATGAATATGATAAAACTGATTCAAATTCAATTGAAAATTATACCAAACAATTAATAGGAAAAACTTTTAGAGATATAATTAGTGCTAAAGCTGCCAGCGAAGAATCTGAAGAATATAACTATCTCGGTAAAATCAATGAAAAAAATAAGGGCAATTTAGGACAAATTGTTGAGGAAAGTTTTTTTGGATATAAAATTAATAGTGATCCACGAGCAGATTTTTACGAAGCTGGAGTAGAACTTAAGGTAACACCATATAAGATAAATAAGAATGGAAGCATTTCTGCAAAGGAAAGATTAATTCTTACTATGATTGACTATTTTTCAGTTATAAATGAAACGTTTGAAAATAGTCACTTGTGGAAAAAAGCAAATCTTATTTTGCTGATTTATTATTTATATGAAGCAAATAAGAACTCTAATTTAGACTATAGAATTGATTATGTAAAATTATTTACACCACCAGAAAATGATATAAAAATTATAAAACATGATTTTGAGTTAATTGTTGACAAGATACTAAAGGGCAAGGCTCATGAATTATCCGAGTCTGATACCTTGTATCTTGGAGCAGCACCTAAAGCATCGAGTTCAAAGGACAGAAGAAAACAGCCGAAGAGCGATATACTCGCTAAGCCAAGAGCATTTGCTTTTAAGAATTCATACATGACTTATGTATTAAACAATTATATTATTACTGGCAAAAAAGAAGAGCAAATATTAAAGACTGCAACTGATACACCATTTGAAGACTATGTAAATAATAAAATTGCAAAATATATAGGAAAAAGTATTGACGAATTATGTGAAGTTTTTGATTTAGATAAGAAGAATAAGCCAAAACATTTAGAAGCAATGTTGGCATATAGAATCTTAGGCATTAAAGGAAATAAGGCCGAAGAGTTTGAAAAAGCAAACATAAAAGTTAAAGCTGTACGAATTACAAACAACAATAAGATTAAAGAAAGTATGTCTTTCCCAAATTTTGAATTTAAGGAATTGGCACAAGAAGATTGGGAGGATTCAAGATTTGCAAATGAATTGAGAGAGACAAGATTTTTATTCATTATATACAAGGAAGACGATGAAGGTAAGCTGCGCTTAAAGGGTTCTCAATTTTGGAATATTCCTTATAAGGACTTAGAAGAAGATGTTAAATCTGTATGGCAAAGAACTAAAGACGTTATAAATGAAGGCATAAAATTCGAGATAGTAGATAATAGAGTATTAAATAATCTTCCAAAGGCAAAAGATAATGCAGTTTGTCATGTAAGACCACATGCATCGAAAGCTGCATATAAATTAAAGTATTTTGCATCAGGAAACATAGAATTATATGCGAGTGAATTACCTGATGGTCAATGGATGACGAAGCAGTGTTTTTGGTTAAATAATACTTATATATTGTCTCAAATAAAAAAATCTTTTTTGAATTGATGATTATTGAATCTGAATTTAAAATGTTATATAATAAAAATAAAAATGGGAGTTATGATGTTTATGGAAAAAACAGTATGTGAATTGTTTGCTGGCGTTGGTGGGTTTAGATGTGGACTAAATCATATTAATTCATCATCTGCAGAACAAAAAGAAAAATGGACAACTGTTTGGTTTAATCAATGGGAGCCAGCAGAAAAAACAACTCAATATGCACATGATTGTTATGTATATAACTTCGGTAAAAGTTTAGATATAGATGGCAATGAGACAACAAATTTAAATATAGAAGATGTTGATAAAAGTAAAATACCAGATTTTAATTTACTTGTTGGCGGATTTCCTTGTCAAGATTACTCAGTGGCATCGACTTTACATACATCTAAAGGTTTAGAGGGCAAGAAAGGTGTTTTGTGGTGGTCGATAAGGGATACGATTGAGGAGAAAAAACCGCCATTTGTGTTATTAGAAAATGTTGATAGGCTAATAAAATCACCCGCAAAACAAAGAGGAAGAGACTTTGGAGTAATGCTAACTTGCTTAAGAGATCAGGGCTACAATGTTGAGTGGAGAGTTATTAATGCCGCAGAATATGGATACCAACAAAGAAGGAGACGTGTCTTTATATTTGCTTATAGAACTGATACAGCTTATTCAAGTAAAGTCATCAATGGCGAGGTAAATTTATCACTAGCAAAAAATATAATAAATGAAAACGGTTTTTTTGCTAAAACTTTTAAGATTAAAGATATAAGAGAAGATAATATTAAAAGCATTGAAATTCCGGAAGAGATAGGCACTGTATCTAGCGAGTTTAAGTTTGAGTTTATGAATTCAGGTATCATGATTAATGGAGTTATTTATACCGTAAAAACTGAAGCCTCTTATGATGGAAAGTATAAGACATTGGGAGATATCTTAGAAACAGACGAAGTAGATAAAAGCTATTTTATACCGAATGAAAGACTTTATTATACAGATCCGAGTGTAACACGTAGCGATGAATCTCAAAATCAATTATCGAAAGAAGAGAGAAAAACGTGGCAGTATTTAAAAGGTGGTAAAAAATTAAAAAGAAGAGCTAATAGTGGACATGACTATATTTTTTCTGAAGGTGCTATTTCACTTGTTGATGAGTGGGACAAGCCAGCAAGAACTATGTTAACATCCGAAGGTAGTTTTAGTAGAACGACACACGTAGTGAAAGATAAAGTGACTGGAAGATTAAGATTATTGACAGCGACAGAGACTGAGAGAATTCAAGGTTTTCCAACAAATCATACAAAATACTGCTTAACAGATGGAGAACTTGTGCTTATGCCAGAAAATAAACGTAGATTTATGATGGGCAACGCTCTAGTGGTTAATTTGATAGAAGACATGGAAAAAACTCTATCTGAAATATTTGAGAATGAAGACAACAATGTAGGATAAATCCCGATTAATAAAGCACTTATATAATCAAAGGAGAAAGCATGGAAATTTTAAGAATTATACTTCCTCTACTCATTGTCTGCGTAGTAGTGGTCTACTTTATCTACTCTGTTAAGAAGAGGCAAGGCACAGATAAGGACAATGGAGAAGAAACTTACATGTCTGAGGGCATGGCCATAGGCATGTGCTTAGGTACTGCTATATCCACGGCGCTAGATACTGACAATGTCGCAATCGGCATGTCTGTCGGCATGATGCTTGGTATGTGTATTGGCATGAGCATGAAGAAGAAATAGTTTACGATTGAGATAGTTTAGATACTATCTCTTTTTGTTTTATAAATCATACAAATATGATATAATAGATATATTAAAGACATATTAATTATGAAACAATATAAAAGTTATGAAATAGGTAGGACGGTGTATATAGTGGCAGAGAAAAACAATGCAAACATAGGTTTTGAAAAACAAATTTGGGACGCGGCATGTGTGCTTTGGGGACACATACCCGCAGCTGAATACAGAAAAGTTATCGTTGGACTAATCTTTCTTCGTTATATATCTAGCGCCTTTGAAAGACGTTACGAAGAACTTGTAAAAGAGGACGACGGCTTTGAAGACGACAGAGACGCTTATGCAGAGAAGAACATCTTCTTCGTACAAAAAGAAGCGCGCTGGTCAAAGATAGCCTCGAGCGCACATACACCAGAGATAGGTACTATCATAGACGATGCGATGAGGGCCATAGAAAAAGAAAACACTAGCTTAAAAAATGTTTTACCGAAAAACTATGCAAGCCCCGACCTCGATAAGAGAGTCCTAGGAGAAGTCGTTGACCTATTCACGAACGAAGTGACTATGGACAAAACAGAGGCAAGTAAAGACCTACTTGGCAGAACTTACGAGTACTGCATCGCACAGTTTGCAGCCTATGAAGGCACTAAAGGCGGCGAGTTTTACACACCAGCCAGCATAGTTAAAACCATAGTTGCAATACTAAAGCCGTTCAACAATTGCCGCGTGTATGACCCTTGTTGCGGGTTTCGTGTCATAATAGTGATAGAGGCAAATAGTTATATAAATATAAGGAGTTCAAGACTTCTACTAGAGTTTAAAACTCAAAAAGTAAATAGAATTATTGAGTAAGAGAAAGGTGTTAATCATGAATAATAAAGAATTTAAGATGAGGTTTGATAAAAATACAATAGACCATTTAGGAATTAAATTATATAGTTCATTTCCTCCTGTAATTGTAGAAATGGTATCTAATTCATATGATGCAGATGCAGTAAATGTCAAGATTTTTATTAATTATGAAAGTAAGGAAGTTTTGATTAAAGATGATGGGAATGGAATGAGCCACGATGAACTCAATAATAGTTATTTAATAATTGGAAGAAATAGAAGAATAACAGAAGGAACGGATTTATCACCCGTAAAAAAAAGGAAAGTAACGGGAAAGAAAGGGTTAGGAAAGTTAGCTGTTTTTGGAATTGCAAACACTATAGAAGTAATATCTGTTAAAGATGGTATAAAAAATGGATTTAGAATAAATTATAGCGATTTGAAACATGGGTCAGCAGGTGAATACGCGCCAGATACGTTATTTATAAATGAAACTGTTGATGAACCAAATGGCACTATGATTTATATTAAAGAAAATAAACAAAAGAACATAATGCCTCTAGAAGAACTGGCAATCAGCATTTCAAGGCGATTTTCTTTTTTTGAAGATGATTTTAATGTTGAACTAATAAACTATAATACAAATGAATCAAAAAAATTAAGTAAAGGATTATATTTCGATAGTATTGATAAAGAATTTATATGGAATTTTCCTGAGGATTTTGAAACTGAAATTATGGAGAGTAATGAGTTTAAGATGCTAAGTGAAAAAGGTGTTAATGGAAAAATCTTTACTAAGAGCACTCCATTACAAAAGAGAGATTCCGGTTTTTTGATTTATGTAAGGAACAAATTAGCATCAGAAAATATTTTTTTTAATGATAGAGCAAATGATACGTTTAACTCTTACGTTACTGGATATTTTAATATTGATTATATTGATAATGCATTAGATGAGGATTTTATTTCCACTGCACGACAGTCAATTTTATGGGAAGATAATGAGGAACTTAATAATTTAAAAATTAATTTGAACAAGGTTGTAATGAAGGTGTCTAATGACTGGAGAGCTAAAAGAAAAGCAAAAAAAGAAGAATTACTTATATTAGACGAAAAATTTTTTGAGGGTTTATCCCCAATAGAACGTTCATCTATTCTTAAAGTCAAGGACACATTGTTGACAAATTCTTCTGAAGCAGATGATGTAATCTATATACAAAGAGTTCTTGATAGTATGAAAACACTATACAAATTCGAAAGTTTTCAATCATATATTCAAGAACTAGATGATGAGGAGCTAACATTAGAAAAAGTAGAAAAAATAACTAATGATTGGGAGTATATTGAATCAAAAGAACTTGCAAGGGTTGCTACAGGTAGAATTAAAGCTATTGAGCAATTTGAAAAATTCGTAAATGATAATGAAAGTGAGACTAAAGTAATTCAGCCTTTTTTAGAAAAATTTCCGTGGATATTAGATCCTAGAATTACAACCTTTGAAAGAGAAAAACATTTTAGCTCAATTCTCCGAGAAAACTTTCCTGATCAGGAACTTAATGAAAGCAATAGACGAATTGATTTCCTATGTAACTTAGTAAATTCCGAATTAATTATTGTTGAATTAAAAAGACCATCAATAAAAATATCTTTAAAAGAGATACAGCAAGCAAGAAGTTATGAAAGATTCATATTAAAAAAACATAAACAGGCAATTGAAATGGGAGTAAAAACCTATTTAATATCGGATAGATTTGATATGGATGATGAAACAAAAGATTTTTATGAATCTTTGGAGAAAGATGGGAAATTATATATTCGCTCATATTCAGACATGCTAAATCAGGCTAAACAATATAATAAAGAATTTATAGATAAGTTTATTGAAGTTAAAGAAGCATATGAAAAATAGTAGAAAAGAGGGATGACCTATGTTAAAAATAATTGATTTATTTTCGGGCGGAGGGGGTCTGAGTGAAGGTTTTAGAAATAATAAATTTAAATTTATTTGCCATATTGAAAAAGAAGCATCTGCATGTTCCACTCTTAAGTTAAGAAATATCTATTATTATTTAAAGGAACTTGATAATTTAGAGTTATATAACAAATATATAAAGAAAGAAATAAATTTTCAGGATCTCATTGAAGTCATCCCTAGCTATATTTTAGAAGATGTGTTGAACTTGGAGATTAATGAAGAAACTGTTTTAGATATTTTCGATTTTATAGATAAAAGACTCAATGGAGAACTTTTGGATGGCATCATTGGAGGACCTCCATGTCAAGCTTATTCTACAATTGGCAGGTTTAATAATAAGCATAAAAAAGAAACGGATGAAAGAATTTATTTATATGAATATTATGTTCAATTTTTAGAGAAGTATAAACCAAAGTTCTTTGTGTTTGAAAATGTCAAAGGATTACTTTCGTTTAAAGATTATAAAGATAATCCTTTGCTACCATTGATTATAGATGCATTTGATTCTGCTGGCTATGAAGTTAGATATGATATTATAAATGCTGAAGATTATGGAGTCTGTCAAAGAAGAGAAAGGCTGTTTTTAGTAGGTTTTAGAAAAGATATTAAAGTAAAGAAAAATTTCTTTGAGATATTAAAAACTTATCAGTCTAAGGCACCAACAATAAAAGAATTATTTTCTGATTTGCCGAGTTTAAAAGCGGGTGAGTTTAAGAGTGAATATTCGAAATCTATTGATGAATCTGAAATCTCTCAAGAATATCGAGATGTTTTGACGGATGTATTAACACAGCATATTAGTAGGTCAAACAATGAGAATGATTTAAAGATTTACAGATTAGTTTCGGATGCGAAGAAAGAAGGTTTAAATCTAAAATATAACGAACTACCAGAAGAGTTAATCACACATACAAATACTAAATCTTTTTTAGACAGATATAAGGCTATTGACGGTAATTCAGTCTCACATACAGTTGTAGCTCATATTTCAAAAGATGGGCATTACTATATACATCCAGATAGCTCTCAAAACAGATCGATAAGTGTAAGAGAGGCAGCGAGAATACAAGGGTTTCCAGATAATTATTATTTTGAATCTTCTAGGACATCTGCTTTTATTCAAATTGGAAATGCTGTGCCACCAAAGATATCAAAAAATTTAGCAAATACAATTTTAAAGATTTTAGAAATTGATTAGAGTTTACCTCTCCACCTCCTTTCCATAGTAATTTTCATAGTTTTTCCTATACTGAACAAGGTCAGAAAATTGTTCTTTATTTAAAGAATACTCTTGCAACCTGTTATGTACCCTCTTTACTGGACAAACCAGTAAGGAGGGTATTTTTATGCAAATGGCAATCTTTGTGGTATAATATAATTAATATATAAATGGAGGGATATTATGGGACTATTTGCCGATAAAAGAGCAAAAGAAGAAAAGATAGCAGAAGATAAACAAAAGTTCATCGAGCGCTATAGGCTTGAAGACTTTGGCGAAGAAGAAATAGATGATATGTATAAGACATATAAGCTGGCAAGATTTAGTGGTATACAAGGACTGATTGAGCAAAATTGGATAATTATTAAAGAGCTTAATAGGCTTAATAAGAACATCGAAGAGCTAAAGAATAAGTAATATGCTAAGTAACTTGACAGATTATAAATCATTTGTTATAATATATGTAGATAAATGGTGTCCCGCTACCTATAAAGGTGGAGCATTAAAGTAGGTGTCTCGCTACCTATATCCAAAAGGCGAAGCATTAAAGATAAAGCTGGATTAATTCTTTGTAAAGCATCTATAAACATAGGTGCTTTTTTTATGCAAATGGTTTTTGCTTGTGATATAATAAAGTAAAAGGAGTGATACCATGTTAATTATAGAGATAATAATTTTATGTGCACTCTTCTTCGCCCTATGCTACCTCGGAACAGGCACAGACGAGAAGAACCTAAGGAGCTACACCTCCTACCCAGATGAAGTGCAAAGACGCATAAGAGAAGTAGAAGAGTACAAGGGTAAGTTCTACGAAGCTAATATGGCACGCACATGGCTTGCGAACCTTGTGGTGTTTTTAGCCTTATTCATAATTTTCGGATTCTTTATGCGCACAAAAGATTTTATGCAAAACTTTATAAATTTACTCATACTAGGCCAGGCACTAAATGTCTTCGACCTAGTTGTGATTGACCTACTATGGTGGAGAAACTCAAGTCGCATAAGACTTACGAAAGTCCCAGAGAAAGCCTTGTACCTAAGTCCCAAAAAGCACATCCAAGCCTTCCTAAGAGCGCTGCCTTTGTATATAGTCGTCGCAGCAGTGGATGGCTACCTCTTGACATTGTTTTAATGAGCAATATAGCTTGACAAGCTTTGCAAGATTCAATATAATAATCATAACGGAGGGTTAATACTCTCCGTTTTTAAGTAGATATAAGGAGCAATAAATGAAAATACAGAAAAAACATATTAAGTACATCATCCTCATCTTGCTAATAGTCCTTGCGCTACTAGCTTTTGATGTGCGTCTAAAAACTGTTCACTACACAATTACTTCGGATAAAATAAATAAGCCCATGCGTATAGCGCTCATCACGGATCTTCACTCATGTAGGTATGGCAAAGGTCAAAGGACGCTGATCGATGCGGTGAACAAAGAAAAGCCTGACATCGTTCTGCTGGGTGGCGACATCTTTGATGACGAAATACCTGATGAGAACACGAAAGTCTTCCTTACGGCCATTGCAAAGGACTACCCGTGCTACTACGTTACTGGCAACCACGAGTACTGGAGCATGCGTTCAGATGAGATGCTTGTCTGGCTTGATGAACATGGCATTAAGGACATCGGTGGCAAGTGCGTGCGTGTGAGTCAAAATTCTAACGAGATCACTCTTAGCGGCGTGAACGATCCCGACCAGGCGCGCTACACTGGACGTGGCGTAGGTATGCGTGCGGAGCTTGACAAGACTCGTGATGCGAGGCGCTCTGATGAGTTTAACATACTTCTTGCGCATCGCCCTTCCTTTGTGAAGACTTACCTTGATTATGGCTTTGATCTCATACTTACTGGTCATGCACATGGCGGTCAGTGGCGCATACCCGGTATTTTAAATGGCACATTCGCGCCGGATGAGGGCTTCTTTCCTAAATATGCTGGAGGGCTTTACCATTTCGATGGTGGGAGCGATATGATAGTGAGCAGGGGTTTGGCTAGAGAGTCGACGAGGGTGCCACGAATATTTAACAGACCGGAGCTAGTGATAATAAAAATTTCGCGCTAAAATTCGCCCTTGCGCTTGTTCCTTTCTTAGCAATGCTCATGTACGTTTAGTACATTCCGCTTGCTTCGTCGGTCCACTTCGCGCAATCAATCGTAGTGCAAAGGTTCTCGCCTAAAGACGAGGTTCTTCATTTTTCCAGCGAAATTAAAATAGCGATGATTCAATCGCTTTGTATGGATTTTTTGGCAAAACAAAATAAAGATCAATTAAGAAGAAGGTAGCAATGCCTTCTTCTTTTTTGTGCAAGTACTAATATAAACTTTTTTATACTAAGCAAAATTTTTCATAAGTTTTCCAATATGTCTAATCGTGATAAATGATGAAATTTGCTCTATATATGCAAGTATGTAGATGTGTTAGTGGGTACTAACTCTTCTGAGCATGACTAAATTATAAAATATCAATCTTGCTTAATATAAATAAACTCTTATATCAAAATGCCTTCAAAGGCACGCATTTAGTGCTCTAGAGGCTATTGACATATGTATAAGGCTGTGCTAACATAGCTAATGGTTGGCGCCTCTAAGAGAAGGGTGCGAATCACTAAAAGAAATTTATTAGGAGGTTTTTTTAAATGAAAAACGCAAAAAGATTTTTAACGCTAGCTCTAGCTCTTACTCTAGTTTCATCTATGATGTTTGCTTGCAAGAAGAACGAAGAGCCTGCTAAGGAAGAACCAAAGACTGAAGCAGCTGCTGAAACTAACGACAAGACTGAAGAAAAGGCTGAAGATAAGTCTGAGGAAAAGGCTGAAGCTCCTTCTGAAGATGTTACTTTAGAGATGTGGGCTGGTGATTGGAACTCTATCAACGCTTTCTATGATGATCCTGTTGTAAAGGAAGCTATCGAAAAGAAGGCTAAGGAAGAAAACATGTCAGCTGATGACTACATCAAGGGTATCGAAGAAAGAAGAGCAACTGACTACAAGGGTCTACACATTGAAGGCAACACTATCACTTTCTATGATGGCAAGATCGGTGAAGGCAAGGAGATTGCTAAGGCTGAGTACAAATTAGTTGACACTATCCAAGTTCCTCACGGAAACAAGACTCTTAACTGGTTCGTATTTGAAACTGATTCTAAGGATGTTAAGAAGTACATGGCTTTAATGCAAATCCATGGCGAAGAGCACTTAGCTCACTATCACACAAGATATACTGATAACTTAGATGATATTAAGGATCAAGACAGCAAGTGGTTCCCAACATACATCAGAACATCTGTAGACAGCCAAGACATTGCTGAAGAATTAACTGAGTAATTTAGTTAATATGAGGAGAAAATTAATATTCCTATGTTTACTCCTTGTATCAATAACATTTTTTTCATGTGATAATGCTATAGAAGAAAGAGGTATGACTGGGGGTAAACCTGTTGTTTATACCTCTTTTTTCCCTATATACAAGCTTACGAAGATGGTTGCCGCAGACGATGTAGTTGTGAAGAGCTTTATGCCTACTTCTGCTACTGTGCACGAGTGGGAGCCATCGGCTAAGGATATAAAAAGGCTAGCTAAGGCTGATCTTTTGATTGTTAACGGCGCAAATATGGAGAGGTGGGTTGACAAGATTAAGGAGAATCTTCCAAAATTAAAGGTTTTAACTTTATCTGACAATGTTGACCTAATCTCATACACGGGCGCTGCAGCCATCGGCGATTTTCAGCTGATGACAAGATTTGATTACAAGGAAAAAAGGAACAATATACTCTTTGGCCACACTCACGAAGACTTCTTGCGTATAGCGTTTAAGAGGGATGACGGCACTATGAGCGAGGATGAGCTCATCAAGGAGGGCCGCAAGATCATGAACGTGGAAGGTGACATCGTTCGCCAAGAGACGCAGCTTGATGTTGAGGACGGCAAGGTTTATAGGATAAAGATGCGTCACGAGTCTGGCGAGCTAAACTATGTTTTGCCTGAGACTGGTAAGTGGATAGTATACACTGACAGGCTTCCTGAGGACATCTTGTCTTTCGAGTTTGTCGATATGCATGACAATCCTATGAAGGGTGAGGAGCTCTTAAGGGGCAGCTCGCAAAAGGTTGACAAGGTAACTTATGATCCGCACTCGTGGCTATCTATCAACAATGCGAAGACTTATCTAAATACCATCGCGCGTGAGATAACGAAGCTCGTTCCTAATAAGGCCGCGATGATAGATATGCGCAGGTTTAACGCTGTTGACACTCTTACTCTTATGCAAACTGAGTTTCGCGACAAGTTCCAAAAGCTTGATAAGAGGGAGTTCATCGTTATGCACTACGCCTTTGCTTACATTGCGAGGGACTTTAAGCTTACGCAGTACCCACTTCAAGGCCTAACATCTATGAGTGAACCGAGCATTAGAAGCATGGTCAGGGCCATAGACTATGCAAAGAAAGGACATATCAAGACGATATTCTACGAGTACGGCGCGCCAACAGCCATCGCCAAGGTTATATCTGAGGAGATAGCTGGCTCGGACATAAGCCCACTAGCAAGTATGGAGTTTATAATACCTGGTCAAACTATTGACGAGATGAGCTACATCGACTTGATGAAGATGAACCTTACGAATCTATATGAGGAGATGAAGAAACAAAATGAAAGCAATTAGTATAAAAAATTTGGACTTTTCATACCTTGATCACAAAGTTCTATCTGGTATAAATTTGGAGCTTGAGATGGGTGAATTCATCGCCATCGTTGGAGCGAACGGCAGCGGCAAATCAACCTTCATCAAGAACTTACTGGGCGAATTAAAGCCACAAAAGGGTACGGTAGAAGTCTTAGATAAAAATATAGCGTCTTACAAAAGCTACAAGGACATTGGCTACGTGCCACAAATGAGTGTTGTTAGCAAGGTTAGCTTCCCAATCACCGTTAGAGAGATGGTGGTTTTGAATCTGTACGAGGACTTTGGATTCTTTAAGTTCCCACGCAAGAAGCACTACCAAAAGGTGGATGAGATTTTGGAGTACTTGGGACTTATTGAGTACAAGAACAAACCAGTTAACGAGCTATCAGGCGGCTTGCAGCAAAGAACTATGATAGCCAGAGCCATGATAAACAATCCAAAACTTCTAATACTTGATGAGCCAACAGCTGGCGTCGACGAAGAAAGTCGAATTTCCTTCTTAAAAACAATACAGACTTTAAATGACGACAAAGGCACAAGCATAGTTTTGGTTACGCACGACCTTGACGAGCTTATGAAGTATGCAAAACTAGACGCAACTTACGAGATAAAGGACACTGGTCTTTATAAATTAGAAATGAACAAGGAGGCGAAGACATGCTAGAGTACGCATTTATGAGAAAGGCACTCGTAGTAGCCTTCTTCCTTTCAATCATGGTACCAGCCATCGGCGTGGTTATGGTAAACAGAAAAACTTCGATGATAGGTGACGCACTATCGCACTCAGCACTAGCAGGAGTTGGTATGGGGCTTATACTAGGATTTGACCCACTAATCGGTATGCTAGGGATCTGCATAGTTGCAGCCTTTCTAATCGAGATCATTCGTCATAAATTTCCTCAATATGGCGACATGGCAACAGCCATCATCATGAGTATAGGCCTTGGCGTAGCTTCGATACTTTCGGACTTCGCACCAGGCGGAACTTCATTTGACTCCTACCTATTTGGTAGTATCGCTTCAGTATCTATGCAGGACGTGATTAATTCACTTGTAGTCTTTGTCTTTGTAGTATTTGCAAGTATCAAAGAGTATGCAGGACTACTTGCCATCGCCATAGATCCAAACACAGCGAGACTATCGGGAGTAAAAGTAAAATTAGTAAACGCAGCTTTCACACTACTAAGCGCCATCACCATAGCTATGGCGGTCAAATTAGTAGGCGCACTGATGCTGACATCGCTAGTAGTACTTCCAGTTGCAACAACACTGATACTAGCGCGCTCATACAAGAAGACACTGATAATTACCATACTACTTGGCCTTGTGTATATGCTAAGTGGTATCACAGCAAGTTTCTACTACGACGTGAAGCCGGGTGGAGCAATCATACTCGCAGCAGTTCTAGGAATGTTTGTCTTCTTCATCGCATCAAAAATGCGCAAGAAAGTAAAGTAAATAACGGATAAGAAGTGACTTAGTAAGCTAGGTCACTTTTTCTTTACATTTGAGGGCTTTCATTGAAGAAAAATTAAATAAGTAAAAAATCCTATTTAGAAAAAGTTCCATAATGGAAATATTCTGAAATAGATTGCTATTATTCATGCAATGTGATATAATCTATTTAGAATTATTGCCATAATGGCATTTTTCTGAAATAGGATGGCGGTGAAAGAATGGAAATTAAACGTGATTTTTATCTAGATAAATTAATTCGCAAAATGAACAACGGCTTTATTAAGGTTATTACAGGGATTAGAAGGTGTGGCAAGTCTTATTTACTTAACAAGATATTTTATAACTATCTAATGAAAAGCGGAGTAGATGAAGAGCACATAATTAAATTCGCTTTTGATTCGGGTGATGACCTACTTAAGATTGGTGAAGATCTTATGGACTTAGATATTTTGAGTGGGGAGAGGCTTGTTGATCCGAAGAAGTTTTTAGAGTACATCAAGGACAAGAGCAAAACTAAGGACAAGTACTATATACTTTTAGATGAAGTGCAGCTACTCGCATCGTTTGAGCAAGTTTTGAATGGTTTTTTACGCCAGGACAACTTTGACGTTTATGTTACTGGTAGCAATTCAAAATTTTTATCGAAGGACATTATAACAGAGTTTGCCGGCCGTGGTGATGAAATACATGTGATGCCGCTTAGCTTTTCGGAGTACATGCAAAGTACTAGTTTAGACAAGGAAGATGCTTTTGCTGAGTATCAAGTTTTTGGCGGCTTGCCAGCACTTTGCTCTATGAATAGTGACGAAGACAAGATGAATTATTTAAAGACTCAGCTAGACAATGTATATTTAAGAGACATCGTTAATAGGTACGACATTCGCTTAGATAGTGAATTAGCAGATCTTTTAAATGTATTGGCATCAGGTATGTCAAGTTTAACAAATCCATCGAAGATAGAGGCTACATTTTCATCATCACTAAAATCAAAAATTAGTGCGAATACCATTGACAAATTTATTGAATACTTTGAAGACTCATTTATGCTAAAAAGAGCTTATAGGTATGATGTTAAAGGCAGAAAATATATAGGAACGCCTTATAAAATCTATTTTGAAGACCTTGGGCTTAGAAATGCAAGGCTAAACTTTAGGCAGATAGAGCCAACACATCTGATGGAGAATATCATATATAACGAGCTTAGGCACCGCGGTTATATGGTCGACGTCGGCATAGTTATGACAAGGGAGAAGGACAAGAATTATAAGGATATAAAAAATCAAAGGGAAGTAGATTTTATTGCTAATCTTGGGACTAAGAGGTACTATATCCAGTCAGCGTATTCACTTCAATCGTTAGACAAAGCAGAGCAGGAGAAGAAATCTTTATTAAATATAGATGATTCATTCAAAAAGATAATTATAATTAAAGACAGAGTAAAAGCGTTTTTAGACGACAATGGTATAGTAACTATAAATTTATTTGATTTTTTATTGAATAAAGACAGTTTGGATACAATTATTTAGGATATATTTAGAAAAAGTTCCATAATGGAAATATTCTGAAATAGAAAATCGGACATTGAATAAAAAATCGGACATTCAAAACCATAATCACAGGTGACTTAGTATATGCTAGGTCACTTTTTCTTTACTTTTAGCCATTTTCGTGGTATTATTAAGGTAGAATAAAAGGAGCTGTTTATATGAATAAGGATCCATATAAAGAATATATAAAACTCACTGAAGCGAGCAAGAGCGAAAAAGGATACGCTTGGCAGACTGCGATTGGTTTGCAAGCGGTTGATGGTTTAAAAACATCAAAGTATTTGATTGAAACTGCCATAAAAAATATTGAAGGCGAGATAGACATAGACCAGGCTCATGAGCTTATTAACTCTTACTATGAAGAAAGGCCAAGTACTAAGGGCGACAGGACGGAGGAAGCTGATAAGGTATCTATGCGCATAGCTAAGCTGCTTTCAGAGAATGCTTTTTCATTTACTGCTAATGAGTATATCTCTATACACAAAAAACTATTTTCTGGTATATATGAGCACGCTGGAGAGATTAGAAACTACAATATAAGTAAAAAAGAGTGGGTGCTTGAAGGTAAAACTGTTATTTATGGCAGCGCATCAGAGCTTGAGGCAACGCTTAACTATGACCTAGACAGTGAGAAGAAGTTTAGCTACAAAGGCTTAAGTTTGCAAGAGATTATCCATCACTTAGCGGTTTTTGTATCAAGACTTTGGCAGATACATATATTTGCTGAAGGTAATACAAGGACTACAGCGGTATTTTTTATTAAATATTTAAGAACTTTGGGATTCAATGTTACAAATGACATTTTCGCTGAAAATGCTTGGTACTTTAGGAATGCGCTAGTTAGGGCCAATTATAACGACTTGACTCGTGGTATTCATGAAACAACAGAGTATTTAGAAATGTTTTTAAGGAATTTATTATTGGATGAACATAATGAGCTTAGCAATAGAGCCATGCATATCAGCGGAAAGTTTTTAGATGATGAAAAATCGGACATTGAAGCAAAACTTTCGGACATTGACGATGAAATAAGTAAGAATCTAAAGCATCATATACTTAAATTATATGATGCTTTGGATGAGGGCGAAATATTTGGACGATCGCTTGTAGTACAGCATACTGGCCTCAAGGCGAGTAGGGCATCAGAGCTAATAAAGATTATGTATGAGATGGGTCTATTAGAATCAGTAAAAGGCTATGGCAAAGGCAAATATCGTTTAAAATATAAAAGCAAATAGAAAGGATATAAATGAAGATAATTTACAAAGACATACTAATTAGAAACGCTGTAGAGGCTGATGCGGCTCAGCTTGCATCTTGGTGGAATGACGGCTCTGTCATGGCTCATGCGGGCTTCCCAAACGGAGTGAACACTAATGAAGAGAGAATCAAAGGGCAGATCAAAAATTACACTGATCTTCACAGAGTTTTGATGATTGAGTACAAAGGCAAGGACATTGGCGAGATGAATTATGAGTTTTCTGATAATGATAGATGCGAGATAGGTATAAAGATATGTGATAGCACTTATCAAGAGAAGGGACTTGGACGAGTGATACTTACTTTGTTTATAGAAGAGCTTTTCAAAATGGGTGCGAAGACCATATTCCTAACGACAAATCTAAATAATAAAAGAGCTCAGCACGTCTATGAAAAGCTTGGCTTTAAGAAAATTCGTGTAGATTATGACTCGTGGACGGATCAGCTTGGAGAGTTACAATCGACAGTTTATTATGAGCTAAAAGAGGATGAACTTATTAGTTTTAAATAAAGCTATTGAGAAAAACTAAATATTCAAAACCATAAGCACAGTGACTTAGTTTATCTAGGTCACTTTTTATTTTTATAAAAAACTATTGACAAAGATCTATGACTATGGTACTATAAATGTAACATATTTAGTACTATAAATGTAACCATAATTATAAGGGGTGATAGTTTGGACGTTATAATCGAAAACAGAATCGCTGAATTTAGAAAGGAGCAGGGCCTTTCGCAGCACAGGCTTGCCAAGGCGGTGGACTTAAAGAGAAGGTCCATCATGGCGTATGAAGCGGGAACTATCAGTCCAAGTCTTGAGACTGCCTACAAGATTTGCAAGGTCTTAGGCAAGGACATCAAGGAAGTATTTATTTTTAAATAGGAGGTATAGACATGGGTCTTTTAATGAATACTGCGAGTGAAATCGCGGACAAGGTCAAGGAAGATTTTAATGACGATAAAAATTATCTATTTGCCCTAAAACGCAATGACTTCAAAAGGGGTTTATTAAAATTATTTTTGAGTAGATTGTATTACATTATGGACGGTGCGAGGTCTTTTGTGTTGTACTTTAATGAGAAGGGCATATATGAGAAGGAAATTTCAAATTCTGTGAAGGGAAATTTTGTTTTGATGCCTTGGGAGGAGATTGAAAATTTTACTGTGGATTACAAAAGCAGCAAGGCGAACATCACTTTAGTTCATCTAGGAGCAAAGGTGCTTTATGAGGTGCCTTTTACTGGTGCTATGGCGAAGGGCAACAAGGAAAGGCTTGATGATCTTCAAAAGAAGGCTTTCAATAAACTAGTTTAGGAGGTTTATATGAAAAAAATATTATTAATTTTACTCGCTCTATCCATGTTTATGGTCTCGTGCGGAGGAAATAGCAAGGAGGAGCCTACAAAGAAGCCTATAGGCGAAGAAAAAGAGGAAGAAAAAACAAGTAAAGAAAAAGTAGATGTATTTGACTGTATTGACTACGCTGTAAGTGTTGACGGCGAAGACTACGGCTACGTAGAGAATATTAACGCAAGGCTATTTAGCGTCTCTGGCATTAACAAGGTCATGGCTCGCACTTGGAAGAGTGGCGAATATGCTGACGACAAGGCTTTAGACGAAGTTACTGACTACTCAAAACTCGTTAATGACAACGAAATTTTCTACGGTGTCTACCCTGGAAGTATGGAGTTTGCTTTGACTTACAACGAAAGCTACAATATCAGCTACGCTTTTTCTAGTAACGATGAAGGAATTGATAGTTTTTCTTACAAGAAGTACGCGCCTGAAGAAGCGAAGGTCATGGGTGAGACTCTTTACTTTGACATAGACTACTTAAGCAGCATCTTTGCTTTTAAATACAAGCTTGATAAGGAAAATAAAGTCCTTGTCATCGATTCAAAAGGCGACTACACTGCTAACATGACTGAGCTTGACTGCAAAGGCTACGATAGCCTCGAAGCTCTATTAAAAGCAAATTTTGACAAATAGTTTTATAATTATATATTAGCTCTTTGCACGTAAAAAAGCTCTCACCTTATGGTGAGAGCCTTTCAATATACAAAATTATTCTAATTCGCCAGTTTTTTTCTTAGACATATATCCTTTGTATGCCTTCTTAACTTGTGGTGCAAGTAAGAATAGGGCGATAAGGTTCGGGATAACCATGAAACCGTTGAATGTATCTGCAAGGTCCCAAATAATTGATGCGCCGAATACTGAGCCAACAACTATGCATATAAGTACAAGCACTCTATATACATTGATTGCTGTCTTACCTTTGAATAGGTAGCGGATGTTCATCTCGCCAAACATGTACCAACCAACTATAGTTGTGAAGGCGAAGAACATAAGTGAGATTGCAAGGAAGATAGATCCTGGCTCACCAAAGGCTGCCTTGAATGCATATTGCGTGATGGCAACTGATTGCTCGCCTGAGAAGTGTGCTTCTGTGGCGATAACTACAAGTGCAGTGATTGAGCAGATGATGATAGTATCTACAACGACTCCTGCCATCGCAACGAAGCCTTGTATGCAAGGGTCCTTAACATTTGCAGTTGCGTGAGCGTGTGGAGTTGAACCCATACCAGCCTCGTTTGAGAAAAGTCCTCTTGCAACACCGTTTTTGATAGCTTCCTTCATAACAGTACCAGCCATACCGCCGACAACTGCTTGAGTAGAGAAAGCTTCAGTGAAGACCATCCTAAATACTAGATGCAAGTGATGTCTGTATACATATAGTATAAAGCCGCTGCCGATGATGTAGATTATTGCCATGAATGGAACTACAAGCTCAGCCATAGTCGTGATTCTCTTAAGACCACCAATAATAACGAAGCCAACAAGAACCGCAAGAGCAATACCGATGTATAGTGCATTAACATTTATCGCCTTTGACAAAGCTAGTGAGATTGAGTTTGATTGAACCATGTTACCTACAAAGCCAAGTGCAAGGATTATTGTAATAGAGAATATAATTGCAAGTGGTTTAGATTTTAAACCTTTGGAAATGTAATATGAAGGTCCACCGACAGGCTCTCCGTCTCTTTCTTCTCTGTAAAGCTGAGCAAGAACTGCCTCTGCAAATATAGTTGACATACCAAGTATACCTGAAACCCACATCCAGAATATTGCGCCTGGTCCACCAGATGCAACAGCAGTAGCAACACCACCTATGTTACCAGTACCAACTTGTGCAGCGATCGCTGTAGCAAGTGCTTGGAATGAGTTTACCTTTATTTCGCCGTCTTTAACTTCTGTTTTGTCTTTCTTCTTAAAAAGTCCTCCAAAAGCGTACTTGAACGCTAGACCAATCTTAGTGATCTGAGGGAAGCCTAAGTATATAGTGTAGAATATACCTAGAGCTAGTAGTGCATACATCAAAAACTTTGACCATAATACACTATTGATAGCCTTGATGATAGGCTCTAGTTCGAATGCTAAATATGTATTAAGCATTTATATACCTCCTTTAAAATTTGTCACCTGTTCAATTGTAACATAAACAGAGTAAAGTGTAAATGAAATATAAGAATCCTATAATGAAAAATTCTTATTCATAGCATAAGATAATTTTATACTAAGAGCGTTTGTGATATAAAAAATTCAATATTTGATAGTGGGGTATATGGTGGGAGCCTTGCTATATATATGGAGCGAGGTATGTAGTAGAAGGCTTGCTATGTAGCCTCTAGAATCATTTACATAGCTAGACAAACAAAAAAAGCTCTCATCTCTGAGAGCCTTGTCTTATATATTACTTTCCTTCTTTAATTTTTAGTAGATCCTCGCCAAGCTTGTAGATGTTACCTGCACCAACTGTGAGTATGATGTCGTTATCTCTTAGGTTATCAAGTAAGTAGTTTTCGATGTCTTCAAACTTCGAGATGTACATAGCGTCGTAGCCGTGCTCCTTCATAGACTTGATTAAGTCCTTCGAGTGCACAAGCTTAGTGTCCTTCTCTCTGGCAGCGTAGATGTCCGTGATGATGGTTATATCGCTTCTCTTAAAAGCTTCTGCAAAGCCTTGCAATAGCTTTTGCGTTCTTGTGTATGTGTGAGGTTGGAATATAGTTATGATTCTACCTTTAGACATCTTCTTCACAGCTTCAAGTGTCGCCATAATCTCAGTAGGGTGGTGGGCGTAGTCGTCTATGATGCGCACAGAGCCTATGTAGCCCTTTGTCTCTATACGTCTGTGAACTCCTGTATATAAGAGGATGTACTTTTTGATATCTTCAAGTGATGCGCCGTAAGTGTTCGCCATGGCGATGGCAGCAAGTGCATTATACACGTTATGCTTACCTAGAACGCTTAGCTTGATCTCAGTCTTTTGGTTGTTGTGAACAAGGTCGAAGTTCGCACAGCCATTCTCATCGTAGGTGATGTTCTCAGCCTTGTAGTCTGCATCTGCATCAACCGCGAAGCTGATAGTCTTTGCCTTGACATCCTTTATCGCCTCAAGGACATGCTCGTCGTCTTTGTTATATAGAACGTAGCCTGTTGATGGTACGTCGTCTGCATACTTTTTGAAAGTTGCGATGATGTCTTCGATGTTCTTGTAGAAGTCAAGGTGGTCTTCGTCAATGTTTAGTATCATCGCCATAGTTGGATTGTACTTAAGTATGTTTGCCTTGTACTCGCACGCCTCACTGATGATGATGTTTCCTTTACCGATTCTGATGTTGCCACCTATCTCGTCAAGCTCACCACCTAGGAGTATGGTAGGGTCCATCTGTGTATGTGTTGTGATCGAAGCAATCATCGAAGTAGTTGTAGTCTTGCCGTGGGTTCCTGATACGCAAACTGAGTTTGGATATAGCTTCATCACTTCGCCAAGGAAGGAAGCTCTATCGTAGATCTCAAGACCAAGCTCCTTTGCTCTAAGTAGTTCAGGGTTGTCAGGACGTATTGCGTCAGTGTAGACAACGACCTTAGATGACTCAACGTTCTTTGCCTCGTGCTTGTTGTATACAACGGCACCCATCTTCTTAAGTCTTTCTATGATTTGGCTCTCACCAGTATCAGTACCCTTGACCTTGCAGCCCTCTGCTATAAGTAATTCTGCAAGACCACTCATACCAATACCGCCTATGCCTATGAAAAATATATTGTCAATATTGTGTTTTTTCAAAAAAAAGCCCATTTTTCCTCCCAAAATTTCAAAAAGTACTTGTATTATCTTCAACTCTTTAGTATAATATATATATAAGCTAGTGTATGTTTATGCTTATATGATTATCATAATATATATTATGACAAAAAGCAAGCAAATATTTTAGCTAAACGAGGAGGATGGAAAATGACAATCACAGACGTAAGAGTAAGACTTGTTACTAAGGAAGGATTGAACCTTAAAGCTACAGCTTCAGTTACATTCGACAACGCTTTTGTTGTTCACGACATCAAGGTTATCGAAGGCAAGGAAGGTTTGTTCGTAGCAATGCCTTCAAGAAAGGTACCTAACGGACCATACAAGGATATAGCTCACCCAATCAACACAGAAACAAGAGCTGACCTAGAAGAAAAAGTTTACAAAGCTTATGAAGCAGCACTTGAAGATGCTAAGAACGAAGCTGACGAAGAAATACTAGTAATGGAAGAAAAGTAGTCATTTGAATCAGTAAGTTTAAAGGAGCCTTAAGCGAGGCTTCTTTTTTGTTTGATAGGAACTTGACAAGATATTCATTTTAGTGGTAAAATTAGACGATTGAAAGGATGAGTTAGATGAAAAATTTAAAAGCTATGTTTCAAGATAAGCACTTTCTTAAACTAGTATATAGTCTTGCGGTGCCAGTTGCGCTGCAAAATTTGCTTGCGAGCGTACTTAATACACTAGATACTACCATGATATCATCACTAGGCGACTACGCGATATCGGCAGTAGGACTTGCTAACCAGATCTTCTTCTTTATGACCTTGATCTGCTTTGGTATAGCAACAGGAACTTCGGCTATGATTGCTCAGTTCTACGGCAAAGAAGACTACCAAGGAGTTAGAAAGTCACACGGTATGGCTCTTATCTTATCCGTAGCAGTGTCACTAGTCTTTACAATACTTGCACTAGCGATACCAGAAGAGCTTATGAGAGTCTTTACACAAGACCCAAAAGTTATACCATACGGAGTAACCTACCTTAGAGTAGTATCTTTCTCATACATACTTACAGCGGTGAACTTTATTTACTCAGTATCAATGAGAAGCATAGGCAATGCCAAGACACCACTAGTAGCTTCGACAGTTGCCTTCTTTGGAAACGCCTTTTTCAACTACGTCTTCATCTTCGGTAAATTTGGCTTCCCAGCCATGGGCGTAGCAGGGGGAGCGCTAGGTACCATCTTAGCACGTATACTAGAGTTTTCAGTTTTATATATAGCACTTAAAAAACATAGAGGACCACTAACAGGCAAATTAAAAGACTTCGTGACATTCGACAGCCATTTCAAAAAAATGTATATAATGACAGCCGGACCAGTTATTATAAACGAAACATTCTGGTCACTAGGCCAAATCGTATACCAAATTGCATACGCAAAGCTTGGTACAAGAAGCGTTACAGCCTTGCAGATAGGTATGACAGTACAAAATATATTCTTCGTTCTAGCTAGAGGCTTAGCAGGCGCATGCACAGTTATAGTCGGTAACTACATTGGCGCAGGAGATGAAGAAAAAGCATACAAATACGGCACATGGCTTTTGCAGTTATCAGCACTAACAGGCGTTATACTTGGCGGCTTGATGATAATATTTAGAGATGCTTTCTTTGTGATGTTTCCAAATATCACAGCAGAGTCAAAAGCAATCGCATCAAGCTTATTTATAGCTATGGGACTAATACTTTTTGTTAAAACACATAACTCGACCCTTGTAGTCGGCATATTTAGAGGCGGTGGAGACACAAGATACTCAATGCTACTAGAGATGAGCTGCGTTTGGCTGATAGGAGTGCCGATGGCATTCTTAGGCTCAGTAGTATTTAAATTACCGCTACATTTTGTGTATTTGATGGCATGCTGCGAAGAAGTAGCCAAGGCTTGTATAGGACTACCAAGAGTAATATCAAAGAAATGGATAAAAAACGTAACAAACTAAGAGATGAATATACTAAGAGCAGCTTAGGCTGCTCTTTTTTGTACGCCAAATACATGAATGAAAACGCGCCAAATACACGGATAAAATTACGCCAAATACTTGGATGAAAACGCGCCATTTACTTGGATGAAAATTATAAGATGGCTTGATATACACATTTGAATGAGACAAGATAAATAAAATGCTAGCTAAATTTACTTAGCTAGCATTGCTTCATTTTATCTTCTCCTTTGCCCGCAATATTGTATCATATTCGCGGGCATTATATCAAATTCTTCTTAAAGTTTATATACATACCAGTGTATACATAAGTCCATACTTCTCTCTGTCGCGTCTATATGAGTGGAAGCGCTCATCTGTGACTGTATCAATTTGTGATACATAGATATTTTCTTCTTTAACGCCCAGGCTCATCGCATCTAAGCTAAGGACTTTTCCTAGATCAATCAGGTAATGCTCTTCATCTTTTTTTTCGATGATGCCCTCATAAGAAAAGTTTTTCTCAAAGATGTCTTTTACATCGCTTTTCACTTCGAAGGAGGACTTCTGTATATGTGGCCCTACATATATGTGCATCTCTTTCGCGTTTGAACCGAGTTTTATCATCCTACTAATTGCTTCTTTGACTATGGAGTTTGCTGTGCCTTTCCAGCCTGAGTGCACGGCAGCGATGCGCTTATGCACTTTGTCATATATTATGACGGGTAGGCAGTCTGCGCTCTTAATCACAAGCACATTGCCACTTGTACCTATAAGGCCATCTGTCTCGTCGTAGAAATTTATGTCCTTGTCATGAGCTATGGCGATGTTATTTGAGTGCACTTGGCGTGTCACGTTTATTGAGCTATAATTAAGGCCGATATCTTCAAGAAGTTTTGGAAGCTCATCAGTAAAGTAGTCTTCGTTTGCTTTTATGTTAATGGGCTTAAGGCTCATCAAATTTGTGATGCCAAGCCCATCTAAGTAGTCACTTGTCAAGTATTTGTCATCTATTATCTTGTAATCTTTCATATAACTCCTCTTATGCATAAGGAGCACCATAAGGTGCTCCTTATCTATTTTATTCAAAGAATGCTTTGTATGCTCTGTATGACATGTATGTGTCGAACTTTGATGTGATTTCGTTAGGTGCGTGCATGTTTAGAACTGCTGTTCCGCAGTCAACTACTTCTGCGCCGTACTTGCTTAGTAGGTAGGCTATGGTTCCGCCGCCACCTGCATCAACTCTACCAAGTTCGCCTGTTTGCCAAGCAACTCCTGCCTTGTCAAATATATCTCTTACATCTCTTAAGAATTCTGCGTTTGCATCGTTGCAGCCGCCTTTTCCACCTGAGCCTGTGTATTTCGCGATTGCGATACCGCCGCCTAAAACTGCTGCGTTGTTCTTTTCATAAACTGAGTCGAAGTTAGGGTCTAGGCCTGCTGTTACGTCTGCAGAAAGTACCCATGAGTTCTTTAGGCATCTTCTTACAGTAAGTGCTGAGTATTCGCCTTCAAGTGCTGCAAGCTCATGTAGTGCATTTTCCAAAACATAGCTTGCCATACCAGTGTTACCTATAGAGCCAACTTCTTCTTTATCCATAAACATAGCAAGAGCTGTGTGCTTGTTACCTTTCATCTCAAGTATACCCTTTAGTGCTGCGAATGCACAAACTCTGTCGTCTTGGCCATATCCAAAGATCATGGATCTATCGATACCAAGGTCACGAGCCTTACCTGCTGGAACTACTTCGATTTCGGCAACCTTGAAGTCTTCTTCTTCGATGCCGTACTTTTCCTTGATGATTCTCATAACGTTGGCTTTAACGCGATTAGACTTGTCATCACCATCTTCACACTCTAGTGGTATAGTTCCCATAAGTACGTTTAGTTGCTCACCTAGTATGCCTTCAGCAAGCTTCTTTTGCATTTGCTCGCGTGATAGGTGGATAAGTAGGTCTGTAATAGTAAATACTGGATCTTCATCATCTTCGCCTATGGAGATCTCAACCTTCTTTAAATCCTTAGTGTAAACAACACCGTGAAGTGCTAGAGGTATAGTTGTCCATTGGTACTTTTTAACACCGCCGTAGTAGTGAGTCTTTAAAAAGGCAAGATCACTTGCTTCGTATAGTGGGTTTTGCTTAAGGTCAAGTCTTGGACTGTCAATGTGCGCACCAACAACTCTTAAACCATCTTCTAATTTCTTCGAACCAATAACGAATAATAGAACTGATTTTTCTTTGTTGTTGAAGTATAGCTTGTCGCCCTTCTTAATTTTTTTACCTTTTTCTATAAGTCCTTCTACATCCTTAAAGCCTTCAGCTTCAGCCATGCGGATGATTTCCTTAACAGCTAGTCTTTCAGTTTTTGCCTTTGAAAGAAAGTCCTTGTACTCTTCGTTGTACTCAGTGATGTCTTCAAGAACCTCGTTAGAAACTGTTAGCCATGAAATTTTTTCTGACATAGTAATTCCTCCTTTTTTTATATTATAACATAACGGCTTGCAAAATTCATCATCTTTTGGGTATAATTATAAAAATCGTTATGGAGGTGTGTGATGTTAATAAAGAAGATTAATTTTATTGATACAGTTAATGAGAGCATTCACTCTGTTGATATGCTTATCGAAGACGGCATAGTCGCAGAGATAGATGAGAACATCGATAAAGAAGATGAGTGTGTGATAGATGGCGAGGGTCTATATATATCGCACGGACTTATTGATACCCATGTGCACTTTAGAGACCCCGGTCAAACATACAAGGAAGATTTGATTACGGGCGCAGCTGCTGCAAAGAGAGGCGGCTACACTGCAGTCGTACTTATGGCGAACACAAAGCCTGTTGTCGATAACGCTGATACACTTGAAGATATTTTAAATAGATCAAAAAATTTAGGCATATCCATATACCAAAACGCAACAGTAACAAAGGGCATGCTAGGTGAGGAGCTTGTCGATATGGACTCGCTTCACAAAGCTGGGGCGGTCGGCTTTACCGATGATGGAAAGCCCATAATGAAGGCGAAACTTTTGTACGACGCACTTATCGAAGCGAAAAAGTACGACGCACCAATCAGCTTACACGAAGAAGATCCATTCTTTATTAAGAAGGCAGGTAAGAATGAAACTGCTCCAGGGATTGCCGAGGCGGTCATGGTTGCGCGTGATGCCTACCTTGCAGTAAAAGCGGACTCAAAATTAAACTTCCAGCACATATCTTCGGCTGATTCATTAGAAATTATTAGGCAGTATAAAAAGTACACAGATAAAATATTTGCCGAGGTCACTCCGCATCACTTCACACTAACTGAGGATGCTGTAGAAAAGCACGGCACACTTGCGAAGATGAACCCTCCACTAAGGACAGCTGCCGACAGAGAGGCCATCATCCGCGCTATCAAGGACGGAACCATAGACATGATTGCGACAGATCATGCGCCTCATGCGAAAGAAGAGAAGTCAAAGGACTTCTTCAGTGCACCGAGCGGCATCATTGGCCTTGAAACAGCACTTCCACTTGCCATAAGTGAGCTTCACCATAAGCATGGTATTGATCTGATAAGGATTATTAAGATGCTAACAGTGAACCCTGCAAGGCTTTATGGACTTGAAGAGGGCATAATCAAGGTAGGATCGAAGGCAGATTTAGTAATTTTCGATATAAACAAGGAATTTATATATGAACATAGCTCATCAAAGTCACAAAATTCGCCATTCTTAGGGGAAAGACTTAAGGGCAAGGTTTTATATACGATAAAGAACGGAAAGGTGGTATATAGTGAAGAAAGTAGCTTTAATTGTTAATCCAAAGGCGGGAGTCGGTGGTTCCGTTGCACTAAAGGGTTCGGACGGCGAGGCTATATACGAAGAAGCGATAAAGCGTGGCGCGAGCGAGAAGGCGCACCTAAGAGCGATGGAAGCTTTTAGTCACTTAGTTGATATAAAGGATAAGTTTATGGTCTACACAGCAAATCACAGACTCGGCGAGGACGAGATGAAGAATCTAAGTCTTAACTACGAAGTCGTTTACGAGACTGATGCGGATACTACGGCGGAAGATACGAAAAATGCTTTGAAAGAGATACTTAAGAAGGACGTAGACTTGATTGTATTCGCAGGGGGCGACGGCACAGCGCGTGATGTCTACGACGCAGTGGGTCTTACAAAGCCCGTGATTGGTATACCTGCTGGCACTAAGATGCACAGCTCAGTCTTTGGCGTCTCACCAAAGTCCGCCTCAGAAGTCATCAGAGCCTTCATACTAGATGAGTCCTACGAGATAATCGAGTCAGAAGTTATGGACATAGATGAAGAAGCGTTCAGGAAGGAAATCTTGAACGTGAAGCTATATGGCGCACTTAATGTAGTTAATAAAGGAAGGATGATGCAAGTAGGCAAGAGTCCACAGAGCGCATCAGAGAATGCAGACCTTGAGTCCATCGCCCAATTTGTTGTAGATGAGATGCAAGATGACACCTTGTATATAGTTGGTAGCGGCTCAAGCATCAGACCCGTGATGAATCTACTTGGCCTTGAGAACTCACTACTTGGAGTCGACCTTGTATATAATAAGAAGCTCATCAAGAAAGACGCGAGCGAAAAAGAGATTTACGAAGCACTTATGAAGTATCCAAAGAGAAAGATTATCGTAACCATCATAGGTGGTCAAGGATATATATTCGGCCGTGGCAATCAACAGTTCTCGCCGCGCGTTATTAGAGAAGTTGGTAAGGAAAACATTATCGTTATCGCGACACAATCCAAACTTAACAACATAGTAGGCGGCAATCTCCTTGCAGACACAGGAGACGACGCAACAAATGAGTACCTAGCTGGCTACTACAACGTCATCGTCGACTATAACTATATGAAGCTCATAAAGCTTGTTTACTTATAAAATTTGTGCGAAATAGACAAAAGTTTATAAAAAGCCTTGACATTTTATAAAAACATAGTATAATATTCTCTGTGACATATAGAAATAACACTTGATATATAGAAAGAGGAGACTATGAGTAAATTAAAACGCAAATGGAGAAAGAGTAAATCACTAGCAAGAACATTCGCACTAGCACTTAGTATTATAATGATCTTGTCGATAGTGCTACCAATATTAATTAATAATTAGTAAGAATATTGAATTAGCTTCCAAGTGGAAGCTAATTTTTTTATTTTATAGTCAAGTAATTATAATGCTTTCCTCAATCCTATTTCCCAAACTCTAAAAATATTTGACTTTGGGAAGTAGAAGTGCTATGATGTACTTAGTAGGTGATATTATGAAAATCATTAAAAGAGAAAAGTACTTAGACAGGCTCATAGGTCTTAGAAATACGCCCGATATAAAAATTATTACAGGTATGAGGCGTTCTGGCAAGTCTGAGCTTCTTAAAAACTATATAAAGTATCTTGAAGAAAACGATGCAAATGCAAACATTATCTATATTGATCTTCAATTATTAGAAAATGAAGAACTGTTAGACTATAAAGAGCTTAATCGTTACATCATAGGTCATTATCAAGATGCAAAAAATAACTACCTCTTCATAGATGAAGTACAGCTATGCAAACATTTCGAAAAAACTATAAATAGTCTTCACTCTCAAAAATGCTTTGACATCTACTTAACTGGATCAAACGCATTTTTGCTAAGTAGTGACCTAGCTACATTATTCACAGGTAGATTCATTGGCGTAGAGGTATTTCCATTCTCATTTAAAGAGTTTGTGGAATATTTTGAATACGAGGACATCGACAAGGCGTTTAGCTCATATATTGATATGGGAGGCATGGCAGGCTCCTATGTCTATACTAAGGATGAGGACAGAAAAGCTTATTTAAAGAGCGTTTATGAGACAAGCATCATGAGAGATCTTGTTCAAAGGCATGATATCAGAGACAAGGTGCTACTAAAAAAACTAGGTGATTTTATGCTTTCGAATATAGCTAACCTTACTTCTTTAAGAAAGATTGCGGACACTTTGAAGAGCGACAAAGAGCCTGTTAATCACAAGACTATAGCTGATTACGTCTCATACATGTGTGAGTCATTCTTGTTTTACAAGATGAACAGGTACGATATACAAGGCAAGTCCTATCTAGCAACTATAGAAAAATATTATTTGGTTGACCATGGCTTTAGATCCGCTATACTTGGAACAAAAAACATGGACTATGGCAGGATATATGAGAACATGGTTGCTATTGAGTTATATAGAAGGGGTTACGAAGTTTACGTGGGAAAACTTTATGAAAAGGAAGTAGACTTTGTTGCGATGAAGGCAAATGAGAAGATATATATACAAGTATCGGACGATATTAATAGCGAAAAAACTATGAAGAGAGAGTTAGAACCACTACTTTCAATAAGAGATGCTTATCCAAAACTCATAATCTCAAATACAAAGCACCCAATGACGCTTATGGAGGGGGTTAAGGTATTTGATCTAGCGAGATGGCTGTTAGATGAGAAAAATAATTAGTTTATTTACAAAGAACTTAGTTAATACTAGGTTCTTTTTTTATTTTATAATCAAGTAATCAAACAGCTTTCACCATTCCTACTTCCCAAACTCTAAAATTTTTTTACTTTGGGAAGCACATGCTTTTTAGCTTAGCCTTTTAGTATTAAAACAATTTACTCTATGATATTATATGAAGATAATGTCATAATAATTGTCTTGAAATATCATCTTGCTTATACTATAATATGTATGTAAGTAAATTTTAAACACAATATATAGATAGGAGGACTTATGTTAAAGGTAGAAAAGCGCAATGGCAATGTTGTTGAATTTGAGCAAGACAAGATCAAGATTGCCATCGAAAAGGCGATGAAGGAGACTGAAAAAGGTGTCGATGAAGAGATCTCATCGAAGATTGCGAGTGAAGTTTTTGAAGAGCTTAAAGCTAAGGAACAAGTCGATATAGAGGACATACAAGACTTAGTTGAATTTGCTCTAATGAAGTATAGACCAGAGGTTGCAAAGAAGTACATCCTATACAGACAAGAGAGAACTAAGCTTAGAGAAAAGGGCTGGGACATGACAGCTCTACAAAGGGACATCTATGAAAAGAAGTACCGCTACGACAGCGAGACTTTCAATGATTTCCTTACAAGAGTAAGTGGCGGAAGTGAATACATTAAAAAGGCTATCAAGGATAAGAAGTTTATGCCGGCAGGAAGAATTCTTGCAGGACGCGGCCTTGACAAGCTTGGAAGAAAGATTACATTATCGAACTGCTATGTAATGCCGAAGGTTGAAGACAGTATCGAATCTATCTTTGATACTGCAAAGTACCTTGCTAGAACTTATAGTTATGGCGGCGGTTGCGGCGTAAACATCTCAAAGCTTCGTCCAAAGGGAGCAAGAGTTAACAACGCAGCACTTACTACAACAGGCTCCGTTTCATTTATGGACTTATTCAGCTTAGTTACTGGACTTATAGGTATGCGTGGAAGACGTGGAGCCCTTATGCTAAACATGGACTCATCTCACCCAGATATCGAAGAGTTCATCAATGTTAAGAATGACCTTGACAAGGTTACCTTTGCAAACATCTCTGTCAATGTTGATGACGAGTTTATGAAGGCGGTTAAAAACGACACAGAATATGACCTACACTTCACTGTTGAAGCCAACGGTCAAGAGATACACAAAAAGGTTAGAGCCAAAGAATTATTTGAAAAGCTTGCTTATAATAACTGGAACGACGCAGAGCCAGGCATCTTGTTCAAAGATAGGATTGATTCTTGGCACTTAATGAGTGAGTTCGATGACTTTGAATTCGCAGGAGTAAATCCATGCGCAGAAGAGCCACTACCAGCCTTTGGTAGCTGTAACCTATCTTCAATCAACATCTCAAACTTCGTTAAGTATCCTTTCAAGGAAGACGCTTACTTTGATTTTGAAGATTTTAAAGTAGCCGTTAAACATGGCGTAAGATTCTTAAATGGAGTTCTTGACGAGAACGCAGAGCTTCATCCACTTAAGGAACAAAGAGAAGTAGCTAAAAATCTAAGACAAATCGGTTTGGGACTTATGGGTGTTGCAGACATGTTCATCAAGATGGGCATAAGATATGGCTCAGACGAATCCATCGAACTAATCAAAAAGATCGGTAGAGTTATGATAAATGAAGCACTTAGAGAGTCAGCTATGCTTGCTAAGAAAGACGGACCATTCCCTATGTATAGAGAAAAAGAATTCTTAGCATCAAAGTTCCTTCAAAAGAACGCAGATCCAGACGTAGTTGAATTAATTAAGGAAAATGGTATAAGAAACTCTCAACTATTAACAATGGCACCAACAGGCTCAATCTCAACACTACTTGGCTGTTCCAATGGTGTTGAACCTATATTCCAAATCTCATACACAAGAAAGACAGAAAGCTTAAACAACGAAGACACTTACTACAAAGTCTACACAGAGATAGTTCGTGAATACATGGATGCGCACGGCATCGTAGACGAAGATGACCTTCCTGACTTTATAGTTACAAGTAAAGACCTTGATTACAAGGACAGAATACTTGTTCAATCCGCTTGGCAAGAGTTTATCGACGCATCAATATCATCAACATGCAACGTTCCAAACGAGTTTACAGTAGAGCAAGTCGAAGAGCTATACATGTTCGCATGGGAAAAAGGACTTAAGGGCGTAACTATCTATAGAGATGGCTGCCAAAGAGCCGGCATATTGATCTCGAACAACAAGAAGTCTACTAAAGAAAAGATAGACGAGCTTCAAGGCGAAATCGATGCACTTGCAAAGAACGCACTTGCAGAAAATCCTGACGTGTGTCCAATGTGCGGCGGCAAGATGAATCACTCAGGCGGCTGTAGAGAGTGCCAAGACTGTGGTTATAGTCCTTGCTCAATCTAATTTAATATTGCTATATAGGATTCCGAGTAGTATCGGGATCTTTTTTGTGCGCTGTTTAGAAATTTTGCTATGTATATAGGCCTAGCTATGTATAAAAACACACTAATATATGATGAGCTTCTTATATATATGGAACCTTCTTATATATATGGACAAGACATTCAAAGCAAGTGCATTTGAAAAAGTTGCACAAAAACTAAAAATGAAGATTAAAAGAATAAGACCATACTCACCATGGCAAAATGGAAAAGTAGAAAGAAGCCATAGAGAAGATGGTAAAATAGTATATAACAGAAAAATATTTACAAGAGAAAAAGATCTAATTAAAGCATCAAAATAAATATAACAATACAGCTAAAATATCATTAAATTTTAAGACGCCAAACCAAGTTGTAAAAGAATATTTTTCTAAGTGTAACATATGTCTTGACAACTAAGAATATAGATGATATATTTTCTACAGCTATCTTGACAAATATTGAATTAAGATTTATAATTAAATATGTATTCGGTATTAATATAGAAAGAGGTGTGCTATGGCACAAGTATTAAAAGAAGAAGTTAGAAATAGAAT
>CAMYBS010000011.1 GCA_947254025.1 uncultured Clostridia bacterium
ATAGAAATGCTATGCTTCGTAACTTGGTAACATCACTTATAAAAGAGGGAGAAATTAAAACTACAGTTACACGTGCAAAGGAAACTAAGAGAATGATTGATAAGATGATCACTCTTGCTAAGAGAGGCGACATGCACGCAATAAGACAAGCACAAAGCTACATCTATGACAAAGACGTAAGTAAAAAATTATTTACTGAAATCGCACCTAAGTATGCAGACAGACAAGGCGGCTACACAAGAATATATAAACTTGAACCAAGAATTGGTGACGGCGCCGAAATCGCATTATTAAGATTAATATAAGTTAAGATGTATATAAAGTGGGCTTGAGATGGTCCACTTTTTTACCGCGAATTTTAAAAATGAAAGATTTAAATAGTAAAAGAATCGTTTCCACTTGGAAGGGAGGCACAACAGAAGAGCTTTGCATAGAGCCAAAAGATGCCTCGCTTCAAGAGAGAAACTTTGATTTAAGGATATCATCTGCGACCATAGACCTTGAGCGCTCAGAGTTTTCAGACTTCACAGGATACAGACGCTACCTAATGAAGCTAGAAGGGGATATCACACTTTTGATAGATGACAAAGAAGTCATTATTAAAGAAGACGAAGCCTTCGAGTTTATGGGAGACGAGAAAGTCATCTCCATAAGCAAAGAGCCATCAAGGGACTTCAATGTTATCATTAAGGAAGATAGAAAAGCAGATATATCCATAATAAAAAACAAAACAAAGGGCACAGATGAGGGTGCATATATATTCGCCCTTGAAGACGCTAAACTTAACGGAAAAAATGTAGAGAAATATTCTTTATACGAATCAGAAGGCGAAGAGATGAGCCTAGAAGGTAGATTCATTTATATAAAGATATTCACAATGGAGGATTAATATGAAAAATTCAAAATCAATACTAGCGTTAGTACTAGCATTAATGCTAACAATGACATTATTCGCATGCAATAAAGCAGACGAAAACAAAGCTGTAGAAGAAAACACAGAAAAGACAGAAGAAGCAAAGACAGAAGAAAACAAAGAAGAAGAAAAAGAAGAAAGCAGTGCACAAGAAGCTCCAAAGGATGCACTTACACTAGAAGTGAAGAAAGCAGAAAGCTTAGACGCTAAGTATGATAACGCCTACGCATTTATGGATACAGAAAACGAAGAAGAAAAGGCAAAATATGATGAATTATATCCAAACGATCCATACAAACAAGAAGTAGAACTAAAAGACACAGACGAACCTAACAAAGCAAACTACATTGCACTACAAGACAAACTAGGTTACATGGACAGAATGCTTGACGAAGCAACAGATGAAAAGCCATATGACACAGCAAGAAATAAAGGTGAAAGAGTCCTTAACTATATTCTAAGCCAAGAAGATGGCAAAGACCCAGTATTCTTTACAAACAGATACCTATACGACTTCCTAGGACTTGAACTAGAAACAGGCGATAAGCTAAAAATTAAAGACTGGGCAGACAAGATAGATGAGCCAACAAACGTTATACTTGGCTTCAATCAAAAAGACAGATACGAATTAGGCAAGACATATGAAATCGACTACTTCGGAAGCAAGCTTAGCATAGTTCCAGTTGGCGTTGCAAAAGAAGGCGCTAAATTTGTTAATGGTAAAGGCGAAGAAATCAATCTTGATAACGCCATCATCGCACCACTTAACTACAACGCATCAAAAGCAATGTTAAACGAAGAACAATGCAAAGAAATTAACAATACTAGTCTACTAATATCACCAGAAGCAGATAAGGCTATGTATGTAGGTAATTATTTAAGAGGAGCATATAAGGTTGCTCATATATCAGATCTACTAAAGTAGATTAATTTTGCGTTAAAAGAAGAACCTCACCCATCAACAAAGCTTTGCTTTGGATGGGTCCCGAGAACCTTGGTGCTTCACACGCACGCCTAGAGAATTAGAGCGAACGAAGCTAAAAGTTGCTCTTCGCACTATTCATCATAGCGCAAAGGTTCACGTCCAGTAAGGGACGGGGTTCTTCATTTTCCAGCAAAATTAGTAAATAAAGTTAGTGTGAGTTTGACAATGTTATTTTAAATAATTGAAAAAAAGTATAAATTAGAATCCACTTTTGAAATGACTTATTAAGTTTTGAAAGTGGATTTTTTTATATTTTAATTAAAATTGGTTAAGATCAACCAGACCATATTACATTATACCTATGCATGCTTCTTAGATATAGCTAATTAGCGGTTGCTCACACAATTTAGCGTATTATTTTGTTTTAATAATCTTTCTAATGGGTAAACTTAAGCAAGGTGATTTTATGAATTTTGATACTATTATAGATGAAGCTCTTAAAAAGAAGGAAGCGATGCAAGGCTCTTTCTCGGGGCCTATTAATAAGGACACTTCTAAGCTAAGGTTTAAGACGATAATGATGAAGGGCGAGGCGCACTTGCAGTTTGAAAGCTTTGAGGGCAAGAAGGCTTTTCACGAGAACATCGCCATGTCTGAGGCGAAGGCAAGGCTAGGCGCTCTTATGAATGAGTACAAGCAGCTCTTCATAACTCTTGGCTCTGAGTCTTATCAAGTTTTTAACAACAAGGGCAAGTTCAAGCTTCTTAAGGCGAAGACTGAAAGAGCGGCGAAGGCGCAATCTTATAACAAGAAGAAAAATTACATACTTGAGGAAGGGGAACGCATTGACTTTCTCATCTACCTAAAGGTTATGAGTGAGGACGGCAAGGTCTACAAGAGCTACTATGACAAGTTTAAGCAGATCAATAAGTACCTTGAAATCTTTGACAAGGCGCTTGAGAAGGTAGACACAAGTAAGAAGCTGCGTATACTTGACTTTGGCTGCGGTAAGGCATACCTAACTTTTGCAGTTTATTATTATCTAAAGAATATAAGGAAGCTCGACTTCTACATCGAGGGTCTCGACCTTAAGGAAGATGTTGTTCATGACTTAAACTCAATAAAGGATGCGCTTCACTACGAGGACATAGACTTTGTATGTAAGGATATAAAGGACTACTCCAAGACTGATAATATCGACATCATGCTTACTCTGCACGCTTGCGACATAGCGACCGACATCGCCATAAAGAAGGCTGTGGATCTAAATGCGTCACTTATACTATCGGTTCCGTGCTGTCAAAAAGAGCTATTCCCTAAGATCAAATCTTACGAGCTTGAGGGTATTCTTAAGCACGGCATACTTAAGGAGAGGGTCGCAGCAATTGTCACTGACTCACTTAGAAGTCTTTACCTAGAGATGCATGGCTACAAATCAGAAATCATAGAGTTCATCGACATGGATCATACACCTAAAAATCTTATGATCAGAGCCTTCAAAGACAAGGCTAATCCATTAGCCAAGGCTCAGTACGATAGTATCAAAAAACTATTTAATTTAGACAATATTTTCATAGAAGGTTAGACAGATGATAGAAAAATTAATTTACTTTATAAACAGACCTAACAGAAACACGCGCGATGCGTTATTTAGAAAGAAGACTGGCTACTTCGTTTCAATCACGGGTATCATCTTTAACATACTTTTAAGTGCAGCGAAGCTTACAATCGGTATCTTTGTTCACTCCATCGCCATCATGGCAGATGCGGTAAACAACATCTTTGACACCATCTCGTCGGTGATTACACTTTTGGGCTTTAAGTTATCGGAGAAGCCGGCGGATAGGGAGCATCCATACGGACACGGTAGGCTCGAGTACATATCAGGCCTTGTCATATCCATCATCGTTATCATCATAGGTCTGCAATTCATAAAGTCGTCGTTTTTAAGAATACTGCACCCAGACATCGTTAAGTTCGACCTTGTAAGCTTTATAATTATGCTGCTTTCGATACTTGTCAAAGTTTTCATCACTTTCTTGAACAAGGGTGCAGGCGAGATGATAGACTCGAAGGCGATGAAGGCAACTAGCATAGACTCGCTTGGAGACGTCTTCACGACTATGGTTGTCATTGTGCCGATGATTAGCTCACTTTTCACAACTGTACAAGTCGACGGCTACTTCGGTATACTAGTTTCACTTATGATTATTAAGAATGGCATAGAGATGATAAAGGAGACCATAGGCCCAATCTTAGGCGAGGAGCCAGACAGGGAGCTAGTGGAGCTTATACACAAAGACCTAGAGTCGGAGCCATTAATAAAGAATGTGCACGACTTTCACGCACACAACTACGGTCCTGATAATGTCTACATCTCCTTCGATGTTGAGATGCCAGCACACCTTACCATTGAGGAGGCGCACAGCGTTATAGACACTTGGGAGAGGATACTTGAAGATAAGTACAAGATCACAATCATCATACACGTTGACCCTTACATGGCTGAGGACGAGTGTTCTGAGCTTTACAAGAAACTTGAGAATGCGGTGAAGAACGACAAAAATGTTGTTGCCTTACACGATTTTAGAGTTGTAAACAGCAAGTCGGCTAAGGACATCTTGCTACTAGACCTCGTTTTGAACGATATGCAGGGTAAGGACAAAGAGACGCTTGCGGACGAGATGTGTAAGCGTTTTGAAAGTGAAGTCTCAGATGACTACGACTATAGATTAAGGATAGTACCGAATTTTACAAATATAGGAGACGATTTGAAGTAATAGTTTGATTTTAGGAGGTAATTATGAAAGATATGGATTATGATAAGATAGGCGAAAGATACATCGAGATAGTGAAGGAGGACCCTGAGAAATATTATAAGGATTATAAAAAGCTCTTGGAGAAGGTTGAAAAGTCGACTGCGAAGTACAAAGGCAAGCCGGTTCCTGCTATATACCAACCTTTCTTCGTATCGGACGAGGACGAGGAGAACTTTAAGTACATCTCTGAGATGATGATGAGGATATCAGACAAGGTGACTAAGGCTTACGTTGCAATATCTGCTTTTAGAAACAGCTTTGACTTCGACGACAAGATGAAGAAGCTATTGATACACAAGCCATTGCTTTCAACATTTGTACCGATCTGCCGCTACGACATCTTCTACAAGTCGCGTGATGAGTTCAAGTTCTGCGAGCTAAATACGGACGGCTCCTCTGCCATGAACGAGGACAATGAGCTTGCACCTATGATGCTTGAGCTTGAAGCTATGAAGGAGATGGAGAAGCGCTACGGCTACAAGTTCTCATACTACGAACTGTTTGACTCGTGGGTAGATGAGTTCATAACATTATACAAGGAAACTACTGGCGAAGAAAATTTCAACCTTGCCATAGTAGACATCATGTCAAGCGCATCAACAGAAGAGTTCGAACGCTTCAAGAGAGCCTTTGAAAAGAGAGGCATCAAGACCATCATCTGCGACGTAAGAGACATTAAGCGTAAGGACGGTCACATATACTCAGGAGATTTTAGGATAGATGCTGTTTACAGAAGGCTTGTTACCTTCGAAGCAGTTGAGCACTGGGACGAGATACAAGAGTTTGTTGATGCATACCTTAACGATGAGTTCGTTATGATAGGTTCCTTCAAGAGCCAAGTTATGCACGACAAGAGGATATTCATAAAGCTCTTCGAAGACAGAGTTAAGAAGTTCTTGTCAAAGGACGAGCTTGAGTTCATAGAAAAACACATACCATACACAGCCATGCTTACAAAGAGCACTGTTAAGGAAGTTTTGGATAATAAGGACAAGTACATCATAAAGCCTGTTGACCTAAACGCATCAAGGGGCGTCTACGTTGGCAAGGACCACTCCAAAAAAGAATTTGAAGAAATTTTGAAAAAGCATGCAGACACTGGGTATATATTCCAAGAATACATCGAGCCATACAAAAGAGATGTTGTGATCTTTAATGATAAAGGTGAGCTAGAGGTGAAAGAGCTTAAGTCCATAGCCGGCCTCTTCATATATAACAAGAAGTTCAAAGGTCTCTATACTCGCTATGGCGAAGAGAATATTATTTCGAGCTTGCACCAATATTACCTTGGTGTAAACATCAGAGCAAAGGAGTCTTAAAGTGAAGAAGAAATTAATTTTGATGCTTGCTATGTTAATGGCGGCCGCACTAGTATTAACAGCGTGCAAGAAAGACGTACCAAAGACTAATGAAGCAAAAGAAAATACTGCTCAAGAAGAAAATTCTAGCCAAGATAATGGCGAGATGAGTGAAATCGATGCGAAAAATGAAAAATACGCTGAGCTTGTTAAGAGGACAAAGGGCGTATCGGACCTTATAGAAGGCGACTTAGTTATCCAAGATGTAAAGGTTTACAAGGCGGTAGAAGAAGGAGACAAACTTTCACTTTTAGTTAATTATGCAGAGTTTGGATATAAGTACAACGACCACGTTTTTGAAAACACAGCCGGTATGCTAATGCCGCTTAAGCTTGTATATGTGAAAAGTGGTGATGAATACGAGTTAAAAGAAAAGATTGATGCAGAAGATGGCGAAGGATATTATGATTCTTTAGTCAAGATGGCAGACGGAGATGAAGAGCTTGCCAAAGAGGTAGCTGTGCAAGGCATAAACCCAAGATACGACAGCGTTATGAATGAGCTTTACAAAGCTGCTGAAAAGGCAGGACTAAAGGACTTCACGCTAGATATTGACAATGCACCAGGCTATCCAAAGGATGAGTCCTTATTCATAGAAGACGTTCCTAACGAGCCTAAGAACACCATTGCCATAGTTAATAAAGAAGCTTACGAAAAAGCAAAGAAGAACGAAGCTAATGAAAATTGGCCACATATAGATGGCTTATTGTATCATAAAGATACAAAGATCGCAGTTAAAAACATTATTGACGACTTTACAAAATAATGTATACTTTAGCCTTGTCTATAAGATGAGGCTAAAATATTGCATTATTACTTGTATTTTTTGAATTCTTAGTGTATAATGACTGTAGGGAAATAGAGAAAGGGAGTGCGTGATGAAAGAGTTAGAACTAAAAGTTATTAAATCTGAATCATCAAAAGGCTTATACATAGAACTTGGTCAGGGAGTTGTTGACTTCACAAAAGCAATCAAAGCCAAGATATACATATCTGTAGGCGACAAAAAAGTAGAAGCTAGTATGATTAAGTTTCCAAAGGGCTTATATATAGTACCACTTAAAGAAAGACAGTTAAGAGTACTTAAGGTCGAAGAGGGTAAGACATATAAGTTCAAGATAGAACACAGAAGATAGCTATAAGCATTAAGGCGAAACATAAGTTTCGCCTTTTATTTTTGCGTGAAATAAGAGCTAGATTGCATAAAATTTGCACAAAAAAAGACTTCACAAATGTGAAGCCTTTAATCGATACTCCTATGTCTTAGTTTTGTTTTGGAGCATCTACTGGACAAACACTGCTGCATTGTCCGCAGTCGATGCATTTATCTGCATCAATTATGTAGATATCGCCTTCAGATATAGCGTCAACTGGACACTCTGGTAAGCATTGTCCGCATGCTATACATTCTGAACTGATTACGTATGCCATAATATCCCTCCTTGTACTTATATTATAATGAATGTAGATACGTTTGTCAAGTGATTAGAGTCACATTATCCATTTTAAATAATGCGCTGCACTAACAGCTCTACTATCATCCATTATATCTATACCCAAATATGATTGTCTTTAATCACGATAAATGATATAATATTTATAAGGAGGCATATATGGACAAGGTAGCAGGTACAAACTATTACATATATCAAGACAAGGACGACTTCTCTTATGGTATAGACGCAATACTTCTTTCTGACTTTGCAAAGGCAAAGGAAGATCACATAGACCTTTGCACTGGTAACGGCATAGTCGCGCTTAGACTTTCCTACCTTTACAAGAAGTCGAAAGTGGTCGGAGTCGACATAGATGAGAAGGCGATAGATTTATGCAAAAAGTCCATAGCCGTGAACGAAATTAATGACAGAGTAGAGGCTATAAGGCTTGACATAAGGGAAGTGGAGAAGCACTTTAAGAAGAACGCCTTCGACAGTCTCTCTGTAAACCCGCCATACCTTGATCCTAAGGACAACATAGCAACGGATGACTACAAAAGGCAGGAAATTCTACTTAAGCTTGATGACATAGCAAGAGCAGCGAGCTACCTACTTAAGCCATTTAGCAAGGTTTACATGGTGCATAGACCATCAAGGCTTATCGACATAGTCTTGAGCTTTAAAAAGTATGGCATCAACACTAGAAGGCTCAGAGCTGTTAAACCATTTGCGGACAAAAAGGCGAACATGATACTTATAGAGCTCGAAAAGTCAGACAAGACTGGCTTTGAATATATGAATGAACTTGTCGTCTACAACTCAGACGGCACTTACACTGATGAAGTAAAGGAGATTTACTATGGACATCAATAAAGGCACTTTATATATAGTTGCAACACCCATAGGTAACTACGAAGACATAAGCTTACGTGCGCTGAACGTATTAAAGAGCGTAGACTACATTGCCTGCGAGGACACAAGGCACTCAGGTGTGCTTCTTAAGCACTACGAGATTAAAAAGCCGCTCTTTGCCTACCACAAGTTTAATGAGAAGGACAAGACAGCATATATACTTGAGCTTCTAGCTGATGGCAAAAGTCTCGCTATAGTATCAGATGCAGGCTCACCTGGCATATCGGACCCAGGAGTTGTAGCAGCTCGTGCTGCAAGAGAAGCTGGATTTACCGTGACAGCCATACCTGGAGCGACAGCCTTTGTCACATCACTTATGGCGAGCGGCATAGACCTTAGTCACTTTGCCTTCATAGGTTTTGCGCCGCAAAAGGATGCGAGACGCAAGAAGTTTTTGGAAAGCTACAGAGTGTACAAGATGCCACTAATCTTCTACGAAGCGCCGCATAGGCTCATCGCTTTCTTAGAAACGGCACTTGACGTTTATGGCGACAGAGAGGCCTTTATAAGCCGCGAGCTAACAAAATTATACGAGGAGCACCTTCATATGCACCTAAGTGAGTTAATATCACACTTCAAAGAGAATGAGCCACGTGGTGAGTTTGTTATCACGATTTTAAACGACGCTGCATGTGATGAAGATGAGACGCTTGACATAAACGAAGCTGCAAGAGCCCTTATAGACGAGGGACTGAGCATAAAAGATGCTACAAATAAGTTAAAGGAGCTTGGCTTTAAGAAGAACGATGCCTACAAGGCTCTGCTTGAGATAAAGGATGAATAATATGAACGAAGAATTACTCATGAAGATTAGAGATATAAACTCTTTGCTTAGAGAAAAGTCTAAAATTTTCGATGATAAGGGCAAGGAAGGTATAAAGAAAGAGATCTACGATATTCTTGCGGATAAGTACATGATAGAGGACGAGGTGGATCTAGAAAAAATTGCAGACGAAGGCGGTTTATGGGCAGTTGACGGCTCTCTGAATAGGATAGGGGCCTTGTATCCGCACTACATCAGTGTCATAGACGCACTTGTGATATCGACAAAGGACAATTATGAAAAGAGGCTCACTACAGTTTACTCGCCTATTGAGGATAGGATCAGAGAGGAAGATGAGTTTTCCTTTGAGCAAGAGGTCTACATCAAGAAGGAGATGGCAAGGCTAGAAGTAAGAGTGTGCATAGAAGCCTTGAAGGAGAGAAAGCCAAAGATGATATTCATGGACGGAGGCTTCATTCGCTACATCATTAGCTGCGAAGACGACTTCAACGAGCTACGAAAAATCTGCGTAGATGAAGGCATCATCTTAGTTGGTGTCATCGAAGAGATCAAGACAGCCACTATCGCAGAAGCAATAAAATTCGAGGCCTACGACAAGGAGATATTATACTCCCTACTTGATTATAAGGAAGCGATGATTATAAGGGACGCATGCAACAAGAAGGCAGAGAGCGGTATAGTGAGCGCCTTTGCTAGAACATCGATGAAGCCTAATGCCATCGGCGTGGATATATGCAAAGAGCAAAGAGATTACATGCACATGGTCTTAGAGACTATACTTAAGTTAACACCAAAAAACTCCAGAGGCATACCGCTTATACTTGATATAGTTGATAAGAAGGTCAAGATTACTGAAGAAATGAAAGAAGACGTTCTTGTTAAAGAGCTTGACAAGGACATATACGATAGATATTTTAACGAAGTGAGGAATTTAAGATGAAAGTTTTAGGTCTTACAGGAACTAGCGAGGTATACATAGCCTCGAACACGAGAAATTTTAGAATAAATGAATTTTTGCTTATAGAGGACGAGAAGAGAAACTACATCGGTGAAGTCGTTGAAGCTAATACTTACAACCGCTTTATGCCATTTGAGAAGGAGAAGGACTTTATCGACCAAAGCGTGATTGAGTCGCTATTGAAGTTAGGATACGATGTTGATAATGAGGTAGTCTACCTTGCCAAGCTTAGACTCTTGGAAGAAGCGATGTATCCTATCATGGCAGGTTCAAAGCTTAGGCTTCCAAGCTTTGACGAGATTAAGGACCTCATCATCAAGTCTTCACCTAAAGACGGCCTTGTGCTAGGCGTCATTAAGAACACAGACGACCTTTATGAGAAGGCAGACGAGGAGCTAAAGAACTTAGTCTACACCTTTGAAGGCGGCACAAGACTTAAGCAAAATGATCTACCATACATCTACGATGTTGGAGAGCTTAGTCAATATCCGCACATAGGTGTCTTCGGAGGCTCTGGCTCGGGTAAGTCATTTGCACTTAGAGTCATCATAGAAGAGCTTATGAAGAAGAGAATTCCAACCATAGTCCTAGATCCACACTACGAGATGGACTTCAAGCTTAAGACCTACGACGAAGCACCAAGCTACGAAGCATACTACGAAAGCTTCCTTCTTGGTAAGGAAGTTGGTGTTGACTACAAGGACATCAACGTCTCAGAGTTTAAGAACCTTCTTAATGCGGCTGGCATGATGACAGACGCGATGGAGGCGGCAGCAGACGAGATCTTCTCTAGAGGCGAGGATCACAACGCTTTTAGAGCGAGACTTGACGAGATCATCGAAGCCATAGACATGGGGGAAGAGGGCATTAATAAGGCTATACAAGACGAGAACAACGGTGATCCTGATACGGCAGAGTTAATTAGACTAGATAGACTAAAAGGCTACTACAAAAAGTACGGCAGAAGACTTAACACAGCGAGCCTAAAGGGCATAGGCTGGAGGTTCAACAGACTTGTTCAGGACAATGTCTTCAGTAACGACTCCCAAGGTATAGAGACTGCACTTAGAAGCGGCAAGCTCATCTCCTTAAAGGGACCAACAAGACTACTAGAAGTATACTCAAGCTATATACTTAAGAAGTTCTACTACAAAAGAAGAGCATACATGGATGCAAAGCTTCTTGGCATGATGGGCGAGGACTACTTCCCACCATTCATAATCATAACAGACGAGGCGCACAACTTTGCACCGAAGGGCTACGAGAGCGCATCCAAGTCCATACTCAAAGAGCTTGCACAGGAAGGTAGAAAGTACGGTGTCTTCCTAGTCTTAGCAACACAAAGGATAACGCTGCTTGATGACACAATCACTGCGCAGCTTAACACGAAGTTTATACTAAGAACAGTTAGAGAGTCTGACATCAGTACCATCAAAGAGGAGACAGACATATCCTCAGACGATGCTAAGAGGCTTCCTTACCTTACAACAGGCGATGCCTTTATCTCGCAGGCCTCCTTCGGTAGAACGATATTCACAAGATTTCGTTATGCAGATACCAAGGCTATAGACAAGGTCAATCCGTTCCTAGAGCTAAGAAGTCAAACTGAAGACAAGATGCTCTCAGTTTATGAAGAGCTTAAAGATAGTCTACCTATCAGCGACTTCAACTTGACACGCGAGGCAGCAAGGCTTGAGAAGACAGTTGGCACACTAAGCGCCGAAGAGCTTCTTGATATACTTGAGCGCCTTGTAGAGAGTGGAAAGCTTGACAAGAGAAAGAATCCATTTGGACAAGATGAATATATAGAGAAGGCATAAGTATGAGAATATTTTTTTTAGCAGCAGAAGTAAGTCCCTTCGTTAAGACGAGAGGGCTAGCAGACACTATGCGCTGCCTACCCAAAGAGGTAGCTAAACATGATAACGACGTCTACGTCTTTATACCACTACACAAACCCATCAAGAGAGAGTATCAATCCAAGCTCGAGTTTATGTCAAGCTACGGAGTTATGATGGGCGACGGCCTTATATATGCGAGCGTCTTCAAGTACGAAGAAGACGGTGTAAAGTACATCTTCATAGATAACGAAGACTACTTCAACAGAGATAGGATATATGGTGAGTTCGATGATGCCAAGCGCTACATCTTCTTTACAAAGGCAGTTTTGGAGTTTATCAAGACATACAAGATCAAGCCAGACATCATACACGCGAACGACTGGCACACAGGCCTTGTGCCCGTGCTACTTAAGCAGTATGTCAAGAGCGACAGCTACTACAGAGACATAAGGACAGTCTTTACGGTGCACAATCTTAAGTACCAAGGCGTCTTCAATCAAAACATCATAGCCGGCATAGTCGACACAGACCTTGAAGTTTTGAAAGATGAGAATTACGAATTCATCGACTCCATCAATATGCTTAAGGCGGGCATAGTCTCTTCAGACATAGTCACAACCATTAGCAAGTCGTTTAGAGACGAGCTTATGGATAAGCACTTTGGCGAGGGATTAGATGAAGTCTTTAAGGAGTATAGCTACAAGTTTCACGGCATTGTTAATGGCATAGACACAGATAAATACAATCCATTGACAGACAAGGCGATCTTTAAAAACTACGACGCTGCGAGCTTTAAGCTTAAGAGATACAACAAGGAAGCGGTGCAAGACTACTACGGCCTTAAGAAAGATGGTGACAAGCCACTTGTTGTTATGATTAGCCGTATGAAGCGCTCCAAGGGCATAAGCCTAGTTATAGGTGCCATAGAGGAGATGATGAAACTCGACTGCAACTTCATCATCATGGGTACAGGCATAAAGAGCTATGAAGAGAAGTTTAGAGAGCTAGAAGAAAGCTACCCTGACAAGATGGCTTCAAGGATCTACTACAACGAGAACGAAGCGAGAAGATTATACGCAGCCTCCGACATACTCCTAATGCCATCAGAGGTAGAACCTTGCGGCAGTGCACAGATGATAGCCATGCGCTACGGCTCACTTCCGCTAGTTAGGAAGGTTGGCGGACTTAAGGACACAGTCGTCGCGTATCACGACGATAAAGAGCATGCAAGTGGTTTCGCCTTTGACAATATTGATCAGAAGGAAATGTACGAGGCACTTGGCAGAGCCTTGAAGCTTTATTATCAAGACGAAGACGAGTTTAACAGAGTCTTGAAGAATGCGATGAGCCTTGACAACGGTTGGCACAAGACAGCAGACGAGTATTGCAAGCTTTATAATGAACTAAGCGAAGTATAGATAAAATTTCATATTAGTATATGAGCCTCTTTACAATATAGTAGAGAGGTTTTTTATATTGAGAGCTTTGCTATGTAGTTAGACGCTTGTCATGTAGATAGAGGCTTACTATATAACGAGAGCTTTGCTATGTAGTTAGAGACTTGTCATGTATTAGTAGCCTTGCCATCTTTTAAAAATTTGCAAAACTTAAAATTTATCTTTTATAAGCGAGCTCACATGAATGCAAAGAATAAGTAAAAAAATATTTTTGAAAAGATTAATATATTTCTTTCATATTTATCTCATTAAGGACTGTGATTTGAGTCACAATGAATTATCCTTCGTCTTAGCTTGCAAATACTTTAACAGATTAAAAACTTTGCTGCATCGTTCTAAAGCTAAGTGCTTGCAAGCTTTTCAATTATGTGTTAGAATTAAGGTGTAATTAAAAAACGGGAGGTAAGTCATGGAAGACATCAAAACAAGAATAGAATCAGACTCTATTGGTGAGAAGGAAGTACCAGTAGACGCTTATTATGGCGTACAAAGTTTAAGAGGAAAGGAAAACTTTCATATCACAGGTAGACATATTCATCCAGAGATGATAAAGGCTTTAGCAGAAATTAAGAAGGCTTGCGCTATTACAAACCAACAATCACGCCTTATGTCAAAGGAAAAGGAAGAAGCCATCGCCAAGGCTTGCGACTTAATCATCGAAGGTAAGTATCACGATCAGTTCATCTGCGACGCAATACAAGGCGGTGCGGGTACAACAGCTAACATGAACGCTAACGAAGTTATTGCCAACCTTGCAAACGAAATTATGGGTGGCGGACTTGGTACATATGACCATGTACATCCTAACGACGACGTCAACATGTGCCAATCAACAAACGACGTTTATCCAACAGCAGGTAAGATAGCTGCCGTTAAACTTGTTAACAAGACTATCGACCAATTGATGGACCTTATAAACGCACTTGAAAAGAAGTCAATCGAGTTCGACGACGTTATCAAGATGGGTAGAACACAATTACAAGACGCAGTACCTATAAGATTAGGTCAAGAGTTTCACGCATACCAAAGTGCACTACGCCGTGATGTTAGAAGAATCAAAAAAGCTAGAGACGTTATCAAAGTTATAAACATGGGCTCAACAGCCATCGGTACAGGTATCAACGTTGATGTTAATTACTATGTTAATATTACTGAGACACTTGCAAGAGTGACAGGACTTTCACTAAAGCAAGCCGACGATATGATAGACGGCACACAAAACCTTGACGGAGTTGCACACCTTTCAGCAACTATCAAGACATGCGCAATCACACTTTCAAAGATGAGTAACGACCTAAGACTTATGAGCTCAGGTCCGAGAACAGGCTTAGGAGAAATCATTCTTCCAGCTAGACAAAACGGCTCATCCATCATGCCAGGTAAGGTAAACCCAGTTATACCAGAAGTTGCTAGCCAAGTTGCCTTCTCAATCATCGGTAACGACATGTGCATCACTATGGCAGCTGAAGCAGGTCAACTAGAGCTTAACGCATTCGAACCAGTTATGTTCTACAAGCTTTTCGAATCAATCGAAACACTAGGCAACGCTTGCGAAACACTTAGAGTAAACTGCATAGAAGGCATAGTCGCAGATAAAGAAAGATGCAAAGCACTACTTGATAACTCAGTAGGTATGGTTACAGCACTTGTTCCACACATCGGCTACAAGAAGTCAGCAGCCATCGCCAAAGAAGCACTTAAGACAGGCGAGAGCGTAACATCAATCATACTAAGAGACAATATCTTAGATCAAAAAGAGATAGACGAGATCTTTAACCCATTCCAATTAACTAAACCGGGTATTGCAGCGAGGGAACTGATACAGGAAAAAGGCGATTTCGAAGAAGAATAAAATTTTGCGTTAAAATGCGCCCTTACGCTCATTCGCTTGTTCGGCAATGCTCGAGTATGACTAATACGCTCCGCTTGCCTCAAAGCTCCATTTCGCGTAATCATCACATTTTTCCAGCAAAATTTACTTGGAGTAGACGATTAGCAATAATCTGAGGGTTAAATTAGTTTGGAGCAAATAAACTATTTTAATAAATAGAATAAAATGAGAAAAATATGTGGGGAGCAAATGCATTAAAAATTTGGTGCAAATGCTCCCCATTTTTCTTGCTTATTGATAAAAAGAGTGATATAATCATTACAAGAGATGGGAGGTGCATTATGAGTCCAAAATACGAAGATATTCAAGAGCTCATTAGGAGACGAGCAGACCTTAACGCAAGGCTGAAGCTTCTTCCTTACGATGGAACGCCAGAGGTAAAGACTCGTGGAGATAATAAATATCTTTATGTAAGAAAAAGAGAGCTTGGCAAACAAAAGTCATCCTACGTTGGTGTATATAGCGACGAACTTTATAATATTTTGCTTAGCAATGCAAGAGAAGCGCGTGAGATAAAAAAAGAATTACGCACACTTGATAAGGAGCTTGCTAGCCTTGGCTACGAAGAAGCTAGTCTATCAATTAATGTCATGAAGAATATTGATTTTGCAAGGGCCAATATGAAGACAAATATATATGATCAAGCAGTTCTTGAAGGCGTCGGAACAACATTTCCACAAACAGAAGAAATTATAGACAATGGCAAGGTTAGTGGCGTTAAAGCAAGTGACGTACAAAAGATTTTGAACTTAAAGCATGCCTGGGAATTTATACTTGATAATGATGTCATCACTTGCAAAAGCGATTACTATATGCTTTCACAAATAGCAAGCTTAGTTAACGAGGGCTTCTATATAGATGGTGGACGTATGAGATCATTACCGGTTGGCATAGGTGGATCAAACTATTTACCGCCAATACCTATAGAAGCAGATGTTAAAGATGATATAAATAGCATCACTTCAGAAGATGCTCCAGCTATAGACATAGCTATAAAACTATGCCTATATACAATGAAGAAACAAATATTTCTTGATGGCAACAAAAGGAGCGCAATAATTTTTGCCAATCACTACTTAATAGGTCACGCAGGAGGCTTTTTGGTAATACCAGAGAATGAAGTAGAAGAGTTTAAAAAATTACTAGTAAATTATTATGAAGGAGAAGATCCTAAAATTATAAGTGCTTTTATGAAAGAGAAGTCATGGAAAAGATTAGAATAAATTTCGCATTCAAACGAGCCCTTGAGCTTGTTAAGTTCATGCACCAAGAGAACGAGCGAAGCGAAGTTCGATTGGTTATGCATGCCTTATTCCAGAGATTACAAAGGTATGGAGCGTTAGCGAACATAGCTTTGAATTAATCTTACGGATCCCTCCTCAGCAATACTCACGTACGTTTAGTACGCTCCGTTTGCTTCGTCAGTCCACATCGCCCAATCATCTCGCTTGCTCTGCGAAATTAGTTCGGAGCAGATAAACTATTTTAATAAATAAAACATAAAACTCATTGGGGAGCAAATGCATTAAAAATTTGGTGCAAATGCTCCCCATTTTATTTTGCAAATTTATGCTATAATATATTTATAAAGCAGATAAAGGAGTTTATTATGAACTGGATTAATGCATTTGAAATAATTTGCTACATAATCGTCAGTCTATTTTTGCTTGACGTCATAAAGAAGAAAAACTGGAACGAAGTATACATGTTTATATCAGCAGCGATAGCAGGCTTCTCACTGGAGCTATTAGCAGTGCGGCTAACAGACATCTACCACTACTCGAATCTCTACTACATAATGATAGGCACAGAGCCGTATCAATTTCCATTCTTTGGTGGACTTATGTGGGGCGCAGTAGCAGTCTGTGCATTTAGACTTGCAAAGAAATTTAAGCTAAGCCCAATAATGACAGCGCTTCTATCAGGCTTCTTCGTTGTGTCCATGGACCTGCTTCTAGACGTTGCAGCCATAAGACTATCAGGCGGCTTTTGGTTCTGGGATGGAAGAGATATAAATTTAGTCATTGACCATCATACCTTCATGTCCGTAATATGGGTAAACTTCCTTGGATATATGTTTGAGACGCCATCGATAATATATTATTCAGAAGTCTATTGGCGTCGCAATGAAAAATCCATAATAAAAAATCTAATTGCTGCCATAATCATCGGCCTTATGTCAGTTGCAACAGTTGGCATCTTAAGCTTTATATCACTTAAGCTAAACGATATAACGGACGAATGGTTTTCCTGCATTGCCTTCGTTATTTTGTGGCTGTATATATTTATAAGGCTTATTAGAGAAATAATTATAAAGAGAAAGTTTATTAAGATAAAACTAAACGACCCTGCACTGACAATCTTTTGGCTTGCACTATATCTTTACTGTTTAGCGGGGCTTGCACACTTGGGCATACTAGGCGCAAAACCTATATACGCTGCGCTTTGCTTGGCGCTATCTCTTGGAACAGTGCTACTTACTTTAATTACTTTTAGTGCTGATGATGAAGATCTTAGAAAGGAGCTTCAAGATGAAGAAAAATAATAAGCTTAGCGCAATAATTTGCGCGATATTAGCGGCAGTTTTTTATGCGTTAAATACACCATTGTCAAAAGTTTTATTAAAGAACATCTCACCGACATTCATGGCAGCCTTCCTATATCTAGGAGCTGGCATAGGCGTTGGCTTTATGTACCTATTTCAATACAAAAAAGAAGACAGCTCAATGCGCTTAAGTAGAGAAGACCTGCCATATACTATACTGATGGTGGTCTTAGACGTCATTGCACCCATATTTTTAATGATAGGTATATCCATAGGCTCATCAGCAAACGCATCACTTTTAGGAAATTTTGAAATTGTCGCAACAAGCATCATTGCTTTAGTATTTTTTAAAGAAGCAGTTTCGAAAAATCTTTGGATAGCGATAGTCTTCATAACAGTTTCAAGTATAATACTTTCATTCGAGGGCAAAGGAGCGTTTAGCTTCTCATATGGTTCGCTATTTGTAATACTTGCAACGCTTTCGTGGGGACTTGAAAACAATTGCACAAGGAAAATTTCAAATAAATCAAGTTATGAGATAGTTACGATAAAAGGGATATTCTCAGGACTGTCATCACTAATCATCTCATTCGTCATCGGGGAGAAGCTTCCTGAATTTAGATACATTCTCTACACACTTTTACTAGGCTATGTGGCTTATGGCTTAAGCATCTTCCTATACGTAAGAAGCCAAAGAGACTTAGGAGCAGCAAAGACAAGTGCATACTATGCCATCGCTCCATTCATTGCAAGTTTTTTGAGCTTTCTAGTTAATGCAGAAGCCTTGAGCGCTTCGTACTTCATAGGCTTAGTATTTATGGTCTTAGGAACCGTCTTTGTAGTTATGGATACAATCATAATGAAGCATACACATCTGCATACACACACAATAGTTCATACACACGACGGCTATACACATACACATATCTTTACTCATGAGCATACACACAAGCACTTGCTTAACGAGGAAGGCAAGAGCCACAACGACTTTTTAAACAGCGAAGAACATAAAAGACTGCATAAGAATAATTTATAGATGAAAGAAATTAATAAAAACTATGGGGGAGCAATTGCAATAAGATGTGCATAAGATGCTCCCCATTTAAATATTAAAAAAATTTCATATATATTTCATATATATAAAGAAGAGAAACGATTGATTATTGTTTAAATATATGATAAAATTACTTTATCATAATAAAAAATTTTGTATATAAGTTTAGGAGGATTGTAATGAAAAAGAGACTACTTTCACTACTACTAGTCATGATGATGCTTATTACAGCTATGCCACTTGCAGCAGCGCAAAGCACAAACAATTACAAAGTTGACTGGTTAGTACAAAACAATATCGTTCAAGGAAGGGGAGACGGTGAGCTTTCACTAGGCAAAAACATCACTAGAGCAGAGTTCACTAAGATGGTTTTAGCCGTAACAGGTGAGCTTAATCAAGCTAATCTATATGCAGCTGCGTCTGCATTTAAGGACGTAAACAATCATTGGGCGAAAAACATAATTAGCTACGCAACACAAAGAGGCTACCTTGCAGGTTACCAAGATGGATCATTCCGTCCGAATGCACATATAAAACTAGATGAGTGTATAGCGATACTAGCAAGACTAAACCCAGACTTTGCTGAGCCAAAGGTAAAGACAGGTTACTGGGCACAAGCCTACATTGACTATGCTAAGACAAGCGGAATTTTAAATGGCATTGCAAACACAAATAACCTTAAGACCTTTGCCACAAGAGAGACAGCCTTCAACATGGTATATAATGAAGTTCAAGTCTACACTTTTGTTAATAAGAAGATAGCTGAAGAAGCTCGCAGACTTCTTGAAGAAGATGCAGCAAAGAAGGAAGAAGAAGCTAGAGAAGAAGAAGCTAGACAAGCAGAAGCTAGGAAAGCAAGAGAAAGAAAAGAACGCAGAGAAAGACAAGAGCGTAGAGAAAGAGAAGAACGCTTAGATAGATACTATAGAACAGAGTACAACGTTTACTTTAATTTAGGAAGCGGATATGTATTTACAGATAGATTACTAGCAAATACTTTCTATAAATTACCTCTAGCACCATCAGTTGCGCCAAGTGGTAAAAAATTCAAAGCGTGGAGTGTCAATGGCACTCATTATTATAATGAGGGAGCATATGCACTTGTAGATGGAGATTTATATATAAGCCCAGTATGGGAAGTTATAACTACACCACCAACACCAGAGCCACCTACACCACCTACACCAGCACCAACAGAGCATAAAGTGGAAGTAATTGGCGGTGTAACAGACCATGCTGAAGCAGCGAAAGGAACACGAGTAACAGTTACAGCTACAGTGGAACCAGGTAAAAAATTTGTAAAGTGGGTGACAACAGGTTTAAACCTAACAGAAGCGCAAAAGAAAGAAAATCCATTTACATTTACAATGCCAGCAAATGACGTTAGGTTTACAGCTGTAATTGAAGACGATGCATCAGCAGGCAAAACTTATAAGGTAACAGCGAAAGAGGCTAAAACAAGCGAAATAAATGCAGCAGAGGGCCAAGAAGTTAAAGTTACAGCTGAAACTAAGCCAAACATGGAATTTGATAAGTGGGAAACAACAGACTTAAACCTATCAGAAGCGCAAAAGATAGCAAATCCACTTACATTCACAATGCCAGCACATGCTGTTACAATCACAGCAACATATAAAGATGCGCAAACACCACAACCACCAGCAAAGAAAAAGTTTAAAGTAGAATTTATAACTGAGTACGGAACAAAACCAGCTGACCAAGAAGTAGAAGAAGGGAAAATGCCTACAAAACCAGCTGAATTAACAGATGAAGCTTATGACTTCAAAGGCTGGTATTTAGAAGAAACGCATATAAACAAATATGAGTTTAATACAGCAGTGACAGGTAATTTAAAACTATATGCAAAGTGGACAAAGAAAGAATACACTGTAAGTTTCAATTTAAATGGACATGGTGAAGCCATAGAAGCTAAAAAAGTAAAGCGTGGAGAGAAAGTAACAGCACCACCAGCACCAACAGCAGAAGGCTTTGACTTCGGCGGCTGGTACAAAGATGAAGGACTTAGTCAAACTTACGATTTCAATACAGCAGTAACAGGCGATATAACACTATATGCAAAATGGACAGCAATTGAATATAACGTTACAGTTGAAAAAGCAACAACGACAAAAACTAAAGCAGCAAAAGGCGACTCAGTAACAATCAAAGCAGAAGAACCAGCAGATCAAGAACAAGAATTTGATAAATGGGAAGCAGAAGGCATAACACTTGAAGAAAGTCAAAAAACAAGCAAAGAAATAACAATAACAATGCCAGCTAATAATGTAACAATCACAGCAACATTTAAAGCTAAAACACCAGAGCCACCAGTAGTTACAGAACACACAGTAACATTTGACTACAAAGGACACGGAACAAATACTGATTCAAAAGTAAAACATGGAGAGAAAGTAACAGCACCGGCACCTGCACCAACAGCAGAAGGCTATGACTTCGGCGGCTGGTACAAAGATGAAGGACTTAGTCAAACTTACGATTTCAATACAGCAGTAACAGGCGATATAACACTATATGCAAAATGGACAGCAATTGAATATAACGTTACAGTTGAAAAAGCAACAACGACAAAAACTAAAGCAGCAAAAGGCGACTCAGTAACAATCAAAGCAGAAGAACCAGCAGATCAAGAACAAGAATTTGATAAATGGGAAGCAGAAGGCATAACACTTGAAGAAAGTCAAAAAACAAGCAAAGAAATAACAATAAAAATGCCAGCTTCTGATGTAAGCTTTAAGGCGACATACAAAACAAAAGAATATAAAATTACAGTAGTTGATGCAAATGCCAGCCAAGCTAAAGCAGCAAAAGGCGTTCAAGTAAAAATTACAGCAAACGAAATAGAAGAAAAAGTTTTCGAAAAATGGGAAGCAGAAGGCATAGAATTAACAGAAGATCAAAAGACAAATAAAGAAATAACAATAACAATGCCAGCTAAAAATGTAACAATAAAAGCAACATATAAAGCTAAAACACCAGAACCACCTACACAAACAAAGTATAAAGTAACAGCAACAAAGGCAACAGCAAACCCTACAGAAGCAGAAGCAGGAGCAGAAGTAAAAATCAAAGCAGACGAGGCAGAAGAGGGACAAGAATTTGCAGGCTGGGAAGCAGAAGGCATAACACTTGAAGAAAGTCAAAAAACAAGCAAAGAAATAACAATAACAATGCCAGCAAATGCTGTTACAATCAAAGCGACATTTAAAGATAAAGAAGCAGATAAAGTTTTTGACATTGAAAAAACAGCCTCACAACTTGGAACATATACAGTAACTTCAAATAATCAAAATGTAGAACAAGCAAAGGCTGGAGATACTATAACAGTTAAGGCTGAAGCATCTGAAGGATATAAACTTATAAAAATTGTTGTAGATGTTAAAGAGATTCGTAAAAGTTTAGAAATACTTTCAAGAAATGAAGATGGTAGTATCATCACTTTCAAAATGCCAGATTGCAATATAAAGATACAAGTTTTGTATTGTCCTTCAGAATCGCAAATCAAAAATCAAGTATTTAATCAGCTAAAGGAAGCAACAAGAGAACTTAAAAACAACTTTACGCTTGATATTGATTTAACAGAAATTGATGTTAAGGACTTTGAAGGTGAAGTTATGGCGGGGTTTAATGATTTTAATGCAGAAAAGGAAGGAACATACTTTGATGCTATTTTATCTGGATTTAGCTATAAAAGTAAAAATCCTGAAGATCAAATTAAAAATCATCATTATATAGATGTAAACCTTTCATATACTCACACAAAAGAGCAAGAAGCAAAAGTTGATAATTATGTATCTAAAGTTATTAGTGAAAGAAGAATTAGTGAAGCTGAAACAGATTACGAAAAGGTAAAGGCTGTTCATGATTACATCATTACAAATGCAGCATATTTCAAGCTAACAAGATCGACTGACAAGATAACTATTGGGTTAGTACAAGAAGGAAACGAAAAGTTTAATACAGTTAATGGCGTTTCAGTTCATTCACCATACGCTTTATGCGATGATGATAACGAAAAGAATGTTGGTGTTTGCCAAGCATATGCAGGTCTATTCCAAAAGTTTATGGATAAGCTTAATATAAAGTGCCACTACGCAACAGGATATGCAGGCGAAAAACATGCATGGAATATAGTTGAAATTGGAAAAAAATATTACAACATTGATCTTACATTTGATGATCCAGCAAACGCTTCAGGAGAACAACAAGGACCAAAATCAGGTCTTGAAAATTATGAATACTTTTTGAGAGGCGATAGATTTTTTAATAACCCAGGTAAAGATGACATTCCACATACAAGATATAACTTAAAACATATCACTGTTGAAGATGAAGATTATGAAGACAGAGCAAAAGGATACCTTGATAAAACACAAAATGCAAACCAAATAAGTATAGATCCAGCAGCATAAACAATTATAATATCAAAATACTAAGTAGATGTACACAACGTGCATCTACTTTTTTATCAAGAAAACTTTCATAAAAATAATTTATAAAAATTAAGAAACAATATAACATATAGAATATTTTAAATATGTTCTGGGTATATATGCTATGGTGATGATATGAAAAAAATAGATACAAAAAAATATGTTGATGAATTTTATAAAAGGATAGCCGAGGACAACAAGGTTTCGGACGAAGAGAAGCAAAGGGCGGTTGCCTACTCCTTAGGTTACACTGACGAGGACATAGAGCTTGGAGGCGACTTGGGTCTTGGCTGCGGCAACCCTATTCAAAATGCTAAGCTAAAAGATGGCGAGTGGCTACTTGACCTTGGCTGCGGCAAAGGGGTCGACGTCTTCAAGGCGGCAAGGGAGATGCACGGCACAGGTAAGGCTGTAGGCATTGACAGGCTCCCAGAGATGATTGAGCGCGCAAATTTCATTCGCGACAAGAGAGGCTTTGCAAATGCGGACTTTTTAGTCTCAGATATTGACAACATCAATCTGCCTGACAATACCTTCGACGTCGTTATATCAAACTGCGTTATTAATCTCTTAGAAGATAAGGAGAAGGTATATAAAGAAATATTTCGCGTGCTTAAACCGGGTGGACGTGTTTCGATAAGTGACATCATTCAGATAAAAAAGCTTCCTGATGACATCATAGCTGACCCCATCTTCCACGCGACATGAGTGGGCGGATCCATCACTTCAGAGGCTCTGAAGAATATACTAGAGAAAGTCGGCTTTATGCCATTTACCATAGTAGAAGAGGACTTGACAGAGGAGTACTTAAACAAGTGGGGACACGAAGGCCTTGACGAGTACATTAAAAGAGGCAAGATACTTGCGATAAAACCACTTAATTAATTTAAAATTTATGTTTATGGATGTCTTTTATTAAGACATCCATTTTCATTGTAAAATAATTTAACCATTTAACAAAGTGACTTGACAATTAGCTTGCAAAGTGATACGATTGATACAGCGAATAGTTTATTATATTAGCCCTCCCACAAACTTTTTCTTCTTCGTATGTGGGGGGGTATTTTAATTATTTCATAAATTTTACTAAGGAGGCGTTGCTATGAAAGCGATTCTTAACACGTATAAACTAGTACGTAAGCATGCAGGCTCCACATACATATTCATTTTAATTGAATCTTTAATCACAGCTCTTGTTAGTCCAGCGATAATTTACGCTACGGCTATGGCTGTCGACTCGATTCTTAATTATGTACATGGAGAACGTAATTTATTTCCAATTATTTTATTAATAATTTTATTTGCTTGGGGAGAAGTATCGAAGTTCATTCGAAACATTTTAGACATAAAGCTTGAGCAAAAACTTGAACTTAATTTAAACACGGCTGTCATGAATAAGCTTGATAAAATATCTTTGGAAGAGATTGAAAAGTCAGGTTTTCAAGACAAGCTAAATAAAGTAAAAGATCGTCCGCACATGGCAGTCATAGAACTATTCAACTCATCCATAGCCATAGCAGCTATTGTGGTGAAGGTAGTGGGTATTGCCTTTGTGTTCTTTACAATCTCTATTTATCTTGGCCTTGCTTATGTCATAAGTGCTGCGCTTGATGTATTCTTCAGCTTCAAGGCAGTTAATAATATGAATAAGATGTTTGAAAACACTTCGCACAATGAGCGTGAGATGGAAAATATTTTAAGGATACTTAAGGATAAGAACGCCATCTATGAGATAAAAGTTTTTCAAATGAAGAACTTGTTTCTTAAGAAATTTAAAAAATATTCCGAAGCCGTTTTTGATGAGAGGCTTAAAACAACTATTGCAAGTCAAAAGTATCTTTTGCTTAGCTCTTTTATAAATATAATATGGATGGGACTTGCAATACTTTTCGCCCTACTAAAACTTATTCAAAGAGCAATTACTGTCGGTTCGCTTACAGCTGTCATCACATCTGCATCGACTACTTTGGATATGGCTGAGGACTTTGTTTATGAAGCTTCTAGCGTAGCTAATTCTGGATACATTGCAGAGACATTACTTTATATTCTTGATTATGACGAAAAAGAACTCAAAAAGCAAATAAAAAGCGGCGAAAAAATTGTTTTTGACAATTTATCTTTTAAATATCCACAAAGTGAAAATATTGTTTTAGATGATTTATCGCTAAGTATTGACAAAAACAAGGTTACTGCCATAGTTGGTGAAAACGGAGCTGGTAAGTCAACTATAATCAAGTTAATAGCAGGGCTTTATAAGCCAACGAGTGGTACTGTTAAGATTAACGGTGCTGAGCCATATTATTTATCTAAAAAAGACTTAGCAGATGAGCTTGCGATAGTTTATCAAGACTTTCAAAACTATGAACTTAGTATAAAGGATAATGTTTTGCTTGGCGATGATAAGGATATTTCAAGCGATTTAGATTTAATGGAGCTTGAGAAGTATGACATGAATATAAATTTAGGCAAGCTTGAAGATGACGGCGTATACTTGTCTGGCGGAGAAAGCCAAAGACTTGCCATAGCTAGAGCCATCTCAAAGTCTTCTGATTTTCTGATCTTTGATGAGCCAACTGCATCCATGGATCCGATGATGGAAGCAAAGATGTATGAGGGCATAATCAAAGTGCTTAAGATGCGCGGCGCTATAATTATCACTCACAGACTTGTCTTATCTAAGCTTGCTGATGAGGTTTTAGTAATTGATAAGGGAAGGCTTATTGAACGAGGCACGCATGAAACGCTTATGGAAAAGGGTGGCAAATATGCAAAGATGTTCACTGAGCAAGCGACTTGGTATAAGGAGGCAAAAAATGACTAAGGTAATTAAAAAAGTTTTTAGCGTAACACCAATCGCGACCATATATGTCTTCATCTACCATATAATTTCAGGTTTCTTTGTTGCAGCAAAGCTATATGCTTCGATGCATATCATACAAAGCGGCTATGAATACATCAAAAACTCTTCTGATATAAACGTTTTTATTAAGTATGGAGTCATGCTTTTAATCATCATAGCACTTGAAAGACTTCTTGAGTACTTATATGCGATAGCGATGAATGGATATTTGTTTGAAAAAACTGACAGCTACTTAAATAGAGAGATGGCAGCAAAATTATCAAAGATAGACTTAATAAACTTTGAAGATAGAGATTTTTTAACTATAGAAGAAAGAGCGGCGAGTGCAGTTGATGACGAAAGGCTAAGCAACTCAGTAAGGTTACTTGCTATGGCACTAGGCCAAGGACTTGAAGTTATCTTGATACTTGTAACACTTTGGACTTATAGCCCATACTTAGTTGCACTAGCAGCCTTAACGGTAGTGCCCTACCTAATCACAAGACTTATACGCGGCAAAGCCTTTTATGATTTAAAGAGCATAGAAGCCTTTGACGAGAGAAAGCTAAATTATTTCTACAGCATATTTACAGATACTAAGACTAATAGGGAGATAAAGTCATATAACAGCTCTGAGTTTTTCTTGAGTAAATATACTAGCGTTTTTAAAGATACAAGTAAAAAATATTTTGATGAGAGACTAAAAGATGCTAAGTCACTACTTTTCTGCGACATACTAAGCGTTATAGCCTTCTCCATCGCCATAATAATAACTATAAAACTTGCCTTCGATGGCAGGATACTCATCGGTATGATGGGTGCTGCACTTATGGCTTATCAAAATATGCAAAACTCAAGCAAGGATATGATAGTCACTGTCGGCAATTTACCGAGAAACATTTCCTTCGCAAGCGATTACTTTACTTTTATGGACAGCAGTGAAGAGAAAAAATCTTACGATGTAAATTTTGGCAAAATTAGTGTAAAAGATGCTTCATTTACTTATCCAAAGACTGATAACGGCCTTTATGATATAAGCTTAAGTATAGACGAGGGCGAGAGCGTGGCAATAGTTGGCTATAACGGTTCAGGCAAGACAACATTTACAAAGGCTTTGACTGGGGTCTATGATGCCAGTGGAGAAATATCTTTTGCTGGAGTAAATATAAAGGGAAGAGGACTTAGCTTTGATGATTACACTATAGTTCCTCAAGAAAGAACTGAGATTAATCTTAGTATAGCTGAGCATATCGCATCACATGAGACTTATGACGAGGCAAAGCTAAAGTCGCTGCTTGATTACGTGGGCTTAGATAAATTATATAAAGAGCACTCACTCGATACAAGGCTTGGCAAGGACTTTGACGGAGTAGAGCTATCTGGTGGCGAAAGGCAAAGGCTTGACATAGCAAGGTCCATGTATAAGGATGCTAAGCTTATCATACTTGATGAAGCAACATCGGCTCTTGACCCAATGCAAGAGAGCGAGATCTTAAAGAAGTTCCTCGACATATCAAAGGGAAGGACGTCCATCATCGTTACACATAGACTTGGTATATGCAAAAGTGTAGATAAGATAGTAGTCTTTAAAGATGGCAGAGTGGATAGCATTGGTACGCATGATGAGCTATTGACAAAGTCTCAATACTATAGAGAGATGTATGAAGCACAAGCAAAATTTTATAAGTAAATATATTGACAAGACTATAAGTAAGATATAAAATAGTATTAAAATTAATAATAGGAGCATGATATGAAGGAAAAGCATATAAATAATGATAGCAGTATGAAAAAGCCATTAATATATGAAGACTTAAGTGAAGAAGAATTTGACAATGAGATAATGAAGGCGCTTGACGATTTTGATAATGGCAGGACATATACTAGTGAAGAGGTCGAGAAAGAGCTTGATAAAATTTTATAAGCAATAAAGAATTAATCAAAGACTATATATAAATGGTCTTTGATTTTTTTGTGCCTTTATGCTATAATTAAGGGAAAAGGAGTTGAAAGAATGGAAAAATATTATTTAAGTACACCAATTTATTATCCAAGTGGTTACTTACACATAGGAAACACATATACGACTATAGTTGCGGACATGCTTAAGAGGTACAAGGAGCTTCAAGGCATGGATGTATATTTTGTTACAGGCTCCGACGAACATGGTGAGAAGATTCAAAAGAACGCTGAGAAAGCTGGCGTTACTCCTTTGGAATTCGTTACTAATATTAATGAACAAATATATAAGCTATGGGACTTACTTGACATAAGATATGATAAGTATATAAGAACTTCGGATAAGTCTCATGATGAGATGGTTAAGAAGATATTTACAAGACTATACGAGCAAGGCGACATATACAAGGGCGAGTATGAAGGACTTTACTGCACTCCATGTGAGTCGTTCTGGACTGAGTCTCAACTTGTCGATGGCAAGTGCCCTGACTGCGGTAGAGAGGTGCACCCTGCACACGAAGAAGCGTATTTCTTCAGGCTAAGTAAGTACAAGGACAGACTTTTGAAATACTACGAAGAGCATCCAGAGTTCATTGAACCAGAGTCTAAGAAGGCTGAGATGGTTAACAACTTCTTCAAGGAAGGTCTTCAAGACTTATGCGTTTCAAGAACTTCATTCAACTGGGGCGTTCAAGTGCCATTCGATCCAAAGCACGTTGTTTATGTGTGGATAGACGCTTTGTCGTCATACATTGACGCTGCTGGATATTTACAAGACGATGAAAAGTTCAAAAAACTTTGGCCAGCTGATATTCACTTGGTTGGTAAGGACATTTTGCGTTTCCACGTAATAATATGGCCAGCACTACTTATGGCTCTAGACCTTCCACTACCTAAGAAAGTCTTTGCACATGGCTGGATACTTTTTGAAAGCGACAAGATGAGTAAGAGCAAGGGCAATGTCATCTACCCTGAGCCAATAGTTAAGCTATATGGCAGAGATGCGCTTAAGTACTATGTTATGAGGGAGTTCAACTTTGGTAGCGATGGTAACTTCCAAAGCAAAAAGTTTATGGAAAGAGTAAACTCTGACCTTGCAAATGACCTTGGTAACTTAGTTTCAAGAACTATTGCCATGGCAGAAAAGTACTTTGGCGGAAGCGTTAATAAAAAGACTTCTGATGATGCAATCGATAAGGATTTAATTGACGTAGCATTAACAAGAAAAGCTGTTCTTGATGAAAAGATGGAGCACCTTAACTTATCGGTAGCCATAGATGAAGTCTTTAAGCTAATCAGAAGGTCTAATAAGTACATCGACGAAACATGCCCATGGACTTTAAACGATGACGAACACAAGGAAAGACTTGAAACTATCATATATAATTTACTTGAAGCATTAAGAATTTCATCTGTATTACTAAGCCCATTCATCCCAGATACTGCAAAGAAGATCAGAGAAGCGCTTGGTTTAAGTGAAGAAATGAAATATGAAGAGTGCGATGAATTTGGTAAAGTAGATAAATACACTGTAAAGAAGATAGATACACTATTCCCAAGACTTGATGTTGATAAAGAAGTAGAGAGACTACTTGAGGAAAACGCAAGTTTAGTTAAGTCGAGAGAAGAAAAAGATGGCAAGGCAAAGGCAGAGGATGCTGATGCTAAGCCAGCTATAGAGTTTGATGATTTTGCAAAGCTTGATTTAAGATTAGGCGAAGTAATTGACTCAAAAGAACATCCTGAGGCTGACAAACTTTTGATTAACACAGTTAAGATTGGTGATGAGACAAGAACTATTGTTAGCGGCATCAAGAAGTGGTACAAGCCAGAGGACATCATAGGCAAGAAGGTTGTCGTTGTATGCAACTTAAAGCCTAGAAAGCTTAGAGGCGTTGAGTCTCAAGGTATGATACTTGCTTGCGAAAACGGCGATGACTTATCACTAGTTACATCGCTTGAAGATATGCCAAGTGGCTCAGTGATCGCGTAATGGTATTCGTTGATTCACACGCTCATCTTGACGACGAAGCCTTTGATGAGGACAGAGAAGAAGTCATAAAAGATATCTTATCTGGAGGAAACTACTTCTTCAACATAGGCTGCGACCTTAAGACAAGCTACTCAAGCTATGAGCTTAGTAAAAAGTACGATCACGTCTACGCAGTTGTAGGCGTGCATCCGCATGAGGCGAAGTACTACACAGCACAGACGCGCGAGGCGCTTAAAGAGCTACTTACTAAGGACAAGGTTATGGCGATAGGCGAGATTGGCCTTGACTACCACTACGATTTGTCACCACGTGATGTACAAAGAGAGGTCTTTATTGACCAGATAAATTTAGCTAGAGAGATGGATGTGCCCATCGTTATTCATACGCGTGAAGCGATGGAAGAGACTTACGAGATACTTGAAAAGCACGCAAAGGGTATGAAGGTTCTTTTGCACTGCTATACAGGGTCTATAGAAATGGCGAGAAAGTATCTAAAACTTGGCTACAAGCTAGCTTTAGGAGGAGCGCTAACTTTTAAAAATGCAAAGAACACTGTGGATGTCGCAAAGGAAGTTGATTTGAAAGACCTACTTATAGAGACGGACTCACCATATATGACGCCGGTGCCATATAGAGGCAAGAGGAATGACCCGAGAAAAGTAGTCTTGGTTGCAGAAAAACTTGCCGAGATCAAGGGTATCAGCACAGAAGAAGTCTTAGAAGCTACAAAGAAGAACGCATTTGAATTTTTTGGAGTGAAAAATGATTAAAGAACTCATAGTTGTCGAGGGCATGGATGACATCGCACAGATTAAAAACGCTGTGGATGCTGACATCGTTGCAACACATGGCTATAAAATTAAAAAAACGCTCTTTGACGAGCTTAAGAAAGCTGTCAAGACGAGGGGAGTCATTGTATTTACTGATCCTGATTATGCTGGTAAGATGATTAGACGCACCATCAATGAAAATGTTAAGGGCTGTAAAAATGCTTACCTAAAGCAGTCAGATGCGATTAAGAAAGATGATATCGGAGTTGAAAATGCTTCGAAGGAGGCAATTATCGATGCACTGATGAACGCAAGAGCATCGACAGAAGAGAGGACCGTTTTATATACAACGAAGGATTTGTTTGAGAATAAACTTTTAGGAGCAGACGGTTCTAGTGAAAGGCGCGAAAAACTTGCGAGCCTACTAAAAATTTCTAATTCAAACGCAAAAAAGATGCTCGACGCACTAAACTATTATCAAATTTCGAGAGAAGATTTTGTGGAGGCTATGAAGAAAATTGACTGAAAAAGGTTTATATAGCATAGCAAGACTCAAAGAGCTGCAAGAGAGCTTTGGATTTGAATTTAAAAAAGCACTTGGACAAAACTTTTTGATCGACGGCAACATCATAAGAAAGATAGCACAGGAGAGCGGCATCACAAAAGATACTACCGTTATGGAGATAGGTCCTGGTATAGGCACATTGACAGAAGAGCTCGCAAAACACGCAAAGAAGGTCATAGCCTTTGAGCTTGACGAGTCGCTTAAAGAGATACACAAGGAGACACTTGAGCCGCATGAAAATGTTAAAGTAATTTACAAAGACTTTATGGACGCCACAGAAGACGAGATTAAGGCCTTGACAGGTGGTCCGTTCAAGGTATGCGCAAACCTTCCATACTACGTGACGACACCCATACTTACATTTTTGCTCGAATCAAAGCTAGAGATTGAATCCATCACGGTTATGGTACAAAAAGAAGTCGCTCAAAGGATAGTCGCCGATGAAAAGTCAAAGGACTACGGTAGCATATCAGTCTTCACACGTGCCTATGGCGATGCGCGCATAGCATTTAATGTGTCAAAGGACTGCTTCTACCCCAAGCCAAAGGTGGACTCAGCAGTTTTATATATAGAAAAGAAGAAAAAAGATTTGGCAAACGAAGAGCTATTCTTAAAGATAATTAGAGCAGCCTTCATGAAGAGAAGAAAAACACTTGCGAACGCTTTATTTAATAGCGAAGTGGGTATAGATAAGGTGCACACAATAGATGCACTTAAGGCCATTAAGAAAGGCGAGAACACAAGGGCAGAGGAGCTAAGCTTCGATGACTTTGTAAGTATAACGAGAGACTTGGAGGGAATATATGGAAAGTAAAGTATTAACACAGGAAGAACTGGATGTAATCAAAAACGATAACATCGACTACAAGGTAGTTGAGAAGTTAGCAGACATTATGAAAGCACTTAGCGAGCCTTCCAGAATACAAATCATACACGCACTGAGCCTAAGCGAGATGTGTGTAACAGATCTTTCATACGCACTAGGTATGACACAACCACTTGTTAGTCACCACCTAAGGATACTAAGAAACCTTGGCCTCGTTAAGTACGAAAGAGACGGCAAGCAACTTGTCTACTCACTAGATGACGAGCACGTGCTTATGTTATACAAGCAAGGCTTGGAACATGCGAAAGAAAAAGCTTAATAGTAATCGATATATTATCTGTCACTATAATTGTGGCAGATTTTTTATGGCTTGTATGTAAATTAGTCTTTAATTAGATTAAATAAATATGCTACATACATCCATCAATATGGGTATTAACCTTGCATTCTAAGTTCTGTAGTGATATAATTATATTGATATCGTTCAAGGGAAGTTTTAAAAGACGCAGTCGCCGCTGCCGTTGGCGCATACTGAGTAAACACTTATGTCACTGTTATTTCATCCATAATGGGAAGGCGTTTACAAGGGCTTAAAGCGCTAGCCGGAAAACCTTACTTTATCGAGAAACACCTTCGGCAAAGAGAGGTTCTTTTCCAAATCAATTTGATTTTCAAAAGGAGTCTTTGCGTGGGGGGAATAAAAGGAGGAATAATTTATGAGAAAGAAAAGTATCATTCTCATGGGTCTTTCACTAATTTTATTGTCCGCAGACGCATACGCAATGCACATCATGGAAGGTTACCTTCCTAAAGAGTGGTGCGTAATCTGGGGACTTGTATCTTTACCATTCATCATACTTGGTATAAGAAAAATTGCTAAAGACTCTGATTCAAACGAGAAGAAAGTTTTACTTGCGCTTGCAGGTGGCTTTATCTTCGTACTATCTGCTATGAAGATCCCTTCAGTAGTAGGTAGCTGTTCACATCCAACAGGTACTGGACTTGGTGCAATACTATTTGGACCACTTCAAACATCTGTTTTAGGTTTAATTGTTTTAATTTTCCAAGCTTTGTTATTAGCTCACGGTGGTTTAACTACTTTAGGTGCTAATACTTTCTCTATGGCTATAGCTGGACCATTCTTAGCTTTTGCCATCTATCACTTGTTAAAGAAACAAAATAGAAGCCTTGCAGTATTCTTAGCAGCAACTCTTGGTGACTTATTCACTTATGTTGTTACTGCAACTCAACTTGCTGTTGTTTACCACGAAGGAATTGGATTTACAGCTGCTTTAGGTAAGTTCTTATCTATCTTTGCTGTTACTCAAGTTCCTATCGCTATAGTTGAAGGTTTACTAACTGTTGTTATTGTTAACCTTATAGTTAGATACAAAGGTGAGGGGGTACTTACAAATGAAAGATTATAAGAAGACTAATTTGATTTTAATCATACTTGCTATCTTACTTGTTGTACTACCACTTGTTTTCGTTCAAGGCGAATATGGCGGATCTGATGATGCCGCAAGTGAAGAGATTGAAGCATTAAAACCAGGCTATGAGCCATGGTTCGAGTCCCTTTGGGAACCACCATCGGGCGAAGTTGAATCCTTGTTATTTGGTCTTCAAGCTGCTATCGGTGCTGGAGCTATTGGCTACATCATTGGCAGCTGGAAGGGCGCTGCAAGTAAGAAGGAAAAAGATAAATAAAGGGGCTTAGGTAAATTGCTACTCATTGATCAGTTCGCATATACCAACGGCTTAAGGCATATCAAGGCAGGATATAAATTTATATTCTGCCTAGCTATGCTAGTTTTAGCTATTGGTCTTGACAATATATATGTAAATTTAGGCATATTCATCTTAATAATATTCTTAGAGCTTGCATTTGCAAAGTTTAAAGTAAGAAACGTCTTATCATTTATTAAAGTTCCGATTATATTCATATTCTTAGGAACAATATTTTTGATAATTGGTTTTTCTAAAGAAAATCATTTTGTCTATTCCATAAACATCTTTGGCATATACTTTGGAGTGATTGAGGGGCAAGAGATGCTATTTCTAAATGTTTTTTTAAGATCTCTTGCGGCGACCTCTTCGGTCATATTCTTAAGTGTAACGACACCCATGGTCGATATAATCAAAGTTTTCAAGAGCTTGCATCTGCCAAACATCTTCATCGAGCTCTTTATGCTTATTTACCGCTTCATCTTCATTATCATAGAAGAGGCGCAAACAAACATAAACTGTCTTGAGATAAAGTTTGGCTTTATAAACACTAAGACATCGTTTAAGTCTATCAAGATCTTTGTTGAGAACATGGTCTTAGGTATATTTAAGAGAAACGAAGAGATGATTAATGCTTTAAATATCAAGCTATACAATGGGGAATTTCCGGTTAGGTGATTATATGTTAGAAGTAAAAAATTTAGAATATACTTATGAGAGTGGACAAAAGGTCTTAGACGGAGTAAGCCTCTCGACTAATAACGGCGCCATCACCATGATTATAGGTGAGAACGGTGCCGGTAAGACTACTTTATTTAAAAACATACTTGGGCTACTAAAGAGGGACAAAGGCGAGATACTTGTTGATGGTGAACTTCTTCGCTACGACAAGAAGAGTCTTTTGAATTATAGAAAGAACGTTACTATGGTTTTTCAAGACCCGGACAATCAAATCTTCTACTCGAACGTGTTTGATGACACTGCTTTTACGCTTAGAAACCTTGGCTACGACGAAGAAACTGTTAAGGCAAGGGTTGAGATGGCGCTTAAGAATGCAAACGCATATGAGCTAAAGGATGAGCCGGTTCACTTTTTAAGCTATGGACAAAAGAAGAGGGTTGCCATCGCTTCGGCGATCGCCTTGGGTGCAAAGTACATCCTTATGGACGAGCCGACTGCAGGACTTGACCCGGTGTCTATCGGCATACTTAAGAAGACTATCGCTTCTATTGCGAAGGATAGTTCGCTTCTAATATCTACTCACGATATGGAGTTTTGCTATGAGATGGCTGACTACATATACGTAGTTAAGGACGCAAAGATTATCAAGGAAGGCAATAAGTATGAGATCTTTAAGGATGAAGATCTTATTAAGCGCGCCAATCAAGAGCTGCCTATATGTGTTAGGGTTGCTAACGCTATGGGTCTTGACTTCTTTGAGAACAACGATCAAATGATAGAGAGATTAAAGGCTTATGCTAAGCATAGCTCTTAATATAAAGGATAGACCTGTTACCATAGTTGGTGGCGGGTCTGTCGCTTTAAGAAAGTTTAAAACGCTTCTTAGTGAAGGAGCAAAGCTTACTGTCGTTGCTAAGGACTTCATAGATGGCTTTGCCTGCGAAGGAGCAAATCTGATAAAGGGTGTTTACAAAAAAGAATACATAGAAGGAGCCTTACTAGTCTTTATCGCGACTGATGATGAAGAGCTTAACGATAGAGTTGCACGTGATGCGAAGGAGCTTGGCATCTTATATAACAGGTGCGACAATAAGGATGACTCTGACTTTCACTCTATCAACATGAAGAAGCTTGGCGGCATAGACATATCCATATCGACAGGTGGAAGGCTTCCTGATCTAAACAAAACGATTATGGACCAGATGCAAAGCTACGCTGTATATGATGATGAGTTTTTAGACTTAGCATCGAAGCTAAGAGAGTACTACATAAAGTGCTATAGACAAGACGAGATTAAGAAGATAAAGACTTACAGTAAAGAAGAAATTTTAAGCTATATAAAGGAGTTTGAAGACTTTGAAACTAAAGGTGGGAACGAGGACAAGTAGGCTTGCACTGAAGCAAGTTGAGCTTGTATTTGATAAATTAAAAAATTACTACGACATTGACTACGAAGTTGTGGGCATAGAGACGCTTGGCGACATCGACAAGAAGACATCTATACGCCAGATGGGTGGCAAGGGTGTCTTTGTCAGGGCGATTGAAGAAGCACTTGTTGATGGCAAGATCGACATCGCTGTGCACTCATTAAAGGATATGACTTCTGAGCTTGCGCCTGGCCTTGAGATCATATACTTTGGCCAGAGAGCAAGAAGAAATGACATAGTTGTTCTTAACAGGGTGCATAGTGGTAAGACGGCTCTTGAGCGCAGTATGAAGGTCGCTACCGGCTCCTTAAGACGCAAATTTTTATTAGAGCAAGAGGACA
>CAMYBS010000012.1 GCA_947254025.1 uncultured Clostridia bacterium
GAGCTAGTTTAATTCTAACTCTGGTATTAGGTCCAACTTTGTGGGGTCACCTTATTGCTTAGTAGAGAGGGTTTTTTATTTGCATTAACTTGTAAGTGGAGGGCACTAGTACTTTATAAAATTATACATAAATTTCAAGCCGGCTAAGCTTAGCGCCGCGCCTATGCCTGTGTAGAAGAAGGCGATGAAGTTCACGCCTAATAGTGAGTACTTTCTTATAAGTATGCCGCCTGTCATCATGATCGCCATGATGATGAAGCTCTTGAGGTCGAAGAAGTTCCAAAAGTATCTCCTCTCTTCTGTGTATGTTTTGATACGCACAGTGTGCTTGTTTACGAGTCTATTAAAGACCATGAGCCAAAAGACTATGAAGACTGCAAGTGAGAGAATGATGTTAAGCGCCGTGAAATTCGTTTTGTAGGCTTCGAGTCCTAGGCTTAGAACCTTCAGCCCTGCGAATAGCCACACGAGGCTCGCGATTAGTAGTAGGTATCTTTTCTTTACCATGATGTGCCACCTTTCTAATAAGATATTGTCTATATATACCCAAGGCGTAAAAAAAGAAGACAGCTTTTGCTGCCTTCTTGTATATAAACTAATTTCCTGAAATGTTTTTTTGTATTCACAACTAGCCGCACTAATTGAAGAACTTAGGACTATAAGTCCTAAAACCTTTGCGCTAGGCAGAGCAAATTTTTAGTATGGGACGAAGTGGACCGACGAAGCAAGCTTGGCCGTAAGTTTAATCAAAGCTATGTTCGCTACGCTCCATACCTTTGTAAACTCTGGCATAAGGCATGCATAGCCAATCGAACATCGCTAGCACTCGTTCTCTTGGTGCATGGACTTAACAACCTTGGTGCTTCGCACGGACGCAAAATTTTATTTATATGCCGCCTCTCATATATATGATTAGCGCAATCAAACAAAGTAGTATTACAAAGCTTAGCATCTTAATCACATTCCAAGTTGCGTTCTTTCCTGCTGCTACTCCTTCTGCTAGGCCTGCTTTTGCAAGTGCGCTCTTGATTGGCTTATACAAAAGTATGATCAGTGCTGCGTTAACTCCGCCTTTGATTAGGTTAAATGGTATGATTACTGGCATAAGTTTTACGACTTCTGCTCTTGGAAAACCTGTGTATATCGGTGTTACAACTAGGTTCCATAGCGCCATGACTACTGTAAGTGAAAAAATCGCGCATACTAGTGACAGAACTGCGCCTTTTGTTGTTCTGTTCTTGTGGTAGATGGCTGCTGCAACGCCTGAGAATGAAAGTGTAGCTATGATGTTCATCACTGCGCCCCAAGGTCCTGACTCGGAGAATGTTATCATCTCAACAAGTACTTCGATAACTGCTGAAGCTATCGCAACTAGCGGTCCAAAGATGAAGCCTGCTGTTGTTAGGATGACGTCTTTCGGGTCATACTTTAAGAATGGTAGTGATGTGATTGGAAAGCGAATTATCGCTGTTAAAACTATTGCCATAGCGGCAACTACTGCAATTAATGTGATTTTTTTTGCTCTTGACATAAAAAAAACACCCTCCTTAATGATTATTCAACTAATAACCTTTAAGATCTTTTTCCGTCCTGACTGTACAGTCGGCACCTGAATTTCACAGGTTCTGCATATGCTCGCGGGCTTTACCGCCGGTTAAAAGGAATTTCACCTTACCCCAAAGTATTAGATGTACTTTTATTATAGTCCTAGTAGTATCCTTTGTCAAGCCTTAGATATAAAATTCGAGGCTCATCACGGCCTTGCTGCCCTCATTCACTTTGTAGTAGCGTGCCTCGTGGTACCAGTTAGTAAAGACTTTTAGGTAGATATCGCCTTTGCTGATCGCGTAGCCTGTGACTATGATCCAGTGTGCGCTTTTTACTGACTCTATGAGTAGCATGGCTGTGATATGTCCCTCATCAATAGCCTTTACTATGTCCATAGTTTTGGGAAAATATTTTCTTTTAACTTTTACGCTTGTCTTTCTATTCTTAATAATTTTTTTCAGGCGCGGCTCCATAAACAAAACTGGACCTGACTTTATGTGTCCATACACTTCATCAAAGCTTACATCATCAAAGCCCATCATCTTCAATATGTTGGTGGCTGTGGTGAAGGCGCAGTGGTTATTTAGGCCTGTGCCGTCAAAGTCTGTGGTAATAGAAAGTGATGCTAGGCTTAATCCCAGCATCACTTCTTTATCTACTTTATCTAATTTTTTAATGAATCCGTAGCTCATTACTCTCTGTAAGCGTCGTAAACTGCTTTTGCAACGACCTTTGGAACTCTCTCGTCGAACATATCTGGCATGATGTGACTGGCTGTTAGCTCCTCATCTGATACAAGGCCTGCGATTGCATGTGCGGCTGCAACCTTCATATCGAAGGTAATAGTCTTTGCGCGTCTGTCTAGTGCGCCTCTGAATATACCTGGGAAGGCAAGTGAGTTGTTGATTTGGTTAGGAAAATCGCTTCTACCTGTACCAACTACCTTAGCGCCTGCTTCTTTTGCTTCGTCTGGGTAGATTTCTGGAACTGGGTTTGCCATAGCGAAGACGATAGCGTCTTTGTTCATAGTCTTGATCATATCTTTTGTAAGCACTCCTGGTGCTGATACGCCTATGAATACGTCTGCTCCTACCATGGCATCCTTAAGTGTGCCTTCTTCGTTCTTTGGATTTGTCTTTTCAGCGATCTCTTTCTTGATCCAGTTGTTCTTTTCATTGCCTCTGTAGATAATGCCCTTTGAGTCGCAGATAAGTATATTCTTAACACCAAGGTTAAGCATCATATAAGCGATGGCAATACCTGCTGCGCCGCTACCATTGATAACGACTTTAAGGTCAGCGTAATCTTTCTTTATTAGCTTGCATGCGTTGATAAGTGCAGCTGTTACGACGATGGCTGTGCCATATTGGTCGTCGTGGAAGACTGGTATATCAAGCATCTCATCAAGTTTTCTTTCTATCTCAAAGCATCTAGGCGCGCTTATGTCTTCAAGGTTAATGCCGCCAAAGCCTGGAGCGATGTTCTTAACTGTATTTACGATCTCGTCAACGTCTTGTGTATCTAGCATGATAGGGAAAGCGTCAACGCCGCCAAACTTTTTGAATAATATGGACTTTCCTTCCATAACTGGCATACCTGCCTTAGAGCCGATATTACCAAGACCAAGAACTGCTGAACCGTCTGTAACTACAGCTATAAGGTTACCTTTTGCAGTGTATTTGTATTGAAGCTCTGGGTCGTCGTGTATAAGCTTGCAAGGCTCTGCAACACCTGGTGTGTAAGCAAGTGCAAGGTCGTGCGCGTTATTAACTTCAACCTTAGGTACTACTTCTAATTTACCTCTCTTTTCTTCATGAAACTTAAGTGCTTCTTCTTTGTAAGCCATGTCATCCTCTCCTTTTAAATAATTATTGATGATATTTGCCGCTCTATCTAGTGACTCGGAGTCATATGTAAGGTCAACCATCCTAGTAAAGCCTTGCTCGATAAAGGATACCTTCTCCTCTTCCGCGTCGAGCGCAAGACCTATGATCTTCTTGTCATACTTCTTCGCCTTATTAAGAACTAGCGACCTAAAGCTTTCTTTTCTAAGCTTTAAGGATAGATAGTCGTCAACTAAGATTATTATATCACTTTTTTGAGTAATATTGTCAAAATTAAAATATTTTTCTAGAAAATCGCCAAGATCAACAACTTTTGGCTTTAAAAACATGCAAAGTGAAAACATCGAACCGCCACCTGCACCTGCCGCCTCTACGTTTTTAGCCTTGCAATTGAAGGCGCTTTGAAGTAGGTATTGGAAGTTTTCCATATTGCGCTCGAAGATCTCAAGTATGAGATTGTCTGTGATGAGCCTGTTTTGATATGTCGTGCCGCGGTAGCCTATGAAGCGCATCTTTGAGTACTTGATGATCTTAAAGTCAACGCCATAAATTAGGCTGTCCATGGCAGTCGTGTTAAAGCCTTTGATCTTGTATATGTCCCTAGTCTCTGTCACTTCTTCGTTCAATACATTGTAGAACTTCACGCCCATGGCACGCAAAAAGCCAACAGCTGCGTCATTGACACCGCTGCCACCTACACTGATGGTGATCTTCTTTTCGCCATTTTCTATAAGCTTCTTCACAAGAGCGCCTGCAAGGTAGCTAGTCGAGCTTAAGTCGCCCTTCATCTTGTACTTTATGATGCTCGAGAAGGACACAATGACATTGTCATCGCATCTGAGGTACTTAAGAGTGTGCTCTACTCCTTCCTCGTCCATGACAATGGCCTCATCTACCTTGAAGGACTTTAGGTCCTCTGTCGCCTCATAGATGTTGCCGTAGCCATCTGGAAGCGCATATATATCCACATCAGCGTTTATTTTCCCTTCTATCGCCTTAAGTAGCTCCAAGGAAGAAATCCCCGATATGAAAGAGCCGGCGATAAGTGCGACCTTCCTAGACAATTCTGTTTAAGCTCCTTCCATTAACATAGGCATCGATGTTGTCATAAATCACCTTGTAAAGCCTTTGCCTTGCTTCCAAAGATGCCCAAGCGATGTGCGGTGTGAAGGCAGCATTTTTAAGTGCATATAGCTTGTTGTCCTTAGTCATAGGTTCAGGCGCCGCAACGTCTGATGCATAGAAAGCGACCTCGCCGTTCTTAAGTGCATCAGCTAAGTCAGCCTCATTAATAAGACCGCCACGTGCAGTGTTTATGATGATGGCTGTGTTCTTCATAAGAGCAAGGCTCTCTTTATTAATAATTTCTTTTGAATCCTTATTCATTGGCGCGTGAAGGCTCACTATGTCAGCTTCTTTGAAAAAGTCTTCGTAGTCACGGAAGAAGTCCCCGTCCGCATGGTGACCCGCTACTTTTAAGGCGATGACCTTCATGCCAAGAGCCCTATATGCATCGGCTACCTTTTGACCGATGTCGCCATAGCCAACGATGCCCGCAGTCTTGCCTGCAAGCTCGTGTATAGTACCTAAGAAGAAATTAAAGTCTTGGCTGTCCACCCATTCCCCATTACGAACCTTTTGAGCATAAGAATAGACATCGTTAACAGCATTAAGTAAGTGAGCAAGTGTTAGCTGCACAACAGAGTATGTTGAGTAGCTAGGCACATTCGCTAGGCCTATGCCAAGCTCCTTAATGGCATTTAGGTCGATATTATCGAAGCCAGTTGCCGCCTCGGCTATGAACTTCACCTTGCTGCCCTCAAGCTCAGCCTTGCCAAGCCTTACCTTGTTTGTGATCACGATGTCCGCATCCTTTATTCTTTCTTTTATATCTGATGGATTAGTTCTGTCGTATGTAGTGAATTCGCCAAAATCCTTGAACATGGATGTGTCAATGTCGCCCGGATTTGAATTGTACATATCTAAGAAAACAATCTTCATAATATCACCTCTAATGTATATATGCCCAAAGAGAAGTGATTTTAAACGGTGGGGTGGCTTAGTGAAAGGCAAAAAATTAAGCACAGGAAATCCCTGTGCTTTAACTCAAATCAATTAGAGTACCTTATCCTTAAGTACTAAGGCTTTCGGTGCTTTTATTATATCAAATGCTATGAAAATGTCAAGATTAAAATTTTACTTCATCTTCGCTGATGAACTCACTCGGATCTGCTCTTAAGCCTTCGATTATGCTCTCCTTTAGTCCCGGAATTGATGAAAGGTATTCTGTTTCTCGTTTATTTTCTTCTCTTCTTTTATTTTGCATATCTCTTTTAATTTTACTTACTTTATCTATTTTCTTCACTCAACACACCTCTGATACTATATTGGCTTTATTATATCATAAAAGTCTCTATGCTAATATTAAAAGTTTAATACAAGCATTGTTTTTATGGACTTGAGCAACAAAAAAGGATCAACAAGCTATACTTGTCAATCCCTTTGAATAAACTAATTTTTTACGAAGCGATGAACCGCCTCTCTATACATACTCCGCGTAAATTTCGCAGAGCAAACGGATGAATGGGACGAAGTGGACCGACGAAGCAAGCTTGGCCGTAAGTTTAATCAAAGCTATGTTCGCTACGCTCCATACCTTTGTAAACTCTGGCATAAGGCATGCATAGCCAATCGAACATCGCTAGCACTCGTTCTCTTGGTGCATGGACTTAACTGTACTAAATGTACTCGAGCATTGCACATCGAAAAGTGTTTTCCTTCGCTGGCTGGTCTACGAAAACTGATAATTTCTAAGCTCGTTCACCTGCGGTCCCATATCCGTTCGCTTCGCTCAGCTAGATGGGCCCACGGGCGGCTCACTTCGCCAAGAAATTAAAACAGTTTTCTCCGAATGCTGCGCTCGTGAAAATCACTTTTCTCACTATTGAGATATTATATATAGAACAAGTTCCAGTCGCCGTTTGAATGCGAAATTTTATTTTATAACGCTTATTACGTACACCTCTGCATTATCATTTAACGCAATCTTAATCACACTATCCTTCGCATAGTTCTTGCCGAAAACTATCCTTTTATCGTTTGTGAATAGGTTTTGAACTTTTCCTTTGCTATCTTTAAGGATTAATTTTTCTGCGCCACCTGCGTCGTATAATACGTTTGTGATTGTGTACTCTTCGCTTAGGCTTGTGATAAGCTTATCTACTCTTAAAACTTTTTTATCTTTGTCAAGGCTTAGCTTAACGATATCGCCTGCTTTAGCGTTAGGGAAGCTTGCGCCGTCTGTGTCGTAGACTCTAAGTGTTTTTGTCTTGTCGTAGCCTTCGAAGGACTTATCAAGTTTGGAATCGTAGTCGCTTCTTAGCTCAAGTATGTCTTCTGTGTCAACTACTTTCTTCTTTTCAACGTTTTTAAATACTATAGCAACTGGTGCGTCATCTCTTCCGCGGAAGCTGTCGTACTTAGTAACGTCTTTTGCGTTTAGGTCCTTAACTGTGAATACATAAGCTGTTACTGTCTTATTAAAGCCTGCGTTCTTTACATCTTCTAGGCTAATAGTTTCAACTTTGTAGTCTTTGCCTACTTCTACTAAATTATATAGCAAAGTATTGTCAAGAAGGTTTACTTCTTTGCCTGCCACGTAGATAGTACTTCTCTTAACGCTCTTTGTAGGTGCAAAGACCTTGTATGTCTTGGCGTCTCTGTCAAGCGGCTTGAAGTCCTTTGCATAGTCAGCGTGTCCTGTCAATACAAATAGTTTTTGTACTGCATCCTTTGTATATAGTGCGTAAACCATGTCGTAGTTGTTAAGCTCGGAAAGTCTTATCTCCTTGCCATCTTTATAAATCTTAAGGTCTAGTGAGTCTTGAACTCTCACTTCTTTGCCATCTCTGTCGATAAGTGCAACTGCATTAGTAGTAACTCTATCTATCATAAAGACGTCTTCATCGAATGAAAGCTTGCCGTAGATCACTTGAACATTGCCAAAGATGTCTAGTGCAAGATTAACTTTTTCATTTATCAATAATTTTACTTCGTCGTTGTACTTTTGTGCGTTCACTTGTGTGAATACTTTTTCGTCAATAGTTGCAACGGCTCTTCTTGATTTTTCATCTGATAGCTTGTAGTCTTTATTAGCTAGGTTGATGAAGGCTCCGTCTCTACTGATCTTGTACTTTGCGCCTTCTCCTTCTACCTTATTTCTTACGACTATAGCCTCATCACTTGCGTAGAAGTGTAGTACGTCGTACTTTTCAAGCTTAGCAGGGTCTATTGCCGCAAGCTTGCCATCATTATAGATATATGCCTTCTTAAGATTTCTCTTTACAATAGCGCCTGTTTCGTCGTCAAGAACTTTAACTGCTCCATTGTCATAAGAGATAAGTGGCATGATGTCTTCGAATGTGTAGGCCTTGATGTAGACAACTTTTGCAGAAACGCTTGTTACATATGCAAGGTCTGCCTTGTAGTTTGTCTCTTTAGCAAAGTCGTTGAATAAATCAAAGTACTTGCCGTTAACAGCTCCTCCACGGAACTTTTGCTCTGTAAGAGCAGCCTTATCTTCAAGAACTGTTGATTCCTTAGTAGAGCCATCAACATATAGTCTTGCACCCTTGATATTGATAGGCGCGATTTCAGTTTTTGCGATGGTGCTGTCTCTGTATGTCTTAATCATGTTCTTTTGGTCGATGTCTAAATCGTATACCTTGCCAGCTATGTCCATAGGGTCCATGCCGTCTTTAAGGTCAACGATGTAGGCCTTACCTTCTTTGAAACCATCTAGGCTTGATTTTAATACAAGTATCTCTGCTTGCTTTTCGCTTAGATTTGAATTTGCATTTGTCTTTGTAACTATAGCAGTAAGCTTTGATAAATCAGCTTCCTTCATACCCTTAAGAAGGTTGTATATCATTACAAAAACGTTCTCTCTACTAGCTTGTGCCTTGTAATCAAGGTCCATAAGTCCATCAAGCACGCCATTACTTGCAGCGTATGTGATGTATGGTAGAGCCCAGTTAGCACCTTCTCCTGCCTTGATATCAGTTCCGCCAGCTGCCACAGCAAGCATCTTGATGGCCTCTTGATACCTAACATTGTTTCTAGGTTTGAAAGTGCCGTCTTCGTATCCACTGATGATCTTTAGCTCGCTTGCGATATTGACAAAGCCGTTTGACCAGCGTCCCATAGCCATATCGCTAAACTTGCTAGGTAGGTTGATTGCCTTGTCAGCAAGACTTTCCTTACCAAGTGTTCTTGTAAGCATAGCTGCAAACTCTTCTCTAGTGATAGGGTCTGCTAGTCTAAGTCCTTTCGCGTCACCTTTGACATATCCCTTTGAAACAAGGTAGTCAATCTTGTCTTTATTGCTCATTGCTTCATTTTGTGCAAAGCTTGCGCTCATAGTACCTAGTACTAAGACGAAAGCTAGGACAATGGATAAAATTTTCTTCATCTTCATAGTATTACCTCCTGTATGAATATTGATTATACTTATTTATACCATAATATAGCTTTTTTCAAACAAAAAAGAGAGCCTATCTGATTAGGATAAGCTCCATATGTTTTTCTCTTGTTCATAAAAAATTGTTTTGCGTGTATCACGAAAATTGTTTTCTCTCACTTGCTCGTCTACGAAAATGCATTATTAATCGAAAAGTGATTTAATATGATCTGAATAACGAAAAGTGATTACCTCTCTCGCTGCGCCTATGGAGGCTGTCTTAGTAATCGAAAAGTGTATTACTCGTGACTTAGGCTTCTCAAATTGGAAATTTCTAAGCTTACTCACCTGTGATCTCATATCCGTTCGCACATCGAAAAGATAGTTCCACGAAGCTTAGTTCAACAAATTGACAATTGCTAAGCTTGTCCGACTACAAATCCATATTCGTTCGCTACGCTCAACTAGATGGATTTGCGGCCGTCGTCCTACGCAAAGCAATTGAAGCAATTTGTCTCAATGCGCTTCTTTTGGAACATATCTTTTCTCACTAAACAGTTTTCTCCGAATGCTGCGCTCGTGAATAACAATTTTCTCACTTATTGATCTAAATAAACATATTTTCTCCTCACTAATTAGCTTTGTCAAAATATTTTATCAGTATATATACACCGAGTAAATTTCGCAGGAAAAACGAGATGATTTAGCGTTGTACAGAATTTTTTGGAGTGAGGTGTGCAAATGCGCACTCCGCAGCGACAAAAAAATTCAAAACTAGCAAAAGGGCTCAACTTAATGCGAAATAAGCGAGCATTGCCGTGAATGGAACGAGCTCAAGGGCGCATTTTATTAAGAAATTTTATTTGCGATCGAGTTCTTTTTCATAGTCCACAATAAACGCTATATTCTGCGCCTCAGTACTCGACAAAAACGCACTATTGTAATGCTCATCGGGCTTGTACCACGACTTTCCTTTGAAGTAATCAGCGAATTCCTTTGTCTTAAACTCATAGCCGTGGCGCGCAAGTATCTCTGCCTTAATGAGTCTTATCTCATTACGCGACAGTGCCTTGAGTAGCTTCAGTGGTATCAGCTTGGCATCGCCAGCGAAAAGGTATTCGTCTTCGAAGACTTTTTTGTACGACTTGGCAAAGTTCTTGTCAAGTTTCTCTTTCGGTTCAAGCGGCATAAAATACTCTGCTTGCGCCTTAATAAAACTTGCGTCGTCTATCTTCATCTTGAACTTATCATCTGCCTTATTAAACTTCTCAAGGTCGAGCGTAGTCTCTTTGCAGATTTCTTCATAGGTCCTTGCGTCCTCACTCGCTTCCTTTATATATACGTGGCTTGTTGTGTATCTATACAAAAAGTAAAACGCGACAAGTAAAGCTACAGCTACTGCGCTTAGTATACATGCGTAGACCTTACTCATGTCCCTTTGACCCTCGCCTCTACCTTCAAAATTTATGTAAACACTAGTGTTTCTTCTAACTCTCATTTCATCACCTATGATAATTATAACACTTAGAGAGTATCATTTCAATAGTGAATGGGTATCTATGTAGTGAGAATATATATGGAGATGATATTATGAAATACAAGACTATATACCTAGCAGGCGGCTGCTTCTGGGGTATGGAAGGCTACTTTAAAAGAATTAACGGCATTGTAGATACTACTGTCGGCTATGCCAATGGTATAGGCGCTGACACTGACTACCAAAGGGTTAAAGAGACTGATCACGCGGAGACCATAAAACTAGTCTACGACAAGAGTGTGATAAGTCTTGAAGAGATTCTTCTTCGCTACTTCAAGGTCATAGACCCAAAGAGTGTTAACAAGCAAGGCGGCGACAGAGGTAGACAGTACAGAACCGGCATTTACTACAGTGACGCTGCTGATAAAGAGGCCATAGACAAGGTGTATAGCTATGAGGAAGCGCTTCATGGCGAGCTTGCTGTTGAAGTGAGCGCTCTTAAGAACTTTGTCAATGCTGAGGACTATCACCAAGACTACTTGGACAAAAATCCTGGCGGCTACTGCCATATCAATCTAGCTGAGGCGGATGAGCCACTGTTTGAAAGTGAGTATAAGGAAGTCAGCGATGAGAAGGCCAAGGAGCTACTTGACGAGCTGAGCTACCGCGTGATGAGAAAGGAAGGCACTGAGCATCCGCACTCCTCAGAGCTAAATGACGAGTGGAGAAGTGGCATCTATGTAGATAAATTAACTGGCGAGCCTCTCTTTACATCGGATGAAAAGTTCGATGCAGGCTGCGGCTGGCCAAGCTTTGCAAGAGCGATCAAGAGTGACAGCCTTGCATATAGAGAAGATGACTCGTATGGCATGAAGCGCGTTGAAGTTAAAAGTCTTCATGGCAAGAACCACCTAGGTCATGTCTTTAATGATGGCCCTAGTGATAAAGGCGGCCTTAGATATTGCATAGACGGAGCTGCACTACGCTTCGTTCCACTTGAAAAGATGGCAGAGGAAGGCTACGCTGACTACATCATCTTTTTAAAGGATGGAAAAGATAAGCTTATAGAGCATACCGAGCTAAGTAAAGATGAAAAAGAAGCTCCAGCTAAAGGCATCACTAGTGATTGAATAGTAATAATTATCCTTATAATAATAGTAGCAAGGGTAATTTGGAAAAAATTTAAAAAGTAAGGTGTAAAACGAAAACAGCTATGAAAAATCATAGCTGTTTTTTTGACATGATCTCACTTTAGTGCTAATATTATTATAAGAGGTGATATATATGGAAGGCTTCTACCCCATATACATGTACACGCCTATGCCTGAGATGCACAACCTTATGGTGCCACTAACAAGTGGCTGCTCATACCACAAGTGCCTCTACTGCGACCTTAACTTCAGGCAAAAGTTTCACGTGTTTAAGCTCGAAGACATAGAAGACTACCTTAAGAGCGAAAAAAGTAAATATACTAAGATGAAGCGCAGCCCTAAGAAGTTCACTCTGCTTGAGGGCAATCCTTTGTGCGTGAAGACTTCATACCTTGAGAGCGTCTTCAAACTCATAGGCAAGTACTTCGAAGTGGACTACATATCGATGTTTGCGCGCGCAAGTGATGTGCTGCGTAAGAGTGATGAGGAGCTACTGCGCCTTAAGAGCCTTGGCCTCGATAGGCTGTGCTTAGGACTTGAGAGCGGCTCGGATGATGTACTTAGCTTTCACAATAAAGGTCACACAGCCATGGACAGTGTGAAGGCCTGCAAGAAGCTTGAGAGACTCGGCATAAAATACTCAGTCTACATCATGCTCGGCCTCGGTGGCAAGGATATGACAAAGGTGCATAGAGAGGAAACCGCAAAACTACTAAACAAAATAAAGCCATTCGAAGTAGTCTTTGTAACTACGGTTATATTTAAGAGAGCGCCTCTCAAAGACTATGTGCGTGAGAAGAAGTTTAGAAGACTTTCGATAAAGGAAGTTTTAAATGAAGAGATCTACATACTTGAGCACATAGACATGGATGCGGTGATCAAGGCGACACACAAGACCAATCCTTTGCCAGTACTCGCGAAGTTCCCTGAGGGCAAAGAGGCGACGCTAGAGAAGCTTAGGGAGTATAGAGATTCGGGTAGTGAGAAGGACTTGCGTAAAAATGAGATGAAGAAGTGGCAAGTGTGGAGCAAAGAATAAACTTTCGCGTTCGATTTGCTCTACAAAACTTGGCAAATATGCTATAATGTATATGCTATTATTGTAATTATTATAAATAATAATTAATGGAGGCGAGCAATCGCAATATCAACTTTTGCAGAGCGAATGGATGGATGGGGCGAAGTGGAGCTTAGCGGAAAGCGCAGTGTACAAACGGTACTCGAGCATTGACGAAAAGCGATCGAGCGCTAGGCGCCATTCGAATGCGAAAGTGTTAACTTATGAATAATTTTTAATGGAGGTAACTACTACTATGATATTTTTCGACTTAGACGACACAGTCTTAGAAACAGCCAAGATAAACACACTAATATTTGAACGTGCACAGATGGATTTGCACATAGACATGGGCCCAAATGAGTTCATGGGCAGGCTTAGAACTGCTCTACGCTCGCGCATGATTAGACACATGGACTTTGCCTACAACGAAACTATCGGCATAGACCCTCTTGACTACTTGCTTATGGAGGAGCCATACGAGGAAGAAAGACTTGAGCTGTTCAAGGACGGTGTATATAATGACATCAAGGACATACTAGGAAGCGCTACTAAGGAAGAATTTCTTCAAGCCTTCCTAAAGAGACGCTTCGACTACACTGAAGCAATTGATGGCATGCTTGAGCTTATAAAGGAGCTTAAGGATGCTGGAGAGAAGCTTGGTGTGATTACTGACGGCATCAGTGAGGTGCAGCACAGAAAAGCGCACACTCTTGGCCTTGATAAGCTCGTTGACTACGTCTTTGCTTCGGGCGACTTTGGTTATGGCAAACCTGACACAAAGTTCTTCTTCGGTGCGATGAAGGCGGCAGGCGTTAGACCAAGTGAGTGCATCATGGTCGGCAACAACATTGACTCGGACGTCTTCGGTGCTCTTGCAAGTGGTATGAGGGCTGTCTTCTTCGGTGCAAAGCCAAGTAAGTACTATGTAAACTATGCCCCTGATGCAAAGGCGCTTAGAGAAGTCTTAAAGAAAGCGCTTGACTAATGGGTCTAGGTACACTAATTAACTGCTTGGCCATCATAGTCGCAGGCATATTAGGAAGGCTAACAGCCAAGGTCTTCAAGCCAAAGGTGCAGAGAGCTCTCGTGCTATCATCTGGTGTGAGCATCTTCTTCATAGGACTTGCTGGCACTATGCAAGGCATGCTAAGTATATCGGGCAGCACGCTAAAAAGCGGCAGAGCCATGCTTGTGGTGGTCTCTCTTGCTATAGGCGCGCTTATAGGTGAGAGCGTAGGTATCGAGGAAGGCTTTGAAAACTTTGGTGCCTACCTTAAGAGAAAGACTAAAAGCGACTCGGATCAAGGCTTCATCGCTGCCTTCGTAACGACATCACTTACTGTTTCCATCGGCGCCATGGCCATAGTCGGATCTATGCAAGAAGGCATAACTGGTGACTACCAAACTCTTGCTTTGAAGGCTGTTTTGGACTTCATCGTTGTCTTCGTGATGGCCGCGTCCATGGGTAAGGGAGCGACATTCTCTTTCGTGCCTGTCTTTATCTTGCAGATGAGCATAACGTATCTTTCTAAGCTCATCGCGCCATATGTAACAGATCTTGCGATAGACTACTTGTCGCTTGTGGGCTCTGTACTAATCGCGTGCATAGGCATAAACCTACTCTTTGATAAGAGAGTCAGCGTTGCTAATATGCTTCCCGCACTTGTAGTTGCTATGGCGGCAGCGTATTTGCCAGTGGCTTTTTAAAAACAATGCAAATATAATTAAGGCGAGGATTTAGTCCTCGCCTTTTCTATATACAAAGTCCATCTACTTAATCTTTTCTATCGTGCGTCCAAAGTCTCTCGCTACGTACATGCTCGTTTCGCCACTTTCTTCGCTTACTATGAATGGAAACTCGGCTATGTTTGATGCGGCTCCCCACGCGCCACTCTTTTCTACTGCGATGACTGAGAAGTCGCGCGGCTCTTCACCCTTCGCCCTTAGCTTTGCGTCTAAATCCATGACTGCCTTTATCGCGGCGTCTTGCACGCTTAGTCCCTCTGAGATTAGTGAGACGATTGCATAAGATAGTGTGCCTTTAATTATGTCTTCGCCGACGCCTGTTGCGGCTGCGGCTCCTATGTCGCTGTCGGCATATAGACCCGGTCCCACTAGTGGCGAGTCGCCCACGCGTCCCACTTTCTTCATAAAGAGACCCGATGTCGATGTCCCCGCGATGACTCTTCCTTCTTCAGCTATAAGGCCGCATACAGTGTCGTGACCCTTGTAGACCTTTGGATCCTTCGCCCTCTCTTCAACCCAGCGTCTCTTCGCTTCTTCTGTAAGCATCTCTTCCTCTTTAAAGCCCATGGCAATGGCGTGCTTAAGAGCTCCTTCGCCGACTAAAAAGTTGTTGTAGCTTCTATCCATAAGCGTGCGTGCAACTGATACAGCACTCCTTATATTTCTAAGGCCAGCAACGGCACCGAAGTGCAGGTTGTCCCCGTTCATCATGGCTGCGTCGCACTCGACTATGCCATCTTCATTAGGTAGTCCTGAGTAGCCTACCGAGTGAAAGTTCTCGTTTAGTTCCACATCTTTTATTAAAGTAATCAAGGCCTCTTCCAAAGTCTTGCCCTCTAAAAGTGCCTTACGTGCGAGCAAAGTGCCTTCGTATGCCATCTTCCAAGTTGCTATTATACTCATAATTCCTCCTAAAAATCGCTAAAATTAGTCTTGCGCAGTACTTTCTTATCCTTCATCTCGACGACCCCCTTGCTAATGACTGTGTCAATCTTGTCATCATCATCAAGTGCCATGATGTCGAGTGAGAGTCCTTCTTTGATCTCGCCTGTTATCTTATCTATCTCGAGTGCCTTTGCGACATTGGTAGATGCAAGCTTAATCATGTCTTCAAGGCTATAACCATACTTATCTCTAAGCTCTTTTATGGTCTCAAAAAGTGCCCCTATCTTCGCCGCGCCTATACCCAATAGCTCCTTGTCCTCTGACCAGATAGGCACTGAGCCGTTCGAGTCGGACGATAGCGTGATTTTATCAAATGGCGCCTTCTTTAGCGCGTAGTCGATCGCGTCAAGGCCACTGCCTGCGGTGAAGTCTGCGTAGCCGCCCATGTGCATAAACTCAATCGCATCTTCTACTACGTTCTTGCAATGTGTCGGTCTAAAGACTTTGATCGGTATCTCGTGCTTTTCAAGGACGTGGAAGACTTTCAAAAGGCCTTCCTTGCCCATTCCTCCTGTATGCATATGCAGCTCCCCTACCTTGCCTGCGAAGAGACCACCTATGTAGCACTCACTTGCGAGCCTTGCAAGTTCATCTTCTGTGATGTAGCTTGACCTGTGATCTGAGATTGCAAGCTTGCATCCTATGATCTCACTTATATATGTGATGTCCTTCTTCACCGAGCCTGTTATGGTTCTGGATGGATACTCGTAGGCACCTGTGAGTGCATAGCTCCTTATGTTGTATTCATTCAGTGCCTTGACCTTAGAGACAAGGTTCTCCACAGAGCGAGTCACGCTGTCCGTGCCAAGTAGTCCCACAAGAGTCGTTACTCCTGACATGATTATATCATCATACTTTATCTCAGGCACTCTCGATGTCGGACCCATCTCTCCGCCGCCGCCTGTCACATGGACGTGGCCATCGATAAGGCTTGGGTAGACCCTCCTTCCTTCTAAATCAATCTCGTCTATAGCATAAGCGTTGTGGGTATTCTTACCAAGCTTAGTGATGCGTCCGTCTAAGGATAAAATATCGATAACTTCGCCATCCACTTTCGCGTTTTTAACAAGTAACATAGTCTCACCTCTTAGTTAAATCATAGCACAAATGCATGAGTAGGGCAATAGTTTTGGGTATAATCATCTTAGGTGATATTATGAAAAAAACAAATGCGATGCGCCTACTCGATGCAGCGGGCGTGAAATATGAAGAGTTTGAATACGATACCAAGGGCGGCATTAGCGGTGTCGACGTTGCCAAGACTTTGAATGAAGATGTGAGCATGGTCTACAAGACTCTAGTTACTGAGTCGAACAAAGGGGAGCACTTCGTCTTCATAGTTCCGGTGGCAATGGAGCTAGACCTTAAAAAGGCTGCGAAGGCATCTCAGGCGAAGAAGATAGACATGCTTAAGCAAAAGGACCTACTTCCACTAACAGGCTACGTGCATGGCGGCTGCTCACCCATCGGCATGAAGACGCGCCTTAAGACCTTTATAGACATCTCTGCTATGGACAAGGAATATATCTTTGTGAGCGGTGGCAAGGTCGGCTTGCAAATCAAAGTAAGTCCCTCTGATCTAGTGAAGCTTACGGATGCGAGCGCCATTGACATAGTAAAGTAGCCTATGTTACAATTAAGATAATATATGAGAGGTGATTAAATGAACGAGAAATTTTCCCTAGTGGAGAGTGGATTTATAGACGAGATAAGCTCTGCTTATAAAATTTTTACGCATAAGAAGACTAAGGCCAAGGTCATAAAGTTTGAGTGTGACGACGACAACAAGGCCTTCATGATAGGTTTTAGAACTATACCTGAGAATTCGAAGGGCATCATGCACATCATTGAGCACGCGGTTCTATCGGGCTCGAAGAAGTACACAACGAAAGAGCCGTTTATGGACCTTGCGAAGTCATCACTTGCGACTTTCCTAAACGCGATGACCTTCCAAAACATGACTGTCTACCCGATATCGTCAAGAAACGCGAAAGACTTCTACAATCTTATGGACGTCTACCTAGATGCTGTCTTCAATCCGAGACTATTAACAGATAAGAGAGTCTTCCTTCAAGAAGGCACTAGACGCGAAATATTTAATAAAGATGAAGAAATTAAGTACCAAGGCGTTGTATATAACGAGATGAAGGGAGCTATGTCTTCCTCAGAAGAGTTCATCTACCAAGCTATGCAAGAGGAGCTATATCCAGACTCCTACTGCGCGTACAACTCAGGCGGCGACCCGTATGAGATCATAAAGCTTTCGTACGATGAGCTTCTTGACTACTACAAAAGGCACTACCACCCATCGAACTCATACATCGTGCTTTATGGTGATGGCGATGTGGACGCAGAGCTAGCGCACTTAGACGAATTTTTATCCGCCTACGAGTACAAGGATGTAGCGAACAAGATTGGCATGAAGCTAGTTAAGCCTAAGAAGTGTGTCTATGAGCGCGCCTACCCAAATGACGTCTCAGACAAGCACAACTACGCCTACGCCTTCGTTACAGGCGCTATCGACAATACGCGTGATAGCATAATGACAGAGTTTTTGAGTAAGTACCTTAGCTACTTCTCCAACTCCCCTCTTAAGAAAAAGATCCAAGAGATGGGCATAGCTTCTGACCTTTTGAGCTACTCCAACTATGGCTATGGTAATGGCAATTACACAGACCTTAGCCTTATACTAAAGGATGCCGAGCCGGGTACGCTTGAGAAGTTTAAAAAGGCTGCCCATGATGAGCTAGACGCCATAAAGTCAGGCAAGATCAACAAGGACATATATGAGTCGGTTCTAAACCTTATGGACTTCACACTTAAGGAGTTCGCAAACACTGCTACTAAGGGCATAGCTCTTGCGCTAAAGTCGGTTGCGATGTGGCTATTTGACAAGTCACCTGCGAGCGCCTTTGCCTTTAACGAGACACTTGATGAGCTTAAGAAGGATGAGAGCGCCTTTATAAACTTTGTAAATGCCGTTCATAAGGACGTCAAGATGCTGGACTTCTACCCTGTGAAGGACTTCTACAAAGAAAGGGACGAAGAAGAGAGAGCCGAGCTTAATAAGTACAAGGCCTCACTATCTACTGAAGAGCTTGATGCACTGATTAAGGAGAATGAAGACCTTAAGGCTATGCAAGAAGAGCCTGATACAAAGGAAGCAATCGCGTCAATACCCGCTCTTAAGCTAGAAGACTTGCCGCGTGATATAGAAAAGCTGCCACTTGAGAAGGTGCAAGACTTTATATACTACTCCAAAGAAGAAAGCAAGATCTGCTACCTAAACCTATTCTTCGACATCTCGCACATAGCCGAGGAAGACTACGTCAAGGTCGCAAACCTTGTTGATCTCTTAGCAGACATCAAGACAACGAAGTCATCTAGAGAAAAACTTGAGACAGACATATTCAAAACTACCGGCTCGATAAATTTCGCTTCAAGCATAGTGAAGAATTATAAGAGCGGTAAGCTTACGCCGTTCGTTCAATGCAGCGCAAAGTTTACCAAAGACAAGGCAGCTGATGCGATGAAGCTCATAGATGAAATCATCAAGTGCTCAGACCCAACGGACGAAAAAGTATTAAAGATGAACGTTTTAGAGAGCGTCTCAGACTTCGACAACAACGTTTTGAATATCGCCTCCAACATTGCCATGGACGTGGCGAAGGCGCAAACACTTGAGAAAGAAAGACTTACACTTAAGCTCCATGGTATAGAAAAGTTCATACACGTAAAGAAGCTCAAAGCTAATTTCGATGAACTTAAGGATGAGGAGATTCGTGACTATCAAAGACTACTTAAGACTATGTTTAGGAAGGAAGGCTTCACTTCTCACTACTCCTACGAAGAGAGGATAGATGAGCTTGACAAGGCAGTAGCCGCACTTGAAGCCTCACTTGAGAGCATCCCAGCTGCTGCTGTGTGTGCTGAGCATAAGAGGGATAAGAAGAACACAAAGCTTGTTGTGTCATCCAAAGTCTACTTCAACGCTATCGCAACAGATGTAAACGAGGACAATAGTGGCGACGTCGAAGTGCTAAGACAGATAGTCTCAAACGACTACCTTCACACAGAGATACGTGCCAAGGGCGGTGCCTACGGCGATGGACTAAATGCCGGCATAGATTACCTTGCAGAGTTTACATTTAGAGATCCAAACCTTGCAAGAAGCCTTGAAGTGATGAGAAAGTCCGCCGAGTTCTTGAAGAGCTTCGAGCTTGATAAAGACGAGCTTGAAAGAAGAAAGATCGCCTCGACACTTAAGTACAATAAGGCATATGGCAAGGGACAAAAAGGTAAGCTTGCCTTTGTGAGAATGCTGCAAGGAATGAGTGAAGAAGACGACCTAAAGGCATATAGAGAGATCTTGGATACAGATTTAAACATATTAAAGGAAAAGTACGTAGATAAATTGAAGAGATTAGAAGATGCAAGCTTTGCAGTTATAGGTCCTGATGGGGATGATGGTGTTAGCTACAACGAAGTAATAGATATAAGATAAGATTTTTCGTTCGATTTGCGACAAAATTTAGTTAAATATATAAAAAAAGATAAGGTTCATGCCTTATCTTTTTTCATGTTTATAATTAAAATTAAATTTAATTTTCTTATATAGTTTAAATTTCTTAGATAAAATGTGATGATTGCGCGATGTGGACCGACGAGGCAAGCGGAGCGTACTAAGCGTACTCGAGCATTGCCGAGGAAGGATCCGTAAGATCAATCAAAGCTGTCTTCGCTTCACTCGACACCTTTGTGATCTCTGGAATAAATCATACATAGCCAATCGAACTTCGTTTCACTCGTTCTCTTGGTGTATGAAATTAACAATCTCAAGGGCGCATTTGAAGAACCTCGTCCATATGGACGAGAACCTTGATGCTTTGCATAATCAAGAAATTATCAAGAAATTATTCATATCGTTCTCTATTTTCTTTACTTAGCTTTTTATAAAACACAAATGCAAAGACTAGGGTCATAGCTTCTGATACGCTCGAAGCGAACCATATTAGCGTTGGCTCGATCATTGTCAAGACAAAGAGTGCGAGGTAGATCATCACGAAGCTTCTCAAGACATTGATCACAACCGAGTACTTCGGCTTCAAGAATGAAACGCAGACTGCGGCTATCAAGACGTTGAAGCCTGTGATCATAAATGAGATCGAGAACTTTCTTAGTGAAAGTATCGAGTAGAGCATAGTCTCTTCGTCTACATCTAAAAATATATTGAAGATCTCTCTTGCTAAAACTTGCGAAGCGAGCAAAAAGACCGTTCCCGTTATAAGTATCGCAATGCTTGCATAGCGGAAGAGCTTCTTGAGTGTATCGTAGTCCCTCTTACCATAATAATAGCTCAAAAGTGGCTGCGTGCCCTGCGTGATGCCTGCAAAACATGTGAGCGCAAGGTTATTGACATAGCTTACGACAGAGAAAGTCGCGATGGACTTCTCACCCAGGAAGCGAATTATGAATATGTTGTAGAACAAAACTATCATCGCGATGCCGACCTCTGAGACGAAGTCGCCAACACCCAAGGAGAATATGGACTTAAGAGTGTCAAATGAGAACTTGACCTCGACAAACTCTAGGTTCGACTTGCCAAGTGTGAAGTGGATAAGGTAGACCACGGTCGAGATGACCTGCGAGATACCTGTCGCGACCGCCGCGCCCTCTAGGCCCTTGCCCATGAGTCCGACGAAGACATAGTCCAAGATGACATTACTTAGTCCGCAAGTGATAACGGTTGCGACCGCAAGACGCGGAAAACCATCGACCTTGACCAAGACCTCGAAGTTATACGAAATCATTAAGAATGGCACAAAGTAGACTATGTAGCCAATGTACTTTAGGACAAGCGGCTTTAGATCCTCAGTTGCACCCAAAAGAGTCGCTATCCTATCTAAATTGAAATAAAAAATAAGAGTCAATAAGACCGATAGCACTGCCACAGTTAATATGTTGAAGCTAAAGATCTTGTTTGCCTTCATGTAGTTTTTTCTGCCGATAAATACGCCGCACATCGTTTGAGAGCCGACCGCTGCAATTATACCAAGCGCAAAAACTATATTGATAAATGGCGTTGAAATATTAACTGCACTAAGTGCCTCGACACCGACGTACTTGCTCACGAAGAAGCCATCAACCATTGAGTATAAACTAAATATGATCATGGCAGAGAGCGACGGTATTATATAGGAGAAAAACTTTTTCTTGATGCTTGTAGTGGTAATAGTAAAACCTCCCTTAACTGTTATTATACCACAATAAACTTTTATAAGCAAGAACAGCTGCATTGATGTATGACATAAAAAAAGAGAGCCTAAGCTCTCATATAATATACACTTTAAATTATACATCAAGAATATCTCCAATCATTTCGTCAACACTTTCATAAGTCTTGCCAATGCTCTTGTCCTTCTTCATCGCCTCAACTTCTTTTATAGCCTCGATAGTTTCAGCATTTGGAGCTTCAATTTGAATTTTATTTTTCTTGTCAATAGAATTAGTTTTAGTCTTTTTATCCATAATAGATCTCCTTTTTCTTTTCAGAATTTTATCTATTTTCTCAATCGAGCCGTATCATAATTGAAGAACTTAGGACTATACGTCCTAAAACCTTTGCGCTATGCAGAGCCTAAAACAATTTTGCAGAGCGATTTGATGAGATTGGCGTTGTACAGAATTTTTTGGAGCGAGTCGTATAAACATACGTCGCAGCGACAAAATAATTCGAAACTAGCCAAGATCGCAAATCGAATGCAAAATTAATTATAGACCAAGGTTCGGATCCACCTCAAAAGCAAGATCCATCCCACGACATCCATGCACATATTCCAAGTACCCTTGTGCCCCTATCATCGCGGCATTATCTGTAGTATAAACTGCCTTCGGGTAATACAGTGTGAAGCCATGTGCCTTCTCTTCCTTAATAAGCGCCTCGCGTAAGGCTTTATTGTTCGAAACACCGCCCGCAAGCACTATCTTGTCATAGCCGAGCTCGTCTTTCAAATCGACTGCCTTCTTTGCGAGTACATCGACTGCGGCCTTTTGAAAGGATGCTGCGACGTCGGCCTTATTGACTTCGCGTCCTCTTTGTTCTTCGTTATGAAGGTAGTTTAGAACCGCTGTCTTTAATCCCGAGAAACTAAAGTTGTAGTCGCCCGACTTCATCATAACGCGTGGCAAGTCTATGGCATCTGTATTACCTTCCATAGCGAGTTTCTCTATCTCAGGTCCACCAGGGTACGGTAGTCCCAAAGCTCTTGCAACCTTGTCAAAGGATTCGCCCGCAGCGTCATCCAAGGTTCTGCCGACTAAGTCATAGTCGTAGTAGTCCTTCATATTAACAAGGTAGGTGTGGCCACCTGAGACAACAAGCGAAACAAATGGTGGCTTCAGTCCCTCTGTCGTTATGTAGTTTGCTGCGATGTGCCCCTTCATGTGGTTAACAGGAACTAGCGGCACGTCCAAGGACATGGCTAGCGCCTTTGCAAAGGACACGCCAACAAGTAGGGCTCCGATCAGTCCCGGTCCCCTCGTTACAGATATAAATTCAATTTCTTCTAAGTCCGTCTTCGCTTCAGCTAGCGCCTTCTCCAAGACAGTCGAGATCGCTTCGATGTGCATCCTTGACGCAATCTCCGGCACCACGCCTCCGAACTCTCTGTGCGTATCTATCTGCGTTGCTATGACATTTGACAAAACTTCCAAGTCGTCCAAGATGGCGATGGATGTCTCGTCGCACGAACTTTCTATCGCTAAATGTTTCACTTTCTCCTCCACATAATCAGCGCATCTTCACCATGGTAATAGTTTTTGCGCCTTGCCTCAATTTTAAAATCATACTTTTCATATAAGCTTATCGCCTTAAAATTGCTTACGCGAACTTCTAGGGCGATAGGTTTTTCTTCCGCTTCCTCAATTGCTTTTGCTAATAGCTTTGCGCCTATACCCTGCCCTCTCATATCTTCCGAGGCCGCTATGTGCATCAAATCCGCCTCGTCGTAGAGAATCTTGATATCGACAAAGCCTTGCACGGCTCCCTCTTCATCCACATAGACAAAGGCCTTAGAGCTTTCACTTTTAAGCTCACTTTCGACGACGCCCATGCTCCACGCATCGTCCGTACTTTGCAAAATCTCGTATATGGCCTCAGCATCCATAAGCTCAGCTTTTCTAATCACTTCTTGTCTTCCTCAGCTTGCGACGACTTCATATATATAGGTATCGCGCCGTATCTATCCTCAGCCTTCATTTCATCTATGTGATCTATGACATAGTCAAGGACTTCCTTGGCTATGGGTTCGTTCTCTCTATAAACGCCTGCTATGACATTAGCCCCAAAGCTGTCCTTATATTTTCCATAGAAATCGCCCGGCATAATGACAGTAGCGCTAAGTCCATTTACCATGTCTACAAGCTCATCAAGAGTGTAGATTCTCTCTTCCTTCACCAGTTCAAAGTCATCTTCATAGCTATAAAGCGCCGCAAAGGCTCTATCGCGTCTCGCATCTATCGCAGGGATGATGTATTTGAGTCCTTTGTAGCGGTAGCTCATTGCCTTTAGCGAAGAGACGGTGTATATTGGCTTATTGTCCTTAAAGCTGAAGGCCTTAATCATGGCTGCGGCTATCCTAAGTCCTGTGAAGGAACCGGGTCCCTTCGATACTGCAAAGGCATCGACTTCATCCACTTTTAGACCGAAGATGTCCAAAATCTCCTTAGCCATCAGGGCAAGCTTTTCGGAGGCGCTCCTGTCGTATGAAACGTTGAACTCGCCTCTCACAACGCCGTCCACTGCAAGCGCCGCGCTTATATATCTACTTGAACTGTCTAAACTTAATATCTTCATATAACCTCTAATAATCAAAATTCGTTTCTATAATACGACTCTCGCCGTCTTTAGTAAGGCTTATCCTCTTCGCGTCTTTGAACTCACTCTCTATCGCCTCAGGCCACTCAATTAGGCTCACCGCCTTCTCATCATATAGGTAGTCATCAAGACCTAAGGAGTCGATGTCCATGGACTTTGTGAGTCTATATAAGTCGAAGTGGTATATAGAGACCTCCTTCGCCTTGTATACGTTCATGATTGCGAAAGTCGGACTTGTCACGTAGTCATCCGAACCGAGTGCCTTAACTATCGCCTTAGTGATGGTCGTCTTACCGGCACCCATCTCCCCTTTTAAAAGTACAATCTCGCCTAGGTCTATGGTCTTAGCTATGGCCTCAGCGGCGCGCACTGTATCAGAGAGTGTATTTAGTACTTCTCTCATACTAAGCCTCCCTCACATGATCAAGGTAGGCGTAGATGAACTTATCTATGTCGCCATCAATGACCTTTTGCACCTCAAAGTTCTCCACATCTGTCCTGTGATCCTTAACTAGCATGTACGGATTAAAGATGTAGCTACGTATCTGCGAACCCCACGCAATCTGCGAGTAGTCGCCCGTAAGCTCGTCTATGGTCTTCTTGCGCTCCTCTTCCTTAAGCTGCACTAGCTTGCCGTAGAGTATGCGCAGTGCGACTTCCTTGTTCTGCCTTTGACTACGCTCGTTTTGGCATGTCGCAACAACTCCTGTCGGTATGTGCGTGATGCGCACCGCAGAGTCTGTCGTGTTAACCGATTGACCGCCTGCACCTTGCGAGCGGTAGTAGTCTATCTTTAAGTCCTCTTCTTTTATATCTATGGCTATGGTCTCGTCGATGTCAGGAAAGACGTCAACGGATGCAAAGCTCGTGTGTCTCTTCTTTTGCGAGTCGAAGGGCGATATCCTAACAAGTCTGTGAACCCCGCGCTCTGCCTTCAAAAAGCCATACGCGTAGTCGCCTAAGACCTTGAAGTATACACTTCTAATGCCGCCTTCAGTGTCCGCTAGGTAGTCGATGAGCTCCAGCTTGTAGTCATGATGCGCCGCCCACCTTGTATACATGCGGTAGAGCATCTCTGCCCAGTCCTGAGCGTCGGTGCCGCCAGTACCTGCGTGTATGGAGACAACAGCGCCGTTCTTATCATATTCGCCATCAAGTAGCGTCCTCACCTTTAGCTCCTCAAGCGCCATGTCAATCTCTTCACTCAAAGCGTGCAAAGTGTTGTAGTTATCAGGTCTTTCTTCCTCGTATAGCTCGATGTAGACTTCCATATCCTCTAGCTTGGAGGCTATCTCTTCATAGCTATTAAGAGGCGTTGTAATGTCTTTGAGCTCGTCTATCACCTTATCGGCGGCCCCTTTATCGTCCCAAAACGACGGCTCCACCATCTTGGCATCAAGCTTTTGCTTCTTCTCTTTTAGAGCATCAGCGTCAAAGATAGTCTCCTAATTTTATATATCTCTCTTTAAAATCTGCATAATCTTCTTTATACTCTTGTAAGGTCTTCATTACTCATTCCTTCCGCAACAGTTTTTGTACTTCTTGCCACTTCCGCATGGGCATGGGTCGTTCCTGCCAACCTTCTTAGTCTTTCTAACATATGGCTTCTTCTTCTCGTCAGATCCGTCGCCTTCGAAGCCTTCCTTGATGTTCTTGGCTTGCTCTCTCCTCTTGACCTTGCTTGGATCTTCAACGTGGAATAAAATTCTTAAAGTATCTTCCTTAATCGCCTCGTTCATAGCCTCGAACATGTCAAAGCCTTCAACAGCGTAGGCTCTCGCAGGGTCCTCTTGCGCCATCGACCTAAGGCCTATACCTTGCTTCAACTGATCCATCGCGTCGATGTGATCCATCCACTTCTCGTCAACAACTTGTAGAAGGACAACCCTTTCGACCTCTCTGAATCTTTCAGGAGTAAATTCCTTTTCCTTCGCAACGTAGCTGTCAAGTGCGCATCTTTCAAGCATGTCTACAAGCTCGTCCTTGTGCACATCATTAAGATTAAGATCCTTCACATCCGCCATGTCTATATCGAAGATGGCCTTTAAGTGCATAAATAAGCTCTTAAAGTCCCACTCAGAAGAGTCCGCCTTCTCAAATGTCATGGTATTAACGAAGCCCTCTATGACGTCCTTAATCATCGAAACGATGTTATCTCTGAAGTCCGCGCCTTCAAGTAGCTTCTTTCTTTCAGTGTATATAACTTCCCTTTGCTTGTTCATTACGTCATCGTACTTAAGAACGTGCTTTCTGATTCCGTAGTTGTTACCTTCAACCTTTCTTTGTGCCGACTCAATTAGCCTTGTTAATAGTGGTGACTTGATCGAGTCGCCTTCAGCCATATTCATCATGTCGATGGCATTTTTGAATTTGTCGCCACCAAATAGACGCATCAAATCGTCCTCAGCTGATATATAGAATGTCGATGAACCGGGGTCGCCTTGTCTTCCGGCACGACCACGGAGTTGATTGTCGATACGTCTCGACTCGTGTCTTTCAGTACCGATGATGTGTAGGCCGCCAGAAGCCACAACCTTGTTCTTCTCCTCTTGAAGCTCATCCTTATACTGTTCAACGAAATCTTCGTATTCTTTTCTATTCTTAAGAACTTCAGTATCCTTAGTGTCCTCGTGAGAATCAACCTGTGCCATCTCTTCCTCAGATAGACCCTTCCTTCTCATCGCTTGTTTAGCCATGAACTCAGGGTTACCGCCTAAGATGATGTCGGTACCACGGCCCGCCATGTTAGTTGCGATAGTAACTTGACCTAAACGGCCAGCTTGCGCAACAATCTCCGCTTCCTTGTCGTGGAACTTCGCATTCAAGACCTCGTGCTTGATGCCAGTCTTTTTTAATAGCTTTGATAATTCTTCCGACTTCTCTATGCTGATAGTGCCGACTAGAACCGGTTGACCAGTCTCGTGCCTCTTCTTTATATCATCAATAACCGCGTTAAACTTCTCAGCCTCAGTTCTGTAGATCTCGTCAGGATTGTCCACCCTGATTACAGGCTTGTTAGTTGGGATCTCGATAACATCCATGTGGTAGATGTCTTGGAACTCGTCCTCTTCAGTCTTCGCAGTACCAGTCATACCCGAAAGTTTCTTGTACATTCTAAAGTAGTTTTGGAAAGTGATAGTCGCCAAAGTCTTCGACTCGCTTCTAACCTCAAGACCTTCCTTCGCCTCAATAGCTTGATGAAGACCATCAGAGTAGCGTCTACCAAACATCAAACGGCCAGTAAACTCGTCAACGATGATGATCTCGCCATCCTTCACAACATAGTCCCTGTCCTTCTTCATAAGGCTTCTTGCCTTCATCGCTTGATTGATATGGTGAATGATCTCCATATTCTCAATGTCAGAAAGGTTCTCAACCTTGAAAAACTCCTCAGCCTTCTTAGTTCCAAGCTCTGTTAATAAGACAGATCTATCCTTTTCATTAACCACGTAGTCCTTAGTTTCAACCTCTTCCACCTCAGGCTTAACAAACCTGTCAAGCGGATCTACATGCTCGTCAGGATCTTGAATCCTAACAGATAGCCTCGAAACAAAAGTCTTTGCAAGCTCGTATAGGTCAGTCGACTTGTCGCCTTGACCAGAAATGATTAATGGAGTTCTCGCCTCATCTATCAAGATAGAGTCAACTTCGTCCACGATAGCGTAGTTTAGCTCCCTTTGCACCATGTCATCCTTGTAGATAACCATGTTGTCCTTTAGGTAGTCAAAGCCAAACTCGTTGTTAGTTCCGTAAGTGATGTCAGACGCGTAGGCGACCTTCCTATCTTCCTTAGACATATCGTGAATGATGCAGCCAACAGATAGACCTAGAAACTCAAAGATCTTACCCATCCAGTCCCTGTCACGCTTAGCAAGGTAGTCGTTCACAGTAACAATGTGCACACCCTTGCCCTCAAGCGCATTAAGATAAGCAGGCATAGTCTCAACCAAAGTCTTACCTTCACCAGTCTTCATTTCAGCGATGCGGCCTTGATGCAAGATGATACCGCCTTCGACTTGCACCCTGTATGGCATCATGCCAAGAACCCTCTTCGAAGCCTCCCTTACAGTTGCAAACGCCTCCGGTAAAATGTCGTCAAGCGTCTCACCGCCCTTAAGCCTTTCCTTTAATTTATTAGTATTATTCTTTAATTCATCGTCAGATAATCTAGAGTATTCCTCCTCCAAAGCCATAACAGCCTCAGTTTGATTTAGATTTTTCTTAATAGCCCTATCAGAAGTAGAGCCAAACAACTTAGAAAATAATCCCATATTTTCACCTTCTTTATTTTATTTCACCCTCTATTATACCCGATAATGAGATATTTTTCAAGATTTGTATACATATTATCCTTAATAAGCCTACGAATATATATCTCGCGAGCCGTGTAGTAGCTAGTGGGGTGTATAGTAGGAGACTTGGTATATAGTAGTGAGTGAGGTGTATAGTAGTGAGTGAGGTGTATGGTGAGAGGCGAGGCATAAAAAAAGCAAGTACATAAAGTACTCGCCACAGATACCTGCACTTGCAACATATTGCACATAAAAAAAGACGAAAAGGAATACATCTTAACAAAGTATTCCCTCTCGTTGGCTAATAACACTGCCACTATCTGTATGATTATAATATCAGATTTTCATTACTTTGTCAATCTAAGCTAGCTTTCTATCAAGTAGCACAGATAAAAAAAGAGAAGGTATATCTACCTTCTCCCAATTACTTACACTATTTTGTTTGTGTAGAGAACGAAGTGGAGCTTGTTCCCCGACCAATTTCTTAGAAAAAATCTTTCTCCACAACTTCTACTCCGCGTGCTATTTCGCAGAGGAAATTTAGGCAGGGGACGAAGTGGAGCTTTGAGGCAAGCGGAGCGTACAAATGTACCCAGGGCATTGCCGAAAAGCGAACAAGTTCCCTGTAAAATTTCAATGTGAAATAGTTAGAATAAGACTTCAGTTTTCGTCTCAACATTCTTCGCTCCAACAAGCAACATAACCTTAGAGTCGTTCTTATTCACAAGTAAAGACTTTTCAACGATAGTCTTTAGTGCGTTCTTAACCTCTTCAGCTGTAAGACCCTCTTTAGGATCTTGTACAGACATAGAATATGGCTTGCCGTCCTCACATTTAAAGCTTAATTGTAATCTCTTCATTATCTCACCTCCTTTCCATAAATTTGCCTACAACTATAGATCAGTTACACTAATCTTTTGTACTTTGTTAATCTCCTTACCTAAAAGAGCAGTAAAAGCATCCTTAAACACCTTTAGGTCCTCATTCGAAGCAGTGTTGTCAACGTAGTTTACAGTTCTAGAGAACTTTCTTACAGCGTTGTCCTTACCCATGCCGTCGAAAAATAATTTAACAGAAGTCTTAACCATCATCTCACCTCCTTTCATCTCGTAAAGCCTTAAGCCTTACACCCTATATATACTAAAACGCGCCTTCGTTTCCTACGCGGACCCACTATGATAATAGTGCTAGCGTACACTTAAGTGTCCAATATTAGATGCGAGTGACCAATATATGCACGCACTCACATATTATGCACGCGACTCATCATTTGAGAGAAGATATGCATATACTTATACTTAAGATAAGAAAGGAGAGATGCATATGTACATTGATTTTGATAATGTAGCAATTAGATACCAAGAGATGAAGGAAATAGCACCCAGCATCCTAGAGAGACTCATGCCACTTATACTTAGTAGCATCGCGCGCTACTACCCACTTGCAAAAGATAGAGACGACCTCGTGCAAGAGCTCCTAGTCGTAGTCTTAGAAGCCATGCTAGACTTTAGAGAAGATCACGGAGCACACGCCCTCGCCCTCATCGCCTCGCGCATCAAGTACCACCTGCTTAATAAGTATAAGAAGAAAACCGAAGAGTGCCCACTTGGTGAAGACGCCTTCCTCGTAGAAGACGAAACAAGCATGGATGACTTCGAGGCACTCTTTAGAAAAGACAGCCTTGGCAATATATTTAAAAGCCTTACAGCCGAGGAGACCCAGCTTATCTACCTTAGATACTACACCGAGATGAGCTTCGAAGACATAGGCAAAGCCCTTCATTGCTCCAAAAGCACCGCACACAAAAAAGTCACAGCACTACTAAAAAAGCTTAGACGCAAATATAAAAAATGGAACTAAGCATAAAGTATGATTTTTGAGATAATGGCAAATATTTTCAGAAAAAGAAGACATTAGCTATTGACATAGAGTGTCAAGTGGACTATAATAGACTATACCGGAAAGATATCATGGAGGTAAGAAGATATGAAAGAAAAGAACCTATTAGCACTCGTGCCCGGCTACGATAAAGACGGGATCAACACAACAGTCGCCATATACGACGACATCACAGCAGAGAACCTTGGCGTATCCATAAGGACGGCGATATCGAGGATATTTAGAGAAGGACTCATCGAAGAGAGACTCTACAAAGCGTGGGCGAAAACCGTTACAAAGAAGAAAACCGGACTCGCCGTAGTAGTAGATGGCACCAAACTCGTAGGCATCAAGTGTAGAGAAGTAAGGTCGAGAAACGACGGCTGTATGCTCTACTTAAACAGAGACCTCATCTACGACATAGAAGACAACGCCGTGTATATGAAAGGCCTTGGCAAAGTCAGAGTGCAAAGCAAGAGAAGAACCATCAGAGACAGAATTAAAGACTGCGATCGCATCGAAGATGGCCTCGCAGCAAAGCGCAAGAAAAACGCATAGAATTGAATATCGAAGATAAGAGGACGAGAAGTCCTCTTTTTTTGTGCATATGGTAAGGAGAGATAGTTTCTGAAATAAGAAAATAGATTTAGCTTCCTTATTTCAAATTGAAAAATAAAGTTTTGTTAAAAAGCTCCCAACATATTGATAATACCGCATCTGCTTAAATCTTGTCAACCGAAAATGGTTAATTAATTAAAGTGTTATATAATTATCGCTTTATTTTGTGGTTAAAGTTTCGTGCAGTTGGGTATAAATTGTTTGTAAGAAGGGAGGAAACAAAAAATCAAGGCGGTGATATATGGAACGATGATGAAGAACCAACAATAAAAATAAAAAGTAATAGTAATGAAATCAAAAATCTATATTAAGGAGGAATTTTAATGTCAATTAATTGTTGCGTAATACTTATGATTCTATTATTAGCTATAGGACTCTATCTTTACTTCAGATACTTTGTACCATGGATAATTAAAATGATAGACTTCAAAACTTTGCAGAAGAGAAAGCCTTACTGGTTGATAGAAGCATTTCTATATTTTGCTTTGATATACCCTGTTATAACTGAAGTGGTTGGCTACTTAGAAGGTGTTAAGGAGTTTTCATTGTATGAGTTCTTATCCGATAACAAGGGATACTATGGCACTGTAATTTCAATTATGTTAGCATCTATATCATTTATTAGAGAAGATATGAATAGAAAAAAAGAAATAACTGCTGCTATAAATAGTATGGCAAAACTTAAAAATGATGAAGAAGAATTAAAATTAAATACTTGCGATAAAGAAAAAGAACAAGATCAAGAATCTAAGTAACAAAACTTAAAGAGACTATGACAAATTGCATAGTCTCTTTTATATTGCATTATGTACACAAAAAAAGGAAGGTCATAAGACCCTCCTTCTTTATTTTAGTTAATTATTTATTATTGAGCAAGTGTAACAGAGAATAAATAAGTTTTTGGAGTTGTAGCAGTTCCGTTAGTTGTTACTGTAACTTTTGCTTCATAAACTCCTGTAACTGATTGAGTTATTGGACTTGCAACAGTAATAGTTGTACCTGCAGGTGCTTCGCCAGCATCCATAATCTTTTCTTTGATTAGATTTTCAATATAAGCGACTTCATCTGCAGCAGTACCATCAGCTATAGCTTTATCACGAGCTGCTGCTGATTCTACGATAGGTGTAGTTCCAGCTAATTTAGCATCAAGTCTATCTGCAACTTCTTTATTAGTTGCTTTATCTTTTGCTGTTGTTTCATCAGCTGCTGTTGTGCAGTGGAAGTTAACACTGTTATAAACCTTTGGAGTTGCTAATCCTTTTTCTAATTCAATCTTAACTGTACCATTTTCTGTACCAGCTGTAACTGTAGCAGTAACTGTTACTTTTACTTCGTTATATCTAGCACCTAGTAATGCTTTTACTAATTCTGTAACTTTAGCTTCAACGTTAGCCTTAGTTTCTGCATCATTAGCGCCTTTTAATTCTTTTGGTAACATAGAAAGATCTAGTTTATCAGTATCTAATGCTCCAGCTTTTTCAATTGAAGCTACAGCAGCATCTAAATATGCTTGATCATCTGATTTTATATCTGTATTTGTTCTTGTAACAACGATTTCAGCAACAGTATTTCTCATAGTATCCATTATAACTAAAGCTTCTGCTCCGTTATATGCAGCAGAGTTAGTATCTAAATAAGCCTTTACAGCTGGTCCGCCTATTGCTAATATGCTCTTAGGTCCGTTATTGTGGTTTCTGTAAGAAAGCATAGTGAATGCATCCATTACTCTTGAAACATCAACACCGTCATTGTATACAAGTATGTTAGCTGTTGTAGGAGCAACTTTTAGTGTAGTTCTATATGCAGTTGAATCTGTATAATCTTTGTATCTCATTACTTCCATGAAGTAGTTACCAGCAGCATCTACATTCTTAGAGTCAGTTCTATATTGAACATATAGTGTTCCTCTCTTATTAAATACGTGTTGTTTTCCGTCCCATCTTACCTTTAATGGAGTTGCTGAGTTTTTGTTATAGATTAGGTAAGTGTTAGGTTCTTTTTCTGATATTTCTATTCTATATACTGGTGCATTATATTTAATCTTGTTGCCTAAAACTTCAGCTTCAATAACGTCAGCTTTTAAAGTTGCTTTATCGATAGCTAATTTTACAATGTCGCCAACTTCAACACCGTTTTCTTTTATACCGCTTGTCTTAGCAGTGAAAGGAACAGCGTTTTCATCTAGGTAGTCAACAAAGCCATCGCTGTAAGTTTTAACTACTTCTGCATATCTTTTTTCTGTATCTGGATCTGGATCTACTGCTCCAGCAAATACTACTAGACCAGCAACATTACTATCTTCTGATAAGAAGTTGTAAGTAGTCTTACCATTCTTTTCGTCAAGTCTAGCCTTAAGTTCTCCTTCGCTTAATACATAAGCCTTTAAGTCTGTGTTTTTCTTGTTGTTTTTGTAGAATTCGTATAAATCAGGAATTTGTCTTAATCCCTTTTCTTTGTCATAGCTATATGCACGAAGTCCTGTGTAGTATCTATAGTATTTAGGTGTGTTTACGTTGAATGAGATATATCTATCAGTAATTTGAGCTTTCTTCCAATTAGAATATTCAAAGTGTGATAAGATTTCTCCCATCTTAGAGATTTCTTCTTCTTTTTCTCCTCTTGCAAGGTAAACGATATCTTCTAATGAGAAATCTAATAATCTAGCGTTATTAGATCTAGCTGCACTGTAGTACTTAGTGTCTCTAGTTTCTCCTGCCCAGAAAGCATCTCCAGCTACTGGTAAGAAATTAACTTCTCCTCTTGAAGTGATTTTCTTAATAGCTTGGATACCGTCTGTCCATTCTTTAGTTCCTTCGATAAGTTGAGCTGAACCATCAAGAGCTACAAGAACTTTAACGTTACCTTTTTCTATGCTCTTTAATAATCCTCTATTTCCTTCTTTAACAACAAAGAATTTCTTTCCTTCAAAGCTGTAGATAGCTTGGAAGTATGTTTCAGGTCTTAATAGATATTCATCTTTACCTAATACTGCAAAGTTATTTACCTTAGTAACTCCGTTGTCTCTGAACTTTCTAGTTACTGTCTTGTCTAACTTAGCTTCAACTTTAGCGTCTTTTCTAACGATAGCGTCTTCATATCCGTTGTAGAAGTGTATAACGTCATCTTTAGCAATGTTTTTGATATCGCCTACTGAGTATCCAGCTTTGTCTTTGAATACAACTCTGTCGTTTAGCTTGCTAGCCTTAACTTCGTTTGCACTCCAGTTGTCATCTAGGTAGTAAACGTTTCCGTCTTTTGTGTTAGATACTGGAGCTATGTCGTCAAATTGGTAAGCATCGATGAAGATAACTTTACCGTTTTTAACTGTAACTCTAGCAAAGTCATAAGATTTCTTTTCGTAATCTTTTGCAAAGTCAAGGTATGTGTAGTCTTTGTTGTTTAGATATGTTCTGAAGATTCTTTCATCAGCTCTGTCATATCTTTCGTCAAATGATGCAGTGTATTCCTTTTCGTCTAATTCGAATTTCTTTGTTCTAACATTAGTGATCTTACCTTCTAGGTAGTCATAAGTTTTATCAACTTTTACTTCAACGATTTTGTCGTTTTGGTCAACTGTGATGTCAACTACTTTACCAAGTAAGTTTTCAGCATCTAACATAAGGTCTTTGTCAAGCTTGTAAGTGTGTTGGTCACCCTTCTTGTCAGTAGTTCTGCTTTTTTCAACCCAGTCAGCTTTTTGAACGATGTCGATAACTTCTACAGTTACTTCGTCATCAGCTAACTTTTCAACTCTAGAGTTTTCTAGAACGATAGCTTTAAGAATTTTTCTCTTTCCGAATTCTTTGCTTGTCATCATGTTGTAAAGCATCTTGAATACGTCGCCTCTAGTAGCCTTTTCAGTGAATACTGGAGCTGTAACACCGTTTAATAATCCTAATGATTGAGCTTTAACGATGTAGCTTGTTGGCCAAGTGTCTCCAACTTCTCCCTTGCCAAGAGCGCAAACTAACATCTTTGCCATTTCTTGGTAAGTGATTTGTCCTTCTGGTAAGAACTTGCCAGTAGGGTAACCGTTAACGTACATTTGGTTTTTAGCTATAGCGATATAGCCGTTTGCCCAGTGAGTTACTGGAACGTCAATGAATCCTGTAGGAGTTGCCTTTGCAGCTTCAGCAGCTAACTTAAGGTTGTTTGCTCTAACGATCATAGCAGCAAATTCTGCTCTTGTTACGTTCTTTTCAGCCTTGAAGTCTTCTTCGCCGGCTTTGAAACCTTCGATAACTGCAGCTTTTTTAAGAACATCCATAGCTCTTTCTAAAGCTTCGTCCTTAGCAGGTTCTTCCTTCTTTTCTTCTTTCTTTTCTTCAGTCTTTTCTTCAGGCTTAGCTTCGTCTTTCTTTTCTTCAGGCTTAGCTTCGTCCTTCTTGTCTTCTGGCTTTACTTCTGTAGCTTTCTTTTCGTCAGCTTTAGGAGTAGTATCAGCAAGAACTGAAGTAAATGAGCCTATTACCATAATCATAGCTAGTAATAGTGCAAGTAATTTTTTACTCATGTCTAATGACCTCCTTTTGTATTTGTGTAGGAAAAGCCTACACTCTTAATGTATTATACCATCTACGGCGATATATTGCAAGATGTATTCGAGTAATTTAACAAACTTGTAACATTCAGTTAAATTATGTTTTGCTAATCTCATACCTAATGTCTTCTTTCTTTATTAACATTTCCCGGGTCTGAGTCTGAATGTTGCGAACAAGTAAGCACGAGCCTTGGGCTGGGCAGTTCTAAATAATTGCGAGCAAGTAAGCACGAGCCTTGGGCTGGGCAGTTCTAAACATTCAAAATTCACATTTCAAATATTGCGAGCTGTGGGTCGAGCGCCTTTTTGCTTGTCAGCTTAAATACCTCATACATCTTCATATATTGTCGGTGGTAACTATTTACAAATACATTATACCACATAATATATCTCACATATGTTAAGAGTGTGTTACAAACTTCAATTGCTGCTAAATTTTTTGTCTCGCTGCGCGCAAACGATTTTTCACCTATGTAGTAGTAGGCCTCATATACCATAGCACGCGTGTTTATCTTGTGCGGCTCATATGTAGTAGTAGGCTTCATATACCATAGCCGGCTGTTATATATAAAGGAAGCTTATATATATATCTGACATGATATGTATATGAAGGTTATATATATCAATGCGCTCTCTTATGTATATATTATCTGCGAGGGTATATGCATATATATAGGAAGAAAGTTTTTAATGGAGCGAAAATTTCAATGTTTTAGAGCTGACATTACAGTAAGGCGCTCGACCCACAGCTCGCAACATTCAGACTCAGATCTGAGAAATATTAATAAAGAAAGAAGACATTAGATATGAGATTAGCAAAAAATAATTTAACTGAATGTTTAGAGCTGACATACAGAAAGGCGCTCGACCCACAGCTCGCAACATTCAGACTCAGATCTGAGAAATATTAAT
>CAMYBS010000013.1 GCA_947254025.1 uncultured Clostridia bacterium
TGGTCTAGCTCTTTTTTTATACAGCTTATATAATTTTAAAATATCAGAGAAAAATATATATAAAAAAATCTTATACAAACGGCTGAAACTATTGAAAAATCTAATTTGTAATGGGTTCACTCTTGTGCTATACTTAAGTCGATAGTGATATCGACATAAACACGAAAGGGAGGGTTTATTATGAATTCATTTGAAAGAGCAAGGGAATTTGCAAAGAAATACATTGATCCCGTTGCAAAACAATTAGACGAAGAAGCAAAATTTCCAAAGGAAATTTTTGATAAACTAGGAGAAGAAGGTTTCTTTAAGGTAATGATACCTAAGGAAATGGGTGGTGAAGGCGGTACTATAAAGGACCACTCACAAATCTGTATGGCTCTTGCTGAAAGCTGTGCATCTGTTGGTTTATGCTATATGATGCATAACGTAGCACTTATGTGTATCTTAGCTAATGGTAATGACGAGCTTAAAAATAAGATTGTTAAAGAAATTCTTGAAGATAAAAAATTATGTGCACTTGCATACAGCGAATTTGGCACAGGAACTCACTTCTACATGCCAGAGATGGGTATTGAACACAAAGAAAACTCTTGTGTATTAAACGGTTCTAAGTCAATGGTTACTTCAGCTGAATACGCTAGCTACTACTTAGTATTAGTGCCTTCTAAAAAAGAAGGAGAAATCGATAACTGGGTAATTCCTATAGATAAAAAAGGCGTTCATTTTGAAATGAAAGCTTGGAACGGTATGGGTATGAGAAGCAACGCATCTTGTCCAATGCTTCTTAAGGACGTTGAACTTGAAAATATGTATAGAATTGGCGAATGGGGTAGCGGTCAAGCACAAGTATTCTCAGTTGTTGCACCATACTTCATCTTAGGTCTAGCAAGTGTTTACTCAGGTCTAGGCAAAGCCATCTCTACAGCAGCTAACGAACACGCTATGAAGAGAAAATACCCTTCAGGACAATCTCTTGCAAACATTGAAACAGTTCAAATACACTTAGCTAAGATTTACAACAGAACTCACGCAGCAGAAGCATTTACAAAGCTTGCAGCTGAAAAGGCTGAAAGAGGCGACGCTGATGCAGTTGTCGACATCATCGCAGCTAGAGTTAACGCAAGTGAAGCAGCTATCGAAACATCTATCGATGCAATGAGAGTTGCTGGCGGTAAGGGCTATAACAAACAAAACCCTATAGAAAAATACATGAGAGACGCATACGCAAGTCAAATCATGGCACCATCAGTAGATGTGCTTACAATTTGGCTTGGTAAATTGATCACAGATCAACCAATACCATAGGAGGAAAGATGACTAATAAAATTAAAGTTGGAGCAGTTCTTTATGATCCAAAAGTTAGTATCATTTGGGATATGATCCACAAATTTTTTGAAGAAAGAGGCATGGAAGTTGAAGGCGTTTACTTCAAGGACTATGATTTACAAGTAGATGCTGTTGTTAACGGCGATATTGATATCGCTTGGAACTCACCATTAGCTTGGTTACAAACTCAAATCAGGACTCAAGGCAAAAGTGAAAATGGTCCTATGAGAGATACAGATAGAGACAGAAAGACTATCTGCCTAGTTAAAAAAGGCTCAGGCATAAAATCTTTTGAAGATCTTAAGGGCAAAAAGATAGGCTTCGGCGCATTTGATAGCCCTCAAGCAAGACTTATTCCTATCTATTATTTAAAAACTAAAGGCTTAGAATATGGCAAAGACTACGAAGAAGTAAGATTTGACAAGGGTGTTGGCCTTAACGGTGACCACGTTGGCGGCGAACTTGACGCTGTGAAAGCACTTGAAGCAGAAGGTGTAGACTGCGCTTTCACTATTGATCTAAACTTCAACGCTTGGTCAAAGGACGGCACTATCGATGCTAACCAACTAGAAGTTTTAGGCGAAACACCTCACTTCGATCACTGTATATTCTCAGCTCGCGTAGGCTTCCCATCAGAAGACTTCAAAGCTTGGGCTAAGATACTTCTTCAAATGGATTACAATGATCCAGAACACAAGAAGATTATGGACCTTGAAGGCCTTAGAGAATGGGTTGAAGGCAGAACTAGTGGTTTTGAACAAATCACTAATGCCGATAAGTATTTAGACTTCTTCGGCAAGTATCGTGACTAGGGCATTCTCCACTTCACTTATAGGAAGCATGCCAAGAAATGAAGATATATTAAGGGCCCTTAGAAAGAGATCTAAGGGTTCTCTAAGTGAAGAGGATTTTATTAAGTTAATAGATGCTGAGGAAGAAGCCGTCCTACGCATGCAAGAAAAACACGGCATCAGCTACGTCACATCAGGCGAATTATCAAGAGATAACTACGTTTCATTTATATCGACAAAGTTAAATGGCGTTAAAATGATGTCAATGTCTGAGATGCTTGAGTACATCGATGATAAAAAAGCATTTGAACAAATACTTTCTATACTTGACGTTCCAGCCATAAGCATAAAAAACGCTATATGTACAGGAAAAGTCTCTCGTAAGACCAATATCGTTTGTGATGAACTAAAGAGACTAAAGGCAAGAACTGATCACAAGGTAAAAATCACTTTGCCAGGACCATATCTAGTAACTCGCTCAATGTGGCTATATAACTTATCTAGCAAGGCTTACGGCTCTAAGGAAGAGCTTGGCGAAGATGTTATCAAGATTTATAAGGAAGAGATAGAAGAGCTTCAAAAGATTGGCGTTGACATAATTCAGTTTGATGAACCAGTTTTAACTGAAGTCGTATTTACCGAAGGAAAGCCGCGTACCTTCATGTGTGCAGCGCTTTCAGAAAAGAAAGATCCGACAGAGGAGCTAAAATTTGCGACTCACCTAATTAAGTCATGCATGGAGCATATCGATAGGACTAAGTCGATACGCGCGCTTCACGTCTGCCGTGGCAACTGGTCCAAGGACGAGAGCATTTTACTAGAAGGACCATATACACCGCTAATCAAATTATTTGAAGACATAGATACAGACGCACTGTTCCTTGAATTTTCAACAAAGAGAGCAGGCGAGCTAAAAAGCTTATTTACTTCAGACAAAATTAGAAAAAATTATATCCTAGGTCTTGGCGTTATCAATCCAAGAACTGATGAGATTGAATCGCATGAGGATATGGTCAAGAGAGCCGAAGAAGCGCTTGGCTATATTGACAAAGAAAGATTATTCTTAAACCCAGACTGCGGTTTCGCTACTTTTGCAAATAGACCTGTATCAACACTTGAAATAATTGACAAAAAATTAGCAGAGCTTGAGACAGCAGTTAAAGAATTGAAGGAAAAATATGAGTAGCTACGGTAATTTTAATAGTACGGAAGAGATGGGCCGCTTTGATTTTACAATGAGAGCGACATCGAACGACATCAAAACCGTTAACAGCTACGGCGACATGGCCTTCATATCGACAGACCAAGAGCTGCCATACGATAACGAGAAAAAAGAATTATCGTCGGTGGAGATATTTTTGGCAGGAATTTTGGAGTCGATGATGCTCACAATCATTAGAGAAGCCAAAATCAAGAAGCTTTCACTAGATGAGATAGAAGCAAAGGCAGAAGTAAAGACGACAAACCCACTTCGCACGCTAAAAGTAGTTGGCGTTGATGATGCACCGCGCATAGACGAGATTAAGATCAAAGTGTATTATTATATAGACGATATCACAAGAGAAGAAGCAGATAAGTTTATGAGAGATGCTTTGGATATGGATATGGTTTATAGCGGAGTGAAAAAGGGATTTAAGATAGTGACAGAATTTATATACGAACTATAAAATTTCCGCGTTAATTTTTGTTAAAATTTCGCCTAAGGCTTGCGCACTCGCTTCCTCCTTGCGGAGTACCTGTACGTACACCTCAGTCGGTCGCTCGTTATGCTGCGCCTTATCCATAAATTTTTCCTAAAAATTAGTACGCAAAAATTATTAGCAATAGAACGTCGAACGATCATCTAAGTGCGAAGCACCAAGGTTGACGAGGTACCAATTCAAAGCAAAGCTTTGTAAATGGGTCGGACTCTTCTTTGCACTGCGTAGCGCAAAGGTTTTTAAGTCCATGCACCAAGAGAACGAGTGTTAGCGATGTTCGATTGGCTATGCATGCCTTATGCCAGAGTTTACAAAGAGATGGAACGAAGTGAACATCGATTTGCTTAAACTTACGGTAGGACGTATAGTCCTAAGTTCTTCAGTTACTGTACATTGAATAAATTAATTTAGTTCTTATAAAATGTAGGCAAAAGTCTTGTGGCAAGTCCATAAGACTTTTTTTTCATGCCTATGGGTATATATAATTGAAAGAATATATATTAGGAGGTAAAAATGTTTTACGATTATAAAGTTAAGAACATACTAGGCGAAGAAGTTTCTATGTCTGAGTACAAAGGCAAAGTAGTACTCATAGTTAACACAGCCAGCAAGTGCGGCTTTACTAAGCAATACGAAGGCCTTGAAGAGCTATATGAAAAGTATAAGGACCAAGGCTTTGTAATCTTGGGCTTTCCATGCAACCAATTTGGATCGCAGGAGCCAGGCGGCAATGAAGAGATAAAAAATTTCTGCACTTCTACATTTAGTGTAACTTTTCCTATGATGTCAAAGATTGATGTCAATGGCGATGACGCTGATCCTTTATACAAATTTTTGAAAAAAGAAAAGGGCGGCATCTTAGGCGACGATATCAAATGGAATTTCACAAAGTTTTTGATAGATAGAGAAGGAAACGTTGTCGATAGATTTGCTTCACAAAAAACACCAAAGGCACTAGAAAAAGAAGTAGAAAAACTATTGTAGAGAAAGATTATAATCTATGTAGCACTCATATATATATGGGTGCTATATTTTTTATGAAAAGCCTTATAGCATCTTAGCACTTTTCTTGCTTAAGTAGGTAAAAATATTGCAAGCAAGTGACTCATATATTGCATGTGATACTCATAAAGTAGTGTTGTATGCACATATTTGCAAATTTTTATATAAAAATTTCAAAAAGACTTGTATTTTATAACATAAAGTGCTATAATATATAAAAGAGCTTCCACTTGATAAAGTGTAACATAGCTATCGTGACTACAAGAAACACCGTTAGGCTATTCAAGCTAAGGGAGTTATCTCACGAGATTAGGGCTCTTTGAATTATAACTTAAGATCCTTTGAAATTATCTTAAGCTAAGAGGACATTAAAGTACGAGGAGGTTTTATGATGAAAAGAGTACTTGCGATGTTAATCGCGCTAATTATGATGTTTTCTCTAGTAGCATGTAACAAAAACGATGCACCTGCTACTGACGCTAACAAGACTGAAGGCGAAAAAGCTACTGAAGCTACTGATGGCGAAGCTAAAGACGGCGAAGCTAAAGACGGAGAAGCTACTGAAGCTAGTGACTTCCACATTGGTGTTGTAACTGGTACTGTATCACAATGTGAAGACGAACAACGTGGTTGTGAAGCTATGATAGCTAAATACGGAGATGCTAAGGAAGGTGGACTTATCGTTCACAAGAACTATCCAGATAACTTCTCTGCAGAACAAGAAACAACTATCCAACAAATAGTTTCTCTTGCTGACGACCCTAAACTAAAAGTTATCGTTGTTAACCAAGGTGTTCCTGGAACTGCAGCAGCATTTAAGCAAGTTAAGGAAAGACGTCCTGACATTTTCTGCTTCGTATCTAACTCTCAAGAAGACCCTAACCTTATCGAAGGCGCAGCTGACTTAGTTATCGACCCAGATAACGTTACTCGTGGATACTTAATCCCACTAGCTGCTCAAAAGATGGGCGCTAAGAAATTCGTTCACGTTTCTTTCCCAAGACACATGTCTATCGAACTATTGTCTTTAAGAAAGGATATTATGGAAGCAACTTGTGATAAGATCGGTATGGAATTTGCTATGGAAACTGCACCGGACCCAACAAGCGATATCGGTATCCCAGGCGCACAAAACTTTATTTTGGAACAAATGCCAGCTTGGGTACAAAAATATGGTAAAGATACTGCATTCTTTGCAACAAACGATGCTCATACTGAACCAATGCTATTAAAAATCTCTGAATTAGGAGCATTATTCGTAGAACAAGACTTACCATCTCCAATACTTGGATATCCAGGAGCTCTAGGACTTGACCTTAAAGAAGCTGCTGGTGATTTCAATAAGATAGTTGAAAAAGAAGAAGAAGTATTATCTGAAAAGAACCCTGGTAGAATGGGTACTTGGAAATATTCATACGGTTTCTCAACTACTCAAGCCCTTATCGAACTTGGTAAGAGAATGGTTGAATCTGGTAAAGACATGATGAATACAGATGATGTTAAGACTGTATTAGTCGACATGACTCCAGGTGCTGCATGGAATGTTTCAACTTATGTTGACAGAACAAGCATGGAAGAAAGAAAGAACCATATACTAGTACTACAAGACACTTACGCATTTGGTAAAGGTTTCTTGAAGATGACTGATGAAGAAGTTCCTGATATCTATAAGATGCTAGAAGATTATCAATCTAAGAAATAGACATATTTGATTAATGGACGGAGCGGCTTCATTGCTGCTCCGTTTAACATTATTGGAAGGCGAGGTTTTTTATGGGCGAAATATTAGAGTTTAGAAATGTAGGAAAAAGCTTCTCCGGTAATCACGTTTTAAAGGATGTTTCATTCAAACTTAAAGAAGGAGAGATCCTAGGACTTGTAGGAGAAAATGGTGCTGGTAAATCGACCATGATGAACATACTCTTTGGTATGAGTTTCATTAAAGAGACTGGTGGCTATGAAGGAGATGTTCTTATCGATGGCGAAAAGGTTAATTTTAAAAACCCTATAGACGCATTAAATGCCGGTATCGGTATGGTGCATCAAGAGTTTTCATTGATTCCAGAGTTTACTGCAACAGAAAATATATTGTTAAATCGTGAAATTACTAAAAAGAATCCAATCTCTGCTGTATTTGGCAAACAATTGGAAACATTAGAGAGATCTACGATGGAAGAGAAGGCAAAAGAAGCTATAGAAAAGCTTGGTGTTGACATAAACTCAAAGACTTTGGCAAAGGATATGCCAGTTGGTCACAAGCAATTTTTGGAGATAGCTAGAGAGCTTTCTAAAGAAAAAGTAAAAATTATTATCATGGACGAGCCGACTGCGGTACTAACTGAGTCGGAAGCCGATATACTTATCGATGCGATGAAGAGACTTGCAAAGAAAGGTATAGCCATCATCTTCATCTCACACAGACTTCGTGAAATAATCGATGTTTGTGATCAAGTCATAGTTCTTCGTGACGGAGAAATTATAAAAGATACTGAAAATAAAGACCTTAATATCATGGAGATAGCAAGCTGGATGGTTGGCCGTGATATGTCAAAGAAGGAACAAACTAAAGAGCTAAGAGAAGTTGGCGATGAGACTATAATGAAGGTTGAACACCTTTATGTAGATATGCCAGGCGAGTCGGTTCGCGATGTTTCCTTCGAGGTTAAAAAAGGCGAAATACTTGGCGTATGCGGTCTAGCTGGTCAAGGTAAACTTGGTATTCCAAACGGAATCATGGGTCTATACCCATCGGGCGGAACTGTTACCTATGAAGGCGAGATGCTAGATATAAATCATACAAAGGAAGTTTTAAAGAAAAATTTAGCCTTTGTATCAGAGGATCGTCGTGGTGTTGGACTTCTTCTTGATGAAGGAATTGACTGGAACATAGCCTTCGATGCTATGATGGTTAACGATAGATTCACTAAGAAGGTCGGACCATTTAAGTTTAGAGATGATAAGGCGATGAAAGAAGCCGCTCTTAAATACATTGACGAGCTTGAAATAAGGACTCAAGGTCCAAGTGAAAAAGCAAAGAACTTATCAGGTGGTAACCAACAAAAGGTATGTTTGGCAAAGGCATTTGCACTTGAGCCAAAATTCTTATTTGTATCAGAACCAACTCGTGGTATAGATATCGGTGCGAAATCACTTGTACTTGAAGCACTTAGAAAGTATAACAGAGAGCATGAAACATCCATAGTCATCATATCAAGTGAACTTGAAGAGTTAAGAAGCATAGCTGACAGAATACTTGTTATATTCGAAGGAAAAGTTTTTGGAGAGCTATTACCTACAGATCCGGTAGAGTACTTTGGACTAATGATGGCCGGAACAAAACCGGAGGAGGTGTAGAATATGAGAGAAGAAAGTTTTGTTAAAAGAGTCGGACTTCCTAGAATAATTATTTTCTTTTTCATAGTAGGACTTTTCATAGTTGGATCCTTTATAGGCGTTGACTTAAAAAGATCATTCATAGACGTTCTAACACGTTTCGGTATGAACGCAATACTAGTATTATCAATGATACCTATGATACAAGCGGGCTGCGGACTTAACTTTGGTTTGCCAGTTGGACTTATAGGTGGTATGCTAGGAGCAGTTTTATCACTTGAATTAAGATTAACAGGTATAGGCGGCGTAACATTTGCACTTGGTCTAGGAATGCTTTTCGGAGCAATCTTTGGCTGGGTTTATGGCCTAATCTTAAATAGAGTAAAAGGCGACGAAATGATTATCGCAACATACGTTGGTTTCTCATTCATCGCACTAATGAATATATTTTGGGTAGTACTTCCATTTAGAAATCCAGAATCAGTTATGGGTTTCAATGGTGAAGGTTTAAGAACAACTATATCTTTAAAGGCATATTGGGAGAAAGCCTTCTCTCGTATACTTGGTATAGAGCTTGATACAGCAAGTGAATTAGGAGACAAATTACTTATACCAGTAGGTATGTTTATAGTGTTTGCAATATTTGCATATTTAGTTTATCTTTTCTTTAAATCTAAAAAAGGTACTACAATGACAGCTGTTGGCTCAAACGAAAATTACGCAAGAGCTGCAGGTGCACACATCAACAAGACAAGGATGCTAGCAGTAATCCTTTCATGCGCTATAGGTGCAGCCGGTATGGTTATCTATGAACAAAGTTACGGCTTCGTTCAAATGTATAACGCACCACAATTCTTCGCTTTCCCAAGCGTTGCAGCCATACTACTTGGTGGTGCATCCATTAAAAAAGCTAATATAAAGAACGTTTTAATAGGTACACTACTTTTCCAAGGTATATTAACAATGACACCAACAGTTATTAACACAGCAATAAAGGTCGATATATCAGAAGTTTTAAGACTTATAATATCAAACGGACTTATACTATTTGCCTTAACACGTAAGGAGGGTGGAAAATAATGAAAAAGCGTAATAAATTCTTTACAGTAAATGAATACACCGTTCCTGTGATGTTTATCATCATATGCGCGATAGGTATAGTTTTTAGTAGATTCACACCACAATTTTTGGTTTCACAAGTAGTTATAAGATTTGCAAGAAACGCATTTTTGGTACTTTCACTACTAATACCTATAGTTGCCGGTCTAGGCATAAACTTTGGTATGGTACTAGGAGCCATGGCAGGACAAATTGCACTTATATTCGTTGAAAACTGGGGTATTACAGGCCTACCAGCAATTATAATTGCTGCACTTGTATCCATCCCTATCTCAATTATACTTGGTTTATTCGCAGGTGGCGTATTAAACAAAGCAAAATCAAGAGAAATGATCACATCCATGATACTTGGATACTTCATGACAGGTGTTTATCAATTCTTTGTATTATATATTTTTGGTGGAGTAATTCCATTCGCTAACAAGAGCTTAATTTTATCACGTGGCTACGGCGTTAGAAATGCAATCGACCTACAAAGTCAAAAAGGACTTGATAAATTATTAGATAGAATCATTGGTCAAGACATATCAGTTCTAGGTATTCAATTACCAATAGCAACATTCATAGTTATCATACTAGCTTGTCTTTTCATAGTTTGGTTTAGAAAAACAAAATTAGGACAAGACATGAGAGCCGTTGGAGCCGATATGAAGATAGCCGAAGACGCAGGTATAAACGTTGACAAGACAAGACTTAAAGCCATCGTCATCTCAACAGTTATGGCATCATTCGGACAAATTATCTATCTACAAAACATCGGTAACTTAAACACATATAACGGTGCAGACCAAACAGCACTATATGCAGCAGCAGCTTTACTAATAGGCGGTGCGAGCGTATCGAAGGCGACTATCAAAAATGCACTTGTAGGTACAGTCTTATTCCACTTGATGTTTATAGTAATGCCTACAGCAGGAGCTAATATCACAGGTAACTCAATGATAGGTGAGTACCTAAGAACATTCATTTCATACGCAGTAGTTACAGTTACACTTATACTTCACTCTATAAGAAGAAAGAGCGAAGCAATAGAAGAGATGGAAAAATTAAAAACAGAAGAGGCTAAAAAGTAATTTCTTCTTTAAAACCATATAAAGAACGAGGCGTTCACTTAGGTGAACGCTTTGTTTTTTGCAAAACTATATTTTTTGTTGTAAATTTATTTTTTGCTATAAATTATCTTTTAAGTGCAAATATATTTTTGAAGAAGAATTATTTTTTTAACATGATTTTATTTTTGAATAAGAACTGTTTTTTTGATCACGATTTTATTTTATATAAATATCTTGTGCTAAATTTTTTGCTTTGATTAATATTTTGAAGGATTATAAACATTTTATCTACCTTAATTGTTGAGCGAAAATATTATCAACATAAAAACTCTTGACATATTAGTTAGCTTATGCTAACATGTAATCAATATTAATGTTTTTAAAGAAAGGAGGCTTATTAATGAAGCTTTCTATGAAAAATTTACTTAAAAACAAAAGTTATTTAAGCTATTTTTTCGCGAGCGCTTTGTCGATGGGCTCGTCAAATATTTTGCAATTTGCTTTGGCTCTATACATCTTGGATATGACTGGCTCGCCCTTGATTTATGCCTCTATACTTTCTATAATTATAATTCCGAGGATAATACTGACACCCATGGCTGGCGTTTTAGGCGACAGGCTAAGACGTATAGATATAATGAAGGTTTTAAACTTTGCCCAGGCTCTTCTTATGCTAATATATGCGATATTTGCAATTTTTTACAAAAATATTTCTCTTATTGCGGTTTACGCTCTTGTAATTCTTCTTGAGATGATTGAGGTTTTTTATAATGCGGCGGAAAATTCAATACTCGCTGAGATTATTGATCAAGATCTGATGGAGGAGGCTGTTGCTTTTTCAAAGGTAGATGACGGCATTGTCTATGTGACTACACCTATGCTTGCGGCATTTATATATAAGCACTTTGCTTTGAGTGGATCTTTTATTTTGGTTTGCGCTTTGATGAGTTTAACATTTATTTTAAATTTCTTTATAAAAACGCCTTTTGCAGTCAAGGTCAATCACGATGAGAAAAATTCTTTTAAAAGCTATTTTACAGATTTTAAAGATGGTCTACTTGAGCTAAGCAAAAATAAATTCGCTAAAGTCTTTGTCGTTGTAGCTCCTTTAATAAATTTTTCTTTTGACGCGGTTTGCTCAGTAATTATAACTTATGTTTTTTTAGAAGTCTTTAAGCTTGATGAATATGTTTATGGTGTCTATAGAACGATAACTTCATTAGTGAGCATAACTCTGCCATTTATAATACTTCCTGTAGTTAAAAAATTTAAGCCTTTAAAATTATTGAAGTATGCTTCTTTATCTATAGCCACATGCATCTTTTTAATGGGAGCCGCTGTGTACTACGGCAGCTTGGATTTAGAAAATAATGCAATTATTAGCGTTATCTTAATAACTATTTTTGATTGTTTAATAATTAGCTCAGTTATGCCGCTTAATATAGCGACACAGGTTTTCTTTCAAAAGAATGTCAAGGATGAGTACAGAAGTAGGATTTTATCAGTGCTTAGAATGCTTGTTCTATCATCGATACCTCTTGGCAATATGTTTTATGGATTTCTAGCAAATACATTTAAGGTTTATATATGTATCTTTGTCGGCAGTTTGGCAGTTTTTATAACATATCCACTTATTTTATATCTATCGAGAGAATAAAAAGGCTTGACTTATTAGTTAGCTTGTGCTAATATATTCTTGAGTCGTTAGCCCACGCTAACGCTTTGTAAATATTTATAGAGAGGAAGAGTGCCATGTGCGAGGTGAAGTTTGAGAGCATCTTAGCAAATCACTGCTCACCTGTCCTTATGGGGACTAAGCTATCGAATTTAATATCTGTTTCGAAGCAGGACGCAGGTCATGGCGATGAGCTTCTCAAGAAGTACAAAAGTGCATTTAAGACTTATGGCATTGCCATAGAAATGCTTTGTGAGTGCGACGAGAGAATGCAACTTTTTGTCTACAATGAAGAAAGGCTTAGGAGGCATCTACATAAGGAGAGTATAGCGAGCTTTCTTATGGACTACGGTTACAGTAGTAGTGACCTAAGTAGCTGTCTAGCTGTGCTTAAGGCTAAGCTTAGACACTTTGAATTTCCTCACGAGATTGGTATCTTTTTAGGTTTTCCACTTGATGATGTCAGAAGCTTTATCGAAAATCAAGGACAAAACTACATCTACTGCTCTTACTGGAAGGTTTATCACAATCCCGACCTTGCTAGGCGCACCTTCGACCTATATGACAGGCTCAGAGCCTTTGTTAAGTCTAGGCTCGATGAGGGTGACTCTATCGAGGCAGTAATGCGCGATGTTTACAAGAGTTCTAAAGGACTACACGATTTATTGAATGCTTATTAATACTTTGTGGGTAGAGAGATCTATCCACTTTTTTCTTGCTATTATCACGAATTCATTATATAATTATCTTGAGGTGTTCTTATGATATTGATAGTTGAAGACGATAAAGATATAAACAATTTAATTAAGGAGCTCTTAGGAGAGCGTGGGTTTGAAACGAAGCAGGTCTTTGATGGGGCTGAAGCGGTTGACTACCTAAAGAATAATGAGGTGGACTTGATGCTTTTGGACCTTATGATGCCTAAGCTTATGGGTGAGGACGTGATTAACTATGTAAGAAGCCGTGGTATGAAGATGCCTATCATAGTTTTATCTGCGAAGATTGACAAGGCGACTAGGCTTGGCTGCCTTGACCTTGGCTGCGACGATTTCATTATGAAGCCTTTTGATACTGATGAGCTTATAAGTCGTGTGAGGGCTCAGCTAAGGCGCTCTAATGCATACAACAGACTTGGCGAGAAGGCTGTGCGCTTCGAGGACTTCTACCTTGACAATGACAATAACGTCATAAGCTTTAAGGAAGTGCCTCTTAACTTAACAAGGATGGAGTACAAGCTACTAAGACTATTGATTGAAAATCCTAAAAAGGTTTTCACGAAAGAGAATTTATATAGATCTGTTTGGGAAGATGACATCTACTCAGACAACACCATCAACGTGCATATATCAAACCTCAGAAATAAACTAAAGGAGATTGACCCGGATCATAAGTACATAAAGACTGTTTGGTCCATAGGTTATATATTGAAATGATAAATTATTTTGAAAAGGCAAGCGAGATACTTGACGGGCTCTATGGCACGGCTAAGCGCAAGCGTGACATGACTAGCAATGAGAACATGAAGAGGCTTGTGGAGATTTTTGGGATAGACCTAAGTAAGCTTAACGTGATTCATGTCGCAGGTACTGTTGGCAAGGGCTCGTTTTGCATAATTTTGGACAATATTTTACGCGAGGCGGGACTAAAAACTGGCCTATATGTAGGACCATCGATAGAGGGCATGAACGACAGGATACGCATAAACGGAGTCTTCATACCACCAGAAAAGTTCTACACTTACCTAAAAACTATAGTTGACAAGATTACAGAGCTCGAGATCAACTGCATCTACTTCGAGGTAGTCACTCTCATCGCTCTTATGTACTTTGCTGACGAAGGTGTGGACTTTGCCATCGTCGAAGTGGGGGTTGGCGGTCTATATGACTCGACAAACTGCTTTTCTACAAAGGCTGCGGATGTCATTATGAAGGTTGACTACGACCATCAGAATGTACTTGGCAACACTTTGGAAGAGATTGCCTTCAACAAGGCAGGCATCATCATGCCATTTGATACGGTCTACGTTTATCCTCAAGGAGACAATGTTATAGAAGTCATTAAGGACGAGGCGAAGAAGGTAGATGCGAAGGTAAAGGTCTTGCCAGCAGATGTAGATGTAGAAAAAACTGATACAAAGACAAGCTTTATATATGATGGCGAGGAGTACACTGTAAGCCTTGCAGGTGCCTTTCAAGCGACAAACGCGGCCATGGCCGTGTGGGTAGCAAAGGACCTTGCCACAAGGTTTAGACTCGATATAAATGATGAGGCTATAAGGAAGGGACTTGGGGAAGTAAAGTGGCCTTGCCGCATAGAGACTTTGAAGGAAAACCCCTACATCATCATAGACGGAGCGCACAACGAGATAAGCGCTGCTGAACTAAAAAACTACCTAATGAGTCTTGGCAAGAGGGTCATAATGATTACTTCGTTTTTGAAGGATAAGGACTACAGGAAGGTCTTCCAAACTTTCGAGGGTTTGAAGGCAGACTTTATACTAACGAGCCTTGTCTTCAAGGGCAGAGACTTTGAGTTCGAAAAGCTTGAGGAGGCTATAGGCGATAGGCCTGGTATCTACTTTATTAAAGACAACAAAGAGGCATACGAGAAGGCACTTGAGCTATATACAGATGACTCGGTGATAGTCGTTGCAGGCTCACTCTACCTTGCGAGCGTTTTCAGAGATTTAATCACAGGAGAAAAGCATTATAATTAACGAACCTGGGTATATAGTCTAAGAAGGGGTGATTAGATGAAATTAGTATTTTTGATAGGCTCACAAAGAGAGGGCTCACTGAATAAACTATTAGCAAGGGAAGTAGAGAAGGAATTTGGTGATTACGAGATCGTTGAGTACTACCCAAACGATTTTAAAATGTTCAATGGGGATCTTGAGAAGCCTGAAGAAGCTTGGATAAAGAAGATTAGAGAGGACATAAGAGAGGCAGAAGGAGTCATCATCGCTTCACCTGAGTACAACTACTCAGTTCCAGGAACAGTTAAGAACATGATAGACTGGCTATCGAGACCAAATGATGAAGGTAAGTACCTTATAGGCGGCAAGAAATTTGCTCTACTAGGAGTGACTATGGGGCTTGATGCAACAAGGCTTGCACAAAAAGAATTAACAGCAGTCCTTCATCAACTAGGAGCACATATCGATACTAAGAATATGATTAGCGTGCCATTCGCCGATGCACAAGGCAAGTTCGTAGAGGAGAACAAAGAGAGAATAAAGAACTTTGCTGATAAGTTTAAAAAGTTTATTAAGGCTTAAAGCTATGTATATAGAGCTGCGCGGTGCGGCTCTATTTTTATATGAGAAGTGACAAAGTTCTATGCAAATTATTTATTAAAATTATGTAAAAGAGGTGCAAAATATGTTATAATTAAACATAGTTAATTAAGCCTAACGGCATAAAGGAGACGAATGAAGTGAAAGATAAAAAGCTGAATATAGTTTTCGGCATCATATTTTTAATAAATGCAATTTTTTATTACAATGTATATATATACAAGGTAGCTTTGGAATTAAGACCAAGGCTTATTTTATTGCTCGCAGCAGTAGTACTAACATCTATGATAGACATATCAGTCCTACTTGCCTTCAAGAGTAAGACATATAAGGCGGTAGTCGCCTCCCTTATAGGGCTACTAAGAGTTGCAGCAAGCATATTCTACTCAGAGTTTGCAAACTTTGATATGCTTTCAAGAACAGGTCAAGCCAAAGAGCTTAAGGGTGTTGGCGCAGAGATCATGCACAAGTTCAACATCTTCCTACTTATCATTTGCATACTTACACTAGTAAACATATATTTGATAATAAGCGCGCGCATAAGAAAGAGAGACGAAAAGTATAAAGACACTATATTCGAGACAGCGTTTAGGTGCGTTATCTCACTTATCATAGCAGGCACACTTGTAGTCGTACCGCAAAGCTTTGCCAAGGGCATCTTCGGTACAGAGCTCTTCTCAAGCATCGCTCTAAGCAATATTAAAAGAGAGCTTGCAGAGAAAGAGATGCATGACGAGGGTATTGAGGACGACATAGCCCTACAATTTAGCAAAAGAGAGTATAAAAATAATGAGTTCACTGGCATTGCCAAAGATAAAAACATCATCATAATTCAGTGCGAGAGCTTGCAAAATACCTTCGTAGGTAGAGAGTATAACGGCCAAGAAATCACACCATTTATGAACAAGCTCATCAAGGAGAAGGGCAGCATCTACTTTGACAACTACTTCGAACTTCTAGGCATGGGCAACACCTCAGACGCCGAGTTTGTCTCAACAAACGGTATATTCCCGTCTCTGAACGGACAGTCATACAAGCTCTTCGAAGACAACGAGCACTACGGACTACTCAAGTCTTCAAAGGATTACGGCTACACTAGCATGGCGTTCCACGGCAATGTTGGAAAGTTCTACGATAGAGAGCATTTCTACAAGAAGATGGGCATAGAAAAAATCTACCTTGGAGAAGACTTCAAGCAAGATGAAGTCATCAACATGGGTCTGTCAGACAAGTCATTTTTCAAGCAATCCATAGAAAAGTACAAAGAACTAGCACCAAAGAATGAGAAGTTCTTCTCACTCATGGTTACGCTTACAACACATACACCATTCATACTGCCAGATGAGCTATCACATATCAAGCCGAAGGCAGGCGATGAAGACGACTTCGTGTATAAGTATGCAAAGTGTGCAAGGTACACAGACGAGGCTATCGAAGACTTCTTCAAGGACTTAGATGAGATAGGTCTACTAAAGGATTGCGTCATCGCTATATATGGAGACCACCATGCAATGTCAGTTAAGAACCCAGACCAGCTAAACTCAATTACAAAGTGGCTAGGTAGAGAGATTGACTACGACGAGATGATGAACATCCCATTATTAATAAGAGTGCCAGGACTTGATAAGAATGTTCAAAGGCACAACATAGGAAGCCAGCTAGACCTATATGCAACACTTTTAAACCTACTAGGCTGGGACAGAACTAAGTATCCAAACATGGGCATAGACCTACTTGGAGATGATGAAGAGACAGAAAATAACGTCGTCTTCCCACAAACACACTTACTTAAAGGAAGCTTCATTACTAAGGACAAACTATTTGAGTATCCAAGAGACAGAGTCTTCGAGCACGGCCGCTATATAGACAGAAAAACAAGAGAAGTACTGAATGTAGAAGATGCAAGAGAGCTTTCCAAAAGAGCGGTCATCACTACAGATTACTCATACAGCCTTATGAAGTCAAACTCACTTATGAACCTAATCAAAGCACCAGAGAAGCTTGCATCAGATAAAACCATACTCATGGGTGGAGGCGAGCTAGAAGGTCTTGCAAGGAGCAACGTCCTTGACGCCTTCGAGTACAACTACAAAAGAGGAAAACGTAAGTTCGAAGTTGACCTTTCCAAGACCACAGACGGTAAATATGTTGGACTAGAAGACTGGGACGGCATCATAAGAAGGTTCTTCGTTACTAAAGATACAAAGATGCCAGAAGTCAAGAGACTTAGCTACGAAGAGTTTAAAAATCTTGTGCCACTACGCGATCGCAAAGCCATCGACCTAGATGTGCTAGCAGGCTTTATGAACGAAAAACAAGATACAGAAGTCTTCATATGTACAAAAGACGATACCAAAGAACTACTTAGCTATATAAAAGAAAACTACGAAGGACTTATGAAGCGCTTAACAGTAGAAGTTCACAGTAAAGACGAGTACAAGAGTGCAAACGATCTTGGCTTTAAAAACATTGTATATAGTCTAGAAAACGCAAAAGACATAGACCTTGAGCTCAAAGAGTTAAAAGACTTCAAGCTAACAGCCATCGCTTTGGATGCGTCAAAGCTAGATGAAGAGACTGCGAAAAAGCTAGTAGCAAGCGGTCACAAAGTCTACGCATACAGAGTAAACACCAACGAGCTAGCAGAGAAATTATTCACTCTTGGCATCACAGCCATATACACAGATAAGCTATAAGCTTAACAAAATCTTAACAAAATTATAAAGAGTATTGAAAAACATTGTACCTTGTAATATAATATGAGAGTACAAAAGGAGAATGATTATGAGAAAGAAATTTGTCATTTCCTTCATCGTTGCGCTTATAGCATTCAGCTTTGTTTTTTACAAGGCACAAAAGAAGCTAGACAGCGGTGCAGGACTTAATAAGAATATAGAAAACACAGAAAATGAAGACGCACACGAGGAGAACAAAGAGAGCGAAGAAGAGCTAAACCCTGTCTTCCCCGACGACCAAAAAGTGCTTAAAGAAGAGCACGGCAACGAACTTTGCTTCATACTTATGGGCATAGACAAAAGAGATGCAGGACAACAAGAGATGAAGGGACAAAGATCAGACACTATGATGCTATGCAAAGTAAACTTCGACGACGGCTCAATCAAGATGCTAAGCCTTCCTCGTGACAGCATAGTAAAAATTAGAGGCAAAGACGATAAATTAACACACGCCCACTCATACGGAGGACCAGCACTAACACTTAAAGCAGTTAGAGATTGGCTAAAGCTCGACGTTCGTTACTACGTAAGAGTTGACTACAAAGCAGTTGAAGAGCTAGTAGGTATAGTTGGAGGCGTTGAGTTTGACGTGCCAGTCGATATGAACTACCACGACACAACAAAAGGTAACGAACTACACATCAACATTAAAAAAGGCAAGCAAACCATCACCAAAGACAACGTCATAGGTCTACTAAGATTTAGAAAAGGCTACAACGACGGCAAGTATGGCGTGCAAGACTACGGTAGACAAAAGACACAACAAGACTTTTTGAAAGCACTTGCAAAGAAGATGCTTAGACCAGAAAATATATTGAAGATAGGATCAATCTGGAAGACAATCAACAAAAATGTTAAGACAAACATCCCAGGAGGAACCATCGCAACATCCATCTTGCAAGCAGGCATAGGTAGAGTACACGCAGATAAGATGGAAACCGCTTCACTTATAGGTGTGGAAGAACACCTTGGATCAATGAGCGCACAAAGGATACCTAAGAAGGAGATTGATGAGAAGGTGTATCCTTGGTTTGGAGATTACCGCTTCAAGTAAATGATTTTGCGTTAAAATTGCGACTGTAACTTGTTCACTTTTCGGCAATGCTCGAGTACATTTGTACACTCCGCTTGCCTCAAAGCTCCACTGCGTCCCATTCATCAATTTTTCCAGCAAAATTGTGAATAAAGATAAGTAAGTTTAGTACGTTCCGTTTGCTTCGTCAGTCCACATCGTCCAATCATCTCGTTTGCTCTGCGAAAGTTGTGAATAAAGATAAGTACGTTTAGTACGTAATCGCTTGTTAAATTCTCCACTTCGCCTTATCCATCATAGCGCAAAGGTTCTAGTACATTTTAATGTACTAGAACCTTCTTTTATCTATGAAATAATGAGCAGACATCGTCAGTCCACATCGTCCAATCATCTCGTTTGCTCTGCGAAAGTTGTGAATAAAGATAGTTTGAGTGACTCGATTTTAAAATATATATAGTTTATAAGAAGGCGAGAGAGCCTTCTTTTTTTGTACAAACTACATTCATAGTTTTCATCGCTTCACCACATAAAAATATATGAACAAATCTTAACAAATTATTTATATTTTGCTATTGCCATCTGCCACTATATGTAGTATAATAATAATTGCGATAAGGAGAAGCAATCAAAATATTGTGGAGGTAAAAGATGTATATATTCAAGAGAAGCGGCGAAAAAGTGCCATTTGACGAATCTAAGATTGTTGTAGCTATTAAAAAAGCGATGAATTCTTCAACAGGGGTGTACGAAGAAGGTCTTGCTGAAAAGATAGCTGATGAGATCAAAAGGGAAGCTGTTGTAGCTGAGAGACCTCTTTCGATTTATGATATCGAAGACAAGGTTTACTACAAGCTTATCGAGAACAAGAACCCTGCTACTGCTAGAAGTTACGAAAACTACAAGGCTGTTCAAGCGTTTAAGAGAAGGATAAACACTACTGACGAGAGCATTATTGGTCTTCTTGACAGAAAGAACAGTGACTTAATGAAGGAAAACTCTAACAAGAACGCTCACATTGCATCTACTCAAAGGGATTTGATTGCTGGAGAGGTTTCTAAGGACATTGCTAGAAGACTAATGATTGATGATGACTTACTTCAAGCGCACGACGAAGGCTCCATCCATTTGCATGATATGGACTACATCATTCAACCTATGTTCAACTGCTGCCTTGTTAATATGAAGGACATGCTTGACAACGGCACTGTTGTTAACGGCAAACTGATCGAAAGCCCAAGATCATTCCAAGTTGCCTGCAATGTTATGACACAAATCATTGCGCAAATCGCATCTAACCAATATGGTGGTCAATCCATCGACATAAAATGTCTTGCTAAGTACTTAAGACGCAGCTATGAAAAGAACATGAAGCTTGCTAAGGAAATGTTTGAAGATGAGACAAAGCAAGACGAACTTGCAAGAAAACTTACTCAGAGGGATCTTGAAAGTGGTATACAAACTATTCAATATCAAATAAATACACTTATGACTTCGAATGGTCAAGCGCCTTTCGTTACTCTTTTCATGCACATGGAAGATGATTTTGAGTATGCAGATGAGCTTGCTATGATCATCGAAGAAATTTTAAAGCAAAGAATTCAAGGCATCAAGAACGAATGCGGTGTTTATGTAACACCTGCTTTTCCAAAGCTTGTTTATGTGCTTGATGAAAACAACGTTCACAAGGATTCCAAATACTACTACTTAACAGAGACAGCTATTAGGTGTACTGCAAAGAGGATGTACCCTGACTATATCTCTGCTAAAAAGATGAGAGAAAATTACGAAGGCAACGTTTTTGCACCTATGGGCTGCAGAGCATTCTTATCTCCATGGAAGGATAAGGACGGAAACTACAAGTTTGACGGCAGATTCAACATGGGCGTTGTTTCTCTAAACTTACCGCAAATAGCTATCGTTAGCGGCGGCGATGAAGATAAATTCTTTGAAATTCTTGACAAGAGACTTGACCTATGCAGAAAGGCATGTCTACTTAGATACGATATACTTAAGAACGTTACAAGCGATTCATCTCCAATACACTGGAGACACGGCGCTATCGCGAGACTTCATGAGCACGAGTCTATCAGACCACTTCTTCAGAATGGTTACGCGACTGTAACTTTGGGCTACATAGGCCTATATGAAGCGACTTATCTAGTACGCCATACTACTCATACTGACGAGCATGCGACTGATTTTGCACTAAAAGTTATGAGAACTATGAACGAAAAGCTAAACTCTTGGAAGAGGGAAGATGGCTTAGGATACGCACTTTACGGCACTCCTGCTGAAAGCCTTTGCTATAGATTTGCGAAGAAGGACCTTGAAAGATTTGGCGAGATAAAGAACGTAACTGACAAGGGTTACTATACAAACTCTTTCCATGTTGATGTTAGAGAGAACATCTCTGTATTTGATAAGTTCAAGTTTGAAGCTCAGTTCCAAACACTTTCAAAGGGCGGCTGCATAAGCTATGCTGAGATACCAAACATGGCAAATAACTTGGAAGCACTTGAAACTATAGTAGACTATATTTATGATAATATTCAATATGCAGAATTCAATACAAAATCAGACTACTGCCACGTTTGCGGCTATGACGGCGAGATCATAATAAACGATCATAACGAATGGGAATGCCCTCAATGCCACAACAAGGATCAAGCAAAGATGAACGTTACAAGAAGGACATGCGGCTACCTTGGCGAAAACTTCTGGAACGAAGGCAAAACTAAGGAGATAAAGCAAAGGGTTCTTCACATATAAAATGAACTACGCGCAAATAAGGAAGTACGACATCGCGAACGGCCCTGGCGTTAGAACAACAATATTTTTAACAGGTTGCACTTTGAACTGCAAGAACTGTTTCAACAAAGAGTATCAAAACTTTCACTATGGACATGTTTTTGATGAAAAGGCATTTGAGGAAGTCATTAGCTGCTTAAGTGATGACAATATCCGCGGCCTATCGGTTTTAGGAGGCGAGCCCTTCGATAACCTCGCAGGTCTTAAGGACTTCATAGGAAAGCTCAGAGAGAAGACAGATAAAGACATCTGGATCTACTCAGGCTACACCTACGAAGAGCTCTTAGAGAAGGACGGAGCTACAGATGTCCTAGATAAGATAGACGTCCTTGTTGATGGACGCTTTGTTGAAGAGCTAAAGGATTTGAAGCTAAAGTTTAGAGGCTCATCAAACCAAAGAATCATCGATATGAAGAGAACACTTAAAGAGGGAAAAGTATTACTCATGGATAAATATATGAAGGAAGATTGACTAGTCAGTCTTCTTTTTTTTTAATTAAAATATTAAAGTACTTGACTTATTATTGTAATAATGTATAATAGAATTAAGAAACAAATCAAGGAGGGTTTTAAATGAAGAAGAAAATTTCATTATTATTAGTGGCTTTAATCTTAATAGCGTTTATACCACAAATGACAGCACAAGCCAAGAATGTTACAGCTTTAAAGTCAAATCAAAAGTTTGCTTTTACAAGAGGCGTAGCTTATGGAAGAGATGACATAGACATAAGCTCTTATTCTATTGAAGGAAGCAATTATGTGAAACTTCGTGATGTTGCAGCTATACTGGTTGGAGAGTTTTATCAATTTAACGTAGACTATGATAAAGAGAGAAACTTAGTAATTGTAGAACCATATATTCACTACAATAAGTCAGAATCAGACTTAAGTAAAATTACAAATAATAAAGCGAAAGCCACAGTGAGCAAAAAGCCGATTTTAATAAATGGCGAAGAAAAATTAGTGAACATGGCATATATTAATGGCAATAATTATATGAAGCTAAGAGATATAGCAAGCTTGATTGGTTTTCCTGTTAAGTATGAAGAACAAAGTAAAACAGTATTGCTGGCTATGGATACTGAAGAGGGTCAGGAAGCAAAAGTTATAGAGACATATGATTTAGCTGATGATATGGATATTGATAAGATTAAAGATATTTTTGATGCTTTTATTGAGAACAATGAAGCAAAGGCAGAAATGGCTGGAGAATCTATTGAAGGGTGGAACATAGTTCTTAGCGTGGAAGGTCTACGTGAATATTTATATGAAAATGCTGAGGAATTAGGAATCGTTCCATCAAAAAATTATAATAAAATTAAGAAAACAGTTATAAGAAAGTTATCACCTGGTGGATTTGGTTATAGTGATGAAATAAATTATGAATTCGAGTATGATGATTACACAGGTATTAAAATAACTTTATATGATTATGGAGTAAGAGATTATCAGTTATTTTATATAAATCCATATAGAAAATAACAAATAGATCAGAAATGCAAAAGGAGAGTAAAAGCGCTCTCCTTTTTTTATGTAATATCGTTGACAAAGCGGTGCCTATGGTGTAGACTAAAGACATAAAGACTGATTGGAGGTAAATATATGAAATATAACGCTATAATTCTTGGCACGGATCACAACTCATACTCTGTTGCAAGAAGTTTTTTCGAGGCATATGGCGAGAAGCCGATAGTTGTGGGAGCGGCTCTACTCGTGCCTTTCGTTGCAAGCACGATTGCCGAGGTGCACATCGTGAAGGACTTTTCAAGTAATGATGATGTTTTTGTAAAAACTTTAAACGAGATTGCAAAGTCAAGAAGTGAGGAGGACTTCATCTTCTTCGCGCCGACTGAGCATTATGTCGAAGTGCTTGTAAGAAATGAGGACAAGTTCGATTTCAAGGCGCATGTGCCATATCCAGATCCAAAGGAAGCGGAAAAACTCATACTTAAGTCTGAGTTCTACAAGATTCTTGAAAAGATTGGCGTAGCTTATCCAAAGACTTTTATAGCGAAGAAGGATAATTACAAAGAGGTAAATATCGAGGGCGAGGCCTTCCTAAAGGCTGATGAATACAATGACTTCATAGGGTCAAATGTGACAAATATTCAAAAGGGATACCACGCGATGAATAGAGGAGAGACTTTGGCCATACTTGACGAGATTTACAAGAGCAACTACGCTGGCTCCATCATAGTCCAAGACTACATCCATGGCGGACAAGGAACTGAGTACTCTCTTAATGGCTATAGGTCGCACGATGGCAAGGTGTCCATGGTCTTAGCAAGAAATTTATTATCAGACATGAGGCCTATGTGGGTCGGCAATCATTTGGTGCAAGTTGACCACTATGACGATGAGATGTTTAATATAGCAGAAAAAATTACCTCTAGCCTTGATTATAAGGGGCTCTTCAATTTTGACTTTAAGAAGGATTCAAAGACAGGCAAAGTTTATACGCTTGAGATGAATATTAGACAAGGTAGAACTTTCTACTATGCGACTCTTGGCGGGGTCAATCTAATGAAGATTGCAGCGGATGATATGATACTTGGTAAATCTGTAAGTGAAAGAACAAAGAGAGCTTTTATGCTCACAGCCATTGACAAAGATATTTGCAGAGAGCATCTTGATAAAGAACTTTTAAAAGAGTTCGACAAAAAAGAAAGGCAAGAAAACACAGCTATACACATAGTGAATGCAAAGGACGCTGCGCCTGAGAGGCTAGAGAGGGTTATGAATGCTCTTAAGCGTCAAGCGGATGATTTGTATAAGTAGACTTATGGAGATAGAGGGATCTATCTCTTATTTGTAAAAAATTCTTGACAAAGAGGAGAATTTATTATATACTAACAAGGTAACCTTGCTCTTTATTTAGTAAAGAGCCATGAGTCCAAAAGGAGGTGGAAAGATGAAAAAATATGAAGCTATGTATGTTTTTTATCCTGAAACAAGTGAGGAAGATAGAAATAAATTCCTTGATAGGATAAAAGCAGTTATCGAAGCAGAAGAAGGTAAAGTAACTAACACTGATGATTGGGGCCTAAGAAAATTAGCATACCAAATCAAATTCAAAACTGAAGGCTACTACTTCTTAGTAAACTTTGAAGCAAAAGAAGAAACAATTCTAGAACTTACTAGAATTGCAAGAATCACAGACGTTTTACTACGTCACATGATAGTAACAGACGAAGATAAATAAGAGGTGAAAAGATGAACGTATGTAGTTTAATCGGAAGATTAACAAAGGATCCTGAGCTAAGATATACACCTAGCACAAATCAAGCAGTTATCACATTTACTATAGCTGTTGATAAGGGTTTATCTAGAGAAAAAAGAGAAGAGATGGAAGCAAAGAACATGCCAACAGCAGACTTCATTTCCATAGTAGCTTGGGGTAGAACTGCAGAGAATATCAGTAATTTTGTTTCAAAGGGCAACATGGTAGGAGTAACAGGTAGAATTCAATCAAGAACATACGAGGCTAAAGATGGTACTAAAAGGTACGTTACAGAAGTCATAGCATCATCCGTAGAATTCTTAGAAAGAAAGAACATTACTTCACAAGCTTCAACTCAATCACACGAAGACTACTTCAGTAATGAAGAAGACTTCTCAAATGTAGATGAAGGCTTTGCTCCTGGAAGCAATAGGGATATTCCATTTTAATTAAAGGAGGGAATATAATGCAAAGAAGATTCAGACCTAGAAAAAAGGTATGTGCTTTCTGCCAAGAAAAAAGCGAACACATAGATTATAAAGACGTTGCAAAACTAAGAAAATACATCACAGAAAAGGGTAAAATCTTACCAAGAAGAATCACAGGTACTTGCGCTAAACACCAAAGAGAGATCACAACAGCTATCAAGAGAGCAAGACAAGTATCTCTTCTCCCATATACACAAGACTAAAAATTTCTGTGCTTTTTTGTTAAAACAAGCCCTTTTGCTCATTCGCTTTTCGGCAATGCTCGAGTACATTTGTACACTCCGCTTGCCTCAAAGCTCCATTTCGCAAAATCATCTTGTTTTCTTCAAAAAATCAAGCGAAATTTTTGCACTTTCAGAAATTTTTGAAATATATAAGATTTTCATTAAGCTCCATGCAAATGGAGCTTTTTTGATGGGAAACGCAAATCTCATCATAGCGCAAAGGTTCCCAGGCTGTTTACAGTCGGGGTTCTTCTTTTATCTACGAAATCACTGTATAGCAAAATAAATAAATTATTAAAAGCTTTCACTTTTGTGAGAGCTTTTTTTGATGCTTGTTTTAAAGCTCAATTAATTTTGTTTTTTAGTGCTTTATTACAAATTTGTTAAAAATCACGAAAATCTATTTACTTTTCCTTGTGTGGGTATATAATATATGTAGGTAAAGCAATAAAAAGTGATAAAAGGAGGTTTATTATGAAAAAGTTTCTATCATTTCTTTTAGTATTTGTGCTAGTTTTGTCAATGTCTATGAACATTTCTAAGGCTAAGCTTCTTAAAGGGGAGATAGTAGGTTTTGCAACTGATGTAGGACCAGAAGACGCTACTATACATATAGCTGACAAAACTTATCCTGTTAAGAATGGCACTGTTTTATTTATCAACGGTGAAGTAATTCCTGAAGCTGAGGTAATTATGGAGGACGGCAAGGCCATACTACCACTAAGGCTTATTGCTGAAAAGCTTGGATATGAAGTTAGTTGGAACGGCGCTGAGAAAAAGGTTACGCTTAAAAAAGCTGATAAGAGCATTGACATTGCTATAGCTAAGGACGGTGCAGCTAAGCTTATCAAGAATTCTACTTATGTAACTTGCGATTTTGTAGAAAAGAATCTTGCTGAAAGCGCTCTAGTTACTGAAATGCTTGGCGATGACTACAAAAAATTCTATGAGACAGATATGGCTATAACTCAAGATAAGACTATCGAAAGAAGTCTTAGAAATGTCATTATCGATGAAAAGCACGAGTACAAGGACAATTTAAGTTCTGATGACGCGATGAAGCTAGTTAAGGAGAAATGCCTTGAAGGTCTAAAGAATTTTGCGAAGACTTTGAAGGAAAAAGCAAAGGACGAGCCGGGTAGATTTGACGATGACATAAAATTAATCGAAAAAGAAATCAATAGAATGATCTACATTGGCGAAGTATCTAAGTTTTATAGATACACAATAGGACCTTACGATGTTTTATATGACAGAACAGATGGCAAAATCTACTTCCAAATATATCAAGCAGAATCTAGAATTAAGGAAGTAGATGTGAATGATCCGGATTTATATATGAGTATATTTATAATCGGATAAATTTCTGTGCTTTTTCGCCTAAATCGCGGCTTAGGCTCGTTCGAAATTTTCTTCGCTCCACGTACCTTGAGTACGAGATCGCTTGAAAATTTCTGCACATCGCCTAATCCATCGATTTATATCAAAAAATCACTATAAATTTTGAATATAGAATTTATAAAAGGTTTTCACTTTAGTGAAGGCCTTTTTGATGTGCACGCAAATCTCATCATAGCGCAAAGGTTCACGACTGTTTACGGTCGGGGTTCTTCTTTTATCTACGAAATCACTGTATAGCAAAATAAATCAGGCGAAATTTTTGAAATATATAAGATTTGATTAAGCTCCATTAATTTGGAGCTTTTTCCATGTCTACACAATTTGCAAAAATGATTTGTTGGTATTATAATATAAGTAAGTTTATTAGTGGGGTGTCAAAATGGAAAACCTTAATAAAACAAAGTCAAAGAGCAAGGTAAGTAGGATATATAATTACGCTGTTTTAGGCATATATGCCTTGGTTTTGCTAGCGTATACAGTTTTTAAGCTTATGGGTGCTGATGAAAAGACGGGTAGTATCATCCTTAATTCTGTGCTACTAAGCTTATTATTTGCGTTAGTGGGACTAATATTTATCCCGAAAAATACTCTTACATGGATAAACATTATCTTGCCTGTAGTAATCAATGTACCATACTTCTTATGTCTTATAGCTGTTACGCACGGTTTGGATTCGATAGGCGTTGCATCTTACTACTTTGAGCGTGTAATTACTTCGCCAATAAATTTAATAAAAGCATTTTTCTAAAATTTGCACATAAAAATGCAGCTACATTATGTAGCTGCATTCGTTTTTTCTAATTACTTGCGGATATATTATCTATGGCTATTCTATCTGAAATCTCGCTAATGTCTATCGGGCTTGAGTTTGACTCTGGCATATCGTCGAACTTGCCTTCCCAGGCTGGTTTTATTTGAACGTTTAAGTTCTCATCTCCTAGTTCGATTTTTATATCGTCAATGCTGCTATCACCATTACCTGAGGACACACAAAAGTAGGATAATGTATCTTTACTTTCGCTTAGGCCGATGTCGCCTCTAAAGCCGCCTGCTCTAGCTACTCCTACTGGCACAATTTCATCTGAACTTAGCTCTTTTGTAAAGTCTTTGTTTGGATAATAAAACTTGACGTCTGACATACCATAGTCATAGTCTTGATAAACTATAAGTAGTGGGTAGTCTAAATTGTTTAGCTTTACGAGTGAATATGTGTAAGTGCAATTAAATCCATCATCTTTTGTAGCTGGATTAAATTTCTCTGGGTTCATATTGTCCAAAACACTTGTGTATACTTGCTTTACTTTTTCAAGATTCTCATCTTTTTGAGCTGCTGCGTTTTCTTCAGCATCTTTACTTTCTTCGTTGTCTTCGCTTTCTTCATTATCTTCGCTTGATTTATCGTTTGCACTCTCTGTAAGATTCTTATCTTCAAGTGTAGTTTTTTGTTTTGATGAACATGCTGTTAGGCTTAAGATAAATGTAATGCTAATTAGAAGAGCTATTATTTTTTTCATCATAAGGTCTACTCCTTTTCATAGATATTTTATATATCAATTCTAGCATATTTTTCTTTGTTTTACAATAATTATGTATGGAGAAAACCCTCTTCACCACGTGGCAAAGAGGGCATATGATTATATTAAATTACATCTTTGGATCGGCTTCGTAGTGTGTGTGAAGTAGTTCGTGTGCTAATTCGCCGCCAACTTCGCCAAGGTATTCTTTGTAAAGTTGTATGATTTTTGGATTGGCGTGTGATTTCCTTATTGCTTTACCTTTATCTATATTATAGATGGCCTCGGCTCTTCTCTTAAGTATTGAGATGTCGCCGTTATGAAGCGGTTGACCGCCTCCGCCTATACATCCGCCTGGGCAAGCCATAACTTCTATCGCATCGTATTCTTTTTCTCCTGACTTAACCATGTTTAGTAGTTTTCTTGTATTGCCAAGTCCGTTTGCTACGGCGATTCTGATTTCTCTTCCATCTATATCAACTGTTGCTTCCTTGATGCCGTTAAGGCCTCTAAGTGCAGTAAATTCAATCTCTTTAAGCTCTTTTCCTGTTATAGTCTCGTAAGCTGTTCTGCATGTTGCCTCGATAACACCGCCTGTAGCTCCGAAGATTGCGCCTGCGCCTGTTGATTCACCCATTGGGTCGTCGAAGTTCTCGTCTTTAAGGTCTTTAAAGCTTAGTCCTGCTTCTTTGATCATTGCGCCAAGCTCATTAGTTGTGATAACTATATCAACATCGCTGTGGCCCCTGCTCTTAAGCTCATCTCTTGCTGATTCGTATTTTTTAGCTAAACAAGGCATTACTGATACGACTACCATATCCTTAGGATCTATGCCAAGTTTTTGGGCAAGATAAGTTTTTGCAACTGCTCCAAACATTTCGTGAGGGCTCTTGCATGATGATGGTATATCGATCATATCTGAGAATTGTTGCTCCATAAAGTTTACCCAACCTGGACAGCAGCTTGTAAGTATTGGCATTTTGCCGCCCTTTGTAAGCCTTTGAACAAATTCGTTTGCTTCTTCGACTATAGTAAGGTCGGCTGCGAAGTTTGTATCGAATACTTGGTCGAAACCTAGTCTTCTAAGTGCGCTAACCATCTTACCTGTAACTATAGTGCCTGGCTCCATGCCAAATAGCTCGCCTAGAGCAACTCTAACTGCTGGAGCTGTTTGAACAACAACGTATTTCTTTGGATCTGCAAGTGCTTTCCATACTTTTCTTGTGTAGCTCATGCCATGAAGTGCGCCTGTAGGGCAGACTGTAACGCATTGACCGCAGAAAGTACATGTTGTCTCGAACATGCTTCTGTTAAATGTTGAGCCGACGTGGCAGTCAAAACCACGGCCAACCTCAGCAAGTGCACCAACTGTTTGCACTTCGTTACACATAGTCTCGCATCTTCTACATAGTATACACTTTTCTGGCTCTCTAACCATAGATAAGCTTCTGTCGTCTATAGGTATATGTCTTCTTTCGCCTGCATATGGGATTTCTCTAACTCCAAGGTCTTGTGCCAATTTTTGAAGTTGGCAGTTAAGGTTCTTTGTACAAGTCAAGCAGCTGTTTGGATGGTCCGAAAGCAATAGCTCAACTATAGTTCTTCTTGCTTGAATTGCAAGAGCGGAGTCAGTTAGTATATTCATACCTTCTTTAACAGGAGTTGCGCATGAAGCAAGTAGTTTACCGCTTTTCTTATCTTCAACCATGCACACTCTGCAAGAAGCAAGTTTATTTACGAATTTTATATCATGTAAGTCCATATGGCATAGTGTAGGAATTTTTACGCCTATGGTCTTAGCAGCGTCAAGTACTGATGTTCTTTCCTCAACAGATACATTTACGCCGTTAATAGTTAAATTTATCATCTTAGCCATAAGTACCCTCCTATACCAATACTACTGCCTTAACTGGGCAGACATTCATACAGTTACCACACTTGATACACTTAGCTGTGTCAATAACGTGCTTTTCCTTAACCTTGCCACTGATACAGTTAACAGGGCAGTTTCTAGCACATTTTGTACAACCGATACACTTGTCAGTGATGAAGTAGTTAAGTAGACTCTTACACTTCTTAGCAGGACAAGTCTTGTGCTCAGCAACGTGCGCTAGATATTCGTCTCTAAAGTATGTTAATGTTGAAAGTATAGGGTTTGGAGACGATTGACCAAGTCCGCATAGTGATGACTTGCTCACTATGATTGATAGTGTTTCTAATTTTTCTATATCTTCCTGTGTACCATTGCCAGAAGTTAGCTTTTCAAGCAATTCAAGAAGTCTTTTGTTACCGATTCTACAAGGTGTACATTTACCGCAAGACTCATCAACTGAGAACTCAAGGAAGAACCTACATACGTCAACCATACAGTCTTCTTCGTCCATAACAACCATACCGCCTGAACCCATGATAGATCCTATAGCCTTAAGAGATGCAAAGTCAACCTTAGTATCGAAGAGTCTCTCAGGAATACATCCGCCAGAAGGTCCACCTGTTTGAACAGCCTTAGCCTTCTTGCCACCTTGAATGCCGCCGCCTATGTCAAAAACTATCTCTCTAATAGTTGTTCCCATAGGTACTTCAACAAGGCCAGAGTTTTCTACCTTACCAACAAGTGAGAATACCTTAGTTCCAGGAGAGTCTTCAGTACCGATGGACTTGAACCAGTCAGAACCGCGCTCAATGATTTGAGCGATGTTTGCAAAAGTCTCAACGTTATTGATAACAGTTGGCTTGCCCCAAAGTCCTCTCTCGGTTGTTCTGTATTCCTTGTTTCTTGGCATACCACGCTTTCCTTCGATAGACTCCATAAGAGCAGTACCTTCACCACATACAAAGGCTCCAGCACCTAGACGAAGCTCGATTTGGAAAGAGAAGTCAGTTCCTAAAATATTGTCACCTAATAAATTGTTTTCGTTCGCTTTTTGGATAGCGATCTTTAAACTTTCAACAGCCTTTGGATACTCAGCTCTAACGTAGATAAAGCCTCTTTGAGCACCGATAGCGTAGGCACATATGGCCATGCCTTCTAATACACTATGCGGATCCTTCTCCAAAACAGATCTGTCCATGAAGGCACCTGGGTCACCTTCGTCAGCGTTACAAATTACATATTTTATGCCTTCTGGCTGAGCAAAAGCAGCCTCCCACTTTTTACCAGTAGGGAAACCAGCGCCGCCTCTACCTCTTAATCCAGAAGCTTTTACTTCACTAATGATATCTTCTTTTTGCATATTAAGGACCTTCTCTAAAGAGAAATATCCACCTAATGCTATGTATTCATCCAACGATGCAGAATCGATTACATCACAGTTCTTAAGAACAATACGATGCTGCTTTTCAAAAAATTCGCCCTTTTTAGTAATCACATCACCATCAATATTAAAAGAGCCGTCCTTTTTAAGTCTATCAAGAAGAAGATCCTTAGTTTTCTTTTGAATTTCTAATAGAT
>CAMYBS010000014.1 GCA_947254025.1 uncultured Clostridia bacterium
CTATTATATACTATGTGTATAGCGTTAATACCATATGTTCAAAAAGAATTGTTTAACGGTATAGGTAATAATACTAAAGATTTATTACTAAATTTGGCATTTACATACTTGGCATTAATATTAGGCAGCGCTATATTTCAATTTATATCACAATACAATGAATGGAAGAGGGATAAGGAATTCGTTAAGTATACGAAAGACGTTATTTTTAAGTCGATTTTCGGAAGACCTAACTATGTGTTTAAAGAAAAAAGCGTTGGTGAGTATTTAACCATAACAAATACTAATGTTGAAATCATAGAAGATGAATATGTGTCAACATATGTTGATATAATTAAATCTATAGTTCAATTACTTATATATACACTATCATTAGTTGTTTTTGTTGACTATAGGATAGCCATCTCTATTATTTTAGCATCGCTTGTAAGTGTAATAGTTCCTAAAATAACTGCTAAGGAATTAGCAAAAAAGAGAAAGTTTTATCAAGATAGTTTTGGTAATTATACGGACATTTTAAACGATTTCTACTTGGGTCATATGGGACTAGATGAAGCATCAAAAAGTGGAATAAGAAAATATCATTATCAAAGATTATCTGATACAGAAGATCAAAAATTAGCATTTGGTAAATTTAAAACTTTTGTTAATATCGTTAACGGCTTTGTTATGGATTTAGTCAGTCTTACAGCATTAATAATGGTAGGATATTTGCTTATTAGTGGTGAAATTACAATTGGAGCAGGGGTTGCAACATTTGCTTATATTGAAAGTTTTATTTATCCTATTAAGTATATTTTAAATGATGTAAATGCAATAAATTCTTGTAAGGAAATTGTTAGAGAAGCAAAAGAACTAGGAAATGAATATTTAGAAAATGAAAAAGAAGATAGCTGCATACTGCCTGAGTATAATGAAATATCGTCTTTGAAATTAGAAAATTTAGAATATGCAATAAATGATTTTTATTTAGGTCCAGTAAATATTGAATTTAAATCAGGAAATAAATATCTGATCATAGGTGAAAGCGGCAGTGGCAAGTCAACACTACTAAAGACTATCGTTGGACAAATTGATTGCGATAGAGGGGACATTTATATAAATAATGAAAGCATAAGTAATAATATGTCTGAGTTTGCTTCAGAAAAAGTTTTTTATATTACTCAAAATTCTCATGTTTTTTCAGTACCTTTTTTTGAACAAGTTACACATTTTAATGCCTATGACGAAAAAGACATTTATTCTTATTTGAACAAATTACCTGAGACTATTGTAAAGAGATTAATAAATTCAAGCAATTGTAATGAACTAAGCGGTGGCGAAAAGCAAATACTTAATATTTTGACCTGCGCTTTAGCTAAAAAAGATATTGTTTTAGTCGATGAAGGCTTGTCAGCTATTGATGTTAATACTAAAAAACTAGTTCGTGATGAAATTATCTCCAATTACAATAGTAAAATTTATATTGAAGTGTCACACGATCTTGGCACGGATAATATTGATTATTTTGATTATATAATTCGAGTAAAAGAAGGCGAAGTTTCAAATGTATATACTAAGCAAGAATATATCTTAGCAAACAATAGTTAATGAAATATATATATTAGATAAGAAAATGGATAAGAATTTAATTTCTTATCCATTTTTTACATAAAGAAAGGCAGAATCATATCGTTCTGCCTAATATAATCTTATTAAATTTTACCACGTACTACTTTATATGCCAAGTAGAATATAGATGGAACCTCTCGTAAGTAGTTTACTACAAGTATCTCTTTTGGAGTCTTGGCAGACAATAGCTCGTGCTTGATGCCTAGGTAATTACTTAGTATGTCAAGCCTAAACATATGAAAGCCGTTTGACACGATTAAGTACTTCTTGTCCTTGCCGACTAGGTCTGTTGCGAACTCAAGGTTCTCTATAGTGTTCTTAGAGTTCTCTTCACATACCACATCAGCTTCAGCAACTCCCATTGACACAAGGTAGTTCTTTGCAGCCATCGCTTCACTAATACTTTCGCCTTCACTTGCGGCGCCTGTTGTTATGATTTTAACACCAGAGTTTAAAGTGTAGTACTCATACGCTGCGTCAAGTCTATACTTAAGTGCGAGCATAGGATTTGCATCCTTAACTCTTGCGCCTGGCACTATAATGTACTGGGCTGTGCCCTTAGGGCTCTTATTAGCATTAACAAGTACTAATATTTCTAAAATTATTGCTATTAGGATAATAGCTTTAAATAAAAATTTAATTAATCTTTTCATTTTAATATATACACCATTACAGGTCTCCTACCAAATTGCAAACATTCCCAAACTGTTTCCATGAAAAGGTCTATCTTGTTTCCCTTGATAGCTCCGCCTGTATCTTGTGCGATTGCGTAGCCGTAGTCAGGCACACCTGGTGTTAAGCTCTTAATATATAGTCTAGTGCCTAGAGGGATAACCCTTGGGTCAACAGCAACAGTGCCTCTCTTAGCTCTTGCGCCTGAGGCGGTGATGCCGTAGCCTTTGTCGCCAGGTCTCTTACCAGTTGATCTTGGACCTGCTTCATATGCGGTAGCCACCATCTTGATGGCCTTCCTTGCAGAGAAGTCACCTCTATCGTTAATGAAGACATCCTTAGTGCCTTCTTCAAAGACTTGGTCTACAGGCTTGATTATAGTCTCAACGTGTATTATCTCTTCTTTGATAAGTTTGCCGGCTGCGTAGTAAGTCTTGCACTTTACTTTGCTTGTGCCATTCACACCTTGAATTAAGACTTTGCTTTGATCATGGTTTAGTTCTTTGTTTTTCTTTTTAATTGTTTTAAAAGCTACATCGACTTCCTTCTCTTCGATTTTAGTCTCTACCTTTATTATGCTTATCTTTCCTTCACTCTTAAGCTCACTTTCTAGATCTGGAATGACGATATCGTCATCATCTAGCTTTAACTTAAGATCTTCTAAAAGCTCCTTAACTGTCTTGCATGATGTCTTATATGTCTTTGTGACTCCATTGTTATCAATCTCATATACATGATTTTTAGCTTCATTTGCAAAAGAAAGACTTGATATTAAACATAAAAACAATATAAAGTTAATTATTTTTCTCATAGTCTACTCCTTTCATTTGTATAATATATGACATTATAACAAAATTAAAACGGTTTTGTCAAATCTGAGCTAAAATTCGATATCAAGTGAGACTGGACAGTGGTCAGAACCCATCACATCGTCTAGTATGTCCGCGTCCTTAATATTCTCTTCAAGCTCTTTTGATACTAGGAAGTAGTCGATTCTCCAGCCTGCGTTTCTTGATCTTGCGCGAGTTCTGTATGACCACCAAGAGTACCTATCAGCTTCGTCAGGGTAGAAGTATCTAAAGGTATCGATGAAGCCCGAGTCAAGCAGCATGTTGAACTTTTCTCTCTCCTCATCAGAGAAGCCTGCCTTGCCTCTATTTTCTTTTGGATTCCTAAGGTCAATCTCGTTATGAGCAACGTTAAGGTCACCGCAGACAACAACGCCCTTAGTCTTTCTTAGACCATTAAGGTAGTCTCTAAACGCGTCCTCCCACTCTTGTCTGTACTTTATCCTCTTAAGACCATCTTGCGCGTTAGGAGTGTATACATTGACAAAGAAGAACTTGTCATACTCAAGAGTGATGACTCTTCCTTCAGTGTCATGCTCATCAATACCAAGACCATAAGTCACGTTTGTGGGCTCAGTCTTAGTAAGTATCATAGTGCCCGAGTAGCCTTTTTTCTCAGCGTAGTTCCAATACTCGTGGTAGCCTTCACGCTCCATCATAAGTATGCCTTCTGATATCTTAGTCTCTTGAAAAGCATATATATCTGCCATAGTGTCGTCTAAAAACTCATTGAAGTTCTTCTTAAGGACGGCTCTTATACCATTAACATTCCATGAAATAAATTTCATTTAATCACCTCTTTTAAAATTTCACATCCTTATCACTATTCTATCACAAAAGACCTTTATAATAAAGACAGAAAAACAAAAGGAGGACGATATTATGAAATACGATGAATTTAATGATGAGTTTATCGATGAGGATGAAGTCATAGAAGATAACGACAATGACAACGATAACGACAATGACAACGACAATGACAATTGCAACTGCAATGATAACGATTGCGACTTTGATGGAGATGACTTTAGAACAGATGATGACCTTATATATGAAAGGAAGACTTACAGAAGGAACAAGCAATACGACAGGCCGCAGTATAGAAAAGCAAAGTTTTCGTACAACGAGGTAAACAGAAAGCCAAAGAAGACTTATGGAGCAGGGGTGCTTGCATGGGCAATCATCTTCTCAATATTCTTTGGAACGCTAACAGGCTTTGGCGGTGCTTATATCTTTAACAAGGCAAACAATGCTTACAACTATATGCATGCGGATGCGAAAGATAAGACACAAAAGATCACTATAGATCAACCGACTGAAATAGTCGAAGCAGCAACTAAGAAGGCTATACCATCTGTAGTAGGTATCACTACTCAAGTCATATCACGTGACTTCTTTGGTAGACAAGCCTTAGGCAAGGGTACAGGCTCTGGCGTTATAGTTAGTCCAGACGGCTATATCATCACAAATGCACACGTGGTTAAATCAGAAGTGCAAAACACAAACGAAGGCTTTGACGACTTTCCATTCGGAAGTGACTTCCCATTTGGAGGCGGCTCAAGTTCTAAGAAAGAAGCTAATAACGACAAGGAAGATAAAGAAGATGTAGATGAAGACGATGATGATATGGATAAGCGCGATGCAAGCGAAGATAAGGACAGCCCATATGATTACAACAGTAAAGACAAGAGTCAAAATACTGACAAGAAGGGCGGCAAGATAAACGTACTACTTGACGACGGCTCAACACACAAAGCAAAGATAGTATGGATGGATGAGGACATGGACCTTGCCATAATTAAGATAAATGCAAAGAACTTACCAGTTGCTGAACTTGGAGACTCAGACAAAGTGCAAATAGGTCAAATCGCCATCGCCATAGGTAACCCACTAGGTCTTGACTTCAACAGAACTGTTACATCAGGAGTTATCTCTGGTAAGGACAGAACTATAAGAGTAGACAAAAAAGTTATCAATAACCTAATTCAAACAGACGCATCCATCAACCCTGGCAACTCAGGTGGACCACTACTAAACTCAAAAGGCGAGGTCATAGGCATCAACACAGTTAAGCTTACAAATGCAGAAGGACTTGGCTTTAGCATACCTATCAATATGATTAAGGGTGTTTTAAACTCGATCTTGAAGACAGGCAAGGCACAAACTGCTCAACTAGGTGTGTCTATATACAACGCAAAGGACTACCAAGCAGCACTTAGAGTTAAGCTAAACACTGACAAGGGAGTTGTCGTATTAAGCGTTGCAAGTGGCACTGCAGCAGACAAGGCAGGTATAGTACCTGGCGACATCATACTAAAGGTTGACGGTAAAGAAGTTACCGATGTTAATACACTTAAGTCGATAATGTTTGGCTACAATCTAGGTGACGAGGCCACTCTTAGAATAAACAGGAATGGCAAGGAGATGGATGTCAAAATAAAGTTCACAAGCATGAACAAGAACTAATTACTTTATCACAATTATAAAATTAATATATATAAACGATTGACAAAACTTATTAAGTATGCTATACTATATATAGATGTAGATAAAGTATATGAAGGGTGGGATTCATCTTATGAATGAGATTAAAAGAATTAGAAAGAGTGTTGAGAGTATTTTAGGTAAGAAGGTGCATCTAAGAACAAACGTGGGACGTAATACCTTTGTTGAAGCGCAAGGAGTGATTACCTCAGCATATCCAAATCTATTCACAGTGACTCTAGAAGATGGACAAAATAACGATCAGGTTATATCGTATACTTATTCAGATGTATTAACATCGACAGTAGTAGTAAAAATAATCTAAAAAATATCCTCACAGCGATGTGAGGACTTTTTTTCTTTAAAAGACGTAAGAGCTAATGAATCTTACGCCTTTTTTATTTGTATCATATGGGCTTAGCGATGTAGTGAGAGGCCTCTCATATATATGCAAGCTCCTTATATAGTAGCAAGCTTCTCATATATATCTTCGCTTATTATATAGTAGCAAGCGTCAAAAGTCTTAGGAGCCTAGATATATATGCTTAGTAAGTATAAGCACGATGGCAAAGCTAAAGAATTTTCGAATGACACAGCTCCAAAAAATAAAACTATACATTAAAATTAAAATGTGTTATAATTAACTTAAGAGTGGAGGAGTATCTGAAGAGATGATAAAAACAAAATCTTATGCGAAAATAAATTTGCATCTCGAAGTCGTTTCTAAGAGGGACGACGGCTTTCACGACATAATTACTCTTATGTCTAAGGTTGATCTTTATGATGAGATAAGTTTTGAAAGGTCGGGCGAGTTTATAATTGACTCAAACATCGACATCAAAGACAACATTATGAAGAGGGCGTATGATTTAGTAGCTGACATAAGGGATATAAAGGGACTTCGTATAGCACTTAAAAAGAATATACCTATGGGGGCAGGCCTTGCTGGTGGCAGTTCTAATGCTTATGAAACGGTTAAGGCGCTTGACGAGCTATATGATTTATCCTTGACAAAGAAAGAGTATTTTGATATTCTTTTAAAGCTTGGTAGCGACTGCAACTTTTTTACTGCTAAGTCGGCTGCCATATGCACAGGTAGGGGCGAAGAAATTAAAGAAGTAGATATGCTTAAAAAGCACAGTGCTCTTATAGTCAACCCTGGTATTAATATCAGCTCTAAGGATGTATATGAGGGCATGACTTTTGATGGCAATCACTTGAGCATTGACGAGATAGAAGCACTTCTTAAAAGGGATGACTTTACTAAGTATACTAACAATATGCAAGATTTTGTTTTCACACACTATATAGCTGTTAAGAATCTATACGACGAGATGAAAACTCTTGGAGGCTTTAAGACTATGATGAGCGGCTCAGGATCGAGTATCTTTACTTTATTTGACAGTGACGATAAGCTAGATAGAGCTTACAAGCTTATGAAGAACCACTACCAATTTGTGATTAAAGTACACTTGATATGAGGTGATTTTATGTTACAAAAGATATTGGAACCGATATTTACGTTTTTATATATAGTAATAATTTTTGTAATGGACAATTTTATAAATAAATACAACTACACTGACAAAGACTTTAAACTGCAAAGTATATTTACTAAGACTTATGTGGTCTTCGTCACCATCTTCTTAGGTATCAGAACTTATGCCTTGTTTTTAAGTGATGATGACAAGATTGTAAGGCTTATGAACATATCCTTGTTTATGAGCTCGCTTATGGTACCTATAATAGCGATAATATTTTATTATCTAGCAGCAATCTCGCTTCGCAAAAAGAGGCTGCCTGAGGCTTCAAGTGTGATTTACTTACTAGATGCGATACTACTTATACTTACCTTGCTACCACAAAACGGCTGGTTCCAAGACAGAATAAGTAGGTTTATGGAAGTCTTCAGGACCATAATCATACTTTTGCTTAATGCACTAATCTTTCTTAACGTATTCAAAAATGCTGTTAGAAGAAGAAATGTTTTCATTCAGAGAGCGTCTTTAATGTTCTTCTTAGCGGGCATATCTTACAGCCTTGCTAATATTTTAAAGACTGCCAGAGTGAAGAACGTTCTTTATGTACTAAGCTTGGTATTGATACTAATAATGATTTACACATGGTACAGAACCATTCGCAAAAAAACTGAAATATATAGAGTATAAGGAGGTTATAATGAAAAGACCTGTTTTTGAAGCATTATCAAAATTAAAAGATGAAAATTCTGTTTCTTTCCACATGCCTGGTCATAAGGGAAAGAACACATTGTTTAACTGGGGAGACTACATCCCAGCTATTGACACGACAGAAACTTATGGTATGGACAACTTGCTTGAACCAAGAGGAGTAATTCTTGAGAGTGAGAAGGAAGCTGCCAAAGTATTTGGAGCGATGAACACTTACTACGCTGTTAATGGTTCTACTGGAAGTATATATATTGCCATAGCAACTATAACTAAGCCAGGAGATACTATCATTGTTCAAAGAAACTGCCATAAATCAGTATATAACGCGTTGATACTAAACAGACTAAACCCTGTTTACGTATATCCAAAATATAACGACGACTACCACGTACTTACTGGTGTTGATCCAGATGAGATAGAGGACTTGATTCTTGACAACCCTGAGGTAAAGGCTGTTGTAGTAACTCACACTAACTACTATGGAATTGCTTCAGACCTTGAAAGGATAGCTGAGATCTGCCACAATTACGGCAAGATACTTATGGTTGATGAGGCTCACGGACCACATATGAAGTTCGATGACAGACTTCCTAAGTCAGCTCTTGAGTGCGGCGCAGACATAGTTATCCACTCTACACATAAGACACTTACAGGCTTTACACAAACATCTATGATACACGTTGGCTCTGAAAGGATAGACACTAACAAACTTAGAGACAGATTCCAACTATATACAACAACATCACCATCGTATCTGTTCACTCTATCTAATGAGACTGCATGTGCATACATGGACGGAGAAGGTAGAGAGAAGCTTCATCACAATGTAACTAAGTGCTTGGAGTTCATCGAAGAGCTTAAGAAGATAGACAGAGTTGAAGTCTTCGAAGGCGACGAATTTGACAAGACTATCAAATCAAAAGACAACACTAAGATATTATTTAAGCTTGAAGGCGTTAAGGGCTCAAGACTTAGAAAAGAACTTTACGAAAGACACAATATAAGACTTGAGATGAGTGACTATTACTACGCACTAATATTTGCAACTTTAATGAATGAAGATTCTGATTACGACAAGCTTCTTGAAGCAATCAGAGACCTTTCAAAGAACCTTTCTTATGAAGAAGTTAAGCATATAAGAGTTAATATGCCTGATCCAAAGATCATAATCAGACCAGCGGATGCATATTACTCATCAAAGAGGATAATCAGCCTTAAGGACTCTTTAGGAGAGATAGTAACGTCTCCAATAATTCCTTATCCACCTGGAGTACCACTACTAGTACCAGGCGAAGAGATTACTGAAGAGATACTTGAACATATACAATTCTTAAAGGAATCAGACCTTAACATAGTAGGTCTACTTGGTGATGACCAAGACTCGTTGGTTGTAGTAGACTAATGAAAGGCGTTGTTATAGCTCTTGAAGGACAAGATGGTACCGGCAAGAGCACTGTCATAGATGCAATCAAAGGCTACTTCGATGAGAGAGGCCTTGCATATATAAGCGCAAGAGAGCCGGGCAGCACAGAGATTGGCGAGAAGATAAGAGAGATTTTATCTGACAAGGCTAATAAGGACATGGACTATCACACAGAGGCACTGCTGTTTGCAGCATCGAGGTCGGAACTATACGACAAAGTGATTAAGCCAAATGTGGAACGTGGGACTTCAGTCATACTAGATAGATTCTTATTATCCTCACTTGCTTATCAAGGTATAGTTAGAGGGCTCGGCGTAGAAGAGGTAAAGGCACTAAATGATTTCTTCCTAAAAGGTTTTAGGCCCGACCTTACCATACTGATGGACTTGGATGCGAGAAAATCATTTAAGAGATTAGAAAAGCTTGGTGAGCTTGATAGGATTGAGTCCTTGGGAGAGGATTTTCAACAGAAGGTTCATAAGGCATACTTAAAGCTTTATAAAGAAGAAGATATGAAGCTAATAAAATTAGATGGCACTAAGGACAAGTTGAGCCTTGCTCACGATGCCTTAGAGGAAGTAAAAAAACTAATAAAGGAGTGTTAGTATGAAACTAATTGTAGCAATTGTACAAGACCAAGATGTTAATCCACTAATGGATGCTCTTACAGAGAAGAAGTTTAGAGTAACAAAACTATCTTCAACAGGTGGATTCTTAAAATCAGGCAACACTACATTACTAATAGGTGTTGAAGATGATAAAGTTAATGAAGTTAAGGAGCTTGTTGATCACAACTGCAAGACAAGAGAGATAACTACATCTTTATTAACAGTTACTATGCCTGGAGATACTTTTGTACCATATCCACTTGAAGTTAAAGTTGGTGGAGCAACATTATTTGTATTAAACGTAGAAGAATTTTTAAGAGTTTAGGAGTAAATTTGTGTTTGAGAAAATATTTGGCAATGATGAAGTAAAGAAAATACTTTATAACGATATTAGCACTAATAAGCTTGTATCATCCTATATTTTTGAAGGCAAAGACAGTGATTATGTAGAAAGCCTTGCGATGGAATTTGCAGGGCTTCTTCTTAATTCTAAAAATCCAGATAAGAAAGTTGACTTCACTGTATTTGGTAAGACGGACAAGATAAACAAAGAGCAGGCGCAGTCTATAGCCAAGGATGTCTATGTAAGACCCTTTGAGCTAGATAGAAAGGTCTACTTATTACTGGGCAGTGAAGATATACAAATTGAGAGTCAAAACGTTCTTCTAAAGACACTTGAGGAGGCACCAAGTTATGTTGTAGTAATCTTTGTTACTAAGAGCCTTAACATGATACTTGATACCATAATCTCAAGGAGCAAACTTATTAGAGTGATGCCTCTTAGCATAAGTGAGCTTAGGGACTATATAGATGAAAATTACTCTAAGCTTAAAAATAAGGAGCTATATGCATCCATTGCCATGGGAAGCGTTGGTGCGCTTAAAGCCTTTGTAGAAGATGACAAGGAGCTTAAACTTAGAAAGAACAGTATAGAGATCATCATAGACATCTTAAAAAAGAAACGCTATGAGAGTATCAAGGCACTTGACTACTTAGAAGAGCAAAAAGATAATATTGAAAAGATACTTACATACTTTGAAATCTTTATCAAGGACATAGCATCGAGTGAATGTAGGATTGTTAATCTTGATTATAAAGATGAGATTAAAAGTTTTAAAGCTCTAGCACTATATGACTTGGTAGAGTGTATTGACATGATAGAAGAGACTAAGAGGTACTTAGGCAACAGTGGTAATTTTAGACTGCACCTTGAGACTCTAGTCTTAAATATGATAGAAAAATTTGACAGGTGATTAAATGAATAAAAAAATAATTGGCGTAAGATTCAAGCCCATAGGCAAGATATTCTACTTCGACCCGATGGGACAAGAATTTACTACTAATGACAAGGTTGTTGTTGAAACTGTGAGAGGTCTTGAACTAGGTGACGTTGTTGTTGCCGATAAGGAGATAGACCTTGAAGAGTTTGGTATACCTCTTAAGCCGATAATAAGAAAGGCGACTAAAGAGGACATAGATCAAAAGATGGATAACGACATCAGAAAGGCTGAAGCTAGAGAGATATTTATGCAAAAGAACGAGGAGTACGGTCTTGGTATGAACTTACTTGACGTTGACTTTACTCTCGACTTAAACAAGGTTATCTTCTTCTTCACTGCTGAGGGCAGGGTTGACTTCAGAGAACTTGTTAAGGACTTAGCAAGAATATTTAGAATGCGTATTGAGCTTAGACAAGTCGGTGTTAGAGACGAAGCAAAGTGCATACCATCAGTTGGTAAGTGCGGAAGAAAGACTTGCTGTTCATCGTTCTTAGGTGAGTTCTCGCCTATTAGCATAAATCTTGCGAAGAACCAAGACTTAACGCTTAATGGTAGCAAGCTATCGGGTCTTTGCGGAAGGCTTATGTGCTGCTTAAACTATGAGGCTGACCAATACAACGAGCTTGTTGACAAGATGCCTAAGATAGGCGCGATAGTTGTAACTGACAAGGGCAAGGGTGTTGTTATCGATAGATTCATACTTAAGCAATCACTAAAGGTTGAGCTTAAGGAAGGAGAGAACGTTGGTAAGATTATACTTACCTTTGCTGATGAAGTTAAGAACACAGGTAAGATTGACAGAAACTACGTACAAGAGTCATACACTGACGACGATCAAGAAGACATTAAGAATATAGAAGGTGACTAGATGTTTATTCAAGATAAAAAATTACTTATTGAGTTTGCAAAAAAGATGATTAAAGACGAGCTTACTGTTGGTACAGCAGGCAACATTAGTATATATGACCCAGATGAAAAGGCGATGGTTATCACGCCATCGGGGATTGCTTATGACAATATGAACTTTGATGACTTAGTTGTTATGGACCTTGATCTAAACATTTTAGAGGGCAAGAACAAACCATCAACAGAGTCTTTCTTACACGCTCTCGTATATAAGAACAGAGAAGATGTTAGAAGCATAGTTCACACTCACTCGATATATGCGACAAGCTACAGCACTTTGCGTAGGCCATTAGCAGCGCTTCACTACATCATGGCAGATCTTGGCGGAGAAGATATTAAGTGCGCAGAGTATGAAGTCTTTGGCACACAAGAGCTAGCTGAGGCTGCACTTATTGCGCTTAAAGATAGAAAGGGCTGCCTACTTGCTAATCACGGCGTGCTTGCACTAGGTAAGGACGTTAAAGAAGCTTACTCAAACGCAAGAACCATAGAGTACATTGCTAAGATGTATCACATAGTACGCTTCGAAGACGATGTACACATACTAAGCAAGAAAGATATAGACGCGGTTATTGAAAGGATGAAGTCCTATGGACAAAAATGATAGGATGGATAAGGACCTTGGCTTCATGCTTAAGTACGAAAATGTTGCTTGGTTTGAAGATGGCAAGGTAAGGATACTAGACAGAAGAGTCTACCCAATAGAGACTCGCTACGAAGTATGCTCGAGCTATAAAGAAGTAAGAGATGCTATCAAGAACATGGTTACGCAAAGTGCAGGGCCATATACTGCCGCCTTCATGGGTATGGCACTGGCTGCATACGAAGCGAAGGACTATACTGAAGGTAAGTTCATTAAGCATATGAACGAAGCGAAGATGGCACTTGCTAATGCTAGAGAGACAACATCTTTTAGAATGTTGCAAGTAACTCAAAGGGCATATGACATAGCCAAGGATGCGATAGAGAAGGATCTTGTACCATATGAAGAGATATTCAAGGGCGCACTTGAGTCATTAGAGAGAAGGTACTCAGCCATAAACGAGGTGGCAAAGAATTTAGCAAAGCTTATGCCGGACGAAGGAGCTATAATGACGCAATGCTTTGGCGAGACCATAGTCGGCTACATGATGCTTAGGGCGAGAGACCTTGGAAAGAAGATCAAGGTTTATTGTCCAGAGACGAGACCGTACTTGCAAGGAGCAAGGCTTACTGCATCAGTTTTAAGAAGTCAAGGCGAGGACGTGACAGTCATCACTGACAATATGGGCGCGTGGACTATGAAGGAGAAGAATATAAGCTTATTTACATCAGCAGCCGATAGCATTACTAAGGAAGGTTACGTTGTCAACAAGGTTGGCACTTTGCAGCTCGCAATATGCGCAAAGTACATGGGTATACCATACTTTGTAACAGGCATACCTGACTTAGGAAAGTCTGTTGGCGATGTAAGCATAGAGAAGAGAGACCCTCACGAAGCAACATCTTTCATGGGTAAGAGCCATGTAATGAAGGGCGTCAAGGGTTACTACCCAGCCTTCGATGTAACGCCTCCTGAACTAGTTTCAGCAGTTGTTACTGATAGAGGCGTCTTTGCACCATATGACTTAGCTTCATATGGCAAGATGGGAGAAGTGGATTATTATTAATATGTTTAAAGAAATGAATGTTTACAAAAAAATACTCATAGCCATAATTGTGGTTTTGCTTCTTATACTTCTAGCGACATTTGCTTTTCCAAAGAAAGTTGTGAGCCTTGTAAGTAAGCTTAGCGCACATAGAGAGAAGATGCTTACACTTGAGAAACTTTATTCAAGAAACTTAACTAGTGATATGAAGGTCTTTTTTAGAGATGATAAGATTTATTACCATAAAGATGGCACTCTAGTTATGACTAAGATGAGCGATGAAGATGTACTTAGAAGGGACTTTGAAGCGAGAGCTGCAAATGTTCAATTTAAGGATAAATACATCTATGCAACTGATGGACCGAGTGGCATTGTTAATATTTTAAGCTATGATGACCTTAAGGATGTAAAGAGTTTTAACTATGATGAAGATGTCGCCTTTGTTGATGAAAAGAACGGTAGATTCACTGCATGGCTTAGCGATGGTTTCAATGAAACGCTTCGTACTTATGACGACGAGTTCACAGAACGTTTTAGATATAAAGCAACGAACCCTATACTAACATACAATGTTGACAAGGACTTCAAAACTATGCAGATAGCGTCCTTTGATCCGTTCTCAAGTGAGATCAAGGCATCCTTGTATAAAGAGATCAATAGAAAGGGCGAGAACAAGCTTCTGTATAAGTTCAACGGCGAAGTCATTGCCTTTATAGGTGAGCTAAAGGGTATGAAGCTAGTTGCAACGAACAAGGGAATCTACTATATGCAAGAGTCATCAATAGTCTTCAAAAAAGAGTACAACACACTTAAGGATATAGTTATAAGTGGTGGCAAGGTATATCTTTTATGCGACGACAAACTTATGGTTTTAAACGACAAGGCTGAAGTCTTAGAAGAGCACAGCTTCAACCAAAACGTTAGAAGCCTTCTTAAGTACAAAGATGACTTCATAGTCTACTCAGAGAGGGAAGTATATATTCCATCTAAAGATAAGTACTATATGAAGGACTTCCAAGAAGACATCAGAAATATATTCTTAAGCAAGGACAGCATAGCTATAGTAAGTGATGAGAACATAACAATTTATTCAATAAATATTAAGTAAAGTATTAGATTTATTTATAATAAGACAATTTAACTTGACAAAGCTATACTTTAAGTATAGATTATACTTAGGAGGCGGTATTTATGAAAGAAATAGATGCAAGAAAGTTGGCATGTCCAAAGCCAGTTATATTAACAAAGAAAGAATTGGACGCAATGGAAACAGGAGTTGTATGCACACTTGTTGACAACAAGGTTGCTACTGAAAACTTATCAAGACTAGCTGAGTCTATGGGACTTAAGGCTACAGTTGAAGAAGTAGAGGGTGATTACAAGGTAACTATCAATAAAGATCACATAGTTGCAGTGAAATCTGAAGAAGAATCCTTCGTTATAGGTATAGGAACTAACGTTATGGGTCACGGCGACGAAAAGCTTGGCGCTATACTTATCAAGAGCTTCTTATATACAGTTTCACAAACAGCACCACTACCAAAGACTATAGTCTTCTTCAATGGCGGAGTTAAACTAACATCTGAGGGCAGCGAAGTGCTTGAAGATATTAAGAACATGGAAGCTAATGGCGTTAAGATCATCTCATGCGGAACATGTCTTGACTTCTACGGTTTAAAAGAAAAACTTGCAGTTGGTGAAATTTCTAATATGTACACTATATACGAAACATTAGAAAAGGCTGATAAGAACATAGTATTATCATAATGAAAAGATACGTTTTAAGCTTCAACTCGACACACCACGCAATACTTGCTGAAGGCGTGTTCAAGAAGGAAGCTATAGAGTACAAGATGATACCAACACCAAGACACGTAAGTTTATCTTGCGGCTTGTCCATAGTCTTTAACAAGGACGACCTTGATAGAGTTAATAAACTTATCGAAGATAAGACAATTGAAGGCGAGGTCTTTGATTACTAATGCTTGAGTACAAGGTAGATGATCTTGTGAAGATGAAGAAGACGCACCCTTGCGGCACGGATGAATTTAAAATCATGTCAATGGATGGAGGTCTTACTCTTAAGTGCACTAAATGTGATAGGGTGCTTGAGTTTACAAAGAAAGACTTTGAAAAGTACGTAAGAAAAATTTATAGAGACGGAAAATTTATAAGTATAAGATGATGGAGATGTGATTTATTTCACATCTCTATTTTATGCGCATCAAAAAAGGCGGCACCTAAGGTGTCGCCTTTCGCATATATTCATATATATGATATTAGTCTTCGTTCTTATATGGCTCCAAGAATGCGTGGAAGTGTCTCATAGGTAAGTTCTTGCCCCAAAGTATACGCATGTTTGGAATGCTTTCTCTGTCTTCATATAGAGCTTTAACAGCAGCTATGACATAGTCAAGGTGCTCTTGAGTAAGCCTGCTTCTATCTATAGCGAAGCGCACAACATTTGCAAGCTCAGCTTGTTGCTCAGGAGTCTTTAGATCATACTCCATAGAGAAGTCGCCAAGTTCAGCAACTCTTATGCCGTAGCGTCTAATAAGTTCAAGTGAGAAGCCTTGACCTGCGAAGGTATCGTGATCGCGCTTGCCATCGAAGAACTCATCCATGTTGATGTAGACTGCGTGTCCACCAGCAGGAAGTACAACGCCTTTAACACCTGCCTTGTAGAAGCCTTGAGCAAGGTACTCTACTTGCTTAACACGGCTGTCCATGTAATTAAAGTCGCAGCTTTCGTATAGACCAACAGCTAGTGCCATGATGTCGTGGCCACTCATGCCGCCGTAGGAGTCGTTGCCGTAGCAAGAGATTTGCTTAACCTTAAGTCTTACGCCGACATCCATCTTCATAGTTCCATCTTCATTAAAGTCAGAGAACTTTTGCCAGAACAAGCCCTTGTCTCTAAAGGCAAGCATGCCGCCCATATTCGCATGGCCATCCTTCTTAGCTGACATACAGAAGCCGTCGCAGTATGAGAACATCTCTGTAGCGATTTCGGCGATGGACTTGTCTTTGTAGCCTTCTTCATTCATCTTGATGAAGTAAGAGTTCTCAGCCCAACGAGCCACGTCAAAGATTAGCGGTATATCATACTTGCGAGCAATCTTGTTTACTTCTCTGATGTTTGCCATGGAAACAGGTTGGCCACAAACAGTGTTGTTAGTGATGCACATAAAGATAAGTGGAACGTTTTGGACACCAACAGCGTTTATTAGCTCTTCAAGCTTTTCAAGGTCCATGTTACCCTTGAATGGATTCTTGTCGTACTTGCCGCCTTCAGGCACTTCATATAATAGTTTTTTATTGTATAAGTTTCTTGGCACAGAGCCCATTTGCTTGATATTGCCTTCAGTTGTATCAAAGTGACCGTTTGATGGTATAGTGAAGACCTTGCCAGGATGACGCTCAGTCAATATATTTTTAACAATCTCCATAAGTACAGATTCAGCCGCACGTCCTTGTTGAATGATAAAGGAGTTAGGTCTTTCCATTTGTGCTGCGCCGCCATTGAAGAGGCCGCCTTCGTACTCGCATAAGTAAACTTCGTCCATCATCTTCTTAACATCTCTGCAGTCAGTTCTCACAAGATCTAGAGTCTTCTTCCAGTTCTTTTCTCCGCCACGTTCAAATATGTCTCTAAAAGTATCAAGAAGAACGTAGTAGCCAGTGTTTCTACCATAAGCCTCGTCTCCTAAGAACAGTGATGCCCATTGAGTGTTAGTCATGGCAGTAGTACCCGAGTCACTTAGCATGTCTATAGTCAATAGACCAGATGGGAAAGCGAACTCGTTGTAGTGAGTCGCCTTAAGAGCCTTCTCACGCTCCTCAACTGTAACCTTTGGTAAATCCTTAACAACGTATGTAAAGTGCGTTGGAGTTGGAACGTTTAATGGATATTTCTCACTCATAATATACCTCCTTTGATTTAATAAGCATAGTCCATCAATTCTAGTATAAGCTTTTATCATAGCAAAGTCAAGAGCTTTATATCTTGCTAAGCTATGGGTGGCATATATATAGCAAGGCTCCTTATATATACCTCGCCTCTCATATACTTAGAGTCCTCGCATATAGTATGTTGCTACCTATGTAGTACTAAGAGTGCTATATAGTAGTAGGTCTCCTATATAGCAGTAGGTCTCCTATATAGCACGTGGCTTCATACATGTTTCTACGCTCATGAGACATTACATTTCACGTACCATATAACTTACAAAAAAAATCATTCTGTCCTTTTTAAAATCATTGAAGTAAAGGAATTTTTATGTTATAATCAACTTAGATTATTTTTAGGAGTGATACTATGACTAATGATGAAAAAGAGCTTCTTAAAGCTAGAGAAGAAGGCTCAAGTGTAAAGACGAGCGCTAAGACGCTTCAAAAATTAAATTGACATAAGGGTAAGAACTATGGAAAGAAGATTTAAAAAAGCTATAAGCTTAGAGACATTCATCTTTTTGGCGGTTTTATTTGCCTTTTTTTACTACCTATCATCTAAGATGGGGGCTATCAACTTAATCAATACCTTCATGAACACTGCTTATTCTTTGCTTATGGAAGTGTGCTTTTACATAATGGCGATAGCTGTCGTTGCAGGAGGATTATCATCTATACTAAGCGAGTTTGGTGTTATATCCTTAATCAATAAGCTATTGTCAAAACTAATGAAGCCAATCTACGACTTACCGGGCGCGGCATCTGTTGGTGTTTTGACTTGCTACTTATCAGACAACCCATCGATACTTGCACTTGCGAAGGATAAAAACTTTTTAAGGTACTTCAAGAAGTATCAAGTGCCTGTACTAACAAACATTGGTACAGCTTTCGGTATGGGTTTTATCACAACAACAACTATGATGGGTCTAAAGATTGATGGCAGCATCAAGGCGGCACTTATTGGTAACTTAGGGGCTATCATAGGCTCTATTGTGAGTGTTAGGATAATGATGCTCTTTACAAAAAAGAAGTTTGGCGTTGAGGCAGTTGCCGTAGGTGATGCGGACGCAGAAAAGACAACTATGGATCTAAGACCAGTTAGAGACGGATCTATCTTCAACAGATTCATCGACTCCTTACTTGAAGGAGGCAAGATTGGTGTTGAGATGGGTATGTCGATAGTACCGGGCGTTATACTTATCTGTACAGTTGTACTTATACTAACAAACGGACCGGGACCAGAGGGTCTATATACAGGAGCTGCAAAGGAAGGCGTGAAGCTGCTACCATTTATTGCAGATAAATTAAGCTTCATAATAAAACCGATTTTCGGTTTCACATCAGGCAAGTGCATAGCTGTTCCAATCACTGCACTTGGCTCAGCAGGCGCAGCTATAGGCTTAGTACCTGAACTAATTAGCACAGGTGCAGCAAGTGCATCAGACGTTGCAGTCTTCACTGCTATATGCATGTGCTGGTCAGGCTACCTTTCTACACACATAGCCATGATGGACGCGCTAGGCTACAACGACTTAGCAGGCAAATCGATATTTGCACACACTATTGGTGGCTTAGTAGCTGGTTTTTCAGCAAATTTATTATTTACTTTCTTAGGATAGGATAGGAGAAGAAATGGACGAAAGACAAAGAGTAATTTCATTATTTAAGTACATTAGGCAAACTATTGACGACAAGTATAAGCCTATATTAAATGTTAAGGACGAGTTATGGACAAAGTACCTTGACGATATCAACCTTAATAATAAATTTCTCTACTTTTCTTGCGGCAGCGACTCAACGAGTGATGTGATTCTTAGGATTACAAGACCTTACTCGCAAAAGACGCAAGAAGATATTAGAGTGCAAAATTTATTTAAGGAGTTTAGAGAGCTTTTCTACAAGCTTGAGAACGAGTCTCACCTTTATGAATTAGTCTTTGCCAATAGTATTTTGATTTCAAAGTACGACCCAAGTATCTACCATCCTATACTAATAAAGAGGGCATCTATTGATTTTGATTCAAGAAAGGACAGCATAGCAGTACGCGATACAAACAGAGATATGACGCTTGACATAAAGCTAATATCTCTAATTGAGAACATTAACCACTTAGAGCTTAAGAACATCATCGAGCACATCTCTATGAACTACTACCATCCATTCGACACGGTGTCAATGGCTGAGCTTATGAAGTCCATGGCGAAGAGGCTGCACACAGACTCCTCATACGAAGAAGCAAATGTGAGCGAAACTGACAAGGCCTTCACCATAATCAATAGACCACTACTATACTTAAGAAATAAAGAAACTGATTTTATACAAAACCTTGACGAGATGATTGAGTCCATAGAGAAGGGTTCTGAAGTAAACAAGAGCCTACTTAACTTATGCGGCGTCAACATCAAAGAGAAGGAAACAGAAGAGAGAGCCGAGACTATCGAAGACAAGATTAGAAACATCGAAGGCATCTCACAAAGCGTTTTATTCACGAAGGAAGCAAACAAGGAGCAGCTCGAAGTCGCACAGAGAATTGCAAACTACGACACTGTCTTGGTACAAGGACCTCCTGGCACAGGTAAGACGCACACTATAGCGAACCTTTTGGGAGATATCTTAGCAAGAGGCAAGACTGTTTTGGTCGCTTCGCAAACGAAGAAGGCACTTTCGGTACTTAAGAGCATGACTCAAGAAGAGATCAGAGCACTTTGCGTATCAACTATAGACGACAACAACGAGGACATGGAGAAGTCCATCGACTCGATTACTGATTATATAAGCAATCACTCCATAGAAGAGCTTAAAGAAAAGATACAAAAGCTCAATATGGACAGAAACATATTGCTAGAGAGACTTAACGAAACAAGAAAGAAGATCTTTAGCATCAAGTCATCTGAGCTAAAGAGCATTACTATAGGCGAGGAAGTCTTCAGTCCCATAGACGCGGCGAGATTTCTTCACGACCATGACGGCTTAAACAAGATACCTGGCGAAGTAAAACTGTATGAGAAGCTACCTATATCAAAAGGCGACATAGACTTTTTGTACTACTCAAACGAGGCGCTTACTAGAGAGGACGAGAAGGAGTTAAACATTGGTCTACCTGATCCAAACTCCATACTCAATCCAGAGGATTTAGAGAAGACAGTGGAGGCTATGGACGCAGCGCTACTTAGAGCAAAGACTCTTAAGGAAGAGATTAGACGCAACATCACTTTGAAGGAGAAGGTCTATCTTGATCAAAACGCTCTTTATAGTGGCGAGGCTGACGAAGACTTTAGAGATATTTATGATAAGATTGACTACCTTAATAGCCTCGACAAGCTAGAGGATTGGCAAATTAAGGTCATAGTTAGTGCCAAGGCAGGTAATGCGGATAAGAAGAGCTACATTAGACTTGCTGAACTGATTACTGACCTTGACGAGTACTACGATAGAAACATCGAACACTTAAGAGGCAAAAGACTTATCTACCCAGCTGAGATGAATCAAAAAGAGCTAAGACAGTCACTTGAAGAGATGAGAGCAAGACTTGTTGAAGGCAAGAAGATTAAAGGCATTTCGGCAATGTTTAAGAACGCGTGGAAGAAGGTACTTGCGAGCGTTAGCATAAACGGACAAGGTCTTGTTGCAGTTGAAGATATGGATGACGCGATAGTAAATATTAACTTAGACATCAAGATATCTGAGCTAAAGGCACTCTTTGACGAACTTATATATAAAACAGGATATGACTTCGACAGAGAAAAGCTTATCGAGGGTAAGGAGCTACTAAGCTACCTACCACTTATAAATAAGCTTATGAAGTTCTACGATGAGAACGTTCAAGCATTATTTAAGCTAATGCAAGACAAGGGCTTCAATATAAACAGCATCTTTGTTAATAACAAGGTCCTAGCTCCTAAGGACGCCTTCATTAAAGAGATGACACTTATTAAAAACGACTTAAGAAAGTACATCGAGCTAGTTGATGAGTATGACTTAAAATATATTCCTGCGAAAGAAAAGCTTGATGATACACTTGTAAAACTTAAAGTGGATGAAGATAATAAGTCAGACCTACTATTACTAATGAACACTGCGATAGAGACTAAGTACTACGAGAGCTACAGGGACAGCTTTGAAAATCTTAAAAAGACTTACGAGAAGATTAAGATACTTAGAAAGAGAAATGAGCTACTTGATAAATTAGCTGAAGTAGCACCTACATGGAAGGAATTTATATATAACCGCTTTGACATACATGGGCTTAAGGATGCACCTGAAAACATTGAGGAGAACTGGTATTACAAGCAATTTGATGGTATCATCTCTAAGATAAACAGAACGCCATATGAAAAGTATCAAAAGATGATGACTTGGTACAAAAAGCAGCTCTACGACATCACAAAAGAGCTTGCTTCAAACATGGCATGGCACTCGTTTATGCTTAAGATCAAGGACGATATAGAGAAGAAGCAAGCCTTACAAGGCTGGCAGCTAACTATGAAGAAGATAGGCAAGGGCACAGGCAAGCAAGCTGTTGGCTTAAAGAAGGAAGCAAAAGAGCTTATGAAGAAGTGCCAAAGATGTGTACCTGCGTGGATTATGACCATAGACAAGGCGCTTGAAAGTCTTGATTACAATCAAAAGTTCGACTACTTAATCATTGATGAGGCATCGCAAGCAGATATATCTTCTATACCTATCTTGCAATTAGCAAAGAAGGCCATCATAGTCGGTGACGATGAGCAAGTTAGTCCGCAAGCAGTCGGTATTGACCAAGACAAGCAAAACAAGCTTATCGATATGTATATCAAGGACAAGGTTGCAAACAGCCACTTATATGACTTGAACTCATCCTTGTACGATATACTTAAGACAAGCTTCCCAGTACTGACTCTAAAAGAACACTTTAGAAGCGTACCAATGATAGCCGCCTACTCAAACTTTATTTCATACGATGGCATTATAAAGCCGCTTAGAGAGTCTTCATCTACCAAGGTTCAGCCTGCACTTAAATTAGTTGAACTTGATGGCACAAAAGATGAAGATAGAGTCAACGAAGCTGAAGCAAATTATATAGCAGATGAAATCTTAAGGATAAAGGACGAGCCTGATTACGAAGGCAAGACCATAGGCGTGATATCACTAGCTAGCGAAGATCAAGCTAAGTTTATAGATAAGCTTCTTATAGAAAAGCTAAGCTTGCAAGATTATGACAGGCTCAATATACTATGCGGTAGGCCTGCAGCCTTCCAAGGAGACGAAAGAGACATCATTTTCTTAACAACAGTTGATTCGAACGACAAGGACGAAGCACTTAAGGTCTTAAACGAGGGAGCCTACGATGTGAACAAGAAAAAGTACAACGTTGCAGTTTCAAGAGCAAAGGACCAAGTCGTACTAGTAACATCACTTGATTACAAGAAGGACCTAAAGCTTGGCGATATTAGGAGAACTTTAATCGAGTTCTTTATAAATCCCGAGGACAAGATGGTCTTTGATAAGTTAAATAGATACGAGCTATCATCCTTTGAAGAAGACATCAAAAAAGAGCTTGAAGCAAGGGATGTAGAAGTAAAGACTAACGTAGAAGCGGGTCTATATAACATAGCCCTACTTGCTATAAAGGACGATAAGAAGTTCATAGTTGAGGCGGAAGGATCAGAATTTGATATAGATGACGAGACAATCATTAATCAGATGGAAAAGAGAGATATTTTGGAAAGAGTTGGTTGGAACTTTGCTAGCATCAGAAGTACAAAGTATTACTTCGACCCATCTAAAGCGATAGATGATTTACTAAACGATATGAAGTAGAAGGTGATTTTTTGGATACACTTAGAGAAGCAGGTGTGCTTTTACCAATTAGAATCTTAAAGAGCAAGCATAAACATGGCTCCTTTAAAGATGCGATGAAGGCGGTAGACTTTTTGCACAAGTCAAAACAAAAAATTTGGCATATAGAACCAATTATGTATATGGACGAGGACTTTAATCCATACAAGGTGCTATCACACTTTGCACTTGACCCAATATATGCAGACCTAGATGAGTTTATCAATATGGGCTTGCTTAGTACAGCAGAGATATTTAAGCTCGGCGAAGAAGCAGAGAAAAAGTTTGAGATGCACGACAAAGAGTTAATCAAGTCAGAAAAGCTTAAAGCACTTCGCCTTGTATATAAGAGGGCCTACCAAGACTTCACAAAAGAGACCATATACCAAGACTTTATAAAGGATAACGCATATTGGCTAAAGGACTTCGCGCTATTTATGAGCCTAGCCAAAGACAAGAAAGCCTTCGAAGATTTTGATGCTAATGAGATTAATATAAATATATATAAGGAGAGCATCACAGAAGAAGTAGAGGACGAAGTGAAGTTTCAAGAGTTTGTTCAGTTCCTTTTATATAGACAGTATCTAAACTTAAAGAACTATGCCAATGGTCTTGGCGTGAAAGTGCTTTGCGACGTGCCATTTTACGCAAGTGAATTTTCTTCAGACGTGTGGGCAAAGAAGGACTACTTCGAAGTTGATAACAAGCTAAGACCACTTAATTACGCAATTAATGCTAAGGATCAAGATGGAGATTTAAGTAAAATTGACAAGAGATTGGTTTATAGTTTTGACTTCATAGCCTTTGATAACTATGAGTATATAAAAGAAAAGTACCTTTATTATGCAAAGCTCTTTGACTATGTAAGACTAGTCGATATAGAAGACTACGAGACAACAATCAAAGTTGATGCTAAGACTTTAGATCAAGATACGATAAGCGCACAAAAGAACCCTATCGAGGAAATATTTGCCGTGCTAAAAGAGAACTCTGTAGTTGATAAAGTCTTCACTGATTATATTACTTGCAACTCGAAAGTCATTAGAAAGATTGTGAAGGACAATAAAATTATGGAAGCAAGAACTATACAAGACGCCTTTGATATCAATCCAAACAACAAGAGCTTGCCACTGAACCTTGACAAGATGACCATATATTACAGCTCAGACTTCGATATGAAAGAGCTTGATAAGTATTTAAACTCGTCAAGCGATATGAAACTAAGAGTGCAAGACTACACAAACAAGAAAGACTTTACAAGTCTTGACATAGTTGAGAGGATGTATAGCTCCAACGCATCTAAGGTAGTAGTAGCTATATGGGACTTAGTGGGAAGTATTAATAAGAAGACAAAGGAAGTAGATATAGAAGAACTAGGAGAGAACTTAGAAACTATATTGAAACAATACATGGTACAGTTCTCGCGTTAAGTAAAAAATAATAATAGCATATATACGTCTTTAAGGCCTTGATATGTGAACAGAGATGTTCAACGTCGAGGCCTATTTATAAGCTTATTAATCAAATAACTTGACTTTTATAATAAGAAAGCTTATAATAGTAATTGTAGATACTAATTTTATTTTAAGGAGGAAATTAAAATGAAAAACAAAAAGTTTTTAGCTTTATTACTTGTATTAGTAATGGCTATAAGCGTACTAGCTAGTTGTAAACCAGCTGAAAAACCAGCTGAAGAACCAGCTAAGACTGAAGAAGGCAAAGAAGCTGAAAAACCAGCTGAAACTGCAAGCTCAGATGAAATACCTACAGGTGGAGAACCAGATGCTGATCAATTTATCAACACATTTGACAACTCTCATCCAAATACACTAGACCCATCAAAGGGTAGTGATATGTACGGTAACAATATCCTTATGAACATCGTTGAACCACTAATCAGAGTTCAAGACGTTGAAGGAAAGCAAGGCGAAACTGAATACTTCGCAGCAGGAGCTGAAAGCTGGGATATTTCAGAAGACGGACTTACTTATACATTCCACATCAGAGAAGGAAACAAGTGGAATGACGGAGAGCCAGTTACTGCTAAAGATTACGAATATGGTATCTTAAGAAGTATCGACCCAAGAACAGCTTGTCCATATGCAAACCTTTGCTACTACATCAAGGGTGCAGAAGCAGCTAACAACCAAGAAGTAGCTGAAGGCGCAGAACCAGACTTCTCAAAAGTAGGCGTAAAAGCTACAGATGATAAGACTCTAGAAGTAACTCTAGAAAGCCCAACAGCATTCTTCTTAGACTTAGTAACTCAAAGAGTTTTCTTCCCACAAAGAAAAGACTGGGTTGAAAAATACGGCGACACATATGCAACAAGCCCAGAAACATCTCCACAATGTGGACCATTCATCCTTAAGAGCTGGGTAGTTAACTCAGAACAAAACTACGAAAAGAATGAAAATTACTGGGATAAAGACGAAGTAAAATTAAGTAAATATAAAGTATCTATAATCCAAGACACAAACACTGTTTATAACGCACTTAAGACAGGTGAAATCGACTACGCTAACGTAAGTGATCCTAAGTGGAAATCTCAATTCCTTGACAATCCAGATTACTACTCACTAGTTAGATCAAGACCAGATACAACTTATATGATGTTTAACTTAAGTTCAGATTCTCATATACCAAGTGCTAAGATGAGACAAGCTTTATCAATAGCTCTTGACAGACAAGAATTAATTGATGCATGCTACAACGGTGTTCCTACACCAGCTTATGACTTTGTACCACCAGCACTTACTTGCCAAGGTAAAGAATTCAACAAACTTGGTGAAGGTTGGGTTAAGACATTAATGGACGAAAATCCAGATCCTAAGGCTCTATTCATCGAAGGTATGAAAGAAGCAAATCTTGGTGATGATCCATCAAAAGTAACAGTAAGATTACTTGGTTCAGGTACTGACCAAGATGCTAGAACATCAGCAGAATTCGTTCAACAAAACTTCCAAGAAGTTTTAGGATGTAACGTTGAAGTTGATAACCAAGAATGGTCACAATTCATCAACATCGTTAAAACTGGTAAGGACTTTGACTTAGCATGGTTAGCATGGAACGCTGACTACAACGACCCATCTAACTTCCTAGAAACTTGCTACTCAAAGACATTAGCTTATCCAGCAGTTGAATACAAGAACGACGAATTTGACTCTCTAATTGAACAAGCTAAAGTTGAACAAGATCCAGACAAACGTGCTGAAATTCTTCACAACGCAGAAAAAGTTGTAGTTCATGATGATCCAGCTCTAATGCCAGTAGTTCACAGAATTTCTCAAACATTCAGAAGAGCTTACATTAGAAACGCAGCTTACAGTTTCTTCGACTCTATGGGTATGTCTAGAATATACACTAGCGGAAGAAAATAATTACTTGCAAAATTTAATTTAGGGGAAGGGGAATCTTCCCCTTTTCTTAAATTAGATAGAAGATATAGGAGGATATTATGATAAAGTATATCGTAAAGAGAGTCATTTACTTAATGCTAACTCTTTTTATCATAACTACGGCAACATTTTATCTAATGCATACTATCCCAGGAGACCCTTTAACTGCCAGAGTACAAAAGAACTTACCTGAACAAGTTAGAAAAAACTACGAGGAAAAGTATGGATTAAATAAGCCGGTAGGAGAGCAATATGCATTGTTCTTAAAAAATGCTGTCCATGGAGATTTTGGTGAATCAATTACATATCCAGGTGTAAAGATAGCGGACAGAATATTCCAAAATGCGCCAATATCAGGTTCTTTAGGTGGAAGCGCACTTGTTATAGGCTTCGTACTAGGTATGACCCTTGGTATTATAGCAGCTTTAAACAGAGGAAAGTGGCCAGATTACTTAGTAATGTTCCTAGCAATCATAGGTATAGTACTACCTTCATTCGTATTGGCTACACTACTACAATATGTTTTTGCTAACAAGTTAGCAATACTACCAGTTATGGGCTGGGGAACAGTAAAACATGCTGTTATGCCGGTAATCGCGTTAAGCTTTGGTACTATAGCAACATACGCAAGGTACATGAGATCATCTGTACTAGAAGTTGTAAACTCAGACTACATCCTTACAGCAAGAGCTAAAGGTGTAAGCGAGTTTAATATCGTAAGAAAGCACGTGTTTAAAAATGCATTTATTCCGTCACTAACAATACTTGGACCACAAATTGGTGGTATCTTCGCAGGTTCCTTCGTTATAGAAAAGATTTTCTCTATACCAGGTTTAGGATTCTTCTTAGTATCATCAATTAACGACAGAGACTATCCAATGATAATTTCATCAACTATATTCTTTGCGTTCTTATTTATAGTTGCTACATTAGTTGTAGACGTTCTATATGTATTCATCGACCCAAGAATTAAATTAACAGACGATTAATCAGGAGGTAAAAATGGAAGAAAAAGATTTAAAACTTACTCCTGAGATGTTCAAAAGGATACCAAAAA
>CAMYBS010000015.1 GCA_947254025.1 uncultured Clostridia bacterium
ACTCGCCTTGCATCACTTCATAGTCAGTGATTTTGCCATGTGCATAGTTTTCATCTAAAGTAAGAATAAGAGTACTAGGTGCAGACGCCTTCTCCCACTGAGCAGTGAATATAAAGTTTGACTTTAATGTAACTTTTTCGCCAGGATTGTATATCCTTTCAAATGAATGTATTTCTGCTTTTGCTTTTTCAATCGCTAGCTTAAGTCTTTCTTCCGTATTAGCTCCAGGTACATATCTTGTACCTTTCCATCCTAAGAACTTATAGCCATCTCTCTTTGGTGCTTGCAATATAATAAATTCTGCGCCTTTATCTTCATCACTAATTTTAACTTTATCTTCTTTAACTACTCTTATTGCCTTTGGATTAGCTTCATTTGCAAATTCTCCGCCATTAGGATCAAAATAAGCACTTATCTTTTCATTCTTATAGTTTACATCATAGTTATTTAGTAGTGATTTTGCAGTTATTTGATCATTTATTCTCTCACTAAAAGTATTTTTACTAAAGTCTAAAAAAACATAATTTTGATAATTATCTGGTGGGTCAGCAAAACCACTAAACGCTAAATTATCCTTAAATAAAGTATCATGACTTATTTTTAAGTTTTTATACCCTTCTTGCTTAAGAGTGTTTTCATTAACGCTAGTGCCATAACCTTCTAAATCATATAAGAATGGTATAGTATATATAGCTCCACCTTGTCCGACACCACAAGTATTTCCTATAAATTTTGTGCCTTCAGAAATCTCTACTTTTATATTATTTTTAATAGATGATATATCTTTATTTTCATTATCATGTCTTTCAACACCGTTAATGCCTAGAGCTCCCCCTGAGCCATAAGCATAATTCCCCTCAAAAGTAGTGTTTTTGATAATAGTTGTGTTATTAATAACTTCAACAGCTCCACCCACACCAGAAACATGTGGATTCTTTTCATCATCTCCTGTTTTAAGTGCTGCTTTATTTTTTGTAAATGTGCAGCTATTAATTTCTGTTGGGAAAGCTGTGAAGATACCAGCACCCATATATGAAGTGTTATCATCAAATATAGAGTTTGTAACTTTTATATTATTTAAATTATTATCTACATTTCCGTTAGCTGAACTAGAAATCCCCGCTCCGTAAGATGCATCATTATCGATAAACTTTGACTCATTGATTTCTAATTTACCATTAGCACTTAGTAAAACTCCTCCACCTAATTCGTTTGAAAAATTATGAATAAAAGAAGTTTTTTGAATACTTGTAATGCCATTACTATCTTTAGCAATTAACACTGCTCCACCGCCAAGATTTGAGCCGTTGTTATAAAAAATTGAATCTTTAATTTCAGATCCACCTTTTAACAAATATATGGCTCCTCCCTGCTGCGCTGCTGTATTTTCTTTAAAGTTTGAACCAATAATTTTTACGGTGTCTTTTGCATATATGGCTCCACCCATCTTATAAGCCTTATTGTTATTAAATTCAGTTTTATTTATAGTAAGATTGTTAGCATATATTGCTCCACCATGGTAAGCTTCATTATTCTCAAAAGTACACTTGTCATGAATTATTAGATTTTTAAATGAATATATAGATCCTCCGCTAGAAGATTGATTACCTTTAAAAATAGAGTCAGAAATTTCTGCTTTTTCATTATTAATAAGTGCTCCACCATAATCAGCTATATTGCCTTCAAAGTTACAGTTATCTGATATATTCACTTCATTAGCATAAATTGCTCCACCTTTATTAGTAAAGTATGTGCCTTGTGGAATCCTTAATATACCATTGTTTTTAAAAGTAGATCCTTTTATATCAAACTTAGGTGCGCTTATATGATAAATAGCTCCTCCAGATTTTTGAGCATAATTGTTTACAAAGGTAGAATTTTCTATGCTTGTATTAGATTGAGTGTAAATTGCTCCACCATTTGCATAACCATCAAACGACAATAAAATTGCTTGATTGTTAACAAAAGTCGCATCCTTAATGTTAATTGTGCTCTTTTTATTCAAAGAGCATATAGCTCCACCTAGGTCTGCAAGGTTATTTATAAATTTAGAGCCATTTATATTTAAAATTGTATTGTCATCTGCGTTGATAGCTGCGCCTCGGATGGCCAAGCAATCTTTAATTGAGGATTTTGCGTCCATGTTAAGCTTTCCTTCAGATCCTAGAGTTATACCAGCGCCATCATTTACTTGATCAGTATTGCCGTTTATAATTTGAACATTTTCTAAGTTTAATACTCCCTTATCATAAACTTTTATACACCTATTTAGTACATTTTCATCGAATCCATTTCCATCTATAGTAAGGTTTTTAAGCGTAGCTGTTCTGACTATTGCACTGGCTCCACTATGTCCTGATCCAAGCTGAAGAATTATTTCACTTTTATTATCTGTATTATGAATTTTATGATTCTTGCCGTCTAGTTCCACATCGTAATTCATATAAATTGACCTAGTATTAGATCTATCTGTAAAGCCTGGTGTTGCTTTAATATCCCAGTCTTTATTTAATTCAATAATCCAAGTGAGATTACCTTGTTCTGGAATTCTATCGACAGGAGAATAATTTCCAGAAACCACTACATCATAAGCAGATTGATGTTTAAATTGTAGTTCCGTAAACACTGCATTAATATCGCTATAACTTGGTGTTGCCTCACTTATATCTCCGTTGCTTATCTTAGAGTCGTAAACTTTGAAAGGCTGTCCATCTTTTCTTTTAAAAGTCATTAAAAAGTCTTGAGATAAAGTATTATAATCTGCTTCGTCTATTTTGTAAAAATATTTTGTTAAAACATTATCCCTGTCACCGCCATAAGTTTTAACTCCATAGCAATTACCATCTTGGTCTTTAGCTATGGTGTTTATTGAATCTAGACTAAAGCCTGCTGGTGTAGCTACTGCCTCAGGTAATCTTTCTTCGCCGAGTTCAAGTGCATCGCCTGCATTGTCAAGATTGTTTTCTTCTTCAAGCACTTTTGCTTCTGGCTCTACTACCTTCTCTGGCTCTACATCCTCATCTAGTTTCAGATTTGGATCTAGCTCGTCAGGATTTAATTTTGCGTCTTCAAAGTAAATTCCCTTTGCATCTGGCAATTTTACCTCTGAGAAGCTTAGTGCATATGCTGCATCTGCACCCATTGTTATAAGCATCATAAGTGCTAACAAGAGTCCTAGTACTTTCTTTTTCATTTCTCTTCTCCTTTTTTATTTTTTACTTAATGCTAATAAATAAGCACACCCCTTTATATTAAGAGTAACACTCAAGCCCATAATAAAGCAAGCTTTTATCGAATATTTAACACAATTGTAACAAACGGACGCTGTATTACAAAAAAAGAGAGTAAAGATTAACTTTGATCTCTTGAAATAGTTTCATAAATTTTTATCGTGTCAATGAACCGTCACCAAACAGAGTTTGCAGAGCAAAGAAGAACCTCGTCCAATATGGATGTGAACCTTTACGCTAGGATGGATGGAGCGAAGTGAGACATCACTCAACAGAGTTTATACAAAAAGAGAGCAAAACTCAATTTGCTCTCTTAGAATATTTTAATCGATTTTTGTATCGTGTCAATGAGCCATCGCAAACTGATTGAAGAACTTAGGACTATACGTCCTAAAACCTTTGCGCTATGCGAAGAGAAGAAGAACCCTGTCCATAAATGGACATGAACCTTTACGCTATGCTGGATAAGGCGCAGCATAACGAGCGACCGACTGAGGTGTACGAATGAGTACTCCGCAGGGAGGAAGCGAAGCGCGCGAGCCTTAGGCGCAATTCGAAGAACCTCGTCCTTATGGACGAGAACCTTGGTGCTTCGCACGAACGCAAAATCCTATCTTAGCATAAAAAAAGAAGGCTCCCGCCTTCTCTTTTTATGCTAAGGAACCCATTGGATCCCAAGGTTTCAACACTACCGCTTTCTTATTATAATCTTCTTGTTCTTTCTTGCTTAGGTACTTCTTATTAACTACGGCTTGGTAGACGAAGCTGTCGAACCACTCATCACTCATAACGAAGTGGCCTTTGTAGCCGAATTCGTCGCCCCATGAGTTTTCGACTTTGAATCTGACTGGCTTATTGCCTTCCATTTCTACGCCTGTGAATGTCATGGCATGTGTCATTAGTGAGTAGCCGTAGTCAAGGCCATCTTCCTTAGATAGTGTAAGGTCTAGGTCAAATAGTGTTTCATAATCTATGACTCCTTTAGCAAGGGTTGCTCTCTTGTCGTCTTTATCGCCTGTGAACATATCTTTACCTACGTCGCAGCCAAACCATACTGGCATACCGTCTTGCAATTGCTTAACGATGGCTTTCTTTAGGTCTTCAACTTTTAGGTTAAGGTGCTTAACTTCTTTGCCTTCTACGATATTGCCAAGGTATTTGATTGTGAATGTCTTGTTGTATGGTTTATCTTTTGTTGGCGCGTTTGTGATTGAAACAAAGTCGTCAAGCTTAAGTCCAACATACTTCTTGAAGAAGGATTGTGGAGTTAAGTTCTTTTCTTCGATAAGTTTATGGTCTTTGTCGTGTGCTATAAAGTCGAATGTTTCTGGAAGCTTACCTAGTGTTGCTGTTAGTACGTTAAAGACGTCTTGTAGAGCGGCTTCTTTAAGTGCGTTTACTTCAGCTTTGCTCTTGCCTTCTTTAACTGCTTCTCTAAGTGTAACTGTATTCTTTCTAAGTATCTTGGATAGGTACTTATTAAGCTCTCTTGTGTTTGATGAACTGGCTGTTTCTGGATAAACATACTTTGGTACTAGACCGTATTTATTAACGATGTTTACGAACATGTCCCATTGGCCGCCGTCACATAGTGGGTCGCCCATAAGGTATTGCATAACTCTGTCTTCTATAGGCTCGTCTGCCTTTTCGATAACTGTTTCGAAGTAGTAGTTACTTCTTTCTAGTTTATCAAAGAAGAATGGATAGCTTTGTGAAAGTTCGAAATTTTCTAATTTATACTTTTTGATGATTACGTTTCTCATAAAGTTTAGTGAAGCAAACATCCAGCATCTGCCTGATGCCTTTTGGTTGCATACTTCGCCATTTTCAATGTCTAGGTTGAACTTATATGGGTTTTCTTTAATTTTGTTGATGTCTGTTGCAACTTTTCTTATGCCGCTTTGTACTGCTGCGTTCATTGCAACGATGTTTTTCTTATCTGACAAGAATTCTTGTTCTAATAAATTTAATTTATCTGTGCTTAATTGTCTCATCTTCTACCTCCTATAGCTCCCATGGCATTAGCTTTATTGGCTCTTCGTCAAATGCTTTTAGCTCTTCTTGATTTAGGTATTTCTTCTTAGGAATGATCTCGAAGCCGTAGTTATCGAACCACTCTTCGTCCATAACTAAGTAGCCTCTAATGCCTGCCTTTTCGCCCCAAGAGTTTTCAACTTTGAACTTAAGTCCATCGTCAGTTCTATCATAGCCAACTATGACCATGGCGTGAGTTGCATTAGACTCGCAAGTTTCCATGCGTTCTACCTTTGTTTGCTTTGTATCTATGTTAAATAAGCTGTCTCTATCAAGTAGATTGTATACTAGGTGGCCTGTTCCTGCTCCATCACGTGATACTGAAGAGTCCTTACCTACGTCGCATGCAAACCATACAACCTCGTCATCGTCAAGCATGGAGATGACTATGTCCTTCATTCTTTGCATAGAAACGTTTAGATACCTAAGTGAGCCGCCAAGTCTTTGTTGTATGAAGTCTCTTTCATAAACCTTGTTTTCTTCCTTGCCCTTGCCTGGGTAGTTGCCTAGCTCAACGTATTCACTTAAATCGTCAGCGATGAATTCTCTGTAGAAGTCGATGGCTGTGATGTTTCTTCTCTCGATAAGTTCGTCGTCTTTGTCTCTTAAGATAAGGTCAAATCTCTTTGGAGGCACACCTAGTGAGATGGCTGTGATCTTGTAAACATCTTTAAGTGCCTTTTCTTTAATCTCGTCTATGGCCTCATCAGTTTTTGCCTTTCTAATGTCTTTTGCAGCGATCTTAAGTCTCTTGTCAAGTACATAGATTAGGCTGTCAGTTCTCATAACATCGGCTGTGTCTGGATAAGCATACTCAGGTACTATACCATATTTAGTGATTAGTCTAGAGAATGTTGTCCACCAAGCTCCGTCGTCTGCTGCATAGAAGACAACGTCTCTTGTTAGTCTGTCGTCAAGGTCCTTATCCTTAAGCGCTATAACATCTTCAAGGTATTGATTAGCTCTTTCAAGCTTGTCGTAGAAGTATAGATACTTGTGTGAAAACTCGATGTCGCCAAGCTTAAACTTCTTCATCAGATTAACTCTAACAGTGTTAAGTCCTGCAAACATCCAGCATCTACCGGATTGTCTTTGATTAGTCATCTTGCCTATCTTGACAGTTTTCTTGAAGACATCTGGGTTCTTGTTAAGCTTCGTAAAGTTTATGGAAGCGTCTAAGATACCAGCAGATGCTATCATATTTTGTGCTGCCTTGCTGAAGCCTTCGTCGTAAGACTTTTTAAACTTCGCAAGCACATCTTTAGTAATTGATTTTTGCATATTGTCCTCCTTTATATATAATAAATATTTCATCTCTCGTAACAATTATACCGCTAAAACAATCATTTTGCAATAACTTTACAAGAAATTCTCATTTAAAATGGAGGGACATTAAGTCCCCCCGATATATCCAAGCCGTATAAATAAAACTATTATGCGCCTAGTTCTCTATCTATAGTAATCTTTGCTGCGATGTTATCACCAGCAAGTGTGAAGTTATCTACGATATCTAGAGCAAGTTCTTCTTCCTCAATTTGTTCGCTTATAAATTGATGCATAAAGATTTCTGTTGCGTAGTCATCGTTCTTCTTAGCGATGTCATGAATCTTGTAAATCTTTTCAGTTACTTTCTTTTCATGATCTAAGATGATCTTTGCTACTTCAAGAGGTTCTTTAACCGTGAAATCTTTCATCTCGATAGGCATAAGTTCTGGCTTAGCATCACGTTTTTGAATAAACTCGATGAATTGATCAGCATGAGCTAGTTCTTCTTTGTAGTGATTAGCAAGCCATTTTGCATAGCCTTTGTAGTTTTCTCTTTCCATAGCGATGGAAAGGTTTAGATAAATGTAACCTGAGTATAACTCAAAGTTAATTTGATCGTTTAATGCTTGTAATACTTCTTTCTTCATTATCTTTCCCTCTTTCAATATAAATTTTATATACGGCCGAATAACAAAATGATTATATGAAGAAAGCCGGCACGAACCGGCTCTTCATCTATAGTATTTAATTAGCTTCTTTTTTCTCGTTTTTCTTCTTAAGCCACTCTTCGTAGCCCTTTTGAAGCTCTGCGTTCTTCTTGTTGCACTCGCACTTTTCAAAGCAGCAAGCACACTTGCCATTCTTTATTGAGTATACTGTCTTCTTTATACCAAAAAATACAAATATTAAAACAAGAACAACTATAGCTATATCGATGGGACTCATTATATCACCTTCTTATATTTTTGTCTTTGCTGAATTCTTGCAATAAGTGCACCAACAACGGCAATTACTACTAGACCAATTAGAACATATATAATTAGGTTACCCTTAACGTCGATTGCTTCTGAGGCTTCTTCAGCGGCACCGTAGTCAAGCATTACTTTTTCAGTAAACTTAGTACCGCGGAAGATCAAGTTTCCAACTTGGTTAACAATTAGAGCTAAGACATAAGCAAGACCTGTTTGGAAGCCTGCTGTAAATAATGTGTCTTTAGTGTTACCAAGCTCTCTCTTCATCGCGCCGATAGCTGCAAAACAAGGAGCTGCAAACATAGTAAATATTATGAATGCAAAAGCGCTAACGTAGCTGAAGTAGATAGGTGCCTTAGAACCAACTGTTGCAAACGTAGCAACTACAACTTCCTTGGCAACAAGGCCTGTTATAGATGCAACAGCAGGTGCCCACGAATCGCCAAAGCCAAGTGGAACGAATACATATCTTAACACGCTACCAATCTTCGCAAGCATTAAGTCTTCGATAGAGTCACCTAAGAACTCAAGAGAGAAGTTGAAACTTTGTAAGAACCAAAGTGTTAAGCAAGCAAGTAAGATAACTGTTCCCGCTTTGATGATAAAGCTTCTACCCTTTTCCCACATGTGTATAATAACATTCTTTAGTGTTGGAACTCTATATGGAGGAAGTTCCATAACGAAAGGAGCAGGGCCCTTTAAATCTATTAGTACGCTTCAATATTATGCCGGCTATAATTACAACAGCGATAGAAATTAGATATATCATTGGAGCTATCCAAGGGGTACCATTGAATATTAGGGATATAAACATGGCAAAGATAGGAAGTTTAGCTCCGCATGGTATAAACGGTGTTAGTAATATAGTCATACGTCTGTCTGCGTCAGACTCAATAGTTCTTGTAGCCATAACGCCAGGGATTGAACAGAGCGTACCTATAAGCATAGGTATGAAACTTTTACCGGATAGTCCGAACTTTCTAAATAACTTGTCCATGATAAATGCAACTCTCGCCATGTATCCTGAGTCTTCTAGTAAAGATAGGAAGAAGAAAAGTAGCATTAATTGTGGAACGAATGTGAATATCGAACCTATAGGTTGAACGATACCATCATTTACAAGCGATGTAACAACTTCAGAAGCACCTAGTTCAGGTAGCTTAGTAGTTATGATCTCGCCAAGTTTTTCAAAAGTTTGTTCAATAAAGCCTATGCAGTAATCTCCTAAAGTAGAGATTGATACATAATATATAAACCACATAATAGCTAAGAATATAGGGATAGCTAGGAATCTATTGGTAACAACTCTGTCAACTTTATCAGAGAAGCTAAGCTTCTTTTCAGAAGACTTCTTCATGATTCCCTTCATATCCTTTTGGATGTTTTTGAGGTAAAAAATTACTCTACTTCGATGTCCTTTGCAAGACAGTTAAAGGTGCGTCAGGAACAAAACCTAAGTTCTTTAGCCTTGTCAAAACTTCCTCGCTTCCCCTTATCCCTACAATAATGTAGTTTTTGTTTTCACTAGCCATGATTAAAGGCATGGTCCTCACCCCCTATGAAAATAGATAATTTTAGCCACTGCTAACAAGTAGATTATACAACGCTAACTAGTAAAGGTCAATAGTTTTTGATCAGATAATTGATTTTACACGAAATTACTCGAATATATTTACACTATTGCCCATATATAGAAATAAATAAAAAGAGACCACTTAAGGTCTCTTATATAATCTTTCTAGCAAGCGCCTCCTGCAAAGTTTTTGAAAAGTTGATATTCATCTCAACTGCTCTGTCATTTAACCATGATGGAATGGTAAGTGTTTTTCTAACAGATTTATTACCTTTGTTAAGGTTAACATCTGCTCTAATTATGCTCACAAAAGAGTTCTTGTCTGTCTTTATAGACTTAATGTCACTTGGCGGATTAAGCTTCTCGCCATCTTTAAGCATTTCGGATAAGTGAAGCTCTAGAGCTAGAGTTGCATCTTCAATAATTTCATCTATAGTGTCGCCTTGAGCATGACAGCCCTCTACGTCTGGAAACTCTCTCCATGAAGCGTTTTGTCAAGTACCTTTTCTTATTTATTGACGCCTTATTTTGGACAACAAAAAACAGCAAACCTGTTTGATTTGCTGTTAATTAAACCGATACATAATATTAAATGATAACTATCTTTAATACAAAATTTTTGAACGATAGCTATTCCTTCAACTCAAGTCAATCAAATAATTATTTACTAGATAACTTAAATTGCTCTTCTTTCTTATCAAAACTTAGTAAATAGTCTTTTCCTCTTTCAACATTAAGCTCCACTTTTGCAGGTCCCCATGTTGTAGTAACGTTTTTATATAACACTCCAGGTCTAGTATATGTGTAAGTTACTTCTAAAACAATATCTCCTGGATCTGCACAAACTATATATTTTGCTTTTTCATTAAAAATAGCAGCTTCACCACTGATTACTCTAGCATATAATTGTTTTTGAGTGATTACATTATTTCCGGAAGAAAGCTCAATTTTCACCGCATTAGGATGTACAGCTAACCATTTAGTCAAGGCATTTTTGTTCATTTTAATTGACACAAACGAAAAAACAGCCGCTAATATAAAAATTGCAATCACAACATAGGCATATACTCCCATTGAAAAAAATGCTTCTAAATACTTCTCCATTTTCATTCTCCTTTTTAATTATTTTTATTAACATCATTTAATTTAATTGTTTTGCTTTTTACTCCAACCACTCCTAAATCTTCAATAAGTTCATTATATTTTCTTTTTCCTAGCGAAGATAAATCAAACATTTCCTTATTACCATCTTCTGTATAAATATATAAGAAAAACGAGTCATTGTTTCTTTGTTCTGAAGAAATATGAACTTCATTTAGATTGTAGTTAAATTCCTTTTTTCCATCGTTTATCGATAAACCATTTCCATTTATAATTATTTTAGTTCTCAATTGCCTAAATATACTTATTACAACCAAAATAATGATGATAGAAGATATAATAATTGCAACTTTATATCCTCCAATTACTCTGGAAATTAAAAATGCAACAAGCGCTCCAAAAATCATTATTATTAAATTATAAATAAACGCAACTAGGCTTCTTCTATATATTTTCTCCAAAATCAACCGTCCTTAAAGTACAATAATGATACTAACGTATATCTAATTTTAAGCACAAAATTACGTATAAATTATATGTCTTTATATACAAAATGTCAATATTAATTTTTCACCATGCACGCAATATTTATTCATATTTCTTCACTCAAAAATTCGTTTAGTATCATACTATTATTTTAATTTTATTCGAATTTTATACCTCTAACTCTTTCTTATTTACCTGTGTTAATCCTCTTTTCTGATATGGATATGGTGTCGATGATAAAGACTTCCTAAAAAAATCGGATTGCTTTTTATCCGATTTCTTTGTAGTTAGAATACCCCCAGTCTAACTGGGGGTATTCTAACTACAATAAAAAGAGACCACTTAAGGCCTCTTATATAATTATCCTGCTATTACCTTCAACTCTTTCACCATATCAATCCTAGCAATCTTCCTTCTCTCAATCCATTGACAAAGTATAAAGACTACAACTGTCATCAAATAGCTTGTTACAAAAACTCTCACTGGTACTGTTACCTCTAAATATGCGTCAAATTTTTGCATTGCTATAAAATAAAAATATTTAACGAGTTTATCTAGGATTGGAATTAGTATTATTTGAAATATTATTAGCATGGCAAAGCTTGTATTTACATAAAATTTCGCGACTTCTTTATCTTTATATCCAAAAACTTTTAGATAGGTCATATTGAGTTTGGCTTTGTCTATGATGAGCTCTGTTACCATGAGTATCAATATAAAGAAGAATGCTACGGCAACGAGCTGAATCATGATGAAAACTGCTGAGAATGAATCTAAAAAGTGTCTCATGAATCTTGACATTTCTTTTCTGTCTATATGTGTAAGTAGATTTTCTTTAGTAATTTTTAGCTCTTTATCGCTAAGATAAGCGTTGTAATAATCACTGTCTTTGCCTATAATTTTATTTAAAATCTCTCTTTTTGTAAAAATTTGGAAATAATTATTGGTCCTATCTATGTCCTTGACCACAAGATATTTTTCTTCTGTATTGTATGGCTCTCTAATCTTGATTTTATCGCCTATTTCGTAGTTAAATCTCTTTGAAAGACCAAGGCTGATAACTACTTCATCAGCTTTAAGGCTTTTTACATAAATCTCATCATATTTTGTATCAGCGTCTATGCCATAAGTTTGGACTTTTTCGTCGTTTTTATCAACTAGTTCAACGCTTACTAAGCTTATCTTGCTCGCATCTAAATCATCCATATCGCTCTTGACAATGTAGGTGTGGGCGTATTTCATCTGATTTTGCATATCGTCTGCATATTTTGTAAATATGGGTTTGGCTGAAACACCAAAGATGAGTAATAAATTTGCTATAAAAACGCCAAAAAGCAAGGAAACGTAGCTAAATTTATTTGCAAATATAACTCTTAATTTAAATTTATTTATAAAATTCATATTTTTTAGCTTAAATCTACTTCTTGTTTTTGCCTTTTTAAAGTTTTTCCTCAAGAAATCGACTGGTCTCATCTTAAGGCTCTTTGCTATGATGATGTAGTTGATCACAAGATACAAAACTAGTGGCATAATCGATGTTATCAAGAAGGAGCGAAGTGTGATATATGGCTCAAATACTGGTAAATCATAGGATTGATAATAAACGTTTGCATATATTTTATACACATGAAGATAACTTATCGCATTTCCCGCTATTGACGCAATTATTACTATGAATAGTGGCATTGCCATGTAATTTAAAAGAAGCTCTCTCTTTTTATAGCCTGAAGCAAGCAAAGTTCCGATGATTGGTGCTTCTTCTTCGATGATGGATTTAACTTCTGCGCTCGAAATGAAAGCGATTGCAATGAAGAGAAGTGCTGTAACTATGCTCATGGTAGGTACGTCGCCGCTCATGTCATCTGCAATGAAGGTGATGCACTTGTTGTCAAAGCGTGTGACAGCGTCAACCACAAGATTATCCTTGTTAACTATCTTGACTATATCTTTTAATTTTTCTCTCGCATCCTTTTTATTTAAAGCCTCATCTGTGTGATAAGAGTAAAGATATTTCACTTTAGCGTCCTTCATATCGTCAAAGGCTTCTTCAGATATAGTCGCTATGCCGAAGTGACCTGTATCCATAACAAGATCGTTTCTATTTTTAAGTGCTGATGAGTAATCAGGGAAGGATGCTAGTGAAGACACTTTAAATTTTTTATTTTGTATAGTGACTTCATCAGCAATATTTATTTTATTATTTCTAGCATAATTAGCAGAGATGTTTATCTCATCATCTTTTTTAGGCAAAGCACCTTCAAATATTTGTGCTTCGTTTATATCTTTTCTATTTTTAAAAATTCTTAAAACTTTACGACTAGCTACTTCTTCTTCAAAATAATAATTTTCATAAAGTTTTACACCAATACCTTTTATCTCATCTTTTGCCTCATCGCTAAGCGCATAAATTGCTTCAAACTCGCCATCTTCAACTTTTCCATTAATTATTTGCTTATTATAAAGCTTTTCAACTGATTCTTGTGAGATGAAGAATGACGATGCGAAGACAACTATAAAAGTAAGTGCTAGCAAGATGGGTATGACTTTTAAAGGCTTGTATTTAAACTGCCTGTAAACACGTTTATTAATAGGACTTCTCATCTACCAAGTCACTTCCTTTGCAGAGATTTTCTCTGTATTTACTTCTACGCTCTTGATGCTGCCGTTATGCAAGGACAAAATTACGTCGCTCATCTTGGCAATTTGTGTGTTGTGGCTCGCGATGATGATTGTTGCGCCGTATTTTTGATTAAGTTTTTCGATTAAACACAAAACATCTTTTGCGCTCTCATAATCAAGTGCGCCAGTTGGTTCGTCGCAGATAAGAAGTTTTGGACTCTTAATCATAGCTCTTGCGATGGATGCCCTTTGTGCTTGACCACCAGAAATTTCGTTTGGGTACTTGTACTTGTGCTCATCAAGTCCTAAGTCCTTTAGAAGCTCATCTATATCAAGCGGCTCCTTCGATAGATACTCGCCCACTTGAACATTCTCAAGAAGATTGAGGTCGCTGATTAGATTATAGAATTGAAAAACAAAACCAAGGTAATCGCGCCTGTAATTTTCAAGCGCCTTCTTTGACATAGATTTAAGATCCTTATCAAATACACTGACATCACCTTCGTCAATAGTTTCAATCCCGCCTAAAATATTTAATAAAGTTGACTTACCAGAGCCAGATGGACCTAAGACGCAAATGATCTTGCCGTCTTCAAGCTTAAGGTCTATGCCCTTTAATACCTCCACCCTGTTATCTTTTGTGCCGTAGTACTTATGCAAACTTGAAATTTTTATCATATAAACACCTCATTTCAATATAGTATTATAATTATTGAAATAACCTTTCAAGATAATAATAGCACAATTTTTGGTTAGCGTCAACTAACTTTTTTAATATTTTTTTTGATTTTCCACAAAAAAGAGACCCGTTAAGGTCTGCTCCATTAATTTTTTCGTAAGTGTACGTACACTTACTGTGCTTGCTCAAAAGAATGATTAACATAACAAGCATTAAGATAATATTAAGTTCATAGATATTGTAACATAATATATGAAATGTTTGAAATTTATTTAACAGCTTTTAGCAAATGAAAATTCGAATATTTTCAAAATAGACTTGACATATTTTGCTTGTGGTAGTATAATCTATTTAGAAATATATCGAAATAGAATTTTGAAGTTTAAAATAGAGTAGACGAGGTAATTTTAGTGGGATTTCCGAATACATTTAAGGCATTAGCAGATCCTGTGAGGCGTGATATTTTACTTTCCTTGAAGCAAAAATCACTTACAGCAGGAGAGATTGCTAAAAAATATGATTTATCTAATTCAACCATTTCTTATCATTTATCCTTGCTAAAAAAAGCAGAATTAGTAACGGAGAGGAAGTATAAAAATTTTATATACTATGACATAAATATATCCGTATTTGAGGAAATGATAATTTGGTTATCACAGTTTCAAGGAGTGGAAAATGAAGAATAAAAAATGGTATGTGGTAATAATACTACTTAGTTTTTCAGCAAGTATATACCTATTAACTATCGGAAATGGAGAAATTAGTTTCTATAAGTTGTATATACTACCAATGATAATTTCGGTATTTAGCATATGCTTAGATATAATTGGTGGGATGCTGGCGAAAAGAGATAGATTGCCACATAAATTAGTATTGCCTATTGCAATGAGTGTTCCTGTGTTATTTGCCATATCACAATATGGAAAGTATGTTTTTAATCAAGCAAACGAGAACTATACTCAGAAAATAATACACGTATTAGTAGCTCTAATTATCATCGCTGTTGGAAATTATTTGCCAAAGACAAATCCAAGTCGATTTGTTGGACTGAAATTCTTTTGGCTTTTAGATAAACCAGTATTATGGTTTAAAGTTCATAGGTTAGCGGGATATTTGTGGATTATATCTGGTATTTTGATTCTCTCTCTTGGAGTTTCAAATAAATGGTTTTGGATGATTAGTTATGCAATGCTGCTATATGTCATTCCATTGATATATTCCATTGTGTTATTAAAAAAAGAAAAGGAGGAGAAAAATGAAATCATCAAAGATTAAGCACCTAATTATTAGTAGTATTTTATGCTTAGCTACAGTTGGCATTTTCTTGGTATTTGGTAAGAATTTACCAGATATAGTACCAGTACATTGGGATTCATCTGGAAATGTTAATGGTACTATCGCCAAAACCTACTTAACTTACGGAGCGCCATTTGCATATTTACTTATTAACTTTATTGCATTTGCAAAGTTTCAAGGAAGTGAAAAAGCAACATGGAAATACTATCTTGTACCATTAAGTGTAATAGCAATTAGTTTCTTGGTAATATTTTTAGCTTTGAGATAAGAACATAGTGCAGAGTAAAATAGCTCCAGACAGATTATTCTGCTGGGGCTATTTTTAGGAGGAATTATGCTGAAAATAAATAATTTTTCGAAAACCTATAGTAATGGTCATGTTGCAATTGCTAACTTAAATTTAACGGTAGAAGCAGGTGATATATATGCGTTTATCGGTTCTAATGGTTCAGGTAAGACATCAACTATAAAGGCTATCGTGGGAATACATGATTTTGATGGTGAAATCATTGTTAATGGTAAAAAAGTAAGCAGAAAAAATGAAACTTATAAAAAAGATATTGCTTATATACCGGATAATCCTGATGTATATGAAAATTTGACAGGCTTTCAATATGTCAATTTTGTATCTGATTTATACGAAGTCGCAAAAAATGTAAGAGAGGAAAAGTTAGATTATTTCTCAAACTTGTTTGAAATGAAATCCTTTCTAAACAATACAATTTCATCTTATTCACATGGTATGAAACAAAAAATTGTGATTATCTCAGCATTGATTCATTCCCCTAAGTTATTAGTAATGGATGAGCCTTTCGTGGGATTAGATCCCAAATCATCATATTTGCTAAAAGAAGAAATGAGAAAGTTAGCGAGAAATGGTGGAGCAATTTTCTTTTCAACACATGTTTTAGAAGTTGCAGAAAAGCTTTGTAATAAAATTGCCATGATAGATAATGGACATTTGATTTTTGAGGGTAAAACAACAGAAATATTAAAAACCTCTGATGGATTAGAGCAATATTTTATGGAGATGATTAAAAAATGAAAAATACTATCATACTTGTAAAAAATCAAGTGATCAATCTCCTTAATATCGGTAATGGAGAGAAAAACAAAAAAGAAACATTGATATATACTTCATTGAGTCTATTTTCTGTATTTATGTTGGTTTGCTTGTACAATTTCTTTTCAATAAAATCAATTACAGAAATTGGGTTATATAAGTATGCTGTATCGTATGGAGTTTCCATATCGTTTTTCTTTGTGGTTTTAGCAACGATTTTTAGAAGTAATTCTATTTTCTTTTATAACAAAGATTTTGAAATGCTTAGTTCTTTTCCGGTAAAAAAATCTGAAATCATTGCAAGTAAATTTTTTCTATTATATTTAATAGACTTAATTATATGTGAAAGCGTACTGCTACCAGATGTAATTTTATTATTATTAAAACAATACATTTCAATTGAACTATTTTTGATTTTTTTAGTAGCAAGCATAATTATCCCTATTATTCCTATGTGTGTGGCTTCTGGCTTGGCGATTTTAATTGAGATGTTAGGTAGTTTATGTAAAAGAAAAAATATTGTGAACATCACATTATCATTTTTGCTTTTCATGGGATATTTTATAGTTATATCAATAAATCGTGGGGCGAAATATTCAGCGTTAGAAAAAATTATTGAGAATAAACTTATAAAAATATTTCCTTTTGCAAAGCTATTTTATATCGGAGAAAGTTTACAAATTAGACTTGTTATTTTCTTGTTGATTTCGGTTGCGATATTTAGCTTGTATTTCACTTTCTCAATGAAAAATTACGATAAAATACATCTATTTCTAAATAGAAGTTTTCAAGGGAAAAGAGAGAGTAACTTAATATTTAAAACAAAAACACCATTTAGAGCGTTGTTTGAAAAAGAATTGAGGAGGTATTTAGGCTCAAGTAGTTATGTGATAAATACTTCTTTGGGCATTATGATTTTGTGTTTTGTATCATGTGGATGTATTATATTTGGAATTTCTAATATAGAAAATCTGTTAGGAATAAGCTCATTGGAATCAATACTTACTCAATATGGTTCATTGTTTATTGCTTCATTTTTAATAATGTCTTGCACTACATCATCGTCCATATCATTGGAAGGCAATAACCTATGGATATTGCAATCATCACCAGTGTCTACAAGGAAAATCATAAATAGTAAAATAGCGGTTAATGTTTCAATACACTTTGTTGGATATGTACTTGCAGTAATGATGATTCTTTTGAAAACTAAATTGAATGTGATTCAAATGAGTTTTGTATTGATTGTTCCGATATGTTATTCATTATTTATTTCTGTTGTAGGTCTTTATCTAAACATGCGATACATGAAACTTAAATGGAATGATGAGATAAGTGTAATTAAGCATAGTACAGCATCCATACTAACAAATCTTATTGCAATCTTGATGATTGCAGTTCCTGTTATAATGATGATTTTCTTGCATTTGTCATATCAAGTAACAATGCTTATAATATGCACCTTAATGCTTATTGATTGTCAAAAATTATATAGAGTTAGTCTATCTATAAATTTTTGCAAGTAATGTGAAGAAAACAAAATGGATGCCACCTACTTTTTATAGGTTAGCATCCATGAATGTAAACTAAATATTAATGTGTCCAGTTTTCTAGGTGCACATCAGTAAGTAACTGCATTTAAATTATATATTTTCCAATTGCGATTCAATATATTGCTTCCTATACAAATTATAATACATACCCTTTTTAGCAATCAATTCCCTATGTGTACCCATCTCAGCTATGCGTCCTTGATGTATATAAAGTATCCTGTCGCTAGTAACTATTGTGGATAATCTATGAGCAACGGTGATCGAGGTTCTTCCTTCAAGAAGTTTCTCGATTGCGTCTTGTATCCTCTTTTCTTGGTAAGTATCGACTGAGGATGTCGCTTCGTCTAGTATCAGTATGGCGGGATCCTTAATCAAGGCTCTTGCGAAGCTCACTAGCTGCTTCTCGCCTTGTGAAAGCTTTCCTCCACCTTCACCGACGTCTGTGTCGTAGCCATCTTTGAATGACTTAACTATCTCATCTAAGCCGACCACTTCAGCGGCTCTAAGCATCTCCTCTTCTGTCGCGCCATCTCTACCATATAGAATGTTGTCTCGTATGCTGCCTCTAAAAAGGTATGGCGTTTGCAAAACGTAGCCTAGGTTCATTTGCACCCACTTAAGCGGCATCTGTGTGTAATCAATGCCGTCGATAAAGACCTTGCCCTTTGTTGGCTCGTAAAAGCGTGACGCTATGTTAATGATGGTAGACTTACCTCCGCCTGTTTCGCCGACTAGTGCAAGCCTTTCGCCATCATTTATCTTAAGTGAAAAATCTTTTAGTATATAGTCCTCGTCCTTGTATGCAAAGGAGACGTCCTTAAACTCGATCTCGCCCTTCATCTGTGGAAGCGACTTTTTAGGCGCCTCAAGTGCATCGCCATAGACCTCTTCTATCTCTTTCGTGTCGTAGACTTCTACGTCTGCCTCAAGTATGCTGTTTACTCTCTCCATAGAGGCTTGCATCGATATAAGCTCAGTTAGTACTGAGGCAAGCTGCCTAATAGGCTCGTAGATCTCTGTCGAGTACTGAACCATGGCAAAGAGCGTACCTACTGTCAAGGTACCGACTATGGCTGCCGCTCCACCATCTTTAAGTATAAAAGCTGTGGCGATGGAGCCTAGGAAGGCAAGCGACGGTATATACAAACTTTGCATTGTTATTGAGTGCTTGCCGCGTCTTTTGTACCTTGCAGATATTGCCTTGAACTCTTCAAGGTTTTCCTTCTCTCTAAGCAGCGTCTTTATGGTTTTTTGTCCTTGTATGTCCTCATTTAGCTTACTTGTAAGGTCTGATGAGGCTTCTTTTATGTCCTTTTGCGCCTTCATCATCTTGCCTTGGAAGATGTAAGTAAAGGCGGCTATGAACGGCATACTTGCTAATACATAGAGCGATAACTTCGCGTTAAGTAAATACATTGTGATAAATATGATGATTAGTCTCGAAGCGCTGTCCGCCATATCGAAGAGGTTCCACGCAACAGATTCCTTGATTGACATAGTGTCGTGGACAAGCCTTGAAACTAGCCAGCCAACTTGGTGCGTGTCCATGTACTTGGCAGATAGCTTTTGCGTCTTAAGAAAGGTTTCGCTTCTTAAGTAAAGTATGACCTTTTTTTCGAATTTGCCAGCCGCAAAGCAGTAAGTAAGCTCTGTTAATGATATCATCACGACAAAGGCTAGCATCAAGATGACGAATTTCGGAAAGCCCTCTACGTCGTTTTTGTAGATGTAATTATCGATAATAAACTTTGTTAATAGCGGCCAAAACGCAAGTAGCACCGCATATATCATGTTAAGAGTCGCAACGGTTGCGGCTTCTTTCTTAAATTTTTTAACTAAATTAAATAACGTAATCCTCATCTAGTCCACCTCGATGTTTTGTATATCATAGATAGTTTTGTAAAGGCCGTCTTCGTGGATTAGCTCCTCATGTGTACCCTCTTGAACCTTCTTTCCCCTCTTCATAACGATGATCTTGTCAGCGTTCATAAGAGTTGAAATTCTGTGCGAGATGATGATCTTTGTCTGAGCTTTTTCGTTTTGGCTAAGTGCAGTCCTTATGTTGATGTCTGTTTGCGTATCAACAGCCGATAGTGCATCGTCGAAGATAATTATAGGCGTGTGAACTAGTATAGTCCTTGCAATCGCAAGCCTTTGCTTTTGTCCGCCCGATAGACTCACACCCTTCTCTCCGACAATTGTATCGTAGCCATCAGGAAAGTTCATGATGTCATCGTGAATATCAGCAATCTTAGCCGCCTTGATTATGTCTTCATCACTCGCTTCAGGCCATCTATATGCAATATTTTCTTTTATACTCTTGTTAAATAGGTAGGGCTCTTGAAGAATGATTGACGTGTTCTCCCTTATCTTGCGCTTGGCTATAGTATTGAGCTCGACACCATCAACCTTGATCGATCCCTCATAGTCCATAAGCCTAGGTATAAGAGAAACTAAAGTTGATTTGCCAGAGCCAGTAAGTCCGAGTACGCCAAGTGTCTTGCCTGCATCTATACTAAAGGATAAATCCTTAAGTGCACCATGCGTCTGGTCATAGGCAAAGTTTACCTTATCAAAGACTAGGCCGCCCTTTATATCCATGTCCTTGATGCCCTTGTCAAGGTCTTCAGAGTCCATCTCTAAAACTTCGTCGAAGCGTCTTATGGCAACAGTTACCCTTGTGAACCTCGAAAGCATTCTACCTGTGCCTAAAACGACCCAAACCATGTTAAAGGCAACGGCAAAGACCGCTGTAAACTCTCCTAAAGACACAGCTCCACTGCGGTGCATAAGCACACCGAAGATGGCTGTCAAAGCTATCTGTAAGAAGCAAATAAACTCGGCTATCGACCAGAAGAACGCGAAGTACTCCATGATCTTGTAATCTTTGTTCGCAAGGTCCATGTTCGCATCTTCGAACTTTTCAATCTCGTGCTTTTGCTTAAAGAAAGCTCTTACGACCTTGTAAGACGATAGGTTCTCTTGCACTATGCTAGTAAGTCTCGCCTCCGACTTTTCGAACTCGTCGAAGGTCTTGACAACCTTCCTATCAAAAATAAAGGTTCCTACGAAAAGTATTGGTAGAAGTGCAATAGACGCTAGTGAAAGCTTCAAGTTTATTGTAAATAGCGTGATTAAAGAAATAATAATGTATGAGATATTGCCCATAAGCGCCATCATGGTAGTGGAGACAATGCTTTCAAACTGAGTGATGTCGCTTGACGCCCTTTGAAGCATATCGCCAGTTGTGATTGACGCCATGTCTTTAATGCTTAGAGACGAAATCTTCTTGTATATATTGTCACGAATGCCCTTGCTGATGCTGTAAGTCGCTCTGCCACTCATGTATGGCCTTAAGAAGTTAAGTAACGCTATAGTAAAACTGATAGTAATGAAAGCCACTGCGATGAGGCCAAGACGCTCCCTAACTAAGTCTCTGCCGCCTAAAAGATTTATGAATGAAATCATGATCTTGTTAGTCGGTTCCTCGCTGCCTATGATGCTGTCGATAGTCGTACCTAAGATTATAGGTATGAGCATTTGCAGTGCACTCGACATGATTTCGAATAAAAATGCTAGTAAATAGATAAATATGTATGGCTGTATGTATTTTTTAATTAGAGAAAGTTTTCTCATAGTATCACCTCGTTTGCGCCATATAATAGGTTTATTATACTACTAATTATTACGCTTGTCAAAGATTTGCATTCAAATGATTCGCATTCGAACGGTGCCTAAGGCTCGCGCGCTCGCTTCCTCCTTGCGGAGTACCCGTACGTACACCTCAGTCGGTCGCTCGTTATGCTTCGCCTTATCCATCCGTTCGCTCTGCAAATCATAAGTTTGGCGATGATTCTCTGTCGTAAATAAATATTTTGCGATAAAATCATGTCGAGCAACAAAAATGGATACAAAGTTAATTGTATCCACCAAAATATTTATTAAATTTTATAAAATCAAATTTTTACCACGTGTCAACTAAGGTTTTAGCGTTTAAACTAAAGTTTAAACCTAAAGCCATTCTTCAAAAAAAATTTATGGATAAGGCGAAGTGAATTTTTGATAATGCTGTACAAAGTCTCTAAAACTCTTAGTTCGCAGAGAAGTTGAGATGATTTTGCGTTGTACAGAATTTTTTGGAGTGAGGTGTGCAAATGCGCACTCCGCAGCGACAAAAAAATTCGAAACTAGCAAAAGGGCTCAACTTAATGCGAAATAAGTCGAGCATTGGCAATGAAGGAACAAGCCTTAGGCGCAATTCTGCTAAGAATTAATTTGCTCTGACCATTATGTCATTAATATCAACTACCCTGTCACAAGCATGCTCCAATAACTGCACATCATGACTAACAAGTATTATGCTCATGCCGTGTTTTTTCCTGTAGCTGTCAAGTAGCTCTGTAGTCTTGAGCTTAAGGTTGACATCGAGTGGCGATGTAATCTCGTCTGCTAAGAGAACTTTGGGCTGTGTTAGAAGCGCTCTAATTATTTGCGCGCGGCTAATCATACCGCCTGAGAGCTCGTAGGGCCTCTTATCCAGTGCTGACTCATCTAGTTCGAACTCGTCCATAAGCTCTTTAAGCTCATCAAGGTTTAAGTCCTTCTTTGAAAAGTGAAGTGCCTCTTTAAAGCTGTCCATAATCGTTTTCTTGCTGTCAAAGGAGGAGACTGCATTTTGAAATATCAGCTGCACCGGAAAGTCTTCTAAGTTTCTTCTTTTATCTCCAACTATGGGTAAGTCGCGTCCCTTGTAGAGTATCTCTCCTTTGTCTAGGACTATGAGCCCAGCTATGAGTCTAAGTAGGGTTGTCTTGCCACTACCTGAGGGGCCAATGATGCCTAAGAACTCATTCTCATAAAGGTCTAGGTTTAAATCTGATATGGTCGGCGCGTCTGACATTTTAAATGTCTTTTTTAAATTTTTAATCTCTAGTATCTTTTCCATATATAATCTTTGCCGCCTCTAATAATGATTTTGTATTCTCATCTGTACTTGTAAATATATCAGCTGATGTCTTGTCTTCGGTGATTTGTCCTGCTTTAAAAACACAGATCCTCTCTGTTAGCTCGATTGCGTCGTAGGGGTTATGCGTGATGTAGATAAGGCTCATCTTACTCTTTTGCATGTGCCTTTTGATTATGTCTATGGCCATGTCTGTGGACTCTCTATCAAGTGCGCTCGATATCTCGTCTGCTATCAAGAGCTCTGGATCTCTATTTAATATCATCGATATAACTACTCTTTGCTGCATACCACCTGAGAACTCATCTGGGTACTTCTTCGCGTTCTCTCTTTTGATGCCTATCATCTCCAAAGACGAAAGCGCCTTCTGTCTCGCTGCGCTTCTACTCATGCCCTTGGCAAAGACTAGGTCTGATACCATCTGATCTAGAACTTTGATGTAGGGGTTTAGTGAGTTCTGCACGTCCTGTGTTATGTAGCCTATGGGCCCTTTTAGTTTATCTTTAAGTGTTGTGACTTTTTCTCCTTTATAATATATCCCACCGTCTATGTGCGCGTTTTTTATTAAGCCAAGTGCCGATCTAAACGATACGCTCTTACCCGCTCCTGAAGCACCTATGATACCTATGGCTTCGCCGGGCGCAAGTTTGAAGTTTATATCCTTGATGATCTTCTTATCAGCTATGCTTACCGAATAATTCTTTAGCTCTATCATATGTTCACCTCGTCAAATGTGTAGTGAAAAATAAGGCTTAGGAAGAATATGCCTAGTGCCGGCCACAGTACTATGAGTGGCTTATCTATGATGTAGCCTCTGTATTGGTAGAGCATGGTTCCAAAGTCTGGCGCGGTGATGTCTGCTCCTAGGCCTATAAATGTAAGTGAAGCATATGCCAAGATGTGATTTGATGCCTTGTTACCCATAAGGTTTAGGCTCGGTGCAAGAAGCTGTGGTAGTAGGAACTTTCTCATAATGTAGGAGTTTGGCGCTTGCAGCATTCTTAGTGTATCAACGTAAGGGTCCTTTAGTATAATCTCGCTTAGTTTGTAGCTTTGATTAGCAAAGAAGCCTAGGTTTGAAAAGCCAAGTGCAAGTCCGACCGCAAGTACAGAGTCCGTGAAGACTATGGATACAATCAGTGCGACTATGAAGGTAGGTATGATGAGCGTTAGATCTGTTAAGAACCTGATAATGTTTAGTGCGAAGCCACCATAAAAGCCTGCGACTATGCCTAGAAACATGCCCAGTATATACGAGACCGCGCTTGCTATCAAAACTACATAGAGTGTTCTTAAAAAGCCTTGTGACATCAGTGAGAATATGTCGCGGCCAAGGTGGTCTGTGCCCATGATGTGCTCAGCTGATGGCGGAAGGAACTTGTTCTTGATATCGATGAACTTTGGGTTTTGCGTAGGTATTATTGACAAGACTAGCGCCACTAGTAAAATGATGACTACGGAAACTATAGCTTTTTTCATTACGCACTCCCCCTTCTAATAAAGACTTTTGAAAACACTGTGAATATTAAATGCACAAAGAACATCCATATGATGATCATCATTATGTATGTTTGTATGATTAGGTAATCTCTGTGCGCTATGGACTCGATTAAAAGTGCCGAGAGTCCCTGTATAGATAGAGCGAACTCAACAACTGAGCTGGCACCTATGACGTAGGCGCTCTGACTTATTAGTAGACCTGTTAGGCCTTGTAAGGGCTCGTGGTAGCAGTACTTTAAAAGCGCTCTTTCTCTTTTGTAGCCTCTCTCAAGGTAGAAGCTGAAGAATGGCTTTTTCATCACTTCTAAGAAGTAGATCCTGACTGTTCTTGACATCGGTCCTATAAGTGGAAGACCGACGAAGAAGACTCCGACTGCTAGGCTTGCTATGGAGCCTGACTTGAAAAATTTGATAAACCTGTACTTCACTCCGAAAAAGTAGACGAAGAGTATGATGAGTATAAAAACAGGCACTGTCTGCGTGAATAATGCTAGTGCCCTTGTTAGTTTATCAAAAAATCCACGCTTCAAACTGGCAAGGTAGCCTAGCCAAAAGGCTAATATACTTGCGTATACTAGCCCAAGTAAGCCAAGCAAAAGTGAGACTGGAGCTCTTCTTAATATTTCAGGCTTAAGATTGACGCCTGTCATGTAGCTTTTGCCCCAATCACCCTTTATAAAATCTCCTATCCAGTCTAAATACTGTGATATAAGCGGTTTGTCAAGACCAAATTCTTTTTTTAAATAGTTTACGTTCTCCTCAGTGGCAGGTAGGTTTCTTTCGCTAAGAGCCATCATCACCGGGTCCCCGCTCATAAGCCTTACTATGCCAAAGGCAATAAGTGAGCCTACGAAGAAGATCAAAAACCATTTGCAAAAAAAGTTTATGACTTTCATCTATCTAACTGTTAGTGTTGGATTTGTTACAAAGTAGTCGCCGTTCCAAATTTCGTAATTCTTGATATTGTCAGAAAGTAATACGAACCAGTGTGGGTCAACTGTGTATAGTATTGGAAGATCTTCGTAGATCTTTGCTTGAATTTCTTTTGAAAGCTCGTCTCTCTTAGCAAGGTCAGCTGTAACGCCAAGCTCATCTATAAGCTTATCAACTTCAGCATTTGAGTAGTAGCTGTGGTTCTTAACAGCGTCAGTCTTGAAGTGTTGAGCAAAGAAGTAGTGTGGGTTGCCACTTGCTGTTGGGTTTTGAGCGTATAATAATATATCGTGATTGCCCTTAGCAGCTTCTTCGTCGATGCTGTCAGCTAGTGACACGCTTGCTTCGATACCTACTTGCTCTAAGTCAGATACAAGCACTTGACCTATAACTGGTAGGTCTGGTTTCGCAGAGTATGTTAATATAGTAAGCTTAACAGGCTTGCCGCTCTTGTCCATAAGCTTGTCGCCTTCATAAGTGTAGCCAGCAGCCTTGAATTCTTCCTTAGCCTTTTCTATGTCATAAGTTAATTTTTGATCGCCATTGAAGCTAAAGTTCTTTGCGAATAGTCCAGTAGGCATGTCTCCACCGCCAAGTGCGTCAATAATCTCTTGTCTATTAACAAGAAGGTCAAGAGCCTTTCTGAAGTGAAGGTCATTTAAGTGATCTCTCTTAAGATTTAAGAAGCAGTAGTATTGGTAGCCTGCGTTGTAGTCAAGCGCCTTAAAGCCCTTGTCTTTTAAGCCTACAGCTACATCATTAGTAAGACCAAAAGCAAGGTCTACTTCGCCACTTTCGTAAGCAAGCTTAAGAGCGTTGCCGTCCTTGAACGCCTTTATAGTGACAGTCTCAGGTCTAGCTTCAAAGCCATCGTAGTATTCGTTTCTTTCTAGTACAACTTCAGCACCTGGTTTAAGCTCCTTAATCTTGTAAGCGCCAGTGAAGATGTACTTATCGCCATCTTTCTTGAACATAACATTAGTCCATTCAGCAAAGATGGATTCAAGATTAACAGTAGGTAGCTCAGTAACGATGTCTACCTTGTAGTCTTCAACAGGAGTGAAAGTGATCTTACCTGCAGAAGCACGAGCGAACTCGTTCTTTTCCATGATCATGTTCATAGCTTCAGAGAATGCCTTTGCATCAACTTCGCTGCCGTCAGCAAACTTAACTCCTTCGTTTAGTTCAGCTGTGAAGTGAGTTTCATCCTTAGCTTCGATAGACTTAACGAATCTCGATTTAAGAGTACCATCAGCTTGTAGTGTGTATACGTACTCGCTGATGCCGTGGTTAGTTATACTCCAACCATTGGCTCCGTCAAGTGGATCGTCACTTGAGATAACCCAAGTTTGACCAACAACAATTTCTTTAACGTCAGCCTTTTCATTAACGTCAGCCTTTTCATTAGATTCAGTTTTTTCGCTAGCATTAGCATTGTCACTAACTTCAGCTGGCTTTTCATTTGTTTTGCAGCCATATGTGAATACTAGCGACAATATGACTACTAAGAAAATAAGTTTCTTCATAAAATCTTTCTCCTTTAATAAGATATAGTATAGAATTAACTGTGCTAAAAAAACTAGCCTTGCCCTGAACCGGAACAAAACTAAAGTACAAGTATCGGACTTATGCATAAATGCAAATACCGTAGCGGCACTGTGTAGGATTCTAACCTACTTCCTTGTTATATTCTATCTGAGCACATTATAACGCATAAATTTTATTAAGTCAATCAAAATGTATAAAAAAGAAGACATCATACGATGCCTTCTTGTATATGGTTTATTTAATTTCTAGCCAGTTTTTTAATAATTAATGAACTAATCTTTGTATTCACAATCAGCCAATTCAAGTTTTAATGCAAGAAGTGTTTTCCTTCGCTTGCTGGTCTACGAAAACTGATAATTTCTAAGCTCGTTCACCTGCGAGCCCATATTCGTTCGCTCCGCTCAGCTAGATGGTCTCGCGGGCGGCTCACTTCGCCAAGAAATTAAAACAGTTTTCTCCGAATGCTGCGCTCATGAAAATCACTTTTCTCGCTATGTAGTATCAATAAAAAATGGATACACATCACATGACGTGTATCCATTGAAAAATTTATTTAATTAGTAGCCAGTCTTCCTCTACTCTGTTAGTAACGCGTCTGATGTACTCGTGTGTGTTTGTCGCTTCTACTAATTCGTTATATCCCCAGAATGATATATCAAGGTCTGTGAAGTATTTAATCATTTGTGGGTTCTTGCATTTTAGTAGTGACATGTTGTCAAAGTTTCTTTCAAAGATCTTGTTTAGTATTACTGCTGCCTCGCATCTTGTGATGTGAGCGTCTGGTCTGAATGTGCCATCTGGGTAACCTAAAATTCTTTTCGCTTGGTACTCAGCGCCTATAGGACGCTCTGCCCAGTGAC
>CAMYBS010000016.1 GCA_947254025.1 uncultured Clostridia bacterium
TAACGCTGAAGGTACTTGGTTGGAGACGACCTGGGATAATAGGTAGCCGCCACTTGATTTAAACAGATAGCATTATATGCTATCTGTTTTTGTTTCGCATTCAATTTGCGACTGAGGCTCGTTCAATTTTTGCCAATGCTCAGGTACGTTTAGTACATTCCGCTTGTCAAAAATTTCCACATCGCCTCATTCATCAAATTGCTCTGCAAAACTACTCGTTGTAGAAATATTGTGTAATTAGAGTTAAATTTAGCTTAATTCATCGTAGCGTAAAGGTTCTTGTCCATTAGGACAAGGTTCTTCTTCTGCTGAAAGATTTTAATGCGGTGAATATATATAGTCGTCTTATCCATCATAGCGCAAAGGTTCTCTTCAATTTATTGACGAGGTTCTTCTTTTATCAGCGAAATACTATTTATGCTTAGTACATTGCGCTTTACAAAAACTTATTATTAGAGAGGTTATAACTATGTTTTACAATACTGAAGATTTAAAAGACAATGAAATATATTTACATCTTAGAAAGACATGCGATGAACAGCCTGAGAAGCAGTGGCTACCTGCTTACTACTTTGATATCTGTCTCTTAGATGGAACTAAAGTAGGTGCATGCGACTTAAGAATTGGGCATAATTCAAATACATACATTGGTGGCAACATCGGTTATGCTGTTGACGAACCTTACAGAGGCCATCACTATGCTATGAAGGCGTGTAAGCTATTGTTCACTTTAGCTAAAAAGCATGAGATGGATTACTTGATAATTGCTTGCAAACCTGATAACATACCTTCGTATCGCACTTGTGAACTTCTTGGCGGAGAACTGATAGAAGTAAAAGATGTTCCTCAAGATCATGATTTACGTAAACAGGGATATACTAATGTTAATATATATAGGTTTGATTTAAACATTTTGTAGTATATTATATTCAACAAGAGAGTATAAAAATATCCACCCATTTAATTGGGTGGATTTTTTCTATCTAGATATATTATTTATTTTTGTTTTTATAAATTATTTTTAGTTTTTTTAGTTCTTGCTGCATTTTTATATTTCTAAATATTTTACTTACTGAGGATGCAATCATCAGTCCTACTGCTATGGCGATTGCCATAAACAAGGCTTGTATACCTTCTGTTGCGCCGCTTTTAAGGTCGTCTGTAATGAAGTAGTTCATTGACTGATATATCTTAAGGCCAGGAACTAGTGGTATTACGCCTATAATGAAGTAGCAATTGACTGGTGTTTTTTGCCATCTTGCAAAGAATTCGCCTAAGATGCCGCATAGTAGTGAGCATAGTAGTGAAGAGAATATATAGTTAAACTTGTTTGCTGTCAAAACCATGTACAAGGTCCAGCATATCGCACCGTTGATTGCGCATAGGAAGATGTTTTTCTTTTGTATGTTAAATAGCACGGATATAGTTGCGCATGAGATGCTTGCAAGCACAAATTGTTTTATTACGTAGTTCATTATATACCTCCAACTAGTGACATAAAGACTAGCACGCTACCAACGCCAAAGGCGATGGCTACTGCTACAAAAACTGCTTCGAAGCTTCTTGCTATGCCTGAGATTAAGTCGCCACTTAAGAAGTCTCTGATACCTGATGTAAAGGCAACTCCTGGAACTAGTGGAAGTATGGAACCAACAACTATCATATTAAGGTTGTGCCCTAAATGTAGTTTAATCAAAAGCACTGCGGCAAATGTTGCTACTAAAGAGGATATAAAGTTTCCTAAAAATGGCGTCTTAGAAAGCTTTAGTATATACTCATTAATAACGAAGCCTAGGGCTGATGTAAATATTGAGCATAAAAAGTCATTTGTGCTACCGCCAAGCATTAGTGTAAACATAGCGCAACCTATGCAAGCCATCAGTAGTATAGTTAAGAAGCTATATTCACTGCTGCCAGCTATCTCATCAAGCCTTTGCATTGCTTCTGCGACCTCTATTTTCTTTGCACAGAAATCTCTTGAGAAAGCATTAATCATATTAACTCTGCCAATATTGTTACCTCTTGTTTCTATATTTTTAACGAGGTAGAACGAGGAGTTATTGCTACTGTCTCCGATTATGATTACTGTAGGTGAAAGGAACAGTGGTATGTCAAAGAAGCCGTAGCTTGAGAGTATCCTTTTAACAGTATCGTTTGCCCTTGAAACTTCCGAGCCGTTTTTAAGTAGCAATTCAGCAGTTCTTAGTGCAATATTATAAATTTCTTTTCTATTGTTATCGTTGATATTTTCTATTACATTTTCCATTGAATCACCAAGTATATTATAATATATTTTTGCAGAAATGTCACTTATTTTGAGTAAATTCTTTATTAAATTACTTTTAAGTGTTATAATTTTATAAAGAGGTAGACATGAGAAGGAAGTATTCGTTTTTTGCGTGTATTATGGTCTTAGCTGCCATATACACTTATTATTTCAATATCAATAGCTACATTTTAGCAAGCCTTGGCATTATATTAGCAGTGAGTTTCTTCACTAATAAGCGTGTTAGGCTTTATCTCATTTTGTCTGTGGCAGTTTTTTCACTAACGGCTTTGTACACAAGCTATAGAGGACATAGCGCTTTTAAAAAATATAAGAATGAAAGGCATGAGTATGTATTACGAGTTGAGAACGTTAAGGAATACGAGGGCTACTCAACGTTTATCGCTTCTGTTAAAAATATACATGGCAATGTTTTCAATGAAAAATTAAAGGCTTACTACAGCGGCAAGGCTCATTTGGAGAACTTTGACACGATTATAGTTAGCTCTAAGCTTGAAGATATACGTATAAATGCAAATCCAAACTTGTTCAACGAGAAGATGTATTATTTAACAAAGAACATCAAGTACAAGATAAAGTTTAATGACTTCGAAAATGCTAAGTGGAAGATCTCTTTTGCAGAGAAATTAAACATCTCCTTTGAAAAGAAGCTGGATGCACTTACAAAAAACACTATGAAGGAAAGCAACGCAAACTTTCTTAAGGCCATATTTATGTCGAACACGAAATTTTTGGATGAGGATGAGCTTGGAACATACCGTTCGGTAGGTCTCGGCCACTTGCTTGCAGTTTCAGGACTGCATGTATCACTCATAAGCTTTGCAATCATTTTTATACTTATCACTTTTGGCGTAAGCAAGAGAAGGGCGAGCTCTATATGCATAATTTTTCTTCTGATTTATGGCGCGCTTATAGCTTATCCAGTATCCTTCCTTAGAGCAATGATACTTTTTATCGCGCTTGACCTAGCCTTTGTCTACGACATAAGCATAGAGCGAGCCCAAATCATCTCCATCGCTTTAATGATAACACTTTTAATCAATCCATACTATGTCTTTTCGGTCTCCCTGCTACTTTCATACGGTGCAGCTTACGCTATAGAACTTTTATTTAGAAGATTTAAAAAGCTTATAGACAAGAAAAATAAAACTCAGGAAGCACTTCTTTTTGTGCTAGCAATAAATTTAGTTCTTGCTCCAATTCAGCTATACACATTTCACGAGTTTAACTTTATCTCGCTGATCACAAATTTATTATTGCTGCCAATTTACTCAGGTATCATCACAATAAGCTTTGTAGTATTGCTAGCATCACTACTCATAAGTCCATTTGCCATCATATTTAGGCTTGTAGACTATGTACTTAGCTCTTTATATGAGGTCTTGATCTTAATAAGCAAAATTGACATTTTAAAAATCAGTCTTTACAATCAAGATGCACTGATATTCGCATATTTCATAGTCTTAATCGGTTTTTATCTAATAAATAATTTCAGCTATATGAAGACAAGGCTTATAAGGTTTATGCTTATGATGATGGCTGTGATCTCAATTTCAGGAAGCTTTGTATATATGCAAGGCCAAAGGCATTATGACACACTCAATATGATTAGCATAGGACAAGAGGAAGCGATGCTTCTAGACATTGCAGGAAAGAAGATAATGGTTGATGTTGCAGGTGACATTATGGGTACGTCATTTTCTTATGACAGAACGCTTAAAGATGTTTTGAAGAACTATGGAGTTCATACTTTAGACATGATATTTATCTCGCACTTTGACAAGGACCACTACGGCAACCTTGTATATCTGCTAGATGATTTTAAAGTAAAGAAAATTTGCTTTTACAAAGACATTGCGACAGAAGATGTGAAGCAAAAACTTATAGAAAAGGGAGTCGAGTACATCAATCCTGAAAAATTTGAATGGATAGACTTTGGAAGCGGCGTTAAACTCAAGATGTATAAGTCTTCGAAGGCTTTGAAGGGCAACAATCGTTCTTTGGTCTTCACGCTTAATGTGCATGGGACAAAGATTCTCTTCACTGGAGACATAGAAGCAATTGCGGAGAGCCATTATCTAAGTCAGCTAAGCAAGGTTGATATACTAAAGACGCCGCATCACGGATCTAAGACTAGTTCAACGAAGGAGTTTTTGGAGAAGACTAGACCTAAAGATGCAATTAGCTCGCAAGGGCTCAATAACTCTTATGGACATCCTCATAAAGAGACGATAGAAAGGCTTAAGGCAATACATGCAAACTTTTACAGGACTGACAAACAAGGAATGATTAGCGTAATTTTTAAAGGAGATACTTACGAGATTAAAACTTTTTACAAAGAGTATTACAAGTACCTTGATTATATGAAGAAGTACATCTTCTTATTGAGCTTGCTATCTATAATATTTTCTTATATAATAAGTATAGTTATTTATGAGTATAAAAAGTACGGAGACATGACATATGAACTATAGAAATTTTTTAAATGAAGTTAAAATGAATAATGTGAGCGGCGCTTATCTATTTAAAGGCATAGAGACTTATCTTATGGACAAGACCTTGGAGGCGCTTATAGATAATTATCTTGACAGCAATCAAAGACTTATGAACCTTGCAGACCTTAAGTACTCTGAGAACTTAGTTAAAGATATTAAAAGTAATATCACCATGCTTCCACTAATGGCTGAGAAAAAAATTACCATAGTGAGAAAGGCAAATGATAGCATCAAGGTCCTTAACGATGACGACTTACTTGATGAGCTTGGAAAAATGCCTGACACAAGCATAATAATATTTATGGATGAGGACGATAGCATAAAGAAGACGCTTAAATTTTACAAGCACTTCAAGAAAAATGATCACATAGTGAGCTTTGACAAGGAAAAGATAGAGGACCTTGTTAAGTGGACAGCGCGCAAATTTAACGAGCTGGGCGTAGAAGCAGGCTTTGCCGAAGCAAGATTTTTGATCGATAGACTCGGTTTTTACAGTGACGAGAGCGTTAATATGTATAGCCTTGAATCAGAAGTTGAGAAGCTTGCAAGCTATATAGCTAAGGGCAGGCTTACACGGGGCACAATTGAGAAAGTGGTTAAGGAAAATACCATTGACAACATCTTTGCCATGATAGATGCAATTAATAACAAAAGGACGGCTGCGGCACTTAATGAGTATGAGAAGCTTCTTACTAATGGCGAGGCAGACATAAAGACTTCGTATATGATATTTAGAAATGTAAGATTGCTACTTGAGCTAAAGGTATGCGATATAGAAAAGAAAAGCGAAGTAGAGAAAAAAGATCTATTGAAGATATCGCCATATGAGTACAAAAAGTTATCAAGCCTTGCACACGCGTATAACTATAAATTTTTGCTTAAGTTTATGAATGAACTTAAAGATTTAGATATAAGTTTGAAAAACACAAGCAAAGACAGCACAATAATGATAAAAAATTTAATATATAAGATGACAGAGTAAGTTTGTTTAAGGAAGAGGGCTAAGGCTCTCTTTTTTATTATATGCGTTATTTATAGTAAAGAGAAAGATATAGAATTTTATAAATTTACTATAAAAAAGTGCAAAATCGCTTGACAAAGATAAAGTTAAGAAATATGATTAAAATGAATAAAGTATTAAATAGAAAAATGATAAGGAGTGAGAATTAAATGAAAGAAAAGAACAATGCGGCTTGGGAAAATCATGAAAAAAGAGCTAACGATAAGATTTTTTTGATTGTATTAATTATAGTTTTACTAGCATTTGCATATAGAGTTTTTGTTTATGATCAATATTTTAATCCAGAAACACTATTTATCAAAGCTGACAAACTTATGTCTAATACTGATGCTATTAAGATTGAAGATAAGTTAGTTAAGTTTGACATAGTATCAAGCTCAATAAAAATGGAAAGGGCTGAAGGCGAGTACACTGATACAAAAGAAGTATTACTTCTTAATGATGCTGGCAAAGAGATAGGCAAAGCAAAACTTTCTAAATTTAAAGATGAGTATGTAATTAGAGTGTATAAATATGAGTGTAAAGTTGAATTATTAAATGAAAGTGCTAAACTTAATTCTTTATTACTTAAGGAAATAATTTAGTATCGAGATTAAATTTTCTATATAAAAGTTAATAAGCCCATAGATATTAATGACTAGTGTAAAAGCTAGTCATTTTTTATTTAAGAAAAAATAATTTAGGCTTAAAAATAATACTAAAGTAGTATTTTTTGGACATTTCTGTAACATGATTGTAATAATTGTAGTAAAAAGTAGCAAAATGGTTTAAAATGGTTGTAATAAAGCTAGAAATGGTTCGAAATGGTTATTAATGTTTTGAATGCATTAAGAAGGTGTTATCAATGTTCATGGGTTTATTCAAACATAGTATTGATTCAAACGGGAGGGTTATCATACCCTCTAAAATGCGTGATGAACTTGGTAAAGACTTCATAATCACGAGAGGATATGATAGATGTATCTACGTTTATAACCGCGAAACATACGAGAAAAAGCTTGAGCAATTCGATGATCTACCTGACACTGTCTTAGAAAACAGAAAATTTGAACGTGAGATGTTCCTTTATATGAACGAAGCAAACATGGACAAGAACGGCCGTGTAATGCTTCCTGAGATGCTTAGAGAGATGATGGATATAAAGGGTGACGTCTACATCATTGGTGTTAGAAAGAGAATCGAAATTTGGGATACAGAAGTTTATAAGAACTACAAGGCAACTGTCGCACCTCTTGAAGAGCTTGCAAACAATATAAAGAGAGATTAGTTATGGAGTTTAAGCACATACCTATAATGCTTTCAGAAGTGATAGATGGCCTTGATATAAAGCCTAACGGCGTTTACTTAGACGGAACCATAGGCGGAGCAGGTCACTCACAAGAGATATTAAAAAGACTAAGTGACGACGGACTACTTATAGGTGTTGACAGGGATAAGGAAGCTCTTAATAAGGCAAACGAAGTGCTAAGTAGTGTTGGTGGCAATTTTAAGTTAGTTCACGACAACTATAGAAATATTAAAGCCATTTGCCAAAGTTTAGGTATTAAGCACCTTGATGGCATACTACTTGACATAGGTGTATCGTCATATCAGCTTGACAACAAGGACAGAGGTTTTTCATACAGACTTGATGCCAAACTTGATATGCGCATGGATCAAGAAAGTGGCAAATCGGCATACGACATCGTTAATACATACTCTAAAGAGGAACTAGAAGAGGTCATATTCAAGTACTCGCAAGAGAGATGGGCTAGAAGGATAGCTGAATTCATCTGCGAATACAGAGAAGAAAAACCGATAGAGACGACATTCGAACTTACTGATGTGATTAAAAGAGCGATACCTAAGAAGGCGAGAGAGAACAAACACCCTTCGAAGAAGACATTCCAAGCCTTAAGGATAGAGGTAAACGACGAGCTGGGCGCACTAAATGCTGCTTTGCAAGACGCTATCGATATATTAAATACGGACGGTAGGATAGCGATAATTACATTTCATTCGATGGAAGATAAAATTGTAAAAGACATATTTAAGTTTAATACGCTTGATTGCATTTGCCCACCTGAGAGCATTATATGCACATGCAATCATAAGAGAAAGCTAAAGCTTGTAAACAATAAGCCGCTTGTAGCAAGCGAAGAAGAATTAAAAGCTAATCCGAGAAGCGAAAGCGCTAAGCTTAGGATAGCACAAAGAGTATAGGGAGGTATATTATGTCATCTGCAGCGAGAAAATTATATGATAGTCCAGTTTATTCGCAAGAAAGAACAATAAGTAGACCACTTGTTAAAAAGAATTTAAAGAGTAGATCTAAAGCAAAGGAGAGAGTAGTTAATGTCTTCTTTGTTAGAACAGTTCTTTGTGCTCTTGCGCTTGGAATGATATTTACTATGCTTGTTTTTTGCGCAGATAGAGTAACTAGAGTGCAAAACTCTATAAACCATAGCAATGCTGAAATCTCAAGACTTAAAGCTAGTCTTATAGATGAAACAGCAAAGCTTGAAAGCCTTAAGAATGCAGGTGCCATAGAGTTCGAAGCAAGGACTAAGCTTGGAATGATATACCCTAATGAAAGTCAAATATTAAACATAAATACAAATAATGCTGCAGAAAAAGAGATTGACGATAAAGTTATCGTTAGTCTTGATCATGACATCGATAAAAATATAGAAGAAAGTGACAGAAAATGAAAACGCGAAATAGCGATAGACATATAAGACGAAGAAAGACAGGCAAGTTTAAAACTCCTAATAAGTATAATAGGATTTTGACTGTACTGGCTTTTTTTGGATTAATAATACTAGTATTTTTAATTAAATTATTCTCAGTGCAGATAACTGGTGCGAAGGGCTTGAAAGAGTACGCCGTTGGTCAATGGACTAAGGCGGTTAGCCTTGGCAATCAAAGAGGCTACATATACGATAGAAATAATAAACCATTAGCGGTAAATAAAAACATCGTAACTATATGGAGTGCTCCATTCAAAGAAGATGAGGATGAAAAGGAAGAAGCGAAGTTAAAGAGAGAGAAGAAGTATAACGATATAGCTGAAGAGGTTTCAACAAAGATATCTGATATAACTAAAGAGGATGCGAAAGATATACTAGATAGGATCAAGAGCAAAAAGAGAATTAGAGTTGTTAAAGAGATGGAACTTGATGATTACAAGAAGCTTAAAGAAAGCATGGCAGGCATCAAGTTTAAAACTGTTCTTGAAATTGAAGAAAAAGCTAAGAGATATTATCCATTTAACGATTTAGCATCTCAGCTTATTGGCTTTAATGATATTGACAACGTTGGTATCAATGGCCTTGAGGTTAAGCTTAATGAGGCTTTAGAGGGTAGAGATTCTAAGAAGGTTCAACAGCTTGAAGCAAACATGAAAAATGCGCTTCCTAACCAAGAAGCAAGGATTATAGAGGGCAAAAAGAGCGTTAACGTTGTTCTAACTATTGACGAAAAACTTCAAAGAGAAGTAGAAAAGATAGCTGACGCTGCGAGAGAAAAGCAAAGCGCTGAGTCTGTATCGATCATAGTTATGGACCCAAGAGACTCATCTATACTTGCCTTAGCCAATACTGGCAGATTCAACCTAAACGACCCAAGAAATAAGCCGGACGATGTTGAAGAAGAAGTTTGGGACGAGGCAAAGGATGAAGAGAAGAATCAAATATTATTTGATAAGTGGCGTAACAACGCTATAAGTGACTCGTATGAGCCGGGATCTGTTTACAAGGTAATAAACCTTGCAGCAGGACTAGAAGAAGGCAAGCTAAATGACAACATGACCTTCTCTTGTTCAGGTTCTATAAATATCTTTGGAAGAACACTATCATGCGCTGAGCACAAAGCTCATGGCACACAAAATATATCACAGGCGCTAAACAACTCTTGTAACGTTGCCTTCGTGCAAATAGGTAACATCTTAGGTAAGAAAGACCTGTTTAGATACGCAAAGGCTTTTGGTTTCGGCGAAAAAAGTGGCATCGACTTACCTGGCGAGAGCTTAGGTATACTTCCAACAAACTTTGATACTATAGGTCCAGTTGAGCTTGCAACTATGTCATATGGACACGGTCTTGCGGTAACACCTATACAGATGGCGAACGCAATATGCGCTGTTGTTAATGGCGGTACGCTTTACAAACCAAAGCTTGTTTTAAAGACTGTTGACGACTTTGGTAATGTCATAGACACACCAAAGAGTGTTGTTAGAAGAAAAGTTATTTCAGAAGATACAAGTGAGCATATGAGAAGACTTCTTGAAAGTGTTGTTAGAGACGGACACATCAAAAGATCAAGGATAGAAGGCTACAGAATCGGCGGCAAGACAGGTACAGCACAAAAGATAGTTGATGGTAAGTACAAGAAGAACGCATATATATCGTCCTTCGTAGGAGCTTTCCCTATCGATAATCCAGAGTTTGTAGTACTTGCAATTGTGGATGAGCCAAGAAGCGGTATTGCATACGGTTCTTTGGTTGCGGCACCTATATTCCAAGATGTAGCAAAATTTATAATCGACTACTACAAAATACCTCCAGCTAGCGAGGTTACAGAAGTTGAGAATGAAAAGGTACAAGTACCTAACTTAAAAGACAAGACTATGGGTGAAGCGGGACTTGAACTTGCAGACCTATCACTAAGTTTTGATACTAATTATAAAGAATATACAGAAGAATCAGTAATCATATCACAAAGCATAAAGCCAGGTGTCTATGTTGAAAAGGGCACTGTTATAACGCTTGATGTTGAAGTTAAGAAGGAAAATACAATTCTTACACCGGACTTCAAAGGTATGACTCGTGATGAGGCATTAGGACTAGCTGAGAAGATTGGCATTAAGCTAAGAATCAATGGAGATGGCATTGTTAAGAAGCAAAGTCCTCAAGCGGATAAAGAAGTAAGAAAGAACTCTATAGTTGTATTAGATTTGGGGGACTAAGATGTTTAAAAATATAAAGACATACAGCATAATCATATCGATACTAAGCTTTCTTATACTTTGCATACTTGCGAAGATAATCATACCAGAGCTTAGAAAGTACAAACTTGGACAAAACATAAGACAGGAAGGACCTAAATCGCATCTAAAGAAGGCAGGAACGCCGACTATGGGTGGAGTCTTGTTCGTAGTAAGTTCACTACTAGCACTTATCGCTTCATACCTTATGGGCTTTGTCTTTACAAAAGAGATCATACTACTTGCTCTAGGCAGCACTGCTTATGGCCTTGTAGGTTTTTTAGACGACTATATAAAATTCTTTAAGCACAGAAATTTAGGTTTAAGAGCATATCAAAAGCTATTATTGCAAATGCTTTTCTCAGCTCTTATAGCATACTTTGCATACAAACTAGTAGGAACTAAAGTATCTATACCATTCTATAAAGAAGTGAACTTAGGTAAGTGGGTAATCTTACTTAACTTCTTCATACTAGTTGCAAGCACAAATGCAGTTAACTTAACAGATGGACTTGACGGTCTTGCAACAGGCGTTATGTCTATCATACTACTAACACTAGCGATATTCTCATTAAAGATTTCGAATATGACAACATACGCATATTCAATAATAATGTTTGCATCGCTACTAGGATTTTTATTATTTAACAAGTACCCAGCACAAATTTTTATGGGTGACACTGGATCATTGTTCTTAGGAGGCGTCTTAGCAATATTAACTATACTACTAGGACTGCACTTCTACATGATTATATATGCTTTAGTTTTAATTATGGAAACACTTTCGGTTATCATACAGGTAGTGGTGTTCAAAAAGACAGGTAAGAGAGTCTTTCTTATGAGTCCACTGCACCACCACTTTGAGATGAAAGGCATGAAAGAGACTAAAGTTGTTATGATGTTCTGCGCGTGGACACTAGTTCTATGCGTGGCATCATTAGTAATATTTTTGAGGTGATAATATGGACTACAAGGACAAAAATATTCTGATTTTAGGATATGGAATATCTGGCTACGGAGCTTCTTTATACTTTATAAGTAAAGGAGCTAATGTTTATGTTTACGATGACAACATGGATCAAATATTAAAGGACAGGGCAAACGAGAACCTGGACGATATTAAATTTTTAACAAGAACTGAGCTTGATGCCATCGAGTTTAGCTTTGTGTTAAAGAGCCCTGGAATAAAACCATCTTCAGATATAATTCGCTACCTTGTAGACAAGAACGTTGAGATAGTCTCTGATATAGAAATACTTTATAGAGACTTTAAGAATCATAAGTTCATCGTTATCACAGGTACTAACGGAAAGACAACTACAACAACATTCATCGGCAAAGTGCTTAAAGACCTTGGCTACAATGTCAATGTCATAGGCAATATCGGCGTCTCGCCACTACTTGAAGCAGCAAGCTATGACACACACGTCATAGAGGCATCAAGCTTTCAATTAGAGTACACAAAAGATTTCAAACCAAACATTGCCATCATACTAAATATCACACCAGATCATTTGGATTGGCACGGATCATTCAAAGCTTATGAAGAGGCGAAGAAGAAAATTTATAAAAATATGGACAAGTCGTCATATTTGATACTTAATTATGACGATATCGCCTTAAATAAGGTGGATCAAGATACAAATATACTATATTTCTCATCAAAAGAAAAAGATTTAGTGGATATGAACTACATCGCACCAAACATAGTTGACAAAGATAAAAACATTGTCATAAACAAGGATGATATATTTATAAAGGGTCGTCACAACTACGAGAACCTTATGGCAGCAACTCTTGCTCTAGAAGTCTTTGGTGTTAAGAGAGAGGACATAGTTAAAGAGATAAAGGACTTCAAGGGTGTTGAGCACAGAATCGAGTTCGTTAGATCGCTTGATGATGTTGAGTACTATAATGACTCTAAGGGCACTAACCCTGATGCGTCTCTTAAAGCGGTAGAAGCCTTTGACAAGAGCATAGTTTTAATTGCAGGTGGCTATGATAAGAACATACCATTCGAAGACTTTGCATCGAAGGCGAAGAATAAGATTAGAAGCCTAGTATTATTTGGCCAAACAAAGGACAAGATCAAAGAGGCTTTCAATAATGTTGGCTACGACAAGATAACTATGGTTCAAAATATGAGAGAAGCAGTTACAGTTGCTCGCTCGCATGCACAAAAAGGCGACATAGTACTATTGTCACCACTATGCGCAAGCTGGGGAATATATAAAAACTACAAAGAACGCGGACTTGAATTTAAAAAATTAGTAAATGAGTTGAAGTAAATGAAAAATAAAAGTAATGCACCTGATTATCACATCTTAATATCTGTTATATGTCTAATCATCTTAGGCATACTACTTGTATATACAAGCTCATACCCATACAGCTATCAGCTTGAGAATGGTAAGTATGGCGGAGTGTACTTTTTAACAAGACACCTAGTCTTTGTCTTAGCAGGGGCAATACTATCACTAATTGCTTATAGAATTGATTATAAAAAGTATGATACAAGATTCTTTATAAGCTTTATGCTAATATCAAGTATAGTTTTAGTATTGATACTAAAGCTTACACCACTAGGTACTGACTTCGGTAAAGGAGCGAAGAGGTGGATTAACTTAGGTGGTTTCTCTTTCATGCCTTCTGACGTAATTAAAGTTGCGGCGGTCTTTTGCATGGCGTCTTACATGAGCAGAATTAAGATGAGTAGAAGAAATATGCAAAACATCGTCGTAGTGCCTATAGCCATCATCGCATTCTTTTCTGGAATTATATACATACAAAAGGACTTAGGTACTGCAGTAACAGTTGCAGGCTCTCTATCTATCATGTACTTCATAGGTGGCGCACCGCTTGGTATAATACCGCCTGCCTTAATAGGTGGAGCAGGTGTTGTATACCTTGCGATATTTAGAAACACATTTAGAAGAGAGAGAATCTTTGGCTACCTAGATCCAATTAAGAATATAAGACACGCAGGTTGGCAGCCGGCACAAAGTTTATTTGCTTATGCCAATGGCGGCCTATCGGGTGTTGGCATTGGTAGAAGCACGCAAAAGTTCTTCTATATACCAGAAGTTTATAACGACTATATACTTGCTATATGTGGTGAAGAACTTGGTTTCTTAGGTATGATTTGCATTGTTGCCTTGTTTTCTGTTATAATCATTAAAGGATATTTAACAGCTGCAAGAGCAAAGGATAGATACGGACTTATGCTTGCAAGTGGCATCAGCTCACTTATAGCTATACAATTTTGGATAAACGCAGCGGTATCTGTTAACCTAGTGCCATCTAAAGGTATTACACTTCCATTCATTAGTTATGGTGGTACATCTTTAATCATATATATGATACTAGCAGCAGTACTGTTAAATATATCTAAGAGTGCAAATTCAGAGGTGAAGTAATGCGATTTATCGTAACAGGTGGTGGCACAGGTGGACACATATACCCAGCCATGACCATAGCAAAGAAATTAATTGAGAATAATCATGAAGTAATATACGTTGGCAGAAAAGGCAGTCTTGAAGAAAGACTTGTTGCTAAAGAAGACATAGTCTTCAAAGGCATAGACATTGTTAAGATACCAAAGAAGAACCCAAAGGATGCTTTGAAGTTTTTGAGACTTCTTTTCAAATCGCTTGGCGATTGCAAAAGGATAATCAAGGACTTTAAGCCGGATCTTGTTATAGGTACGGGTGGCTATGTATCGGGCCCGCTTGTTTATGAAGCACAAAGGCTGAAGATCAAGTCAGTAATCTTCGAGCTTAATGTTCACGCAGGCATCACAACAAGACTTTTGAAGAAGAGGGCGACTAGGATACTAGTTACGAATGAGAATACAAAGAAGCTTCTTAATAAAGAAGACGCTACTAATATAGTTGGAATACCAATTAGAAAAGATTTTGACGATATACATGAGAAGGCAGATCACAAGTCCTACTACGACTTTGATAACGACAAAAAAGTTGTCTTATCATTTGGCGGAAGCGGTGGACAAAAGTCCATCAACGAGACTGTGCTTGATATGATTAAGAAGCATTATAAGGACATGGACTTCAACATCTTCCACGTAAGTGGAACTTATGCATACAACTGGTTCAAGGAAGAACTTGATAAGGCAGGTATTGATTACACTAAATCTAATATTCGCGTTGGAGAGTATCTATATGATATGCCAAAGGCTTTGATAGATGCTGACATGGTTATCACGAGTGCAGGGGCGCTTACACTTAATGAAGTCTCCTGTGTTAGGAAACCTGTCATTATAATACCAAAGGCCTATGTTGTTGAGAACCACCAAGAGTATAACGCGCGCTACTTTGAAGAGATGGGCGCTGCAAAGATGATTCTTGAGAAGGATCTTAACGAAGACCTATTATACGACCAGGTCAATAAGGTGCTTCACGATCAAGACTTATACAAGAGTATGCAGGAAGGACTTAAGAATATATTTCACAAAAACGCTATTGATGAGATATATGATATAATTATAAAAACTGTTTAAAGGTGAAATTATGGAACCAATGAGTAAAAAGGATATAAGGAGAAACAGAATAAAGAAGCAAAGACAAAGAAGGAGAAGTCTGATGAGATTCTTCGTAATTACTGTAATTGTTTTTGCCTTTATATTGTTTATATTCAATACAAAACTCTTTGGCCTAAAGAATATAAAAGTTACAGGCAATAAAAACTTGTCAACAGATGAGATCATAAAGGCGAGTGAACTTGAGATTGGCGAGAACATACTTAAGCAAAGCTTAGCAGAAGCAAAGGCAAAGATTAAAGCTAACCCATATGTCGAGGATGCACACCTTTCTATGTCTTCAAAGGACACTATAAGTATAGAGATTAAAGAAAGATTGATTGCAGCTGAGTTCTATAGTGACTCTAAGTACATCTACATTGACGAAAAGGGTACCGTACTGGAGAATAGTAATTCATACAAGGACGGTTACCCACTAATAAAGAACTTTGACAAGACTCATCTTGAACAAGGAGAGAACTTTTATAATACGGAAGTTGGTGCTTCATTACAAGAGCTTATAGTTGAGATGAGCGCTAATAATTTAGTTAAAGATATTAAGACTATAGAGAAGAATGCAGACTTAGAGGTTTCACTTAACTATAGGAATGGACTTGTTGTTCAGCTAGGTGAGCTTAAGGATATTAGATACAAGATGAAGGTCTTAAATGAGCTTATGATTAAGCTTAAGGACAAAGGACAGGTCCCAAAGATGATTATGTTTAACAAGGGCAAAGCGCCTGTTGTAGTTTTAGATACGGGTGAATAGATGAAAATTGATAAGAAAAAGATAATGTTATTCATTGCTTGCGTAGTTGTAGGTATAGCCATAACGATGCAGCTTAAGACGGTTAGAAAAACAGTTGGCAACCCCTTAAATGTAAAGAGGGCGCAGGAGCTTGCACAAAGGGTTAAATCTCTGGAGTCTGAAAGAGATAAACTACTACAAAGGCTTGACGAGACGGAAGACAAGCTTAGAGAGTATGAAAAACCTGGATCAAGCAACAATGAGATAGCAAAGAAATTATACGAAGAAACTGAAAAATATAAAATGATATCAGGCTATACTGATCTAAAAGGCAAGGGCATCATATTAACTATAGATGAGCCTAAGCTTGCTGATGGAGAAGTAGGCTTCGGCATACAAAACGACATCGACTTAGTACTTAGCGCTATAAGCGTTTTGAACAGTGCAGGAGCAGAAGCCATCTCAATAAACGAAGAGAGATACACATCATTTACAGAGATAGTAAGTGCAGGTAAACATATAGAGGTCGGTGGAGTCAGCATGTCAGCGCCTATAGTCATCAAGGCTATAGGCGACGCCGACACCATGCAATCGGCTATAGAGTTTAAAGGCGGAATTAAGGACGAGCTTCAAAACTATAACTATCAAGTAACATTGACAGCAAGGGATGACATAGTTATACCAAGATACAAAAAGAGTATTGAGTTCTTGTATGCTAAGCCTGTTTATGAAGTGCAAGAATGAAACACAAGACCAAACGCATTGTGCTTGTCATAATTTATCTTTTAATAGGTGTCTTCCTAGGTTTATACTTAAAGACAGGTAAAGAGTTTTTCGAGCCTTTAAGCATAAACAAGATGAAAGAGACGAGTACTAAGATAAAAAATTTAAAAGCTGAGATAAAGAGCATCAATGAAGAGCTTGAGAAGCAAGATAAAAAACTTGAGACTCTTGAGAAACTTGTCAAGAACGATAGCGAGTTCTTAAAGTTCTTAAAGGATGAAAAAGTTTTTTATGAGATGATATCAGGCGACGTGGACCTTGAAGGTGCAGGCATAGTTCTAACGATTACGGAAGAGAGTGTCGATAGACCTGTCAAGAGGACTGATGTTATTCACGATAGCGATTTACTAAGAATAATTAATGATCTTAGGACTTCAGGTGCTGAGGCCATATCTATAAACGACCTGAGAGTTTATTCGAGAACAGGCGTTAAGTGCAACGGCCCTGTCGTTAGACTCAATGGAAGAACTAAGGGTGCACCTTTCATTATAAAGGCGATAGGTAACAGTGATAAATTATACTCAGCAATAAAATCACCAGGTACTTTTGCAAGCATACTAGAGACCATAAACCCAATTAAGCTTGAGATTGAACAAAAAGAAAAGGTGCTTGTTAAGAAAAAGATAGACGAAGATAAGATTATATATTCAAAAACTTTGACAGGAGAGGATAAAAAATGATTATTGCAATCATAGGTATAGTGATCGGTATACTCATAGGCTACCTATTACCATACAGCTACAATCCATATTATTCACTGTATATATCCATGGCACTACTTGCAGCGATTGACTCAGTCTTTGGCGGCTTGAATGCATACTTGGACAATAATTTTAACAATAAGTTATTTTTATCAGGCCTTATAGGCAATTCCATCATTGCTGCACTACTTACATGGCTTGGAGATATCTTAAGCATACCTCTATATTATGCAGCGATATTCGTCTTTGGAGGAAGAATTTTTAACAATTTTGCAACAATTAGAAGAAAAATACTAAACAAAATGTAAATTTTGTGGTAGAATATAAGTAATAGAGTAAATAATTAAAACTTAGTATAAAAAGGAGGATTCGTAAATGATTGATTTTGATGTAGAAATTGACCAATTTGCAAAGATTAAAGTTATAGGTGTTGGTGGAGCAGGTAACAACGCCGTTAACAGAATGGTTGATGCAGGTGTAAAGGGTGTTGAATTTATAGCTGTTAATACAGATAGACAAGCTCTTGCATCATCAAAGGCACAAAACAAAATTCAAATAGGAGATAAGGTAACTAAGGGACTAGGAGCTGGAGCTAATCCAGAAGTAGGTTCTCAAGCAGCCCTTGAAGATAAAGAAGGCATCACTGAAATGCTTAAAGGCACTGACATGGTATTTATCACAGCTGGTATGGGCGGTGGAACTGGTACTGGTGCTGCACCTATCATTGCACAAATCGCTAAGGAACAAGGCATACTAACTGTAGGCGTTGTTACAAGACCATTTGGCTTTGAAGGCATGAAGAGAGCTAAGAACGCATCTCAAGGTGTTAGCCAACTACTTGAAGTTGTTGATACACTAGTAACTATACCAAACGATAGACTTCTTCAAATAGCTGACAAGAAGACATCACTAAAAGATGCATTCATTATGGCTGACGAAGTATTAAAACAAGGTATTCAAGGTATATCGGACCTTATTAGTGTTCCAAACCTAATCAACTTAGACTTTGCTGACGTTAAGACTATCATGGAGCAAAAGGGTATCGCTCATATGGGTATAGGCTTTGCTCAAGGAGATAACAGAGCAACAGATGCAGCAAAACTTGCAATCAAGTCACCACTACTTGAAACATCTATAGAAGGAGCTAAGTCCGTTCTATTAAACATCACTGGTGGTACGGACCTTGGTATGTTCGAAGTTAACGAAGCAGCAGACTTAATCAGACAATCAGTTGCTGACGATGCAAACATCATCTTCGGTGCTGGTATTGATGAAAGCCTTGGCGACTCTATAAAGATAACTGTTATTGCTACAGAGTTTGATGATGGATCTAAACCTGCAAAAAAGGATGCAAATAAAGACTCTGAAGCTGAAGAAGAAAAGAACGAAGAAAGCAGAAGTGAAAGCACTTCAAGCTTTAACGATACTTTACTAGTACCTGATTTTTTAAAGAATAATTAATTATGAAGTGTCCTTTTTGTTCTTACGAAGATTCAAAAGTATTAGATTCAAGACCTACTAATGAGGGTACTGCGATTAGGAGACGTAGAGAGTGTCTTCGCTGTAAAAAAAGATTTACAACATATGAAAAAATTGAAGAAACACCTTTAATAGTTGTCAAGAAAAACGGAGACAGAGAGACATTTGACAGAAGTAAGATATTAAAGGGCGTAATCAAATCTTGCGAGAAAAGACCTGTTAGCCTAAGTCAAATTGAAGGCTTGGCAGATAGCGTCGAAGAAAAGCTTATGAGCACTATGAAGAAGGAAGTTTCTTCCAACGAAGTAGGCGAGCTTATAATGCAAGGCCTTAAAGAGATAGACCAAGTTGCATATGTAAGATTTGCTTCAGTATATAGAGAGTTTAAAGATACTCAGTCATTTATGAAAGAGCTCCAAAAGATTATAGACGAACAAAACAATTAATAAATAAAAAATCCTGACCATGTGGTCAGGATTTTTTGATGGGAATATTAAACTACTCGATGATTATAGGTCCATTGCTTGTTTTTATATCACCGAACAGAGTAAGGTCCGAATCGTTATTTAGTGAGGCAGTTGTTAGCTCGTCGTTATTTCTATTAAGAACATATCTATCGTCATCAAAGACAGCTGGGCAAGTATACTTATTTATGCCTCTTAGGTTTAGCTTAACATTCTTGCTTACACTTTCTAATTCGACAGTGACAGGTCCATTGCTGTTAGTAACAATGATGTTCTCTGCACAGTTGAATACATCTTTTACATCAACAAAAGCGTTTGTTGTGTGTGCTTCTAAATTAACGAATGGAGTATTATTTAAAGTTATTTCAGCATTTGTTGTATTTATTAGTAGATCAGTGAACTTTGAGTCCTTAATCTTTATTGAGTCGTTAGTTGTTTTAAGCTCCGACTTATTAATTATTGAATCTTCAATCTTGATATAGTCATTGCTTGTTGTTAAGTAAAGCTCGTTACATATGATAGAGTCAAGTACTATCTTGTCATTGCTTGTTGTAGCTTTAACATTTGCAAAGGATTGTGCAGGCACTAATACCTTTAGGCTTACAGCAAAGTCCTTCTTTGTAAGTTCAGAGTAGTTTGGCTCTATAAGAACTTCTTTATCATCAATATAGCAGTTGATGAACTCATAATTTTCTGGTATATCTTTCTTATCTGTATAATATATCTTGCCATAGACCTCAATTTGATCTGAGTTTGATGGAAGTATCTCTATCTTTTCATTAGTATTGTTTATAATTAAATCATATTTTTTCTTTTTGTCTAAATCTAACTTAAGTGTCGCGAACTTTTTCTTTTTTAGTCCATTGTCCACATCGAAGTTAAGGTTTGCATATACACGGCCATTTTTCATGCCTTCTTCAGCAACATGCAAGGATTTATTCACTATCTTATTAACAAAGTTTGAGATTTTGTTTGCAAACTTATCTGACATATCCATGTAATCAGAGCCTTCAGTGTTGTAATGAACTTCGTGTTTGTTGTTTGGCTTGTATTGCTTTTCATTTTTCTTTGCACCAACTGCATTTAGAAGCTTTAGAGCTTCTTCTTCGTTAATCTTTCCATCCTTTAACATCTTAAGGATCATAATTTTTTCTTCAGACATTTTAAACCTCCTTTAGTTCAAGAAGCATTTTTTCTGCTTCACTACTACTTATTGCACCGGAATTTAATAACTCAAGTATATCTTTCTCGCTCGTACTGCTCTTGCGATCAGAGATGATCTCATTTATTTGATCGAGTTTCTTAACAACAGTAGGGTAGGATATACCAAGAGCTCTTTCAATCTCTTTAATATTGCCTCTGTTTAACAAAAAAGTTTTGATAAAGTCAATCTGCTCAGCGTTAAGCTTGTAGAAAGAACTGTTTTCAAATCTTCCTTCTATGCTTGTGTTGCAGTTTTCACAAACTAGTCTTTCTATGTATAGTTTTGATCCGCACACAGGACATTCATTTAATGCTTTATTAATCATATTGACCTCCTTGCTTAAGATTATATAGCTAAGAATTAAATATGTCAATATATTTTTTAAAAATATTTAAAAATATTTAAGTTTTTACTTAAAAAAATTAATTTTAAAATAAAATAATTTATTGTTGGACATCTTGCAGCTTATTTGATATAATAAAAACGGTGAGAGAATGAATTTGTTTGATATGCAAAGAGAAAAAAATTTAAAATTAGGACAAAATTTGGCTGAAAGATTTAGACCGAAGAGTCTAGATGACTATATCGGTCAAGAAAAAGTCATCAATAAGAACTCTTTTCTATACAAAGCAATCAAGGCAGACAGACTTCCATCGCTAATACTATACGGTCCTGCAGGCACAGGAAAGACTTCACTTGCTAACGTCATTGCCAATACAAGTAAGTCAAACTTTATCAAGATAAGCGCCGTGGGTAGTGGAGTGAGCGATTTAAAGAGGGCAGTCGAAGAAGCTAAGAGGCTTTTAGAAGAGAACAAAAAGACCATACTCTTTGTTGACGAGATACACAGATTCAACAAAGCACAGCAAGATTTTCTCCTACCTTATGTTGAAGATTCAACAGTAACGCTCATAGGTGCGACTACTGAAAATCCATACTTCGAGGTCAATAGCGCGCTTATATCAAGGTGTTTCATAATAAGGCTTGAGAAGATGAGTGAAGAGAACTTAAAAGTGCTTGCGAGGAAAGCGTTGACTGACGAAGCTAATGGACTTGCCTCACTAAAGGCTAGTATAGATGAAGACGCATTAGACTATCTAGTAAGGATATCAAACGGTGACGCGAGAAACATGCTTAACTTCTTGGAGATAGCTGTTCTTAGTCAAGACGTTGAGGGCGATATGACAAGAAAGATAAAGTTCGAGGACGTCAAAGGTTTAGTATTTGAGAGAGCTCACTCATACGACAAAAGCTCGACTATGCACTACGACACAATCTCTGCCTTTATTAAGAGTATGAGAGGCTCAGATCCTGATGCGACAGTCTTTTATCTAGCTCACATGCTAAACAATGGCGAGGACCCATTATTCATTGCTAGGCGCATAGTGATATTTGCTTCAGAAGATATAGGACTTGCCGATCCAAATGCACAGACGCTTGCGACATCAGCCTTTTATGCAGTCAAAGCCATAGGTATGCCGGAAGCTCGCATCATTTTGAGTAACGCAGCCATATACATGGCGCTTGCTAAAAAGAATAACTCGACTTATATGGCAATCAATAGGGCTATGGCAGATGTCGATAAGATTAAAGAGTTCCAAATACCTCTGCACATAAGAGACGCACACAACAACGACAAGAAGGTCTTTGGAGATCACGCGGACTACAAGTATCCACACAATTATAAGGATAAAAAACCTGAGCAAAATTATTTGCCTGAAGGTTTAGAAGATAAAAAATATTTTAATAATAATTAAGGAGGTCAACAAATGAAGGTTGGTATTAATGGTTTTGGTAGAATTGGTAGAGATGTTGCTAGGATTCTAGTTGAAGAAAACAACGGCTTAGAATTAGTGCACATCAATGCCTCAGGTGATTTAAAGACACTTAGTCATCTATTTAGAAATGATTCTCTATATGGTAGATTATCAGTTTCTTGCGAAGCTTGTGAAGACGGCTTTATGATAGATGGCAAGAAGGTTACAAATACTCAATTTAGAGATCCGGCAGAGATTCCTTGGAAGGACTATGGCGTAGACATCGTTATAGACTCAACTGGAGCTTTTAAAAACAACGAAACTCTTTACAAACACATTGACAAGGGTGGAGCAAAGAAGGTTATTTTAACTGCACCTGCAAAGGGCGAAATTGACAAAACTATCGTTATGGGTGTAAATGAAAAAGAATACGACAAGACTAAGCACAATGTAATCAGTAACGCATCTTGTACAACTAACTGTCTTGCGCCATTAACTAAGGTTATAGAAGACAACTTTGGTATCAAAAGAGGCCTTATGACAACTATCCACGCTTATACTTCTGATCAAGTTTTACTTGACCACAAGCACAAAGACATCAGAAGAGCAAGAGCTGCAGCTATGTCTATGGTCCCTACAACTACAGGAGCAGCAAAGGCGGTTGCACTAGTTATACCATCACTAAAGGATAAGCTTACAGGATATGCAGTTAGAGTACCAGTACCTACAGTTTCACTTACAGACGTTGTATTTGAATTAAATAAGAACGTTACTAAAGAAGAGATTAACGAAGCTGTTAAGAAAGCAAGTGAAAATGAATTAAAGGGTATACTTGAATACGCTGAAGAAGAGCTTGTTTCTGTTGACTACGTTGGCGATAGACATTCATCAATCTTCGACCCATTCTTAACTTTAGTTATAGATGGAAATCTTGTAAAGGTTGTTTCTTGGTATGACAACGAATATGGTTACAGCCACAGAGTAGTTGACCTTGCAAAATACATTGCTGATCAAGAATAATTATTATAAAAGGATAAAATGATGAAAAAAACATTAAAAGATTATAATTTTGATGATAAAAGAGTATTGTTAAGATGCGACTTCAACGTTCCTATGAAGGACGGTGTAATCACTGACAACAAACGTATATTTGAGTCGCTTCCAACAATCAAGCACCTTCTTGACAATGGAGCAAAGGTGATTATGATGAGCCACTTGGGTAGACCAAAGGGTGAGTATAACTTAAAATTCACTCTAAAGCCTGTTAAAGAAGAACTAGAAAAGCTTCTTGGAAGAGATGTAAAATTCATCTCTTGCGCAGAAGTTGTTAATGATGAAGTAAGAGAAGCAGCTAAAAATCTTAGAAAAGGAGAACTTCTTTTACTAGAAAACACTAGATTTAGAAAAGAAGAAGAAAAATGCGATGAAGCTTTCTCTAAGGAGCTAGCAGAGCTTGCAGATATCTACATTAATGATGCTTTTGGCACTTCACACAGAGCTCACGCATCAAATGTTGGTGTAAGCAAATTCTTGCCATCAGCACTAGGCTTTTTAGTTGAAAAAGAAATGAATATCATGGCTAAAGAGCTTGACGAGCCAAAGCACCCATTCATTGCTATACTAGGCGGATCAAAGGTATCTGACAAGATTGGTGTAATCGAGAACCTATTAAACAAAGCCGACAAGATACTTATAGGCGGAGCTATGGCGTTTACATTCTTAAAGGCAAAGGGTATGAACGTTGGCAAGAGCTTAGTTGAAGACGACAAGTTAGAGCTTGCACTTGAACTGTTAAAGAAGGCTGATGCAAAGAAGGTTGACTTAGTTTTACCAGTTGATGCTCTATGTGCTAAAGAGATAAAAGAAGACGCAGAAGCTGAATGCTTTGAAGTAAATCATATACCAGATGATATGATGGGTCTTGACATAGGACCAGAAACTATTGATGTATTTACTAAAAAGCTTTTAGGCGCAAAGACTATAGTTTGGAACGGGCCTATGGGTGTCTTTGAGATGGACAAGTTTAAAAACGGTACTAATGCCATCGCCAAAGCACTAGCAAACTCCGATGCAACAACTATTGTCGGCGGAGGAGATAGCGCAAGCGCTGTTCAAAAGGCTGGCTACGAAGAAAAGATTACACACGTTTCAACAGGTGGCGGTGCTTCACTTGAGCTTATGGAAGGAAAAGTTTTACCTGGCATAGCTGCTATTAATGATAAATAAGGAGACAAATTTGAAAAAATTTTTACTTGCTGCAAATTGGAAGATGAACATGGATATAAAGGAGACTGAGGGCTTCTTTAACGATTTGAAGCTAAAGCCTAATGATTACTATGATGTTTATGTCGCAGTTCCATTTACAGATATTTATTTAGCAAATAAAACTAAAAAAT
>CAMYBS010000017.1 GCA_947254025.1 uncultured Clostridia bacterium
CGTCCGCAAGGACGGGGTTCTTCTATTTGTTCTCTTACATCGCCGGAGGCGATGAGGGGTAAGAAGAAAATTTAATAAACAAGAATATACAAATAATATATTTTTTCAAGCACGGAGTGCAAAGGTTCACGTCCGCAAGGACGGGGTTCTTCTATTTGTTCTCTTACATCGCCGGAGGCGATGAGGGGTAAGAAGAAAATTTAATAAACAAGAATATACAAATAATATATTTTTTCATATTTATTCTCTTAAGGAGGACGTACTGATTAGGGTACGTCTTTCTTATTTAGTGTATGCTTTAGCTTCGTTGGTGGGTGTGGTTCTTTTTCTCTTAGAGAAACACATGGGTTAATACTCATGTGTTTTTCTTTTGCCTCACTCGAACAAGCCCTAGACGCAACTGATGAAAATTTATACAAATAATTAACACTTAATGTTTATCCATTGCAACATAAGGGTACTTATGTTATAATAGTCAAAGAAGGTCAAAGGTGAGAATATGTTAAGTGATGAAATACAATATTTTTTAAACAATTTACTTGATGAAGAGGGCGGCAGCATCCTTATCAAGCGAAACGACATAGCTATAAGGTTCAATTGCTCGCCTAGTCAAATCAACTATGTCTTAACGACAAGGTTTGCGCCTCACTTCGGTTACTACATTCAATCGAGAAGGGGCGAGGGAGGCTATATCAAGATTGAGAAACTTGATCTCTTAGAGGACGAGGATGAGTACAAAGAGATACTCATGGATGCAATCGGAGACAAGATTACGATCAAAGAAGCTCATGACATTATCAAAAAGCTTTGTGATGATGAGATCATTACAAAAGAGGAGAAGGAGATAATACTTGCTTCTATTGATGACAGAGCCTTAACTGTTGACATAGACAAAAGAAACGCACTTAGAAGCGACATACTTAAGAACATCTTACTTGTTCTACTAAAAAGGGGGTAGTAAAATGTTATGCGACGAATGCCACAAGAATGAAGCGATGATTAATCTAAAGCTAATTCTTGACGGAGAAGTTATTGAAAAGCACCTATGCACTGAGTGTGCACTTAGGGATTTTAACGAAATGAATCAAGGAGCCAATGGTGAATATATGAATTTGAATATAAATGAAAGCGATATAAGGAATCTTTTCGAGGGCTTGCAACAGCTCTTCGGCTCTTTTGAAGCTGGGGAGATAGAGGAGAAGGAGTGTCCAAACTGCCATATGAAGTTTACAGACTTTAACAAGTCCAGAAAGCTTGGCTGTGAGGAATGCTACAAGACTTTTGCCTACGAAATTAGACCGATACTGAACTCTCTAAGGGGTGAGAACACTTACGAGGGTTTGGTGCCAAAGAGGTATATGGATGCTAATCCTATGCACTCTGAGATTTTAGAGCTTAAAAAGGAGCTAGAGGCTGCCATTGGAGATGAAAATTATGAAAGAGCGGCTGAGCTTAGGGATGAAATCAAGGCAAAGTCCACGAAGGAGAAGGTGGAAGATGGACAGAGAAGCGAACATTTACAATAAATATATACTTGAGACCATAGTTTCTCTAAAGAGGAACGTCGAGGGCTACAAGTACCCTGACATGCTGATGTGGTCTAAGCTTAACGAGATTTTAAACATGGTTTTGGAAGCTTTAAAGAACACGAGCTACAGCTTTATGCTCTACGAAGTTTCGAATATGGATAAGGATAAGTTTGAATACTTTTTAGCCAAGGGTTTTATGGATGAGTCGGTAAGAGAGAACATCACGAGGACTAAGCTTTTGCTTGACGAGGACAAGTCCATCGCCATAGTGATAAATAATAACGATCACATAGAGATTAGAGTGCTTGGAAGTGAAAGTGCTGACGAGCTCATCGACATAGCCATAGAGATTGAACGCGAGCTTGATAAGACTATAGATTTCCAATTCGACGAAAACTATGGCTACCTTACAAGCGACCCTGTCAATATAGGTAACGGCATCAGCATTGCTAAGATTATCCACCTATACAGAAGGGATGAGTTCAAGAAGGACGAGATAAAAACTGGCGATTTTTCGAAGATTAGGCTTACACCTCTTAAATCTTTAGGAGGCACTAAGGTAGAGGATATCTACATCTTGGACGCAAACATCAACAAGTTTACGAGCATTGAGTCCTTTAAGAAGCTTTCCATGCTAACTGACCAAAACATCATTGTTTATGAGAATGAAAACAGGCGCAGATACCTTCATCAAAACTACATTTTGATGAAGGACAGGATAATGAAGGCCTTGGAGATGATTAAGGTTGCGAGCCTTATTACTTACGAGGAAGCTCTTATCTACTTATCGAACCTAATGTTTGCAAGGAGCATGGGACTACTTGAGCCAGCTGATATATCTCTTGGCTCTAATATCTACCTAATGATAAGCCCTGAAGCGATTGAGTATACTTACTCTCTTAGTGATAAGTCAGAAATTGACCAAAAGAGAGCGAGCATCCTTAAGGAGAAGCTAGGCAAGGTGAAATTCGTAGACAAAGACATTAACGAGGATATTAACGAAGAAGAAAATAATGAAGAAAGTAATGATTTATAGATAAAGAAAGGAGATAAATATGGCAGTTTTTGGAAGATTTACTAGAAATGCAAGATTCTCATTTCAAATAGCCGAGGAAGAAGCCAGAAGGATGTTCAAAAGTGAAGTTGACCCTTCTCACGTTCTAATCGGAATTTTAAGCGCAAACACTACTAAGGCGTCTGAAATTTTAAGCCAAAATGGTCTTGAGATGGAAGCTCTTAGGGAGATGGTTGAAAAACTATCGGTGCTTGATGTTAAAAAGTCGGAGGAGATTTATTACTCTGCAAGTTTAAAATATGTGATCGAGGAGTCGATCAAGATGGCGAACCAAGCTGGTGCGCCTGTTGTAAATACTGAGCACATCTTATATTCTATAGTGAAGATGAACGAAGCGCCGGTTTCCATCATCTTGGAGAGGTTCGGCGTAGATAAAGAGAGGATACTTTCTGCTCTAAATGCATATCTAAACAGCCTTAGAGAGCTTAACCAAGGCGGCTACCAAGAGCGTGACGACTACGATGACGAAGGAGTGGATGATGGAGAGGCTCTACAAAGGTTTACTTTGGACTTAAATGAGCTTGCGAAGAAGGACAAGATAGACCCTGTTGTCGGCAGAGCATCTGAGATTGAAAGGCTTATTCAAATACTTATGAGAAGGACTAAGAACAATCCTGTGCTTATAGGTGAGCCTGGAGTCGGCAAGACAGCCATCGCCGAAGGTCTAGCACAAAGGATAGTTTCAGGCAATGTTCCTGAGATCATCAGGGACAAGAAGATATTCTCCCTTGACTTAACTAGCCTTATAGCTGGCTCGAAGTATAGGGGCGAGTTTGAAAGCAGAATTAAGAACTTACTCGAGGAGCTTAGACAAAGAAACGATGTAATCTTATTCATAGATGAAATTCATACTATAGTAGGCGCGGGCTCATCTGAAGGCTCGCTTGACGCATCAAACATCTTAAAGCCATATCTTACAAGAGGCGAGATACAAATTATTGGCGCAACTACTGTTGATGAGTACAGAAAATATGTTGAGAAGGACGCAGCTCTTGAGAGAAGACTACAAACTATCTTAGTTGAAGAGCCTAGCGAGGAAGACGCAATTAAGATTATAGAAGGACTTAAGGATAAGTACGAAGCGCATCACAGAGTCTTAATCTCACGCGAAGCCATAGAGGCGGCTGTTACATTATCAAAAAGATATATATCAGATAGGTTCTTACCTGACAAGGCCATAGACCTAATAGATGAGGCACAATCGCTTGTGAGGATGAAAAACTATGTAAGGCCACTGTCACTTAAGGAGATAGAGGACGAACTAAAGGAGATTTCATCTGAAAAGATTCAGGCGATACAGACGCAAGACTTCGAAAGAGCAGCTCAGCTCAGAGACAAGGAGCGCGAGCTTAAGGACAAGATGGACCTAGATAGGACTGAGTGGAAGCAAAAGTCCGAGCTAAACAGCATGAAGATAGGCTTTGATGACATAGCTAGAGTTGTATCGAAGTGGACTGGCATACCTGTTGAAAAGCTTAGCGAAGAGGAAAAGGAAAAACTTCTTAAGCTTGATATGAGTTTGAAATCCAAGGTTATAGGTCAAGACGAGGCCATCGACGTGCTTAGTCACTCGATTAAGAGGGCGAGGGTTGGTTTAAAGGACAAGAACAAGCCTATAGGCAGCTTTATCTTCGTTGGACCAACTGGTGTAGGTAAGACTTACCTTGCCAAGGCACTTGCAGAGAGCTTATTTAACGACGAAAGTGCTATGATACGTATAGACATGAGTGAGTATATGGAGAAGTACAGCGTATCTAAGCTTATAGGTTCGCCACCAGGCTACGTTGGATACGAAGAAGGTGGACAGCTAACTGAAGCTATTAGAAAGAAGCCGTTCTCGGTAGTTTTATTTGATGAGATAGAGAAGGCACATCCAGATGTTTTCAACGCACTTTTACAGCTTCTAGACGATGGTAGACTAACTGACTCCAAGGGCAGAACTGTTGACTTCAAGAACGCTGTCATCATCATGACAAGTAATGTTGGCGCAAGTAGGTTTAAAAAGCAAAACACTTACGGCTTCGGCGATGCATCGAGCGAAGAAAAGAGCGAGAAGAAGAAAATTTCTGAGATTGCAAACGAAGAGCTAAAGAAGACATTTAGACCAGAGTTTTTAAACAGAGTCGACGACATCGTTGTATTTAATCAGTTAAAAGAAAAGGATATAGAGAGGATTGTGCACTTGATGGCGGAAGACCTAAAGGCAAAGCTTCACGAGATGGGCATAGATATTGAGATTGATAAGTCCGTTGAAGACGAAATTGCAAAGAAGGGCTTTGACCTTGAATATGGTGCAAGACCTTTAGAGAGAACATTTAAGAAGATGATAGAGGACAGATTGTCTGAAGAAATTTTGAAAAACAACGTTTCTAAGGATAAGAGTATCACTATCTACTACAATGGTAAGGAATTGGAATTTAAAAATGGCAAAGAAGAAGAGCTTGTACAAGTGTAGCGAATGTGGCTACGAATCCAGCGGCTACTTAGGCAAGTGCCCCGAGTGTGGTGCTTGGGGTAGCCTTAAGGAAGTCTTGGAAGATACAAAAAAAGTTGTAAAAAAGGAAAAAGGCGCGCGAGCCTTGGCTATGCAGCTAAAGACTGTCACTTCGTCAAACTCAGACAGGTTAAAAACTAGCTTTGAAGAGTTTAACAGAGTTATGGGCGAGGGCATAGTTAAGGACTCGGTTACCATAGTTACAGCAAAGCCGGGTGCAGGTAAGAGTACACTACTTTTGCAAATAGCAAACGACGCGTGCAAGAAGGGACTCAAAGTGCTTTACGCATCGGGTGAAGAGTCAGAGAGCCAGATCAAGCAAAGGGCAGATAGGATACTTGACAAGATTGAGGACGAGCTATACATCATTAGCGATACATCGCTTGACAATATCAAGGAAGAAGTCCTTAGAGTCGACGCTGACATGGTAGTCGTTGACTCTATACAAACAGTGGAGCTTGATGAGTACAAGCCATCGAGACCAGCATCACCAACTCAGACAGTTGAGTGTGCCTATGAGCTAGTAAACCTTGCAAAGAACATACAAAGGCCACGCATAGTCTTTATAGTTGGACAGATGACAAAAGATGATGAGCTAAGAGGCGTGAGAACCTTGGAGCATCTTGTTGATACAGTACTAGTTATGGACACTTATCAAAACGATAGTTTAAGAACCATAGTTGCAAGCAAGAACCGTTACGGAGCAACAGGAGAGATGGGCTTTATGAACATGCAAGAGAAGGGTCTTGTATCGATAGATAACCCGAGTGAGTACTTCGTTTCTTCAAGGAAGGAAAACAATTTTCCAGGCAGTGCCATCACCGTAAACATGGAAGGCACAAGACCTGTTATACTTGAAGTCGAGGCACTAGTTACGAAGTCATATACACCATATCCATCGCGTATAAGCGAGAACATGTCGAGAGAGAAATTAAATACACTGCTTTCGATCATGGAGAAGAGACTTAATGTCGATATGTTTGACAAGAACGTCGTTATCAAGTCTATGGGTGGACTTAAGCTAAGAGAGGACGCATCAAACCTTGCACTGATCGCAGCGATATACTCACAGCTTGTGAACAAAGTTTTAAGCTCAGAGACAGTATATATAGCTGACATATCCTTGACAGGTGAGCTAAAGAAGGTGCCGCAGCTTGAGAGAAGACTTAAGGAAGCGGAGAGGATGGGTTACAAGAAGGCTGTAATTAGCAGCGAGGCAAAGCTATCTGCAAAGTTTGACAAGCTAGAGCTTATCAAGTGCTCTTCCTTAATAGACGCATTAAAAATATGAAAAATAGAAGAACCCCGTCCTTGCGGACGTGAACCTTGCCATCGCCTTTGGCGATGTAAAAGAACCCGACCCTATCTCAACACTTCGTGTTGGATGGGTACCCCGGAACCTTGCAATTGCCTTTGGCAATTTAAGAAAATATCTATAAAAGGCTTGACAAATATAATTTAATATGATATTATAAAACTTTACTTTTTGCATCCCTTGTGATATAATATACGATGAGAGTGATATTATCATCGATAGATATGGGAGGCGAGAAGTATGTATGAAGTAGGAGATATGGTTTGTTATCCAATGCATGGAGCAGGCATTATTGTAGACATAGAAGAGAAAGACATTTTAGGAAAGAAAGAAAAGTATTTTATTGTTAAGATACCTATAGGATCTATGAAGGTGATGATACCTGTCAAGAATGCTGAAAAAAGAGGGATAAGATCTATCATTGACAAAGATAAGTTAAAAGATGTGCTTGAAGTATTAAAGCAAGAGCCGACAGAGATGAGTTCAAACTGGAACAAGAGGGTTAGGGACAATACTGCGATTTTGAAAGAAGGAGACATCTTCGAAGTTGCAAAAGTTTATCGTAACCTAAAGAGTCTTGATGAGCAAAGGAACCTCTCTACAGGCGAGAAGAAGATACTTCACGACACAAAAAACATTTTGATGAGTGAGATGATACTCTCTTCCGGCAAATCATACGAGGAAATCGACAAAATTATCTACGAGGCAGTAGAGTAGGAGGAACAATGTTTAAGAAAATTATGAAGGCTGTAATGTTCCTTATAGGAGCAGCAGCAGGTTATGGCGTTAGTTTATTAGCCATCAGCCTTGTACCAACATTTCATAATTACAGTATCTATGTATCGGTATTTTTATCTGTTTTATTTGCAATTATTTTTTCTTTATTATCAGATACTGTATTTGACAAACTAATAAATGTTGGTGACAGGGTTGAGATTGAGCTAAGAAGGTACACTAGTTTGGACCTTATCTTAGGCTTACTAGGTTTGATATTTGGACTTCTTATAGCATTCTTGCTATCGCAGCTTGCTATAAACATAGGTATACCAGTACTTGGACCAGTTTTGTCTGTTATATTCTATATACTCTTCCCATATATAGGGATTGTAGTTGCGACTAGAAGAAAGGATATCTCAAGCTTAGGCGAGAAGTTTATACCAAAGAACACGCCTAAAAAGCCTAAGAAGAAAGAGCAAACTAGCTACAAGATACTTGACACATCTGTAATTATAGATGGCAGAATCAAAGACATTGCTAGCTCAGGCTTTATCGAAGGCACACTAGTAATACCTAAGTTTGTTTTGCAAGAGCTTCAACACATAGCAGACTCCGCAGACGACCAAAGAAGAAAAAGAGGTAGACGCGGACTTGATATACTTAAGCAAATGCAAAATGAAGCGAGAGTTGATATAGAAGTTTCAAATGAGAAGATAGACACAGTTGAAGAGATAGACGACAAGATACTTGAACTTGCAGCCATGATGGGTGCGAAAGTTCTTACTAACGACTACAACCTAAACAAGGTTGCACAAGTTAGAGGCATAGAAGTTTTAAATATAAACGAGCTTGCTAACGCGGTTAAGCCAGTTATACTTCCAAGCGAGGAGCTTGAAGTTGAGATAGTTAGAGCAGGTAAGGAGAAGAACCAAGGCCTTGCCTACCTTTCTGACGGCACTATGATAGTTGTTGAAGAAGCAAAGAAGAGGATAGGCGAAAAGCTTAAAGTCGAGATTACAACAGTGCTTCAAACAGCTGCAGGCAAGATGATGTTTGCCAAAATTAAAGAGTAGTTGGAGGATATTTATGATAGAGAATAAATTTGTCTCGGTCATTATAGCTGCTGCAGGCATGAGTAACAGGATGGGATCCAAGGTCAACAAGGCCTTCTTGCGTATAAACGACAAGCCTATACTTGCTCATACTGTAGAGAAGTTTGAAAGATCAAAGTACATTGACGAGATAATTATTGTCTGCAAAGAAGACGAGATAGATTACACAAGAAAAGAAATTGTGAACAGATATAAATTTACAAAAGTCGTGAACATAGTTAAAGGCGGAAAAGAAAGACAGGATTCAGTATACAACGGTATCAAAGCTATTAACATAAATGCTGACATTGTCCTAACACATGATGGAGCGAGACCTTTTATAAGAACAGATACCATAAACAAGGCTGTAGAGACAGTGCTAAACTGCGACGCCTGCGTTGTTGGAGTTAAGGTTAAGGACACAATCAAATCAGTTAACGAGGACGACACAGTTCACCACACACCGAAGAGGTCGCTTTTGTGGCAAGCACAAAGTCCGCAATGCTTCAAGAAAGAGATTTTGCTTAAAGGCTACGAGCACGCCATAAAGGAAAAGATACTTGCGACAGATGACTCAGCACTTGTTGAGTTTGCAGGAGTTGAAGTAAAGATGCTTGAAGGCCACTACGACAACATCAAGATAACTACACCAGAAGACTTAGTCATAGCGGAGATCTTCAATACGAATTGGGAGCAAAAGCTTAAAAGCACAGGAGTATTCTAATGGATATAAGAATTGGTAACGGTTATGATGTTCATAAACTAGTTGAAGGTAGAGACCTTATACTAGGCGGAGTTAAGATAGAGCATGAGAAGGGCCTACTAGGACACAGCGATGCTGACGTACTGATACACGCCATCATGGACGCAATCTTAGGCGCTATGGCGAAGGAAGACATAGGCTACCACTTCCCAGATACGAGCGACGACTACCTTGACATCGACTCGAGAGTACTACTTAGAAGGGTATACGAGATGGTCAAGAAAGAAGGCTACTGTATATCAAACATAGACGCGACTATAATGATGCAAAGGCCTAAGCTAAGACCACACATCGATGAGATGAGGGCAAATATTGCGAAAGATCTTGAGCTAAGTGTGGACAGAGTGAGCGTGAAGGCCACTACAACGGAGAAGCTTGGCTACGAAGGCAGAGAAGAGGGAGTTAGCTGTATGGCGAGTGCATTACTACTAAAGTAGTAAAATTTAGTGAATACTAATATAAAATTAATTTATTGTACATTTATGCTTAAAAGTGGTATAATAGCTATGGTAAAAATTTAAGGAGGTAAATACACATGAAAAAATTATTATCATTAGCTTTAGTGCTTGTATTAGCATTTTCACTAGTAGCATGCAAGAAAGCAGAAGAAAAACCAGCTGAACCAGCTGCAGAAGGAACAGAAAGCGTACCAGCAGAACAAGCTGATAGCGTTCAAACAGGAGAAAAAGCAACTATGACAGGTGATGAAGTAGTAGCATTACAAGCTGATGCTGAACAAGAAGGTAAATACGTTATCGTTGACGTTAGAAGCGCTGACGAATATGCTAAGGGTCACATCAAAGATGCAAAGAACATTCCTTTAGATGATATTAAGAATGATCCATCAGTTCTAGATGCTGAAAAAGACAAAAAGATCGTTTTATATTGCAACTCTGGTAAAAAATCTGGACAAGCTCAAGACGCTCTTTTAGCAGCAGGCTACACTGACGTAGTTAACGCTGATGGCGTTAAGACTTATCAATACGATTTAGTAACTGAATAGTATTAATAATCAAATCAAAGAGCGAGAAATCGCTCTTTTTTTATGCCATAAATATATTTAAGCTTTTGATTGGGTATAAGCTAAATGTAAGGCCTAGCCTTGCATCTTTATTATTACAAGGAGAGATATATGGAGAACTTACTTATTGTATTTACAAGAGTGCCTATAGAGGGACATACAAAAACGCGTCTTGAAGACTTCCTTTCAAAGAAGGACATAGTGACATTTCACAAAAAGCTTATCAGAAGGCTTATTAGTGATGTAGCGTCTAAGGAGTGGGACCTTGAGATTCATGCGACGCCTATAGAGAAGGTAGAGATACTTAAAGAATTTTTACCAAATGAAGTGTACAAATCTCAAGCTGATGCAAACCTCTTTGAAAAGATGGAGCTCGCAATCGATGCTGCGCTTCAAAGCTACAAGAAGGTTGCCATCATTGGCTCGGATATATATGATATATACGCGTGCGATATAAAGGCTGCCTTCGATGCACTTGATGAGGCGGACCTAGTATTTAACCCTTCGTCAGATGGAGGCTACTCATTAGTCGCGTCAAAAGTAAGTATAAAGGACAAGCTCAATATTGACTTTAAAAATAAATCTATGATACTTGATGAAACTATTAAAAATTATAATAGTTCACGCGTTAAATGCCTTAGAGTCATTGATGATATTGACACTAAGGAGGATCTATTATATAATTACTATGGTAAAAATGTTGAATTTATAAGCAAAGATGAGATTGTGCTTGAAGGAAAGCATATTAATCTCGATGATAATATATTTCACGACTTAATCAATCTCAACAACTGGAGGAATAATAATGAAGAAAAAAACAATATCTAAAATAGTACTTATTGCCATTATATTATTAACAGTCTTATTATACTTTGTAGTGCCAAGCTTTCATGCTACTATAAATAATTTTGTTTCAAAGCTAGGAAGTTTAAATCTTGATGCAGTTATCGAGTTAATCAGGGGCTACGGTGCTTATGCAGCAGTCGTTTCATTCTTTTTAATGATACTTCAATCAATCTTATCACCAATACCAGCACTTTTAATCACGCTTTCAAACGCAGCAATCTTTGGTTGGTGGAAGGGCGCCCTACTATCGTTCTGGTCAGCAATGGTAGGAGCAGCACTATGCTTCTACATCGCAAGAATTCTTGGTAGAGACGTCGTTGAAAAGATTGTTACTAAGACAGGACTTGCTAAAGTTGACGAATTCTTCGAAAGATACGGCAAAAATTCAATACTTATTTGCAGACTACTACCTTTTGTTTCATTCGACATAGTTAGTTACGCGGCAGGACTTACACCAATCAAGTTCTGGGACTTTTTCATTGCAACAGGCCTAGGACAACTTCCAGCAACTATCGTTTATTCATACTTAGGTAATTTAGCTGGTTCTACAAAAACTATATTTATTTCTATAGTGTGTGTAGTTGCTCTAAGTGCCTTAGTTTACATGATAGGCAAGATATACAATGACAAGAAGAAAAATAAATCCAATTAAGATACTGAGCCTATTACTCATAATAATAGGCTCCGTTCTAGTTATAAAGTACGTGCCTATGGCAAAGCTCAAGGCCTTTATCGAAGAGAGAAGAGAGCTATCAGAAGTTTTGTACGTGGCAGCCTTTGCAGTGCTTCCAGTATTTTTCTTCCCGGTGCCAGTGCTTGCACTTATAGCTGCAGCCTTATTCGGCTTTGTGAAGGGCAGTCTCTTGACCATGGTCGGAGCGCTTCTTAATATGTCAATCATGTTTGTGATTGCAAGATACATCGGCAGAGACTTCGTTAGCGCCATGGTTCACAAGCACGTGAGCAAAAAAACTTACGATAGATATTTTTCAAAAGACGCCAACATCGCATCGGGACTCTTCTTAGTAAGACTTACACCAATCATTCCATACAATATACTTAACTACGCTTATCCACTAACTGACATAGGCTTTTGGAAATATTTGATAGTTTCATTCGTAGGTATAGCGCCAGGCACGCTTGTTTACTTAAACCTAGGCGACAAGATCAAAGATTACAAGTCCAAAGAGTTCTTGATTGCAGTCTTAATCATGGTCGCTCTTGTAATTATTTCCGTCTTGCTTACAAAGTATATGAATAAAAAACATGATAGCAATAGTAGTTCCAGTATATAATGAAGAAAAAAATATAGAGCGCTTTATAAGGCATCTTTATAGCTTAGATGGCGAGTTTAAGGTCTATATAGCATACGCTAATGGCGGCGACAAAACGCTCGAAGTTTTAGAAAAATTAAATAAAGAGTTTCCATTCAAGATAGTGCACAGCGAAAAATCACGTTCAGTACAGATGAATACAGGCTTTAAAGAGACTACAGAGGACAAAATAATGTTTTTGCACGCGGACTCGTACTTGGATAAGGACGCCATAGTCAAGATGGATAAGGCGCTTGATAAATACAGCTCCGCAGCCATTAAGATACGCTTCACTAGCAAGAAGCTTTTGATGAAGCTCGTTGCCTTTAGATCAAATGTGAGACTAAAGCTATACAATATTGCTTACGGTGACCAAGCCATGTCCTTTAGACGCGAAAAATTTATCCAGATGGGCATGTTCAAAGAGATTCCTCTTATGGAAGACTACGATATGTCCAGAAGACTCAAAAAAGAAGGAACAAAGATAAAGGCTATAGACTCATACCTTACGACAGACGCAAGACGCTTTGAACAGAAGGGTATACTTAGGACCATAATACTAATGAAAAAATTAAAATTTATGTTCTTACTAGGTTACCCGATTGAAGAGATCACAAGGAGATACAGAGATGAAAGATGATAAGAAAAATTATTTAGAATATGTCAAAGAGACCTGCCTCGACTGCTCGCTATGCACGCAAAACTGTGATTTTCTAACGAAGTATGGCCTTGACTTAGCAGATTTCGCATCTAGAGATGACTTAGCCTACTCATGCTTTTTATGCGGACGCTGCTACGAGGTCTGTCCCGTTGATTTAGATGGCAGAGAGATCTCACTTATACATAGAAAAAATGAGGGCTTCGGAATGATGAAGTTTGAGAAGTCCCTATATAAATTTAGAAACAACTCCAATAAGAAAACAAAGGATTTGTTATGGCTTGGATGCGCTTTTCCGAGAGCCTTCCCAGAAACAACTAAGAAGATGATAGAGATATTTAGAGAAGATGGATGCGATTACTCAATCGATTGCTGCGGAAAACCAGTCTTTGAGAGTGGCGACAAGGACAGAGCGCAAAATAATATTGACCACGTCAAGATGCTATTACTTAAGAAGAAAGTGAAGAGAGTCGTTACATGCTGCCCAAACTGCTACCACTTCTTTAAAGATTACACAGACATAAACGTAATAACAATATATGAAAAGCTTCACGAGATGGGCGTAGGCAAGGTTTTAGAAGATGAGTTTCACATCTACCACCCTTGTCCAGACAAAGTTCATAAAGAGATGTTTAAAGATTTAAAACACTTCATGCCAAACGCCAAAAGCGACTACAAAGACGTTTTATGCTGCGGTCTAGGCGGACTTGCAAGCAAGGGCGAACCCGAGATAGCGAAAGCATTCCTAGATAGACTTAAAAATTATGAGAGCATGGTCACAACATATTGCGCAAGCTGCTCAATACAGTTCACAAAAAACGGCATAGCTAATCAGCACGCACTTACCATGATACTTGGTACAGACGAAAAAGTTGTTCCAACAAGCCTAGCTAGATTAATAAAGATGAAATTCTATGGCGGAAGATAGATTATAAGATAAGTTCAATTGAGCTTATCTTTTTTTTGTGCTAATCTTGATAAAATTACCTTCAAGGTATATAATTAAATTAGTTCACAGTACGAGGTGATTTATGTGACAAAGAATAAACTTCTTAAATATTTATATTACATATTTCAAAGCATAAATATGCTCATATCACTTGCAGTACCTATCTTTATTAAAAAGATAGTCGATGCAGTTAGTGATAAAAATTATACTTTATTTAAGTTTAATGCCATAATATTTTGTGTTTTGATATTAGCCTTCATAAGCACATTAGCTCTTTCATATTACTTCATGATTTATTGTGAAGAGAAGGAATTAAGAAGGCTTAGAAGCAAGTTTTACAATTATCTTGGTTTTGAAAGTTTAAATAATTTAAAGAGCAAATCTTTAGGATCGATAATTCAGCTTTTTAACTCAGATGTTGAAGGATTAAGAGCTTTCATAATAGAAATGCCATACAAAAGAATTGTTAAAGGCATTTACCTAGTTTTGATTATTTTGCTTATGCTAAGAGAAAACGCCCTTTTAAGTGCTTCTATACTTATAATACTACCAATATTTTACTTCATACAAAACAAGATGAGCGAGAAGGAAGCTGTAGTTAACAAGGCTATAGAAGAAGCAAATGAAAAGCTCAACGGCAATATCGAAGAGTTTTATAATTATAATTACACGATAAAAGCATTTAATTCAAGTGAAGATACAATTATAAAGAATGAAGAGGGTTTAGATAAATATTTAGAAAAAGTTTTTGAAAGACTTAAGATTGATATAGTTTATGACTATTTTATGTCAAATGGCCTTTTAAACGTGCTTGACCTAATCATATACATTTTCGGTGGCTTTTTAGTTTTTAAAGGCTCAGTCAGCATAGGTACTTTGATTTTATTTAGCCAATATGTCTCAAAGCTTTGGAACCCGATAGAGTTTTACATGTCATATCCAAGAGAGAAGTCCTTGTATGAAATGCACAAAGAAAGATTAGATAGTGTAATTAATTTTGAAAACAAACTTATAGATGAGGATGCAAAAGATTTTGAAAGTCTAGAGCTAAAAGATTTATCCATAGAATACAATGAACTTATCTTAGATAAGATTAATTTAGAGATAAAAAAAGGCGAGAAGATACTGATAAAGGGAAGCAATGGTTCGGGCAAGACAAGCCTACTTAGAGCTATATCAGGTCTTGAGACTGATTATACTGGAGAGATATATCTAAATGGAGCGAAAATCAATAAAGAAGCAAATTTATTAAATAAGATGATCAGGCTAGTTCCTGATAAGGCAGATATATTCTACGGAACTATAGAAGAAAATATCAATATGTTTTCAAATAAAAGTGTAGATAGAGATACAAAGATAATCAAGCTCCTAAAGAAAAACAATCTTAGCTTAGATACAGTTCTTTCTTCAAGCATGAATAATCTGTCTGGTGGAGAGAAGAAGCTTATAGAGCTTGAAAGAGCATTTCAAAGCACAGGAAAAGTATTTATCTTTGATGAGCCGCTTAATTATATAGATAAAAATAATTCGCAGCTAGTCATAGATTGCATAAAAGATTTTACTAAAGATAAAACAGTAATTTTAGTTTCTCATAATGAGAGCATAGAGAGGATTGCCGATAAAGTATATGAGATAAAGAATAAAAATTTGATAAGAATTAATTAGATTTGATTAATACAAAAGCAGATGCACATCATTAGTGCATCTGCTTCTTTTATGTGTAAGTATATATTATATTTCTTTTTCTCCTTGCAAGTACTTTGGCCTTTTATAAAATGTATCTAGTAGTGGCACCATAAAGGCGGCTATGAATCCACCGGAGAAGCCGTTGTTATAAAGGTTCAGTCCTGAGTGCAGACCACCTACGTTGTTTATAAGCGCCATGTGCAAGAAGCCTGCCAAGAAGCCTGCGAGGCTTCCGTAGTAGTTTGATATCGGGCAAAGTGTTGTGCCGAAGAGACTTGCAAGTAGTAGCGCCGTGTCGTGCGGGTTGTACATATTAATTAGGCTCGCGGCGTATATGCCTAGGAATATCGGCAGTGCGTTTCTTATGTCCTTACCGATGAATGAGAAGCCGATGATTGTTAGTATACCACCTATGATGGGTCCATTTAACTCTCCTCCAACGAGCAAGACATAAAGCGTTGAGACTATACCAAGCGTTCCTGCGTTTATAAGGCAAGCTCCATTACCAAACTCTGCTTCGTAATTTTGCAGAAGTAGTCCAGTCCTCTTAAGCAGTTTGAAGTAGTTTTTAAGCGCATCTTTTTCGCAAAGTCCAAGCACTATGAAGAATATGAACATCGACATTAGTAGCGGAAGGAACTTGTCGTTGTAGCCCTTTAAGACTATGCTCTTTTGTGGCAAGTTTATGTTAATGGTCTTTAGAAAGCCCGAGTAGAACATGGCTATGATGCCTGCAGTGAATCCGCCATTGTAAAGGTTAAAGCCTTTGTGGAAGGCCTTAAATGGTTTTAGTAGCGGCGTGAATATAAAGCCGACTAAAAAGCCTACTGCAAAGGCAGAGATAACTCCTAAGGAGCCGCCAACTAGTAGGTAGACATTTGTAACCATTGGCGCAAGCGATGTAACAAAAAGCGCATTTGCAATATTGTCTTCGAACTTAATATTGTACTGTTTTGTATATGCTATGACACCCAGCATAAGCGGTAGAGAGTTTAGTACATTCTTACCAAATAGTGAGAAGCCTGATACTACAAAGATGCCTGCTATATGTATACCTTTTAGGTCGACTTTCTTAATATTAAGTATCATAATGGAAAACAAAGTTATGATAGAATTATTTACAAGGGCAGCACCGATATTTGCAAGCTTCATATAGTCTGTAACTAGTGATGCAGATGAAACAGAGATGACTTTTAAGCCATAAACAATTTCATCGGGTGTATTAAAGACGAAGCCCGTAATAAATAAAAATATTGCATACAAGTACAGTAACAAGTACTTGTTTCTATAGTCACTTAGCTTAATCATTGTTTGCGCCTCCTTTGTATTAAATATATTTTACCATATAATTGGTGAAATTAATATATGATTTTTTGTTATTTATCTATGTGCTTTGGGTATATATGAACTGAGCGAAAGAAGCTTAATAAAGGAGGTAAAAATGACAAATTTAATAGGTAAAAAATTAGATGAATTTAAGGTAAATGCATTTCAAGCAGGTAAGGACTTCTTCCAAGTAACAAACGAAGACCTTAAGGGTCACTGGAGCGTACTTTTCTTCTACCCAGGAGACTTTACATTTGTATGCCCAACAGAACTAGAAGCACTTGCTGAAGAATATGAAAACTTTAAGAAGGCTGGTTGCGAAGTATATTCAGTTTCAACTGACTCTGAATTTGTTCACATGGAGTGGCAAAAGACATCTCCAGCAGTTTCAAAAGCTAAATACGTTATGATTGCTGACAGAGCATTTGAACTTTCTAGAATGTTAGGAGTTTTAAACGAAGAAGAAGGACAAGCTTACAGAGGATCATTTGTAATCAATCCAGACGGAGTTATCACTGCATATGAAATCCACGACATGGGTATAGGCAGAAGCCCTAAGGAATTACTAAGAAAGCTAGAAGCTTCTAAGTTTGTTAATGAGCACGGAGATAAAGTTTGCCCAGCAAACTGGATGCCAGGCGAAGACACACTTACTCCAGGCATGGACCTAGTAGGCACAATCTAAGATATTTACGAGAGTAGACAAGTTCTACTCTTTACATAATGACGCTGAGCTTAGCTTGGCGTTTTTTTAACAATCACTTGCTTTATCAAGAGAAATAAGTACTTAAGCACTTGAAAAAAATGATTGATGATGTATAATTAAAGTAAGATATAAAGAAGTCTCGGATAAAAGTTTAAGAAAGGAGTCTCTTATGAATAATTTACTCATGATATATTTATTATCAAAAAATATATTGTTGTTTAGCCTCAATAATATATTAAGGATTGTTTTTGTAGTGGCAAAATTAGTCTTGCTATACAAAATATATGCGGCATTGAGAGAAAAGAAGGGGGCATAGTTATGAATGGAGCACAAGCAGGCGTTAATTTAGCTAATACTATATTGTTCGTTATAATACCAGAAATTATACAGATAGTACTCCTTTATTTGATATACAAAGAAGTAAAGAAGTAAATAGTTTATTTAGGTGGAGAGATATCTTCACCTATTTTATTATCTAAATGGGTACATATATAATAGAGGTGATTATATGCTAAAGAGATTTTTTGATCTTAGTGGCGACGAGATCATTAATTTAAATAAAGATGAACTAAAACAAGCGATTAAGTCTTGTGAAGCAAGGATTGTTTTGTCTGAGAATGTTGTGGTTCAAGAGCCTGCGACTTATGGCGTGACATCATCTGAGCTTGCCAAGGCTTTTGGTGCTGACCTAATTTTATTAAATTTCTTTGATGTAAATGAAAAGAAAATTAAGGGCCTTGATTATAGTGGCGATGATATTATTAAAAAGCTTAAAAATCTTGTCAAGAGACCTATCGGCGTAAATCTAGAACCAGTTCAAGACAAGAATATGTTTAGCGAAAAGAAAAATATTAGTGATGGCAGAAAGGCAAGCGAAGAAAATATTAAAAAGCTTGATGAGATGGGCTTCGACTTCGTTATGTTTACTGGAAACCCTGGTACTGGTGTTGACAACGAGGGAATTAACGAGGCGATAAAGCTAGCGAAAAAATATTTCCACGGACTTATCTTTGCTGGTAAGATGCATTCATCGGGTGTTGATGAGAAAATTGCTGACCTTGATGTTTACAAAGGCTTCTTAGATGCAGGTGCTGATGTTCTTTCTGTACCAGCTGTTGGCACATGTCCAGGCGTTTTCGATGAAGACGTGAAAGCTATCGTCGAACTTGCTCATAAAAACGGCGCTCTTGTGATGACTACCATCGGCACTTCGCAAGAAAGTTCGCCAAAGGAAGTAATTAGGGACATTGCACTTAGAAATAAAATTTTAGGCGCTGACATTCAGCATATAGGCGACTCTGGTTACGGTGGCCTTGCCATTTGCGAAAACATTTTTGAACTTTCAAGAACTTTAAGAGGAGATAGACACACATTTAAACTTATGGCTGCGTCTATAAATAGATAATGGATATAGAAAAGTTTATTTGTTTTAGAAAAGAGCTTCACAAGATGCCCGAGGAGGCTTTTAAAGAGGATAGGACTAGGGCTTTTATTAAAGATGTTTTGAATGGCGTTAATGGTCTTGAGCTTGTGGAAGATAAATCTTATTTACTCTATAGATACTTTAAGGGTGATGACAAGAAGTCAATAGTTTTGCGCTGTGATATGGACAGCATTGTAAATAGCAAGAAGGAGCGCTTTCACGGCTGCGGACACGATGGCCACATGGCGATAATGCTTGGCACTATACTTTCAATGGATGCATCTAAGCTTGATAAGAACGTTTACTTTTTGTTTCAAGCGGCTGAAGAGACTGGTTATGGAGCACTTAAGGCTCTTGAGATTTTTGACAAGTACAAGATTACAGAGGCTTATGGTCTTCATAACTATGCTGGAATCAAGACAGGGACTATATCTACAAAGAAGGGACTATTGTTTCTATCGTCATTTGGCTTAAAGGTAGATATACTTGGTAGGCAGTCGCACGCGTCTATACCAGAAAATTCGCTAAATCCGATATACGCTTGCAGCGAGATTATTAAAGACATAGAGCCATTCATAAGGAGAGACGCTTACAAAGATTTTACTCTTCAAGGCGAAAAATTCTCTGATAACATTTTCATAACCGTTGTTGGCGTAAAGCTTGGCGGGGAAAATTTTGGAGTGTCACCAGCAAGTTTGGAGCTTGACTTAACCTTGAGAGCATATAATGACGATGACCTAGCAAAACTTAAAAATATTTTTGAAGATAAGTATAAAAAGTCTTTAGAAGAGAAGGGTTTTGTGGTAGAATTAGAGAGTACAGATGAGTTTATGTCGGTCGTGAACGATGAAGAGCTTTATGAGGACTTCGTTAAAGCCGTTGATGCGGATGGACTTGCATTCGAAGAGAGAAAAGATATCATCAGAAGCAGTGAGGACTTTGGCTACTATAGGCGTAAGGCGAGGGAATTATTCTTCCTACTAGGCGTGGGCGAAGATCATAAGGACATTCACGATGAGGCGTATGAATTTAATGATGAGGCTATAGAGGGCGGTGTGAGAGCCTTTCTATCTATAGCATATAGACTTTAGGAGGGATATGATGGGCTGCGATAGCGATTGCAAAGCATGCAAGGACAAGTGTGCTTTTGAAAAATTAAAAGCAAATGATAAATCAAATATAAAAAAGGTGATAGGCGTTGTAAGCGCGAAGGGCGGTGTTGGCAAGAGCTATGTAACAACACTACTTGCAAACTCGCTTGCCATGAAGGGCTACAAGGTCGGCATACTTGACGCAGACCTTACAGGACCATCGATACCGAGGTCTTACGGACTATATGGCATGGTTACATCTGATGACGGAGTAAACATAACACCAGCTGAGGCAGCCAACGGTGTCAAGGTAGTGTCCATGAACTTACTTATGGAGCACGAGACAGATCCACTTATCTGGAGAGGACCTATGCTAATGGGCGTGATAAGACAGTTTTATGAGAACGTTAACTGGGGAGATTTGGACTATCTTTTAGTTGATATGCCACCAGGAACATCGGACATACAGCTAAGCATATATCAACTATATCCATTAAACGGACTAGTTATAGTTACATCTAGCCAAGACCTTGTTGATATGATAGTGCAAAAAGCTTTCAAGATGGCAGGCTTAATGCACATCAAGGTATATGGCCTAGTTGAGAACATGGCATACTTCATCTGCGACGAGTGTCACAAGAAGCACTACATCTTTGGCGAGCCAAAGGCAGCAGCACTTGCAGCCAAGTTCGGTGTGAAAGATTATGCGGCACTTGCCTTGAAGCCAGAGAACACAAGACTAGTTGACCTAGGACAAGCAGATATAATTATAGAAAAAGAATTAGATGGTATAGTTAAAGCGCTAGAACAATAATTTTAGGATATATTTGTAAATATTATTTAAGATATAGCAGAGTATGATTTTCGTACTCTGTTTTTCTTTTAAATTGAAATAAGAAATCGAAAGTATAGTTCTTATTTCAGAAAAATACGATTATTTGAAATAAGGAAATAAAAATATAGTTCTTATTTCAGAAACTCTTGACTTTTTGAAATAAGAGTTGTATAATGTAGTCACTATTTCAAATTGGAGCTGATTATATGATGAATAAAGAAAGAGCAGGTAAATTAATTAAAAATCTTTCTGGAGCTAGTGAGTACTATTCATTCAGACCAAGTCCACTGCCACCAGAGCCTGCTATTGCAATTGACAATGAGCTTAACAATTTAATAATAGAAGCACACAAGACGCTTGCCATTTTGGACGACAGGTCAGAGAAAATCCCTGATATGAATTTATTTATATCGATGTATGTGAAGAAGGAAGCGCTTCTTTCATCGCAAATAGAAGGCACACAGGCGACTCTTGAGGACATCTTTGAAGTGAATCGCGATGAGAGCATCAACGAAGACGTCGAAGAAGTCGTTAACTATGTAAAGGCGGCAAACTATGCTATAGATAGGCTAAATACCCTTCCTTTGTGCAATAGGCTGCTTTTGGAGACACACAAAATTTTGCTTTCGGGTGTAAGAGGAAACGAGAAAAATCCGGGCGAGTTTAGACGCAGTCAAAACTGGATTGGTTCAAAGAATTCAAATATCACTACGGCGAGGTATATACCGCCAAATATTGACGATATGAAAGAAGCTTTATCAGATTTAGAAAAGTTTATCAATGACGATGCACCATACGATGCGCTGATAAATGCGGCTCTTGTGCATTATCAGTTTGAGAGCATACATCCATTCTTAGATGGCAATGGCAGGATAGGCAGGCTCTTAATCGTTTTGTATCTACTATATAAAGGCACAATCAAGACACCAGCCTTGTATCTATCGTATTATTTAAAGGAGCATAGAATTGAGTACTACGATAGGATGACGTCAGTGAGAGATAGTGGTAATTATGAGCAATGGATTAAATTCTTTGTGCGCGGTATATATATATCGTCAAAATCAGCAATAGAAAGCGCCGATAAGCTAATTGAACTTAAAAATTCTGATGAAGAAAAAATTAAGAATGCTGAGATAAGTGAGAGAAGAAAAGCAAATATTTTAAAGCTATACAAACATCTTTTAGCAAAACCTATAATTGATATTAAAGGTGCAGCCGAAGAGCTTGGACTCGCTTATAACACAGCAAAGTCTGCTATTGATATGCTGATAGACCTATGCATACTTAAACAAGATAATAATCAAGAAAGAAATAAAGTTTTTTCCTATGAAGCTTACTTAGCTGTATTAAGAGAAGGAACAGAAATAATTTAAACACACAAAAATTAACGCCTCAGTGATGAGGCGTTTTTATCTGTGAGTAATTATTTAATTATACTTAGAATTCTTTTACCTAAATTTACCCATGAATACTCATGCAAATCTCTTGATATCTCATCTGTGAATAAGTTTTCATCAAGTCTTGCTATCTGCTTTTCTATCTTAGCGGCAAGTCTTTCTACATAGCTAGGCACATCTTCTTTATATGGTTTGTCGACGTCGTATATGCGCGGAAGCTCTGTAAACTCGATGATGCCGCTATGCACAAGTTTTTCACCTAGCAGCATTTTTAGTCCATCTATCTCGGAGGCAACTACTAATTTGTGACAGGCAAGGGCTTCAATCGCAACTAAGCCAAGGGCTTCGAAATATGAAGGCAGTATGAATATATTGGAGCGCCTTAAGTCTTCTGCCATGAGCAATTGATTCTCTGCGTCTCGTATATATAAATTCTTAGACTGCTTTGCCTCCATCATCATTCTTTCTTTGTCATCTTTAGACGCGTTACCTATGATGTGCAGTTCGATATTATCATGATTTTTCTCTAAGTATGGAAGTGCAGCCGCAAGAGCAAAGACTCCCTTTGACTCTGTAATCTTTCCTACAAACATCAGCCTAATAGTCTTATCGCTCTTAGCCTTTGTGCTAGGGTAGAAGACTTTGTCGTTGTATGCACCGCCAACAAGGTATATCTTCTCCTTAGCTATGCCCAGTATATCCTCAATTTGCTCGTGCTCAGCAGGAGTTACTGTCAACACTTGATCAAGATCCTTTAGATGAGTGAGCCTTGCTAAGAAGCGACTGTGCTGCATAATTTGCCTCATATCAGTTCCGTGGCTTATGCCTACTACCTTCACGTCAGGGAAGGCTTCACGAACAAGGTCAGTTAAGAACATTAGGTGGTGAGAGATGACAAGCTCTGGCTTGAACTCTTCCTTCGCCTTAAGAAGTCTCTTGCGAAATGCTTCCAGCATAGTATCTATCTCATCTTCGCTCATCTCGCTATATATAGTCGACTTGTATGGCATCTCGTCACTCATGCCGCAGATGTGGAAGGGTACTTCTTCTGTGTCGTACAAAACTTCATACGTGCGGTCTGTATTGACATCTATAAGGTCCCTATGCTTTTCTTCAGCACCGTATATGGCAGCATTTTCTGCACCTGCAGCCTTGAAGGCAGATATTAAATTTGCAAAGTAAACACCGCTACCAGTTTTAGCAGGAAGCTGTGTCAAGACGTGTAGTACTCTCATCTAGATCCTCCATTTCGTATTTAAGCATTCTAAAGCGATTGTAACAAAGAGCTAATAATTTATCAATACATATAAAACATTCTAATGAATAGGCCTATATAAATAAGATAATCTTATATTAATTTTATCTTAATGATGTGTCACTGTGTTTTACAATGTAGTCCACTATCTTTTCTAAATACTCTTTGTCAATGGCATCAAAGTTAGAATACTCATAAGAGTCAATATCCAAGACGCCAACGCCGCGCGTCATATTATATATAGGAACGACAATTTCACTTTTGCTCATAGAGTCGCATGCGATGTGACCAGCAAAGCTATTAACATCGTCAACGACAATAGTCTTTTTGCTTGAGTAGGCAGTGCCACAGACTCCTTTACTGAGCATGATCCTGTTACAAGCGGGCTTGCCTTGGAAGGGACCAAGCACAAGATTAGTTCCGT
>CAMYBS010000018.1 GCA_947254025.1 uncultured Clostridia bacterium
AGAGTTTTACAAAAATAAATATTGTAAACAGTGCATCAGCATAAAGGAGGAATATGCATGTCTAAGGTAAAAAAAGAGATAATTGAAGCAAAAGGATTTGCTATTCAAATTTATACTGAAGACTTTAAAAATGATTATATAAGTCTAACGGATATTGCTAAGTATAAAAATAATGATGATCCTAGATTTGTTATACAAAACTGGATGAGAAACAGAAATACTTTGGAATATATAGGTTTATGGAAAGTTTTGAATAATCCAGATTTTAACCGTGTGCAATTCGACACGTTTAGAAATGAGGCAGGACTTAATAGATTCACTATGACACCACAAAAATGGATTGATTCTACAAATGCTATTGGCATAATATCGAAGTCTGGGAGATATGGTGGAACCTATGCGCATTATGATCTTGCGATGGAATTTGCCTCATGGATTTCACCAGAATTTAAGCTGTATATTATTCAAGACTATAAGAGACTTAAATCAGATGAAAATTCAAAATTGTCACTGGGTTGGAACCTTAATCGTGAAATCTCTAAGATTAACTACAAAATTCATACAGACGCAATCAAAGAATATCTCTTAAAAGATCTTACCAACGAACAGTTGTCTTATAAATATGCAAGTGAAGCAGACATGCTAAATGTTGCTTTATTTAACAAAAGAGCTAAACAGTGGCGTGAAGAAAATCCTGAGTTAAAAGGTAATATGAGAGACTATGCAAGTCTGAATGAGTTACTTGTACTTGCCAATATGGAAAGCTATAATGCGATTCTTATTGGAAAAGGTATGGAGCAAAAAGAAAGAATGATGGAACTTAGAAAACTTGCTAGAACACAATTAATGTCACTTGAAAAACTTGGTGATAGTGGCATTAAAAGATTAGAAGGAAAGTAATAATAACATTTAGTATTTTATTAGATAAACAAATTAGAAGTTGTGGAGGATGATAAAAATGATTAGATTTGATGAAATTACGAATAAAAATATTTGGAAAGTTTGTGCATTAGAGCCATATGAAGAGCAAAAAGATTTTGTTGCTGATAACATACAGAGCTTGGCGGAAGCATATTCAACAAGAAATGAAGGCAATAATGCGTTGCCGCTTGCAGTATATGATGATAACACCCTGATTGGATTTGTTATGATCGGAAAAGGAACCGTTGGCAATGAAGAAGAAAGTCCTTTAATCAAAGAAAACTACTGCCTCTGGAGACTAATGATTGATAGGAAATATCAGGGACGAGGTATGGGAAAGCAGACGATTGATGCCGCAATCGATTTGATACGTACATTCCCATTTGGTGAGGCAAGAAAGGTATGGTTGTCGTATGAACCAGAAAACACTAGAGCAAGAGCAATATACTTAAAGTATGGCTTTTCCGAGAATGGAGAAATGTGTGGCAATGAAATTGTAGCCGTGTATGATTTATAAATTGGAACTTTTTCAGCTTATTTTAAAATTGTAGATTCATATATAGATTTCGACATAATGTATCTAGATTTAAGATAGACAACTTCCAGTTTATAGTACTAGTAATCCACCTGAATAGATAGATTATTTACATCTAAAGGCGTTGATATCACTATACGATTGTACACTGGGGTTTCGCGCTATAATAGTGATAGAGGCAAATACTTATGTAAATATAAGGAGTTCAAGACTTCTACCAAAGTTAAAAACTCAAAAAATAAATAGTTGGAGTGCTTTTTAGAGTATTTATGGAACAAAATCATATTAAAATACAAAAATTACGAATGATTTTATTCCATAAATAATGAATAATATTTTAAAATTATGAAAGTATTTGATAAAATAAAGATATAAGTTTCAAAGAATTTGGAGGTATATACAGATGACAATTAATAAATTTTCTTTCAAATAATACGAGAGGTTAAGTCCTCTCAAAAAATAAGGAGGATTTATGATATATATAGATAATTTAAAAAAAGAAATTAACACAAGAACGTTATTTGAAATAAAAAATTTGACCATTGGAGATGATAATAAAATTGGTTTAATCGGTGATAATGGAGCTGGTAAAACAAGTTTCTTTAAAATTCTAATAGGCCAAGATACAGACTACAGTGGGAAAATTGATGTACAAATTAAAATAGCCCATCTTTTAAATGACGATGAAGAAGAAAAATTTTCACATGATAACTATGTTAAAGCTAAACTTAATAAAGAGGAAAAATTTAGTCCTGGTGAATACCAAAGACTGAAGCTAGCGAAACTCTTATCGAATGAACAAAGTTTTTTATTGATTGATGAACCAACATCTCATTTGGATATAAAACAGAAGAAAAACTTAGCAGAAAGTCTAAGAAATAGAGATAAAGGTTATATTCTTATTTCCCACGAACGTGATTTTATAAACCAAACATGTGATAAGATTTTTGAATTATCACATGGAGAACTAGAAGTATTTAATGGTGATTATTCCTTTTATCTTGATGAAAGAGTTAAGAGGAAGAAATTCCTTCAGAAAGAATACGAAGGCTATGTTAATGAAAAGAAAAGATTGACAGGCATAGCAAATGACATAAAAGCTCAAACGTTAAAAGTGAGAACAACTCCCAAAAGAATGGGCAATTCAGAAGCTAGACTCCATAAAATGGGTGGACAAGGCAATAAGAAAAAACTAGATAAGCAAGTTAAATCCGTTAAATCAAGAATAGATCAGCTTGAAGTTAAAGAAAAGCCAAAAGAAGAAGCCGAAATTAAATTAACTATTGATGAAAAGGATAAAATATTTTCCAAAGTACTAGTAAGAGCTGAAAAATTAAGTAAAAGCTTTGATGATAAAGTTCTTTTCGATAATGCTAATTTTGAAATCCCAAATAAGAAAAAGATAGCTTTATTAGGAGATAACGGTACAGGAAAAACAACTCTTTTAAATATGATTGTAAACAAAGAAGTATGGTGTCATCCTAATCTTAAAATTGGCTATTATAGTCAGTTGAGTGAAATTATTGATGAAAAGAAAACAGTATTAGAAAATGTTTTTGAAAGCTCAATCTATGATCAAACGATGACTAGAATTATTTTGGCTAGCTTAGGATTCAAAGAAGACGAAGTCTTTAAGATGGTAGACGTTCTAAGCGATGGGGAAAGAGCAAAGGTAAAGCTAGCAAAGCTTGTCACATCTGATTTTAATTTTTTAATTATGGATGAACCAACGAACTTCCTAGATATTAGAGCAATTGAAGCCTTAGAAGAATTGTTGATAGGATATGATAGACCGCTACTGTTTGTGACCCACGATGTCTCGTTTATAAATAACATAGCGGACGGACTTATTATCATTAAGAACAAAAAGTTAGAGAATTTTTCGGGCAATCTAGCTCAGTATCAAAATCGTAGAGAAAAGTTGAAAGAAAATAAAAATACTAACGATTTTCTTATAGAATTTAGATTAACTGCCATTAATAATCGTTTGGCAAGTGAAATTCCAAAAGAAGAAAGAGAAGAATTAGAAGCAGAGTACGAGAGACTTTTGAAACACAGAGATAATAATTAAAGCTTATGGACCAGTAAGACTCTAGACTTCTATCGTAATCAGATGCTACAGACATTGATTTTACTTAGGATTTTCACATGGATATGGAGGAGCTAAAAAGAATTTATGATGATGGAAATAAGATTTTAAACAAATAATACGAAATATGAGCGTGGTAATCCCACGCTTTTTCTATGCAATAATTTATAACAAATTTCAATATTATAAAGTATTCTTATAGTTTCTTGTAAATATATGTGTTATAATGAAACTATATTAAACTCTGTGAGGTGTAATTTATGAGTAAGAAAGAAAAAGCAACAGATCTTTGGGTTTATGAACTTCTAAAAGAAGCAAATATCAATTTAGATGCACAAGATATTTTCTGGGATAATGCCACTAAACAAGTAACAATAATTAGAACAATCAGTAGATAAATATAAGTCCTCGCAAGAGTCCGTGTGGTTTTCTTGCGGATTCTTTGCAAACATTATTTCTTTTTGCGGCCTTGGCTTTTTGCCAGGGCCATTTTTTTTACAAAAAATCATCCTTTTGGGTGATGTAATAAAACGAATTATGATTCATAATATAAATATAAGGTAGGAGAAAAATTTTTTCCGACGTATATTTTCGTAAGGAATTTTTCCAACGGATATTTTTAAGAGTGTTTGTAGGGTCAATTTTATTGAAAGATGTGTTATGCAAATTTAACAAGAAATATGGGCATCTCGAACACGCAGACTCGATATCACGCGGTCGAGCCATATACATCATTTAAACAAAGGAGGGTTATTATGAAAAAATAAAACTAGGTTTTTGATTATTATCCTGGTCTTGGCTTTGGTCTTTGCCACTAGCTGCAAGAAGGACAAGCCTAGAGAAGACAAAGGGTTTAAGGACAAGAAAGAAAGTGCTGCGGACGATTCAAAAGATGTCGAAGATGAAGAAGACGAAAAAACTGACAATAAAAAATCCGCCAAGGCAAAGGTCAAGAAAGACTTGACTTATGTTGAGTGTGGCGAGCTTGGTTTATGTTTCTTCGTATGTTGAAGACAGGGAGATTTGGAAGGGCTTTTCTGATGACCGGCACATAGCCCTTGCAAAGAGGATTACTATCAGTTACAGGGACGATGTCTTGTAATTTACGCCGAGCATTAGCCAAAAAGGCGGCAGCCTGGTTTTGCCGGACGAAGTTATAAATGCTGAAGGTCTCTTGGATTGGGATAGCCTGATCTATGAGCATGGTTATTCGGTAGATATGTATGAAATTATTAACTCGCTCATACCCAAGGATTAGAGATTATAAAAAAATGAGGAGAGCTTATGGTTAAGCAAGTAAATTAAAAAAACAAAAACAGGAGGTTATAAATATGAAAAAAAGATTAGCATTATTATTAGCAGTGGCAATGATTTTCTCATTGGCAGCCTGCGGTAAAAAATATGTAGACGAAAAGAAGGAAGAAGCAAAGGCTAAGGGCATGATAGATGTTTCCGGTGATGAAATATTTACAACTCCAAAAGGTATCGAAGAGCTTAGCGAGGAAAGATTAAAAGAAATATCTGAACACTTTGATGAGAACAATTTAAAAAAATTAGAGGGCATGACCTACGAAGAGGTAGAAGCATACATTGGTAAGCCAGGCGCCCACTTTGTAGAACATGATGACGAAGATGAAAATGGAGTGCTTACAAAAAACATTTTATGGTATTCACCAGACCATGTCTTTTTTACAATATTTACTGCTGACAAGGACAGTCCTGATGACTTTGGTTTAACAATGGCTGGATCCATGCCAAAGAACTTTGATGAAGATGAAGAAGAAGATGAAGAAGACGCATCAGAAAGTGACGAAGTAGAAGAAATAGTAGCAAAATATTCAAGTGATACAGACATGGTGGAAGTTACAAACGCAAACCCATTTATAAGTCCTGGGGATACATGGGAGCTTAGCAAAGAAGACCTTGAAAAAATAGCTAAATACTTTGATGAAAATCGTGAAGAAACAGTGGGGATGACTTATGAAAAAGTCAAAGCCTACATTGGTAAGCCAGGCGCCCACTATGAAAAACTTGATGATGTGGATTCTGAAACCGGAGACCTGAAAAAACAAATTTTCTGGTATTCACCAGACCATGTCTTTGTTGTAGTATTTACTGCTGAGGCAAAAGATCCTGATAACTATGGCCTTGAATTTACTGCCTATTATGAACAAGATTAATAAAAATAAAATCATCAGTTGGGGTGATGTAAGAAAGCGAGAGGCCAGCTATAATATAAATAGAAAGAAGAAAAAATTGCATCAAATAAGTATACTTATTTATTTTTAAAACAAATGATATTACTACAAAAGAAAAAATACACATATGGATATAAATTCGATTCTAACAGAATGAATAGACAAAAAATACTTCTTCCTATAAATAATCTAGGTACACCTGATTATAACTACATGAAAAAGTATATGCAGATTGAAGAAATAAAACAGATATATAAAATTATAGATTGTTATATAAAATCAATTTAAATATGAGCGTGGTAGTCCCACGCTTTTTCTATTTGCAAAGCTAAAATAATATCTATAATAAACCCAATCAATATAAAGAAATTTAATGCGTGTGTAAACTCTCTTCTTTAGAACGAATATATAGAAAAAATTCTATATATTTTGCAAAAACATATTGATTTTTTTCTATATGTATGTTAGTATTGTTTTAGAGATGAGAAAGGAGTGAAGGATATGTGTGAAAATATATATGCAGCTGTTTCTAAAAAGCTTAAGGCGATATCGGATCAAAAGAGGCTAAAGATTGTTGACATGTTATCTTGCGGTGAGCTATGCGCTTGTGAGATTCTTGAAAAGTTTGACATCACTCAGCCGACTCTCTCTAGTGACATGAAAAAGCTTGAGGAGGCAGAGCTTGTCACAAGCCGCCGCGAGGGTAAGAACACTTATTATACGCTAAACAAAAAGGCGCTTGAGCACTTCCTTGAAGAGCTTAAGTATATTTTTGGCGACAAGCCTGATTGCATCTGTCACAGCAAGGAGAAGATGGATTACTAATATATCTATATAAGTTTTGAATATATTGAGCTAATAAGCGCTTCGCACGGCACTGAACACATCTGATATGGCAAAAAATGCACTAAGAATAATTTTTAAATAATTAAATCTAAAGGAGACAATATGAAAAAAGCAAATAATAAAGCAATAGGATCATTTCAAAAGAATTTATCGCTATGGGTATTGATATGCATGGTATTTGGAACTTTGCTTGGCAAATTCATCCCAGCAATTCCACAGCTACTGAATAAACTATCTATCGCAGGTATTTCTGTTCCTATAGCTATTTTGATTTGGGTTATGATATATCCAATGATGATAAAAGTTGACTTTCAAAGTATAAAAGAAGTAGGCAAAAATCCTAAAGGACTATTTATAACATGGATAACAAATTGGCTAATCAAGCCATTTACAATGTTTGCCTTGGCTTACTTATTTATGTTTGTAATATTTAAATCATTTATTACTCCGCAGCTAGCGACAGAGTATCTGGCTGGTATGGTGCTTCTTGGAGCAGCGCCTTGCACTGCCATGGTTTTTGTTTGGAGTACTCTAACTGATGGTAACCCAGCATATACCGTTGTACAAGTAGCGACTAACGACCTTATCATCTTGTTAGCTTTTGTGCCGATAGTAAAATTTTTGCTGGGCGTTTCAAATGTAGTTGTTCCATACAGCACATTGTTTATAAGTATCTTTCTTTTTGTAGTAGTGCCACTAGTAGCAGGTGTACTTACTAGAGTAGTAGTTACTAAAAAGAAAGGTAAAGAGTATTTAGAAAATAATTTTCTTCACAAATTTGATAATGCAACAAGCATCGGCCTACTTTTAACCCTTGTACTAATATTTAGCTCTCAGGCAGAGGTTATCATCAATAATCCACTTCACATCATATTGATAGCAGTGCCACTGATAATACAAACTTATCTAATATTTTTCCTTGCGTTTGGAGCAAGTAAAATACTAAAACTACCTTTTGATATTGCCTGTCCTGCTGGCATGATAGGTGCATCAAACTTTTTTGAACTTGCCCTAGCAGTTTCGATAGCTTTGTTTGGAACAAAAAGTGGAGCTGCGCTAGCTACGACTGTAGGAGTGCTTACCGAGGTCCCTGTCATGCTTTCATTAGTTAAGATAGCTAATAAGGCAAAAGCTAAGGCTAATATATAAAGATATATTCGGATAAAATATAAGATTTATCTAAAAAATGAGCTTATCTGTATTGGATAAGCTCTTTTTTTTACCCTATCCCTGCCCATATCTTGCCAAAATCGCCATTTAGTGATACAATTACCTTAGGTGATACTATGGATTTAAAGGCGAAGCTTAAAATTTTATCTGACTCGGCGAAGTATGATGCCTCATGCTCTTCGTCTAATTCTTCGCGCAAGAATACTGGCGGCATCGGTAATGCGGCCTCATCTGGCATCTGTCACAGCTGGTCTGAAGACGGCCGCTGCATATCTTTACTTAAGATCTTATTCACCAACGTTTGCATCTACGACTGCGAGTACTGCATCAACCGCGCTTCGAACGATGTCGTGCGTGCTTCATTTACGCCCGAAGAGGTTGCCGAGCTCACTATGAACTTTTACATCCGTAACTACATCGAGGGCCTCTTTCTATCGAGCGCCGTTATCAAGAGCCCCGACTACACCATGGAGCAGCTGATCAGAACAGCTGAGCTCCTTCGTAACACTTATCATTTTGGAGGATATATACATATGAAGGTCATACCCGGCGCGTCCAAAGAGCTAGTTACAAAACTAGCATCTCTAATTGATAGAGTCTCTGTCAACATAGAACTACCGACCGAGAACTCACTTAAGATGCTCGCTCCGCAAAAAACAACTGAGGGTATAATGAAGCCCATGAACAACATAAAGCTGGCGATAGCTGAGAACAAAGAGGACAGGTTGAAGTACAAGAGCGCGCCACTCATTGCCCCGGCGGGTCAAACTACGCAGATGATTATAGGCGCCGCGAATGAAAGTGACGAGACCATCATCACGAAGGCATCTCTTTTATACAAAGGCTTTAATATGAAGCGTGTCTACTACTCAGCCTTTGTCCCTGTTGTTAAATCGAAGTACACATCCGGCATCAAAGCCGCGCCGCTACTTAGGGAGCACCGCATCTACCAAGCGGACTGGTTGATGCGCTTCTACAAGTTTAAGCCGAATGAAATCGTTTCACGCAAAAACCCCATGCTCGATCTGGACCTTGATCCGAAGGCTTTTTGGGCAATCACGCACATCGAGCTCTTCCCGATTGAAGTCAACAAAGCTAGCTACGAGGAACTTCTTCGCGTGCCTGGCTTCGGCCCGACAACTTGCCGCCGTATCATCAATGCAAGGCGCTTTGCCAAGCTATCGTACACTTCACTTGAGAACATGCACATCTCCTTAAAGCGTGCTAAGTACTTCATCACAGCAGGTGGAGTATATAGAGGCGGCAAAGTGGGTACTCGTGAAAATTTGCGCATAAAACTCATGGATAAGGTGAACTTAAATGAACAGCTATCGTTATTTTGATTATGACCAAAGTTTCGAGGGATTAATGACGGTCATCTTTGAACTCTACGAGGACATAGAGTGCGCGAAGTACATGAGAGAGGCTCAAGAGTCCCTACTCGACACTAAGGTCTTTATCGCCACGGATATGGAAAAGGCGACTCGCGTAATTAATGCCATCAAAGAAAAATTTTCAAGCCGCTTTATGAGGGAAGTCATTGCAGTCTTTTTGTCCTGTGATCCTAAGAAAGAAGATATATTAATCCGCGCCATCAAGGGCATCTTCAAGCACGGCTACGGCTACATCTTCTCATCAGAGAAGGCGGCAAGCGAGTTTCGCCGCATACGTAGGAGCGTTTTATCAGAGAACCACTCGTACAAGGGTCTACTTCGCTTCAAAGAAGTAGAGGGCGGCGTGATGCTAGCTGAGTTTGAGCCAAAAAACGACATCCTTACACTACTCGTGCCGCATTTTGTAAAAAGATTCCCAACTATAAACTTCGTCATCGCCGATGTAAAGCGGGGTACGGCCGCCATGCACATCGGTGGCGAGGTAGAGTTTCTGGAGCTAAAGGAGCTAAATTACGAAATTAGTGAGAGAGAAAAATTCTTCGAAGAGGCTTGGCAGGACTTCTACAAGGCGATTGCCATAGATGAGAGACGTAATGAGAAGCTCATGATATCCAATATGCCAAAGCGTTACTGGCGCTACCTCACTGAAAAATAACTTGTATTTAATGAGGATTTCCATTATAATGATATTAAACAGTTTATCAGTCTAAATGATTAAATAAAATATATGCAAAGAAGGAAGTGACATTTTGATTAAAGAAAAATTTAAAGAAGTCATAGCGACCGTTTTGCCGATCTCGCTACTTGTAATCATACTAAACTTCACGTTCATACCGCTTGAGGCGGATCTCTTCAAACGCTTTTTGCTAGGCGCAATTTTCATACTTTTGGGGCTAACGATATTTCTTATCGGCGTTGACCTTGGCATCACACCTATGGGAGACAGCTTCGGTCACGCAGCAGTTAAAAGCGGCAAGCTTTCGGTCATAGCAATCATGGGACTTGTGCTTGGCTTCGTTATATCCATAGCTGAGCCGGACCTTCACATCTTGGCAGACCAAGTTGGTGATGTGACCTTAGGCGTAGTATCAAAGTCGTCCTTAGTTATGCTTGTGTCAATGGGTGTCGCGGTCTTGATATCACTAGGCATGGTGCGTATAGTAAAGGTCTTCTCACTAAAGACATTCTTACTCATAACATACGGCGCCATACTAGCTCTTGGCATACTTGCAGACCAGTTTTTCCTAGCCATCTCCTTCGATGCATCGGGAGCAACTACAGGGGCGCTTACAGTACCCTTCTTACTTGCTTTATCCGCAGGTGCCTCAGCCATTAACAAAGACAGTCAAAAGTCCGAAGAAGACTCCTTCGGCTTAGTAGGCATAGCCTCTGCAGGCGCCATCATTGGTGCACTTGTACTTGGTATGCTGGGTAGTCCTAGCTTTGGAGACGTACCCGACTATGCTGCAGCAAGTGAGGCAGGAGTCATCTCACACTTCATTCACGAGGCGCCGATAGTTGCAAAAGAGATCATCATCGCATTGCTACCAATCATCGTGATATATACGATATGTAACCTAGTCTTTTTCCACAACTCGAAGAGGATGAACGCAAGAGTCGCAACAGGCTGCGTACTAACATTCGTAGGACTAGTAATCTTCTTAGTTGGTGTAAACTCCGGCTTTATGGATGTCGGACGTTATATAGGCCGCGTGCTTGCAACAGAGCACAGCAAGACCTTCATAGTTGCCATCGCCTTTTTAATGGGTGTTCTAACTATACTTGCAGAGCCGGCAGTTCACGTACTTACTAATCAGATCGAGGCCGTTACGGCAGGCTCAATCAAAAAGTCAGTAGTACTTATGACCTTGTCAATAGGTGTCGGCATCGCAGTTGCCTTGTCGATACTTAAGATACTAGTACCAGGGATGCAGCTTTGGCACGTCTTGCTACCTGGATATATACTTACATTCATCATTATGCGCAAAGTGCCAAACCTATTCGTTGGCATAGCCTTCGACTCAGGCGGAGTCGCATCAGGACCAATGACAGCAACATTCATACTTGCTTATGCGCAAGGAGTTGCAGCGTCAACACCATCGGCAGATTTGCTTATAGACGGCTTCGGAACCATCGCCATGGTTGCGATGACACCCTTAATAGCACTGCAAATACTTGGTTTATTCTACGTAAAAAATAAAGGAGGAGGAGCTAATGCGTAATTTAAAGTCTCGTCACTTAGAGATGCTAGTAGTCATAGTCGAGCAGCACAAAGCAAGCAAAGTCTTGCACTTAGCTGATGAGAAAGGCATTACAGCCTCAGTAGCCATGCTAGGCGTGGGCACTGCATCAAGGACAATCTTCGACTACCTTGGACTAAACGACAAGAAGAAAGAGATACTTCTAATCTTTGGAACAAACGAGGAGATAAGGAGCCTTGCAGCGTGCATCACAGAAAAGCTAGAGCTAAACAAGCCAAACCACGGAATCGCCTACATCGAGAGCGCATTCAACGTCTTTGGCACAGAAGATAACGATAAAGATAATGATAATATTAAAAGAGGTGAAACAATGTACAACGCCATCTATACAATAGTTGAAAAAGGAAACGCAGAAGATGTCATCGAAGCCGCACAAAAGGCAGGCTCAAGAGGCGGCACCATAGTCAACGCAAGAGGCTCCGGAAGCGAAGAAGCGCGCAAAGTCTTCAACATGTTCATCGAGCCCGAGAAAGAGATTGTTTTGATTATATCCGAAGAGCAGATGACAAAGGATATAGTTGAGTCGATAAGAAAAGAGACAAAGATTGAGGAGCAAGGAAAAGGCATAATATTTGTGACGAATGTGGAACAAACCTATGGTTTGGTCAAGAATTAGGATTTTGCGTTTGTGCGAAGCACCAAGGTTCTCGTCCACATGGACGAGGTTCTTCAAATCGCTCCATCGCAGCGTAAAGGTTCTTGTTCGTAAGAACGAGGTTCTTCTTTTGCCTACAGAATTTACTCTTCGTACAAGATTGCAAAATTAAGAGTTAAATATCCATCGCAGCGCAAAGGTTCATGTCCATTTATGGACAGGGTTCTTCTTCTCTCCGCAAAATCTGTGTGCGATGCTTATTCATTTTGCCTACATAGCGCAAAGGTTCTCGGCAATTTATTGACGAGGTTCTTCAATCTACTCTTCGTACAAGATTTCAAAATTAAGCGCTAAATATAAACAATACTAAGTTAAGAGAGCTTCGGCTCTCTTTTTTGTGTGCAGCTAAAAGTGAATTCTTAAGCAAAACTTAATGATTCTTAAGAAATTCTTAAGGTTTAATTAAGAAAAAATTAAGATTTGTGTATTATAATAAGACCATAAAGATAAACAAAGGAGTGAAAACTATGAATGAAATTTTAAAGGTAAATTCTGTAAGCAAGGTTTACGGCTCTTTCTACGCACTGAAGGATGTCAACATGTGTGTAAACGAAGGCGAGATCTATGGTCTTGTCGGCAAGAACGGCGCTGGTAAATCTACTTTACTTAAAATCATAACTGGCCTTAGCTACCAAACGAGCGGTTCTATCGAGCTTCTTGGCGATGCGGGCGCAAATATTAACATAGCTAGGAGAAGGACAGGTGCTCTAATCAACAGGCCTTACTTCATTCCAACGCTTAGTGCAAGGGACAATCTTGAGTACATCGCCATCAACAGGGACATCAAGGACAGAAAGACGAAGGTTAACGAAACTTTGGAGCTTATCGGCCTTGAAAATACTAAGAACAAGAAGGCGAAGAACTTTTCACTAGGTATGCAGCAAAGGCTTGCCATCGGTATCGCGCTTATCGATGATCCGGTCTTTCTAATTCTTGACGAACCGATCAATGGTCTTGACCCTATCGGTATCAAGGAGATCAGAGACCTTATCAAACTTGTTAATCAAGAGAAGAAGACTACTATCATGATCTCGAGCCACATCCTAAGCGAGCTTAACATGGTTGCGACTAAGTACGGCTTCATTGACAATGGTAGGCTGATCCAAGAGATTACAAAGGCGGAGCTTGATGAAAAGCTTAAATCGTCGACAAAGATCAAGGTTGACGACGCTGCCAAAGGTGCTATAGTTTTGGAAGAGGACATGAAGCTTCATAATTACAAGGTTTTAGCTGATAATGTCATTGCAATCTATGATAATGTGGCATCGAGCGCCATATTCAAGGCCTTCCAAGACGCAGGCGTTGAAATTATTGAGATAAATCAAGCTAAGGAAGAGTTTGAATCTTATTTCTTAAGCTTAGTAGGAGGTAGAAGAGATGTTTAATTTTATGAAAGCAGAATTTTTTAGAATTAGTAAAAGAAAGTACAATGTGGGTCTATACATCTTCGGTTTTGTGATGTGTGCCTTTGTCTTATCCGTCTTCGCAGGATTTCAAAAGAGCAGATTTGCTGTAGACCCTGATCTTACAATGATGTTCTTTACTTTAGGTCAAATAATGTCTATAGCATCCATACTAATACCTCTAATGGTGAACCTTACAGCGCTTGAACCATACGCATCGGGCGCCATCAACAACAACTTAGCCCTTGGCCAATCAAGGATGAAGATTTACCTTTCAAATGCAATTATTTCCTTCCTATATATTTTAGTTTACATGATCATTATGTTAACTATACTTATAGGAGGCGGCTCACTTGTCGCACATATCATGACCGCATCATTTGCAGATTCGATGAAGAACTTCCTTATAGGCTTTGCCTATCTACTACCATGCCTATGGTTTTACGTGTCTATGGTCTTGTTCTTCCAAATACTTACAAGACACAGATCATCAGCCATCGCCATCTCTTACGTTGCGATGACTATCTTCCAACCAGTACTATATATAATATTAAATAAATTCGATTGGGATCTAAGTTTAATATTCTTAGCACCATCAAGAATTACTCAATCTATCGCTAAAATGATGGGTAGCTACGGACTTGACTTTTTACAAAAAAGTACTTACACAGAAAGAATTATGAACGTTAATACCTTGCTTTGCATCATGCTTGGCTGGATAGCTCTTGTTTGGGCTGGCATCTACTTTGTAGGTAGAAAAAGAGAATTTTAATGAAAAGGATATTTCCTGCCATAATTATAGCAGCGGCGCTAATTTTTTTAGTAGTCGCTCTTGGTTTAGATTTGATGACTGTGGTACTCATACTTTTAGCTCTTGTTGCATATCTTTCTTACACCATTTACAAGTCAAGAAAAGAGCTTAGGGAGTTTCGCGAAAATCTTGAGGACAAGGAAGCAAGCGAAATTAAGGTCGCTTTGCAAAGCTATTCTTACACGGGTGAATTGAATGAGATCTGCAAGATAATCGAAGCGATCATTGATTCGAAGAACACCATGGGTCAAAAGTACAACGCCTCGATCGAGAACCAAAACCTCATGATTACGAACATTTCGCACGATTTTAGAACTCCGCTTACATCCATCATGGGCTACATCGATGTCTACGAGAGGACTAGGGACGAGAAGTACCTTGAGATAATCAAGAAGAAGGCCGAGGAGCTAAAGGAACTCATCGACGGTTTTTATGATTTTTCAAGGCTTGTGTCGAAGTCCTACAAGATTGACAAGAGGGTCTTTAATCTCGATGACTTTATCAAGGAAGAGATAGTGAACTACTACGACTACTACATTGCCAAAGACCAGATGATTGAAGTGAGCTTGGATAGAGTGAGATGCTTCCAAGATGAGAAGAATCTCAAGATAGTTGTCGACAATTTGATTTCAAATATGATGAAGTACTCCGAAGGCGCGGACAAGATTGAGCTAAAGCACAAAGATGGCTACTTCGAGCTGAAATTTTCTAATATTGCGCATATAGTAAGCGATGATAGTATAGAGAGAGTTTTCGAAAGGAACTACACTATAGATAAGTCGAAGAATGATGCGTCAAGCGGATTGGGGTTAAATATAGTCGAAAATTTGTGTGAGCTGATGGGGCTGAATGCATCGGTTGAGTATAAAGACAATATTTTTGCAATTACAATTAAAGGTAAAGCACTTAACTAAATAAAAAATAAATTCATAATAAAACCACTGAAGCGATTGATTTAATTATCATCGCTTCTTTTTTTATTATTCTTTACTATTTGCATTGAAAAATAAAAAATATGTTTATATTTTCATTTGCTGGGTATAAATAAGTCAGAGATAGTCAAAGGAAGTGATATTATGGAGTATAAAGATTACTATAAGATATTAGGTGTCGACAAAAAGGCCTCTGATGCTGAGATCAAGAAGGCTTTTAGGACGCTTGCCAAAAAGTATCACCCTGATTTGCATCAAGGTGACAAGGCGAACGAAGAAAAATTTAAGGAGATAAATGAGGCTTACGAGGTTTTATCTGATAAGGACAAGAGACAAAAGTATGACGCTTTCGGCTCTAACCACGACTTTAGAGGCGGCCAAAACTTTAACCCTAACGATTTTGGTTTTGGCGGCTTTGGAAATGCTGGTAACGGCGGCACTTATTACAGATACGAAACTGATGGCTCTGGTGGAGACTTCTCTGACTTCTTTAATATGTTCTTTGGTGGACAAGGTGCTAGCACTAGAAGCAGCAGAAGCTCAGCAGGCTTTAATATAAATGATATATTTAGAGGCAGAGCAAAGAAAGAGAGACAAAGGTACAATACTGAGCTATACATCACTCTCGATGAAGCATACAAGGGCTCTAGAAGGTCTGTCTCACTAAACATTGACGGCAAGAACATAAGCGTAAATCTAAACATACCAAAGGGCATTACCGCTGGCAAGTCCATAAAAGTGGCGGGCGAAAAATGGGGCGTAAGTGGCGACATCTATTTCAAAATTCAATTCTTGAAGGACAGCCGCTACGAGCTTGACGGCCTCGACATCAAAACTAGCGTGGGCGTCTACCCTTGGGGCGCGTACTTCGGCTGCGAAAGAGTGGTTGAAGTCTTTGACAAGAAGATCAAGATCAAGGTGCCAAAGGGCTACGACACTACTAAGCTTATGAGGATCAGGGGCAAGGGCTTTACTGATATGAAGGGCATGGCAGGTGACCTTTACATCAGATTTAACATGGTGAACCCAAAACTTGATGAGGAAAGCGAAAAATTATACAGAGACTTAGAAGAAAAATATAAATAAATATAATAGAAGGTGATATTATGAACATGGATAAATTAACGAAAAAAACTATTGAGGCGATAAATAATTCGAATGAGGCTGCGAGGTCACTCGGCAATCCTGAGATAAGACCTGCGCACCTACTAAAGGCACTACTTGAAGACAAGGAAGGCCTGATCAGAACTACGATTGAGGCTATGGGTGTAAATGTGGACGGCATGCTAATGGATGTGGACGCGATCATAAACAATTTCCCTAAGCAAAGCGGCGCAAACATTTATACATCGGCTGAATACAACAAAGTTTTGGAACTAGCAGAAAATGAGATGAAAAACTTTCAAGATGAGTACCTAAGCGTTGAACATCTATTCTTAGGTATTATGGAAGTGAAAAATGCTAACATCGATGCCATTTTCAAGAAATACAATATCTCGAGAGCGGCATTCTTAGATACTTTGAAGGGCTTTCGTGGTAATCAAAATGTAACAAGCGATAACCCTGAGATGCGTTATCAAGCGCTTGAAAAATACGGCAGAGACCTTGTGGAATACGCAAGGAAGGGCAATATGGACCCAATTATAGGCCGTGACGATGAGATCAGAAACGTTCTTATGATTCTTTCGAGAAGAACAAAGAACAATCCTTGTTTAATCGGTGACCCAGGTGTTGGTAAGACAGCCATAGTCGAAGGCTTAGCACAAAGGATAGTTAAGGGCGACGTGCCAGAAAATTTGAAAGACAAGACAATTTTCGAGCTTGACATGGGCGCTCTTATCGCTGGAGCTAAGTACAGAGGCGAGTTTGAAGAGAGACTTAAGGCTGTATTAAAAGAAGTCGAAAAATCTGAAGGCAAGATAATATTATTCATAGATGAAATTCACAACATCGTCGGAGCAGGCAGAACTGAAGGCTCTATGGACGCTGGGAACCTTCTAAAACCACTACTTGCAAGAGGCGTCTTAAGAACTATCGGTGCGACAACCATTGACGAATACAGAAAATACATCGAAAAAGACAAGGCACTTGAAAGAAGATTCCAAAAAGTTATGGTCACTGAACCATCGGTTGAAGACACCATCTCCATCTTGAGAGGTTTAAAGGAAAAGTACGAGGTTTATCACGGAATCAGAATTTCTGACCCCGCTGTTATAGCTGCTGCGGTACTATCAGACAGATACATCACCTACAGATATTTGCCAGACAAGGCCATCGACCTAATGGATGAGGCATCGGCGATGATTAGAACTGAGATTGACTCGATGCCAGAAGAGCTTGACTCGAAGAGAAGGCTAATTATGCAGCTTGAGATCGAGAGAGAGGCTCTTAAGAAAGAGGACGACGAGCGCAGCATGAAGAGACTTGAAGAGCTTAACAAGGATTTGCAAGCGCTTCAAGAGGAATACGACATTAGTCTAAAGAAATGGCAAGAGGAAAAAGACAGGATAGAGGACGTTAAAGAGCTTAAGAAAAAGATAGATGAGACAAAATACGAGATAGAAAAAGCTCAAAGAGAATACAATTTGGAAAAACTTTCCGAGCTTAAATATGGTACCTTAGCAAAACTTGAGGCAGAACTTAAGGAAAAGAACGAAAATGTCAATGAAAAGCAAAAGTATCTAAAGCTTGAAGTTACTGAAAACGAGATCAGAGACGTTGTATCGAAGTGGACTGGCATACCTGTTTCTAAGCTTGAAGAGAGCGAAAAAGAAAAACTACTAAAACTTGACGAGATACTTCATCAAAGAGTAGTCGGTCAAGATGAGGCGATAGAAGCTGTATCGAACGCCATCATCAGAAATAGAGCGGGACTATCCGATCCGAACAGACCTATCGGCTCCTTCATCTTCCTAGGACCAACTGGCGTAGGTAAGACAGAATTAACAAAGGCTTTGACACAAGACCTATTTGACGATGAAAAAAATATGATTCGTATCGATATGAGCGAGTACATGGAAAAATTCGCTGTATCTAGGCTAATAGGCGCACCTCCAGGATACGTTGGCTACGAAGAAGGCGGCGAACTTACTGAAAAAGTAAGAAGAAAACCATATTCGGTAGTATTATTTGACGAGATAGAAAAGGCGCACCCAGATGTGTTCAACATACTACTACAAGTCTTGGACGATGGTAGACTTACTGACAATCAAGGCAGAACAATCGATTTCAAGAACACCATCATCATCATGACAAGCAATATCGGCTCGCCAGACATACTTGAAGGCATTAGCGAAGACGGCAAGATTACAGACGAGACAAGAGAAAAAGTTAATGACGAGATGAAGGCCGCATTCAGACCAGAATTTTTAAACAGAATCGACGAGATCGTTATGTTTAAGCCGCTTATGAAGGCAGAAATCTTTGACATCATCGAAAAAGAAGTCGACAAGATCAGAGTTAAACTTGAAGCAAGATCCATCACTTTGACTATATCAGAGGCTTTGAAGGAATACATCCTTAAAGAAAGCTACTCATCAGCCTTCGGCGCAAGACCAGTTAAGAGATTCATTCAAAGAACAGTTGAGACAAAGCTTTCTAGAATGATTATAGCTGGCGAAGTACTTGACGGCGAAAACATCACTATGGATTACGACGGCAAAGAGATAAAGTGCAAGAAAAATTAATATAGACGAAAGAGCTTCTACTACGGTAGGAGCTTTTTTATGCCGCAATATGTATATTGACAAAGGAAGAGAATTGTAATACATAAATTCGTCTATATCCTTGACAATTAAGTTTCGTTGTGCTACAATCATCATTGTAATAATTAATATTTTATCACTAGGGGAGCCATTGGCTGAGAGATTTATCGACCCTTACGACCTGATCTGGTTAGTACCAGCGTAGGCAAGTGGAGTAACTCCTAGTGACATCATTAGGAGGTTTTTTTATGAAAAAATTTAGCACAAAAGTATTGACAGAAGCGGCAGTTATGATCGCCATGTCCATAGTACTTGGCAGATTTAAGATTTTTGAAATGCCACAAGGCGGCTCAATCACTCTTGGACAAATGATACCACTTTTATTCTTCGCAATAAGACACGGTGCTGGCTACGGCATCATCGTTGGCGCAGTATATGGCGTTTTAGATATGATACTAGGCGGCTATGTAGTAACACCATTCCAAGCTATACTTGACTACCCACTAGCCTTCGGACTACTTGGACTTGCAGGCTGCTTCTCTAAACAAATTGTTAAAGAAGGAAAATCATTCTACGTACCGGTTGCAGTTATCATTGCAGTACTAGGTAGATTCATCTGCCACGTTGCATCCGGCTACATCTTCTTCGCAGAGTATGCAGAAGGATCAGGCCACGGTCCACTTATGTACTCAGTTATATACAACGGCTCATTCTTAGGAGTGGAAGCGGCAATTGCTTTTGTAATTATATTGATCTTGGCTAAAAATGTTCTTTTATACGGATTGGATAAAAGCAAATAGTTTATTCTTGTAAAAATTATATATCTTTTGCATTGGCTACTATGGATGTTATATCTATAGTAGCTTTTTCCTTTTATGATTTTGCGTTCAAATGCGCCCGTAGAAGCTTTTTGAGTACTTAAGACAATTCTTTCAATGCAGACCTGTAAAGAGAAATCACCCTCTACTAGTCCTAGGACAAAAATGGTGCTTTTGATTAGAAAAAGATGGAAATATATCCGTCTTTAGAAATTTGTAATGATTAAATTGTAAAATGTGATATAATGATATATAGAATGATTATACAAAGCTAAATAACATAAAGCCATATACACAAAATCACGAACCACTGTAAGATAGATAAGATGAAAATGTGAGTATGAAAATACTGGGTAGAATTTGTAGGTATTTTAAATGTGATATATCGGATATATCGGATATATTGGAGTATAGAAGTGAAAACTTACATAAGAATTCGATACTTGTTTGTAATTATGGAATTTAATTAATGGCGGTAGAAACTATGAAAAAAATTTTAATAATTGAAGATGATAAAAATTTAAATAAAGGACTTTCTATAGCTTTAAATAAAGATTATGAGGTTTTATCTGTAAGCACAATTAGTGAAGCAAAAAACTTTATTGATAAAGCTGACTTACTTTTACTTGACATGAATTTGCCGGATGGAGATGGGCTTGAAATAATAAAATATACTAGACAATCTTCAGCAATTCCCATTATAGTTTTATCTGCTATAGATCTTGAGGCATATATAATTTCTGCTATAAATTTAGGGGCAGACGACTATTTAACAAAACCCTTTTCTTTAGGAATCTTAGAAGCAAAGATAAATAGGGCTTTTGAAAAAATATCACCTAGCGATTTAAATATTTATAATAAAAATGGTCTAGACTTTAATTTCAATGAAAATACTTTCTTTGTGGATAATAAAAATATAGATCTCACAAGGACAGAGACAAAAATTCTATATTACCTGATAAAAAATAAGTCTCAAGTTATTACTAAAGAATTACTATTTGATTTTATTTGGGGATTAGATGATGAATTTATAGACCAGAATACTCTTAGTGTCAACATTTCTAGAATAAGAAATAAATTAAAACCCTATGACCCAATAGAAACAGTCTTTGGAGTTGGATATAAATGGAATTTTTAATAGGTATTCTAGTAATTTTAATTGGAATTCTTTTATATAAATATATTGTCTTGAGAAATGAAATGAGTGAGCTCTCAGACTATATTGATAAGGCTTTGGATGGAAATTTAGAAATTACAGAATTTGATGAAAAGGAATTATCTAAAATAAAATCAAAACTCATTAAGTTTTTGTATGCCAGCCAAGTAAAAGAAGCGAAAATAAATACAGAAAAAAGTAAAACAAAAGATTTAATAGCAGATATATCACACCAAACCAAGACACCCATTACCAACCTTTCTTTATACATTAGTCTTTTAGAAGATGATCCGAAAGATGAGTATATTGAAATTATAAAGTATGAACTTAATAAACTAGAATTTTTAATTCAAAACCTAGTAAAATCTTCTAGGCTCGAATCCGATATTATTTCCTTACAAAAACATCAAGCAAATTTAAAAGACATAGTAGAAGATGTTTTGAGAGAATTTAAAGTAATATTAGATGAAAAATGTATAAGCATAAATTTAAAAGACGAAGACTTAATTTTCAATTTGGACGAAAGATGGCTTAAAGAAGCCATTCATAATCTAGTAGATAATGCGATAAAATACTCGCCAAATGGTTCTACAATTAATATTTCAGTTTATAAATCTTACCTAAACTATAATCTAGACATAGAAAATGAGTGCAAAGACCTATCAGAAGAAACTTTGCCAAAGATATTTGAAAGATTTTATAGAGGAAAAAATTCAGTTTCAAAGGACGGTTTGGGTTTAGGTCTTTTTATAGCCAGAGAAATTATAGAAAAGCATGGCGGAAATATAAGAGCGTCTTTGGATAATAATAGAATAAAATTTTCAGTAGACTTCCCCTTGTGAGAAGTCTTTTTTCTTACAAAACTGTAAGAAGTCTTGTAAGTACTTTGTAAGATATGAGTGTTATATTAAATGTAAAGAGGTGATAGATATGTTAAAAGTAGAAAATTTAAAAAGATATTATAAAACAAATGACGTGGAAGTAAGAGCTCTTGATGGAGTATCTTTCGATGTGGAAAAAGGAGAATTTATTTCTATAATTGGAGCATCTGGATCTGGTAAATCAACCCTATTACATTTATTAGGAGGACTTGATTATCCTACAAGCGGAAAAGTTTTAATTGATGATACCGACATTTATGCATTGAAAGATGATGAGAGAACTATTTTTAGAAGAAGAAATATTGGTTTTGTCTTTCAAGCATATAACCTTTTGCCCATGCTAAATGTATATGAGAATATAATTATTCCCTTTGGTCTTGATGGAGACAAAGTAGATAAGAAATATGTTGATTCCGTAATAGACATTCTAGAAATAAGTGATCAAAAAAATAAAATGCCTAATGAATTATCTGGTGGACAGCAACAAAGAGTTGCCATAGCAAGAGCCTTGGTTACCAAACCATCTTTAATTCTAGCTGATGAGCCCACAGGTAATTTGGATTCAAAATCATCTTCTCAAGTTGTTTACTTACTAAAAAAGATTAATAAAGAGCTTGGAAATACTATTCTTATGATTACTCACGATGATGCCGTCGCTCAAGCTGCAGAAAAAACTCTAAGAATAGAAGATGGAAGGCTGGTGGAAAATAATGAAAGTCAAAAATAAAGCTTATATAAGGCACCTTGCAAAAAATATTTTAAATGCAAATAAAAGTAGGAGAAATATTCTCTTATTAGCCATTGCTTTGACTTCTATACTATTTACAAGCCTATTTTCAGTTGCCTTAGGTTTAGGAAAAAGCATGGAAACCCAAACGATGAAAACTATTGGCACAATCAGCCATGGCTCTTTTAAAGAACTTTCTGACAAAGACATAAATATTTTATCCAAGGATAAAGACTTAAAGGAATTTTCAATAAGAGAGAAAGTTGGGATCCTTGATGATGAAAAAATAAGTGCAGAACTATCTTATATGGACAAAAAAGGATTTGAATGGTCATTAATAGAAAAAGTTAAGGGAAAATTTCCTGAAAAAGAAAACGAGATATTTATAGATTTAGCAACTGCAAAAAAGTTAGGTTATAAGGGTGAAATTGGAGAAGTGATAGAAGTTCCTTTCAATATAGAAAAACCTTACACAGGAGAGATTATTGAAAAGAAAAGTGATAAATTTATTATATCTGGAACTTTTCAAAGTCCTATTGATTCCAATGTTGGTGTAGGACAAATCTATTTATCAAAAGCTTATGTAGATAAATTATCCCTTCCAGAAAATAATAAAGATGTGGAAGTTATGCTAAAGAATTCCTTTATGATAAGGAATAAACTTTTAAAAATTGCAGAGAGAAATGGTTATAAGGTAGCGGATAATCCTGGGAATTTATCAGGCAATGAAATAAGGATTGGCGTTAACTTTGCGTATCTTTTTTCTGGTGATAGTAGTTTTGATTTAAATACCTTTATACCTTATTTAGCTTTTCTGATTTTGGTAATGGTCGCAGGATACTTAATTATCAATAATATATTTAAAATATCTGTAAATGAAGATATAAATTTAATTG
>CAMYBS010000019.1 GCA_947254025.1 uncultured Clostridia bacterium
ATGAAGGTCGCTACCGGCTCCTTAAGACGCAAATTTTTATTAGAGCAAGAGGACAATGACTACATAGTTTCTGGGATAAGGGGCAACATCGAGTCGAGAGTAGCAAAGCTTGATGAGATGGGCTTCGACGCTATTATATTATCAAGAGCGGCGATAGATAGACTAGACTTAAATGATGAGCTTAAAGGTAGACTCATAGACTTAGATGAGGACGAGTTTTTACCATCGCCATGCCAAGGTGTTATAGCTCTTGAAGTGAACTCGAATAATCACGAGCTAAAAGAGATGCTAACGTCTATAAGGGATGCGAAAACTGATTTTGAAGTAGACATCGAGAGAGCCTTTCTTAGTGAGTCGGGCGCATCGTGCAACAAGCCGCTTGGTATACATGTAGTATCAAAGGGCGATAAGGCACATGTCAAGGCCTTTATGGCATCAGACGACCTAAAGAGGTACAAGTATCTAGACTTTGATACGGACAAAGAAAGCTATGCACGTGATGTGAAAAAATACACTGAAGTGATTAAAGGTGAGATAGATGGCTAAGGTATATTTAATTGGAGCGGGCCCTGGTGATGAGGGCCTAATTACTATAAAGGGGCTAAGCTTAATACAAAAGGCGGACTACATTATCTACGACAGGCTTATCAATTATAACTTGCTCAATGAAAAGAAGGAAGGCGCAAATGTATTCTACGTCGGTAAAGAGGGGATGAAGTCCTCTTGGAAGCAAGATGAGATTAATGAGCTTCTGCTTAAGTGCGCACGTGATGAAGGCAAGATCATAGTTAGACTAAAGGGAGGCGACCCGCTTGTCTTTGGACGCGGATCTGAGGAAGCACTCTACCTAAAGGAGCACGGCGTTGATACGGAGATAGTGCCCGGCATCTCATCATCGATAGGTGGCCTTATATATGCAGGTATACCTACGACACACAGAGAAGTCGCAAGGAGCTTTCACGTCTTTACTGGTCACACTATGAACGGACCTGCAGAGCTTGATTGGGAAACCCTTGCACATATGGAAGGGACACTCATCTTCCTTATGGCTATGAGTAATATAGAGACCATTGCAAAGAAGCTTATAGAAGCTGGTAAGGATCCAATGACTAAGGCAGCCTTCATATACAAGGCGACAAGGTCTGATCAAAGAAGATATATAACAACACTTAAGGATGCTTACAAGACTAAAGTGGATAATGATATAAAGAATCCATCGGTCTTTGTAGTCGGAGATGTGGTTAACTTTGCCAAGGATATCGACTTCTTTGGAGACAGGCCACTTAAGGATAGAAGCTTTATACTATTAAGAAAGAAGGAGTTCAATCAAGACTTCAAGGACTTCCTTATCGACAATAAGGCAGAGTTTTTGGAGCTTGAGACTATAAAGTACACTCCTATACATGATGCTGGCTTTGATAATGCACTTAGGCATATAGAAGATTACAAGTGCCTTATACTTACAAGCCGTAATGCAGTAGAATTTTTCTTTAGGAGAGCCTTGGAACTTGCTATAGACTTTAGAAGATTTGCTAATATCAAGATAGCCTCCATTGGTCAGAAGACTATGAAGGACATAGCTCAGTATGGTTTCAAAGCAGACTATGTATCAGAGAAATATACATCAGACGAGCTGATCAAGAATGTAATATCGAACTTTGACAAGAAGGCAAAGGTTTTGTATCCTCACTCAGATAAGGCCAAGGGCAACATTAGAGCGGCACTAGCTGACTACGATGTAGACGCCTTTGAAGTGTATAAGAATAGCGATGAGGCATATGAGAAGATGTACCTTGATGATAAGGTATATGATATCTTCTTCTTCTCGTCATCGGAAGCCATTAGCTTCAATAAGTTCTACCCAGAGATAATGGCAAAGGCGAGGATATATTCCATAGGACCATATACTACAAAGAGCATAGAGGAGCTTGGCTACAAAGTATATAAAGAAGCCAAAGTACATGACTCAGAAGGCATGATAGATTTAATTAAAGAGGAGATAAACAATGAAGAATAGAATGAGAAGACTAAGACTTAATGCGAACATTAGAGAAGTATTCGCAGAGACAGTGCTTAGAAAGGAAGACCTAATATATCCACTTTTTGTAAAAGATGGAGTCAATGAAGTCGAAGATATAAAGAGCTTAAAGGGACAAAAGCAATACACCGTTGACAAGCTTGATGAAGTGATTAAAGAGTTAAAGGACTTGGGCATACGCTCAGTAATACTATTTGGCGTGCCAGAGCACAAAGACGCGTGCGGCTCAGGTGCATATGCAAAGGACGGCGTTGTTCAAAGAGCGATTAGAAAGATCAAAGAGCTTGACAAGGACTTCATCGTTATAGGTGACGTGTGCATGTGCGAGTACACTGATCACGGTCACTGCGGCATCTTGCACGAGGGCTATGTAGATAATGACGAGACTGTTTCATACTTACAAAAGATAGCCGTGTCCATGGCAGAGGCAGGAGTAGATATAGTCGCTCCATCTGACATGATGGACGGACGCGTTGCCAAGATTAGAGAAGCACTTGATGATGCTGGCTACATCAACGTATCAATCATGAGCTATGCATCAAAGTTTGCATCAAACTACTACGGACCATTCAGAGATGCAGCAGGTAGCGCACCAAGTTTTGGCGATAGAAAGCAGTATCAAATGGACTACAGAAACAAAAGGGAAGCACTTAGAGAGATACTATTAGACGTAGATGAGGGAGCCGACATGCTTATAGTTAAGCCTGCCATGGCATATGGAGACATAATTAAGCTTGCAGCCGAAGAGACTAAGTTACCTATAGTTGCTTACTCAGTAAGTGGAGAGTATGCTATGCTATATGACGCAGTTGCGGGTGGCCTTGTCAAAGAAGACATCATCATGGAGACTATGCTTTCATTCAAAAGAGCGGGAGCAAATTTAATCATCACATACTTTGCTAAGTACTTAGCAGAAAGATTATAATGGTGAAGAAGTATTATGCCGTGAAGTCCGGCAGAGTTAGCGGCATATATGAGACATGGGACGAAGCGAAAGAACAAGTTCATGGATATAAGCAAGCGATGTATAAGTCGTTTAAGACCTTAGAGGAGGCTCAGTCATACATGGAAGACGAGGCGCCTGAAGTCAAAAACGATTTGACTGGAAAACTTCTTGCTTATGTTGATGGGAGCTTCAGCAATATAATAAAAAAATATGCAGCAGCTGCCGTATATGTCATAGATGACGAAGTGATAGCTACAGAGGCACTTGCATATGATGACAAAGAGCTTGTTCAAATACGAAACGTTGCAGGCGAGATCAAAGCATCGATGATGGCGATTGACTACGCGATAGACAAGGGCTACGACGAAGTGCACATCTTCTTTGACTACGAAGGTATACGCAGCTGGGCCATGGGTTATTGGAAGACAAACATAGACGCGACTAAGGACTACAAGAAGTTTTTCAATGCGAAGAAGGACGAGGTCAAGATACATTTTCATAAGGTAGAGGCACACACGGGAGATAAGTATAACGAGCTTGCAGACAGCTTAGCTAAAAAAGCGCTGATTAAAATGTCTTGACATCTACATTCTAAGAGTATATAATAAAGGTACTTGAATGACAAAGATTAATATATGGAGGTTGAACTTATGAATTTTGCAATGAAGTTAAAAAGATTGAGAGAACGTGCAGGCTTAACTCAAACTGAGCTTGCGGAGCAATTAGGTTTATCATTAAAAACTATATCAAGATACGAAGTCAATGGTATGAGACCTCGTAGTAGACAAACATATAACGACATGGCTAATATATTTAGAGTAGACGCATCATACTTATTAGTTGATGATGACGACTACAAAGTACCGGTTCAAGATCAAAACTATGACATGCTTGTGAATGGTATGATAGGCTTGTTTGCTGGTGGCACACTTAGTGATGAAGACAAGAAGGCTGTTGTTGAAGCGATAACTGAAGCTTATTACAAGTCGAAGTATCAAAATGCAGACAAAAAAGAAGGCAGCAAGAATTAGTGAGTGAGAAATATTTAGAAGACGCACTCAATTTGATAGAAGAACACGGGACAAACGATCCATATGAGATATTAGAGAACCTTGGAGTGGTAGTCATACCTATTAACATAGGTGCTGCCTTCCTTGGTATGTTTAGAATTTTAGACGGTGTAAGCTACGTAATATATAATACTCGCGTGGATGAAATCGTGATTAAAGAAGTCCTGGCACATGAGCTAGGACATTTTTTATATCATAAAGAGTATGCAAGTGAAGCTGAGTTAGCCGACTTTGGTTTAACACAAGAGTCGTCTATCATAGAAGCACAGGCCAATACCTTTGCGGCGCATCTACTTATAGATGAGGATGAGCTCTTGGACACCTTAGAGGAAGGCATGAGCTATATGGAGCTTGCTCAAAGACTTATGATTGATGAGAACCTACTACTTTATAAGCTTAAGTCAATGAAGAAGAGAGGACTTAAGATTAATTTAAGTGAAGTGGCTCGCAGTGAATTCTTTCAAAATCTAGCAGAACAAGCTAAAAATTACGATGTAGACTAGTGGAGGAAACTATGAAGAAGAAAATTTTAACTTTAGCAGCATTACTGCTTATAAGCTTATGCTTATTTGCGTGCAATGGAAAAGAAGCCAATAAATTTGCTATAAAAGGACAATACACAACAGCAGGTACTGATGGTGTATTGACTTCTTATGACATTGATGGCAAAGAATATGTCATCTTTGATCAATTCTTAGAAGAGCTTAACCCAACTATACATAGAGTTGGTAATGTTTACGAGATGGTAGATGGAGTGCCTACGCCTAAGAAGAGCGAAGACGGCCACTACTACCTTGACGATGGTATGCTATACAGCACAGATAAGGCCATAGAAGCAATAAGACTTGACAAGGATACTTATAGTAAACTAGAAGACGTTAAGTTCCCTATATACTACAAGGACGAAGCGATTGCTTTAGACAGTGGAGTAAAGAAGCTTAACGATGTAATCTTCTACCCACTAGAGCACTTAGAAGAAGTGTTTAAGTTCAAAGCTGAAAACGGCGAATTCGTTTTCGAGACAAAGGACGATAACGAGCTTGAAGTTCTTAATCAAAGGGACTACGACTGGTATATAGATCAAAAAGAAACAGGAAAGTACTCTGAAAACAACTGCGGACCAAGCTGCGCTGTTATGACTTTGTACTTCCAAAAAGGTTATGACAAGGCAGTCACAGCTGAGATGGCAAGGAACACTCGCCTTAACGATGGTGGCTGGTGGTATACTAACGACGTTAGTGACTTCTTGAAGGACTCAGGTGTTACACACAAGATGAAGTTCTACAAGAACCCAGACAGCTTACTTAAGCCGCTTAGAGAAGGCAAGGTATGCATCATTTGCATCGATTCATCAACACTACGTTACAATCCAGATGTGAACTCACACTTCAACAAGTACTACACAGGTGGCGGCGGTCACTTCATAGTTGTTAATGGTTACAAGGTTGTAGATGGAAGACTTTATTATATAGTAAACGATCCTAACTCTTGGGGTATGAAGTACTCAGATGGCACTTACATGGGTAAGGACAGGTACTACGACGCCATCGACATAGACAAGACAGTTAGAGAATGGTCAAGAGAGTATTACATTATAGATAATAAATAGTGAATAGGCGACTTAGTCGTCTATTTTTTTGACTAAAAAAGGAGGCATATAGAAGTGGATATACTAGATAAATTAAAAAATAGAGAAGAGACTTACCTTCCTATCAAAAGAACGAAAGCTGTAGAGGAGCTTGGCTTCTCACTATACGATGCGTATCAAAGCAAGAGACGCTTTGAACGCTTTGCACGCTTTTTCATGGAAGCCTTTGATGAGATAGATAGCCCTGATTACTACAAGAGCGCGCTTAAGAAGTCCGAGCTTGGATACGAAGTCTACTTAAAGCTTGACTCACAGCTAAAGGTTGCGCACAGTGTTAAGGCGAGAGGCGGCTTCAACGAAGTCATGTCTAAGGTAGAAGAAGTGCTTACACAAAAGGACATGATGGAGGACTTCGATACTCTTAGCCTTGATGATATAAGACGCATCATGAGTGAATACACGATAGAGGTCAGCTCTACCGGAAACTTAGGTCTATCCATAGGACTATGTGCCAAGGCTTTCGGCTTTAAAGCAAAGGTTCATATGAGCCGCGACGCTAAGGAGTGGAAGAAAAAACTACTTAGAGAGGCGGGAGCAGAAGTCGTAGAGTATGAAAGCGACTACACATACGCAGTGAAGATGGGCAGATTGAGTGCTAGTAAGAACCCAATGAGCTACTTTGTAGATGACGAGATGAGTGAGAAGCTCTTCTTAGGTTATGCGGCATCCATCTTCGAAGTGGCAGATGAGGTGAGTTTAAGCACTATGCATATAAGCCGCGAGGAGCCGCTACATGTCTTTCTACCTTGTGGTGTAGGAGGCGCACCTGGTGGCATTGCCTTTGCCTTGAGAAGCTTCTTCAAAGACATGGTGCGCATATACTTCGTAGAGCCAACAGAGTACCCTTGCATGCTATATAGTTATGTAAGTGGTGAGGCTAAGTCTGTTAACGAGATAGGACTTGGTGGCATAAGTGTTGCCGATGGTCTTGCATGCAGCGCACCATCTAAGCTAGTCTTTCCTATGCTTGACGCTCTTGTAGATGGCTTCTTCACCTTTAACGATGAGAGCATTCTCTTAGCAAAAAAGTGCATATACGATACAGACCATGAAGTAGTAGAGCCATCAAGTGCAGCAGCCTTGCTTGCATATGAGAAGCTTTCTAAACCTAAGAACTCAATTCTTTGGATGACGGGATCTAATGTTGATAAATAGCTTTTAAAGTATTGAATTCTACATTTATTAGTGATATAATTAAAATTTGGAGGGATATTATGAATTTATTAGTTGTTATTTTAAATGAAATGGATAAGCTTGATGAATTATTACTTGAGCTTTCTAAAAAATCTATCACAGGAGGAACTATACTTGAGAGTCAAGGTATGGCAGCAACGCTTGCTGATTGGCACAAAGAGATAAGCGCCTTCGGTGGTTTAAGAAGAATTTTGAACGGACAAAGACCATTCAACAAGACTTTGTTAATGGTACTTGACGACGAAAAACTTGCCGTAGCAAAGGACGTTGTTAAAACTGTTATGGGCAATATTGAAAATGAAAATACAGGAATTATGTTTACACTAGATGTAAAGAGTGTGGAGGGCTTGACTAAATAGTATGAACTTCGAAATTTTATTACACTTAGGTACAATACTTTTAGTCGGCTTTATAGTTGCTAAATTGCTTGGTCTTTTAAAATTTCCAGAAGTAACTGGCTACTTGATAGCAGGCATACTTATAGGACCATCAGTCTTCGGTTTTATACCAGAAGAAGCAGTTAAGAGCTTCGACATCATCAGTGAAGTCGCACTTGCCTTCATCGCCTTTTCCATAGGTGCTGAACTAAAGTTTGATGACTTAAAGAAGGTTGGCAAGGCTATCTTCCTAATAACTATACTAGAAGCACTAGTTGCCTTCTTCTTAGTAACAGTAGTTATGCTTTTATTAAAGCAAAGTCTACCATTCTCACTAGCTATAGGTTCAATCGCGTGCGCAACAGCACCAGCAGCTACACTTATGGTTATCAAGCAATACAAGGCAGAAGGACCACTAGTTAGAACACTAATACCGGTTGTTGCACTAGACGACGGTGTATGTATCATCGCCTTCGGCGTTGCATCAACACTTGCACAAAATATGATACAAGGCGGCGCTTTCTCCATGATGAACATGGTAGGTAAGCCAATAATACAAATTTTCTCTGCACTTGCACTTGGCATTGTCGCAGGCATCATCATGGTTAAGGCCATGAACTTTATGAAGAATCAAGGACAAATACAAGTTGCTTTCATAGGTGTCATCTTCTTACTTGCAGCTATATCACTACGCTTCGGCCTATCAAGCCTTCTTACTATGATGGCTTTTGGTACAACAATTTGTAACACATCATCAAACGAAGTTAAAGTTTTCACTGCAATCGAAGTTATCACACCAGCTATATTCTTATGCTTCTTCGTACTATCAGGTGCGGATCTAGACCTTTCGAGCTTAACAAAGGTAGGCGTACTTGGTGCAGCTTATGTTGTAGCAAGAGTTATAGGTAAGGCACTAGGAGCAGGTATCGGCGCAAAGATAGGCAGCTTGTCATCATCAGTTCAACAAAACCTAGGCTTCTGCTTAGTACCACAAGCCGGTGTTGCTATAGGTCTTTCACTTATAGCAAAGAGAATCATACCTGCACCACACGGAGCAGCAATCAGAGACATCATACTTTCAGCTACAGTTATTTATGAACTTATAGGACCACTATTAACAAAGATGGCACTATTCAGAGCTGGAGAAATTAAGAAGGAGAACATATAATGAACATAAAAATTAAGTATTTTGAGGAACTAAACACAACTGAGCTATATGAAATACTTAAGCTTAGACAGTCGGTCTTCGTAGTTGAACAAAACTGTCCTTATAACGATGTGGACGAGTTTGATCCACTTTCGGTTCATTTAATGATGATAGAGGGTGATGAGCTTATAGGCTACGCAAGGATTACTGAGAAGGATACTCGTTACCCAGAAGTCTCCATAGGTCGCTTTCTTGTGAAGAAAGACTTTAGACATAGTGGCTTTGGCGATAAGTTATTCACAAGGGCGATTGATTACATCACAGACGACATGAAGGAAGACACAATTAAGATACAAGCACAAACATATATGAAAGACTACTACGCAAAGAAGGGTTTTAAAGAGATATCAAAGGCTTATCTCGAAGACAACATTGAGCATGTAGACATGCTTTATAAAAAAGATTAAGATGCAAAAGAGATTATTCGCCGTGCTTATGGCCTTGTGCCTAGCTCTTACTGCTTGCGGCACTAAAACAAGCAAAGAAGAAAGAAAGGATCTTAGCATACTTCTACTTATCAACGGTACCCTTGGTGACAAGAGCTTCTTTGACAGCGCTGAGGCTGGCATGAAGCTTATCAAAGAAAAGTACCCTGAGATTACGACTAAGACCATACAGATGGGTACTGATGAGACGAAGTATGATGCGATACTTGAGGAGAACACAGAGTCCAAGGCATATGACATCATAGTAGTTGGCACTTGGCAGCTAAAGGATAAGATACAAAAGATTTCCGACAAGTATCCAGAGCAAAACTTCATACTCTTCGACGATAACGCAAATGACGGCGAGAAAAAGTATGAGAACATCTACTCGATACTCTACAAGCAAAACGAGGGAGGCTTTTTAGCAGGAGCTCTTGCAAGCCTTGTTGAAAGCAGCGAGGGATATAGTTTTGCCAAGAAGACTAAGAAGCTTGGACTTATTGGCGGCATGGATAATAAAATTATAAAGGACTTCTTACTTGGCTACGAAGATGGAGCAAAGTATGTCGATAGCGAGGCTATGATACTTAGTAGCTACGTTGGTAACTTCACTGATGCCATCAAGGCGAAGGACCTTGCAAACATCTTGTACAAAAAGAAGGATGTTGATATCATCTTTAACGTTGCATCCATCGCGGGCCTTGGCATCATAGACTCGGCAGTAGAGAACGAGCGCTACGTCATAGGCGTGGATTCAGATCAAGCGGCTCTACTAGGTGACGAAAAGGCGAAGTACATCCTAACATCCATACTTAAGAGGGTCGATGTATCCTTACTAAGAGCAATCGATAAGTACAAAAAGGGAGAGAAGATCTTCGGCACTACAGAGTTTTTGGGAGTAAAGGAAGGCGGCATAGCAATTGCTGATGGCGCATACTACGAGGCGAATATAAGTAAAGACACAAGAGATAAGATGGAAGAAATTATTGCTGAAATAAAGGCTGATAAGATTAGTATAAGGTCAGAGTTCAATGATTAAGATACGGAATTTACACTTTGCTTATGGTGAGAACGTCATCTTTGACAAGTTCACACTTGATATAGACACTAGGCTTAGCTTTCTTATGGGCAAGAATGGCGCGGGAAAGACGACGCTTCTAAAGCTCATACATGCAGACTTAAAGGGCTACACTGGAGAGATAGTCTCCGACGAAGCCTTCATGGTGAGTCAAAGCTTTATGCTCTTTGATGAGTTAAGTGCTATAGAGAACATCGCCATCGCCATAGATATGAAGAAGGAAAAAGTTCTTAGTCTAGTTGAGACATCGCCATTCTATATATCAGGTCTTGATAGAAAAGTTAAAGAGATGAGGGCCATAGAAAAACAGACGCTTGAGCTTATTGCGATGAGCTTATCAGATAAGAAACTAATCCTACTTGATGAGGTGAGCGGGGCACTAGACTCGAGTGTAACTCAAAAGCTAATTGACTACATCAAGTCTTCTACAAAGAGCTTTCTTATGGTCTCGCACGACTCTGAGTTCATATCAGCCTTCGATGCTGAAGTGATTTATTTAAATGAGCAAAAAAACATTTCTTCACAAGTGCCTTATATAGTAACAGAGGGCAAAGAGAAAAAGATTATCGGTATATATATAAAGGACGAGGCTGCTCTTGAAGAGCTTATGAATAAGTACAAAAGTTTTGCTTACGTAGCAAAGGATGTGCGCGAGGAAGTGCTTATGGACGAGAGGGCATTTAAGAACATCTTCATGTACGAGATGCTAGCTAATACAAGGCACGACTACGAAAGAGAAGCAGAGGACTTTATTAAGAAATATAAATTAAAGTTTAAGCCAAATGACATCACAAGTACACTCTCAGGTGGCAACTTGCAAAAGCTTGTCTTCTTTAGAGAGATGCTCCGCGATGAAGAGGCATATATTTTATATAATTACAAGAAGGGCATGGACTTCGAAGCGAAGGCGCTTGCTCAAGAGGCGATACTAAAGAGGCGAGACGAGGGTAGGACGATATACATCATCTCGGATGATTATGAAGAATTAAAGGAGGATATAGTAGATGAAATCAAAGTCATTTAAGAGATATTTCATTTTGCTATATCCTATTTTTATGCTTATGGTCTTATTAATACTTGCGCTTCTTTCACATAAGAGCTTTGCAGATATTGGGGCTGCGGCATTAAAACCATTCACCTCGCATCTATATAGACTGAGCTTTGTTAAAGAGTTTATGGTCATTAGCTTTTTATCCCTTGCGATGAACCTTTCCTTGTCGATGGGCGAGATGAATTTTTCGCTTGAAGGCATTTTTCATATGGGTATCTTTTTATGTGCGCTTGTAGCTATATACTGCGCAAATTTTTTCTTTATTATAATTTTCATTCCAATCATTTTATTCTTACTATGGCAAGTACCTAAGGGCATATCCAGTGGAGATGGCAAGAAACTCATCATATCGTCACTGATCTTTAACTATGTGATTTTAGGCATTATCAATTACTTGGTATATACATTCTTCTCTGATGAGAGCATCTCTTCAGCCGTTACAAAAAAATTTGACTTCGCTCTTGACATAAGAGCAGCTCTTCTACTTAGTGCTGTCTCTCTTATAGTCTTCGTAGTCCTTGCACGTAAGTTCTCTTTAGTAAAGAAGCTTAAGTTAATAAAGGATGCACCGAGCGTTTTAATCTCGACTGGAACTGATATAAATAAAGAAAAGAGGGCGATTGACCTTTGCCTTGCTATGCTTACATCTGTGGCAGCATTTTTATATTTATTTTTAAACTACGAGCGCTTCAGCTTGCAAGGCTTCACAGGCTATGGTTTTGATGCGATAACTGTGTCCTTACTTGCTCGTGGTGACTTTAAAAAACTTGCCTATCCAGCCATTTTAATTACGTACATAAGACTTTTAAGCCTTGTCATGCAGACCGAATTTTCATTCGTCTCGTCTGTGATGTACTTAATGCAAGGCGTTCTGATCTTTATATCAATATTGGAGGCGCGCGATGACAGAAATTATTAGAGCTTTTATACGCATATTTTTATTGTGCCTAGCCATCAATGCGATGCGAAATATTGGCCTATGCCTATTACATGCGGACGGCCTTGTCAATATCTCAGCCATCACAGCCATCATCGTCTTTAATGAAACGTCGTCCTTTGCACTAAGCTTAAGCACGGCTGTACTTGTGTGCATGAGTGTAAACATCTTATTCGTTTACTTAACAAAGCGAAGGGGCGCTTCGGACATTGTTTATGGTATAGCGATGAACCTTATGCTGCGTGGTCTATCTGGTCTTATGCTCTACCTATATGCAGGCGACCTTGCTATGTCGACCTCACTGAGCATAAACTTCGACTCTAATATATTTGGAGTCAACTTCTTCATAATCTTGGGAGCAGTAATGAGTCTAGTCTACTATGTATTCTTATATAAGACAAAGGCAGGCCTTGAGCTAAGAGCCGTGGGACTTGATGAAGAAAAGGCTAAGTTTAGAAAATTAAATATACTTAGCTCGCGTCTTTATGCTACTGTATTTGCATCGGTTTTTGCAGCGCTTGTAGGAAGCTTCTTATCGCTATCGTACTTTTCATACTTCACAGAAAACATCTCGCAAAATGTGGGCTACGTATGCTTGGCACTTGAAGGCTTCTCAGCCATACACCCAGCTCTAACGCCAATTGCAAGCCTTGTATATGCTGTCTTTACTTATCTTGCAGGCTCCTTCCAAAGCGTGGCGGCCATTAACTACAAGCTACTTGATACTCTGCCTTACATCGTTATGCTTGTGCTCTTATACTTCTCTAAGGGCAAGGGCAAATTGCACGGCAAGAATTTTTATGATATAATTAAAAAAGAGGTGAAAGAATGAAAAAATTACTTAGAAATTTATTTATAGTATCGATACTGCTACTAACACTGATACATACAGGAGAAGTTAAGGCAGCATCACTTAATTTAATCATAGACGGAAACAATGTTACAAAGAGCGCAAGTCCTATCCTCAAAGATGCGAGGACACTAGTGCCACTTCGTTTTATCGCGGAAACTTTTGGAAGAAACGTTGAGTGGAGTGACGCAGAAAGGAGCGTTACAGTTAGTGACGGAGCAAATAGTTTCAAGCTATACATTGATTCGTTCCTTATAGACATAAGTGACGGCTCACTTAAGTTTACAGATGTTGCGCCTTGTATAGTAAGGGGCAGAACTTACTTGCCACTAAGAGCAGTAGCCGAGCTTATGAACATAGCTGTTGGCTATGACGACCAAAGTAGAACTGTTAATATCGACTCTAGTGCATTTAACCAAAGCACACAAAGCACTATGCTAATGGGACTAGAGCCAAATCAAAACATCACTACTAAGATGAACTTTACTTTTGCAAGTGATAAGACATTTGCAAAGGCAAAGCTGCTTCTACTTGATGAAAATAACGAGGGATATATACAAGACGTTAAAACAAACATGAGTGAAACTCTAGAGTATCTTCCAAGTATGAAGGATGCTGGATGGAAGAAACTAGTCCTTGCACTATATGATGCGAGCGGCAAGCTTGTAGACGCGACAGGTGCGAGAGTAAATATCAATGTTCTTCCAAGAGTAACATATACAGGAGTTGACAATGGCGGCTTAGTGCAAGATGAGTTAAAGATTACTCCAGATATAAATTTTGTCGCATCAAAGATGAAGGCGATAATAACAAACCTAACAACAGGAGCAACAGAGACTAAGGACAATCTTGATCCAGAAGGAGAGTTCGCGTTTAGACCAAGCTATCTAGACTCAGGCAGCTACTCAATCATGCTATCGGCCTTTGATGAACTTGGAAATGAACACTTCGGCGAGACTAAGACCTTCACTATGAACATAAGTCCTTACATCAATATAACAGGTGTGCCAAAAGACGGTGTCATCTCTGGACAAGTGACTCTTAATGTGCAAAGAAACTTCGACGTTATGAGGACTGACTATATGCTTAGAGATCCACTTACAGGAACTGAGAGCGTTATCGAGTCGAAGTCCTACGGTGCATGCAAGTTCTTCCCGAATGTAAAGGATGCAGGTCAAAAGGAAGTCTTTGTTAGATGTATAGATGCTAGCGGCAAGACTATGGAGAGCGAGCACAAGCTTGTCTTGATAAAGGGTGACTCCAAACTATTGATTCAAGGCGTTGCACCAGGCGGTATAATTCATAAGTATATAGACCTAAATGCAGTATCCAATGTTGGTGTCAACAGCGTAAACTATTATCTAAGAAACCTTAGAACAGGTAAAACTAAGACTATAGCAGAGAACGTTGCATATGGCGAGAACTATAGATATAATGTAAGCGCTGATGATGAGGGCGAGAACGAAATCTACGCAACAGGTAATCAAATCGATGCCTTCATAAAGGGCGAGAGCATAAAGTTTAGAATCTATACAGGAAAGATTTTTACAAAACAGCCACTTATGGCGAAGGATAAGTTCCTTGACTACACAAAGAAGGTTGCTAGACGCGAATTTTTAAGAACAGACTTAAGCGGCGCCATCACAACAGCGCAAGCTATACTTGAGTCGGGTTGGGGTCAATCGGTGCCAGTAGATAAGTACACAGGTAAGTTCTCAAACAACTTATTTGGTGTTAAAGGAAGTGCATCAAACGGCACAGTTACAATCACAACATCTGAAGTTTATAACAACGTCAAAGTAAGTATAGATGCAAACTTTAGAGCGTACAAGTCAGCCGATGAATCCTTCATTGACCACACAGCACTTTTACTTGAAAGAAAGTGGTATGCGCCATTTAGAAAGGTAATGTTTAACGACCAAAGAGGCGTTTACGCCATTAAGAGAAGTGGCTATGCAACAGATCCAAAGTATCCAGGCAAGCTTAAAGCCATCATCGATAAGTACAACTTGAAAGAGCTAGACAAAGTTAATATATAAAACAAAGAGCAAGGCTAGCCTTGCTCTTTTATATGTAGCATAAGTGAGTCTATATTCAATAAAAATCCTCCGGATTACTCCAGAGGATTTATTATTTTATTCAGTAATTCTATATGCCTTATAGCCCTTTGTTCTAAGCTTAGTTATTCTTACACCAGTTGTCTCTATGGACTCAGCAACCTTGCCATCACCAATGTAGAGCATCATGTGCTGACCAGCCTTGTTTAGTATGTCGCCCTTTTGCAATTGATTCATAGGTATCTCTACGAAGCTCTCTGGATACCAATCAAGCGTCCATGAGTATAAACCATCAGCAGGCACATCAAAGCCTGCTACCTGTATAGCTGACGAGACAAGACCTGAGCAGTCAACATTTGCGTAAGGCGCTCCTAAAACAGAGTATATATAGTCGATCATAGTTTCGACCTTCTCAGCCCTCGGTGGATTTTGGTATACGAACTCTTGCGTGCTGTCTATAACTATAGTCCTAGATGGAGCGTCGTAGCCAACTTTGAAGTTCGCCGCTTCAGCAATGTCTCTTAAGCTCATGTAGTTGTAGTCATTAATGTTGTAGGACTTAACTATCAAAGAAGTGTAACTTGGCCTCATGCCTAGATACTTAAACTTTGGATTCAAGTTTAACTTCTTCACACTAAGAGGAGCAAGCTCGCTACCGTTTTCAGTATAAGCACTATCCCTTACTACAACAGGAGTGCCCTCATCAACCATGACCTCAAAACCTTTTTGCGTACCCATCATAAGCTTTGCGACATCTCTTAGCTTGAAGTAGTTGTAGCCTTTGATGTTGTAGCAGCTCACATTTTGCACCTTGCCGTCAACACTAATATTTACATTGTTAAGCTTAGCAGTGTTACGTGCACTAGCCTTGCTGCTTATTAAGAGTAGTCCTATAAGCAAAATAAAAATTTTCTTTCTCATACTAACCTCCTATAAAATTTCTTCTTAACTATAGTATATATGATAAAGCATTTTATTGCAATTGAATAATATTTTGGGGTATATATAAATGTAATGAGGTGACATAGATGAAGATATTAGTAACAGGCTTTGATCCCTTTGGAGGAGAAGATATAAATCCATCCATAGAAGCAGTTAAAAAGTTGCCAGAAAATATAGCTGGAGCAGAGATAATTAAACTTGAAGTGCCAACCGTAATCGGTAAATCAATTGAAAAGATAAAAGAAAAGCTTGAAGAAGTGCATCCAGATGTCGTCTTATCAATTGGCCAAGCAGGAGGCAGGACAGATATAGGTGTTGAAAGAATTGGTATTAACTGCGATGACTGCAAGATAAAGGACAACGAAGGCAATCAGCCAATAGATGAAAAAATTATTACAGATGGACCAGCGGCATATTTCTCAACACTACCAATCAAGGCTATGGTAAAAAATATAAAGGCTGGAGGAGTGCCAGCGAGCGTGTCAAACACAGCAGGTACCTTCATTTGTAATCACGTTCTTTATGGTGTACTTCACTTACAAGCAAGTAAGTATAAAGAGATGCGAGCAGGTTTTATACACATACCGTTTTTGCCAGAACAAGTAGTAGAGAAGAAAAATATGCCATCGATGACACTTGAAAGCATAGTTAAGGGACTTACTTTGGCAATCGAAGCAATTGTAAATAACGATACTGACATAAAAATTACAGGCGGAACAACGCACTAAATAAAATTAGGAGATATTTATGATAATTAGAGAAATTGAAGAAAAAGATATACAGAGCTTAGCTGCTTTAATGAAATCAGTTTATAACGAAGCGCCTTGGAACAATGAGTGGACTATGGAGACTGCGAGGGAAGCAGTGGAATGCCTCACAGCCTTTCCAAAGTTCTTTGGCCTACTTGCCATAGAGGGTGATGATATAGTAGGCGCCATTATGGGTAATGTTCGTCCATATTCAAAGCAAAGGACATACTACATCGACGAGTTCTTCGTATCAAGTGCGCATAGAAGACAGGGCATAGCAAAGAAGCTATATGAGAGCGCAAGAGAGAAGCTAAAGAATATGGGGGTAGCAGGTGCTTTCTTCACCACACTTAAGGGTAGCGACGCATATAAGTTTTATATAAAGGAAGGCGCCTTCGATCTAGATGACTCGGCAGTCTTCTACCACCCATTTAATTAAAGATAAAGACTAGTTGATTCTAGTCTTTTTTTGCGTAAAACTATTGACAAAAAAATTAATCAATGCTATAATCATATTGAACAAGGTTCAGTTAGGAGATTATATGACAAAAACTGTTACATCTAAGGATGCTATACTTCTTAAAATCAGAGAGATGGTTGCGAAGAAAGGACTCAATGCACTTAGCATAAGAGGACTTGCTAAGGAGCTTGGCTGCTCAGTAGGAACGATCTACTACTACTATCCATCGAAGGATGAGCTCATCATCGAAGCGATAGAGAGCGTATGGGAGGACATCTTCCACACGTCAGATTGGACTAAAGATGAAGCCTTCTCAGAATACATCAAAGACATCTTTGAGTATATCTTAGATGGCGTTAAGAAGTATCCAAACTTTTTTACACTACACTCCATTATGCTTCAAAGCAATACTAAGCCTAAAGCAAAGTCATCAATGTATATCTACATGACTAGACTTATGCAGAGGATGAAAGAAGTTTTAAACGCAGATGAAAAAGTTAGAGATGACGCTTTCACAGATGAGTTTACAAAGGACGACTTTATAAGCTTTATTATGTCAAACATCATGAGTCTCATACTTGACAAGTCGTACAAGAAGGATTTCTTCATATCCGTGATAGAAAAACTACTATATTAATAACCCGTCACACGCTTGACGGGTATATATAGAAGCTAATCTGAACAATGTTCAAACACAAGGAGATGATTTTATGCGTGCAATTTTTGAAAGTCTCTTCGACGCTATATACCTAGTAACAGTTCTTACTATAGGCATAAAAATGATGAAAGAGGCTAGGGGAAGAAAAGAGTACTACTTATTTGGGCTGATGGCAGTCGTTCTAGGTTTTGGAGACGCCTTCCACTTAGTACCAAGAATGCTAGCACTACTTACGACAGGTCTTGATGACTACACAGTCCCACTAGGCATAGGTAAGCTTATCACATCCATCACCATGACCGTATTTTATATAATTTTATACTATGTATGGAGGATACGCTACAAGATCGAAGGCAAAGAAGGACTCACATACACAGTTTATGCGCTAGCTATACTTAGAATACTTACATGCCTATGTCCAAGGAATGAATTTTTATCAAAATTACCACCACTATCTTGGGGCATACTAAGGAACATTCCATTCTTAATAATTGGACTTATAATTATTGCAATCTTTTACATCTCACAAAAAAAGCATCATGACAAAAACTTTAAGTACATGTGGCTAACGATAGTTCTAAGCTTTGCGTTCTACGCGCCAGTCGTTTTGTTCTCGCAAGAGCACCCAAACCTTGGCTTACTTATGATACCAAAGACATGCGCTTACGTATGGACAGTTTTGATTGGATACAAAGACATGAAAGGAGACAAGTATGAAGAAAAGACTGCTTAATACCGCCTTCTGCTATGGCATACTTGGCTTAGTAGCCGGCGCCTTCTATAGAGAGTTCACAAAGTTTATAGGCTTTAGTGGATACACAAGCCTTGCCTTTGTACACACGCACCTCTTAGTCTTAGGCATGCTTGTCTTTTTATCGCTTGCATCCTTTTCCTTAAGCGCCGATTTTACAAAGAATAAATACTTTAAACGCTTCTACTGCACATATAACACAGCTCTTATATTAACAGCTTCAATGATATTTGCAAGAGGCATCTACGAAGTACTTAAACTTGAAAGTAAGGCGCTTGATGCATCCATCTCAGGCTTAGCAGGCATAGGACACATAGTCTTGGTAGTGGGAGTGGTGTTTTTATTCACCTCACTAAAAGAAGCAATCAAAGAAAAATAACAAAGCAAAGTATAAATAAAATATATGCGCAAGACTTAATGCTTAAAAACTTAATTACACTTATACATGAATTATGTATATACATTTTGAATATACTTTATTCAACCCTCATTTCTCTATTAGCCTCATCTATATGGTGAGGCTTTTCCCTTTATTAAATATTTGTTACAGAGCACATTTGTATGGTAAAAGTGGTATAATTATATCAAAGGAAGTGAGACCATGAATAAAAAACAATTTATGATATTTATAATATGTTTACTGCTTATTGCTTTAGCCGTAGTTTCTTTCGTATATATAAGACAGACAAACTTACTTAGAGAACAGGCAAGGCGCATAAGATATCTTGAAGATCAAATAAGAGAAAAAGAGAGAAAAAACCAGGAGCTAGAAGAAGCTAAAAGAAAAGACGATGAAGAGAGCAAAAAATATTCTAATCTATATGTGGCTATGGCAGACAAATGCGGCTTAAGTATTATGGATGATAGAAAAAAAGCTATGGTAGTTCCTTTGGGAAGCGCTTATGACGAGGAGACTTTAAAAGAAGTTTTAGCAAAGCTAAAGCTATGGTCAGTTTGCTACGATGTCAAGGATATAAACAAGTTACTCGTGCTAGCAAAGGCTGAGGGCACAAGCGATACTTACCTTATGGGTCAAGAATTTTATATCGTAGTTCCTAAGTATAAGGATGCTGAAGTTTCACTTAAAGAGCTTGAACTTTTAGAAAATGGCAAGCTTAATACTGTTGGCAATGAATTTTTAGACGGCAAGAAATTTACTGGACCTGTACTTGTATGCCAAAATATTTCAGACATAGCACCTAATGCACTAATCTGTATCGATGGTGAAGGTAGAGAGATAAAGTTTAGTCCATTTGTCAGTTTGAAAGACGGCGAGCTTATATTGGATGACGAAGTATACAATGCTTATGCCGCTCTTGATATGAAGGTGTATGATAAGACTGATTACGATGAAAATTTATTTAACGAGATCAAGTCTTACTTATATAATTATGATTAGTAAAGGCAGCTCTTAGGGGCTGCCCTTTATATTGTTTAGCTAAAGAAATGAAAAAAATTCTTGACATTTCTACTTCAATAAGGTATAATAATCGTTGTTGGGACCTTTAGCTCAGTTGGTTAGAGCGTCCGGCTCATAACCGGCAGGTCCGGGGTTCGAGTCCCTGAAGGTCCACCAATTTGCCCAGATAGCTCAGTCGGTAGAGCAGTAGACTGAAAATCTACGTGTGGCTGGTTCGATCCCGGCTCTGGGCACCATGCTTAAGTTTTTACTTAAGCTTATTTTTTTGCTCAAAATCAAAAAATGCTAATATTTTCCTATAAAAATATATTTTTGTTTATTTTAAAAGCCTCATGGGTATATTAATGATAGATGATACTAAGTGCAAGGAAAGGATGAATATAATGAATGACGTTCTTCTTATCAATAGGATAGATGTTCAGAAGGAGTATGACAAGAAAAAGAAGATCTTTTTTATTGTTGACTACAAAAGTGAAGACTACTCTGAGTATAATATAGTGAAGCTACTTTCTAGTTTGGAAGACATTAAGTCTGAGGACATAGTCTTTAGATACAACGGTTTTCAAATCCAAACTGAGATAAGAAATATACCTGCCATCTTAAAGGCTTTGATGGACGAGAAAGTTCCTGTCTATAGCGTCTTTGAGATGTATACACCGGTGGTTTAGTATGAGTAGATTATCGCAAAGACAAAGAAGACTTCGCTTCTACAGATTGCTAGTACTTTTACTTATTGCCATCATTGCAATCTACTTCTTCGTTTTTAGAAAGAAGTTCATTGGAGTAAGCAAAGAAGAGAGAGTTGACAATCTAAAGGCTTCCATAGAAGACATAGGAGACTTAGTAACCGTTGAGTACAACTACACTGACATATTGACATATAAGGACAGCTTGACTCTTATGGATATGAAGATACCATTCACAGACAAAAGCTACATTATTAAGTATAATGGCTACATAAAGGCCGGCATAGACTTATCAAAGGCGGTAGTAAAGGACGTAGGCGATACTAAAGTTGAGCTTGAAGCACCTAAGGCTACTATCACAGATAGCGTGCTTGATGAGAAGTCCATGGTCATACTTGATCAAAAGAACAATATATTTAATCCACTAGACTTGGGAGACTACCAAGAGACACTTAAGAAAGAATTGAATGCAAGAGAGCTAAAGGCTAAGAAGGACGGCATACTTGAAAGGGCGCAAGATAATGCGGACAAGATTTTAAGAAAAATGCTGCAAAGCCTTGGCTATAAAGATATTAATATAAGTTACATTTAGGAGGTAGTTTGATATGAAAATTAGTAAGAAAGTTGTAGATGCTCTAGTAGAACAATACAATTTTGAATTGGAAAGCGGCTATATTTATTTAGCTATGGTACATGATTTAAAGGACAAAGCTTGGGATGGCTTCTCTCACTTCATGGACAAACAAGCTGGGGAAGAATATGAACACGCTACAAAGTTTAAAAACTTCATCGAAGAAATCGGTGAAAGAGTTGAATTAAAAGCTATTCCTGAACCAAAGAAGGAATACAAATCAGTTCTTGAAATCTTTAAGACAGCTTACAAACATGAGCAAGAGGTTACAAAGAGAATCGAAAACATCTTTGATCTAGCACTTAAGGAAAAGAACTATGTAGTTGTTGAGTTCTTAAACTGGTTCTTAAAAGAACAAGTTGAAGAAGAAGACAACATGAGAACTATCGTTGAAGTATTAGAAAACCTAAAAGATGGCTACACTGGCTTATATCTATATGATAAGGAACTAGGTAGAAGAGAATAATTAAGGTATTTGAGGGTGCTTAAATGCACCCTTTAAATATAGATAGCAGAGCTATAAATATAATTTTAGGAGGAAAAATTTTGAGAGCAATGACACAAACAAACCTTCAATCAGCATTTGGAGGAGAATCACAAGC
>CAMYBS010000020.1 GCA_947254025.1 uncultured Clostridia bacterium
AAAGGAGTGATTTTATGGAAAAAGGAGTTAGAGTTTATTCAGAAATTGGTAAACTTAGAAAAGTAATCCTTCATAGACCTGGCGAAGAAATCAATAACGTTTCACCAGATACTATGCAAGAGCTACTATTCGACGAAGTACCTTACCTAGATCAAGCACTTAGAGAACATGATTACTTTGCAAACATTTTAAAAGAAAGCGGATGCGAAGTTTATTATCTTGAAGACCTAGTTGCTGATGTAATTAAGGACAAAAACCTAAAAGAAAGCCTAATCGAAGAATTCTTAGACGAAGCTGATCTTCACACACCAAACGAAAGATATATCATGAAGGACATTTTGTTACAACAAAAGTCTGAAAAGGATATGGTTATGAAGATGATAGCTGGTACAAGAATGACTGAGCTTACTAAGAGAAGCAAAGAAACACTTGCTGACTTCTCTGACGCAGACAGATATTTCTTAACAGTACCAATGCCAAACGCTTACTTCACAAGAGACCCATTCGCAAACATCGGTCACGGTGTTGCCATCAACAAGATGTGGTCAAATGTTAGAAGAAGAGAAACATTATTTGGTAAATATATCTACGACCATCACGAAATGTTCAAGGGAGTAGACGTACCTAGATGGTATGACAGAACAGATACTTTCCACACAGAAGGCGGAGACCAACTTATTCTTACTAAAGATGTATTAGCTGTAGGTATCTCTCAAAGAACTGAAGCAGCAGCACTTCAAAAACTAGCTGAAAACGTTTTGAACGCTGGCGAATTTAAGACAGTTCTTGCAATCAACATCCCTCAATCACACGCTTTCATGCACCTTGACACAGTATTTACAATGATTGACAAAGATAAATTCACTATCCACCCAGAAGTTGAAGGACCACTAGTAGTTTATTCAATGGTTAAAGACGGCGACAAGATCGTTATAACTGAAGAAAAGAACTCACTAGACAAAGTTCTAGCTCATTATCTAGGCTTAGATAAGGTTGACTTAATCAGATGCGGCGGCGGATTAGGAATTGACGCTCAAAGAGAACAATGGAACGACGGTTCAAACACATTAGCTATCGCTCCAGGCGAAGTTGTAGTATATGACAGAAACGTTGTAACAAATGACCTACTTGAAAAAGAAGGAATCAAATTACACAGAATGCCATCATATGAACTTTCAAGAGGTAGAGGGGGCCCAAGATGTATGTCTATGCCACTTTACAGAGAGGACGTTAAATAATTATATTAACTAAACTAAAAAACACGGAGGTTATTAGAACATGGCAGTTAATTTACACGGCAGAAATTTCATCACACTAAAAGACTTTACACCAGATGAAATACACTACCTATTAAACCTTGCTAGCGACTTAAAAGCTAAGAAGAGAGCAGGTATTAAAGGTGATTTACTAGATAGAAAGAACATCGTACTATTATTTGAAAAAACTAGTACAAGAACAAGATGTTCATTCGAAGTTGCTTGTATGGACGAAGGTGGCCAAGTTACATTCTTAGGTTCACAAGACTCACAAATGGGCAAGAAAGAATCAATCGAAGATACAGCAAAAGTATTAGGTAGATTCTACGATGGTATCGAATTTAGAGGTTTCAAACAAGAAACAGTTGATACACTTGCAAAACACGCAGGAGTACCAGTTTGGAACGGTTTAACAGACCTTTACCATCCAACACAAATCTTAGCTGACTTCATGACAGTTAAAGAATATGTGCCAAAGCCATTCAACGAAGTTAAATTCGTTTACGTAGGCGACGCTAGAAACAATATGGGTAACTCCCTAATGATAGGCGCTGCTAAGATGGGTATGCACTTTGTAGCACTTGCTCCAAAGGAATTATGGCCATCAAAAGAACTTGTTAAAGAAATGGAAGAAGTTTCTAAAGTAACAGGCGCAACTATCGAATTCGAAGAAGACGTTAAGAAAGCAGTTAAAGGCGCAGACGTTATCTACACAGACGTTTGGGTATCAATGGGCGAAGAAGACAAATTCGAAGAAAGAATCAAACTTCTAAAACCATATCAAGTAGATATGAAGATGATCAAAGCTACAGGCAATGAACACGTTATCTTCTTACACTGCTTGCCAAGCTTCCACGACCTTAACACTAAGATCGGTGCTGAAATTGGTGAAAAATACGGCTTAAAAGAAATGGAAGTTACAGACGAAGTATTCAGAAGCAAGTACTCAAGAGTATTTGACGAAGCTGAAAACAGAATGCACACTATCAAAGCCGTTATGGTAGCAACTATAGGAAAACTATAGAATGAAGGTAGTAGTTGCATTAGGAGGCAACGCTCTAGGCAAAACTTGTGCAGAACAAAAAGAACTAGTTAAGAAGACAGCAAAACCAATTGTCGACTTAATCGAACAAGGTAACAAAGTTACCATCGCTCACGGTAATGGCCCTCAAGTAGGCCTTATCAACAACGCATTCAAAGGCGAGATGCCATTTGCAGAATGCGGTGCAATGAGCCAAGGCTACATCGGATACCACTTACAAAATGCCATCAAGGCAGAATTAAACAAAAGAGGTATCAAAAAGAACGTAGCAACAGTTATAACACAAGTACTAGTAGATAAAGATGACAAAGCATTCCAAAACCCAACTAAGCCTATCGGTCTATTCTACTCAAAAGAAGAAGCTGAAAAACTTAGTGCGGCAACAGGCGACACATACGTAGAAGACGCAGGTAGAGGTTACAGAAGAGTTGTAGCTTCACCAAAGCCACAGGGCGTTGTTGAAAAAGATGTTGTTAGTCACCTAATCGAAGCAGGAGACGTTGTAATCACAGTTGGCGGCGGCGGAATCCCAGTTATTAAAGATGGCGAAGGCTACCAAGGCGTAGCAGCAGTTATCGACAAAGACTTCGCTTCAGAAAAACTTGCTGAGATAGTTGATGCAGATCAACTAATCATACTAACAGCGGTTGAAAAAGTTGCCATAAACTTCGGTAAAGAAAACCAAGAAGAGCTTAGCAAAGTAACAGTAGATGAGATGAAAAAGTACTCAGAAGAAGGACACTTCGCAAAAGGATCAATGCTTCCAAAAGTTGAAGCAGCAATCATGTTTGCAGAGTCGAAACCAGGCAGAGTAAGTTTAATTACATCACTTGAAAAAGCAGGCGAAGGTATCGAAGGAAAGACTGGAACAATAATTTCTAAGTAATAGAAATATATGAAAGAGCAGATTTATGTCTGCTCTTTTTTTTATGGGTGCCACAGGGCACTTCTTTTTTTTATGTTTTATACGCCTCTAATTATATAGCGAGCCTCTAATTGTATATGAAGCCTCTGACTATATAGCAAGGCTCCAACTATATGTGTGGCTCCTACTATATGTGTGGCTTCATATGTATAGAGATGCTCCTACTATATGCCTAGTTTCTTAGTTTTAAATTTTGAGTTTTGTTTTTGAAAAACACTTTTTATCTCTATTTTCACATTAACCCTATATACACTTCAGCATATTATCAATAGCAAGGATTAATAAATTTAATACCAAAACTGTTAGTGCACTAACAAAATTGAAAAAAACTGTTAGAGCTCTAACTTTTCTTTTTTTGCTCTATATGGTTTAATTTATGTATAAGGAGGATGATTATGAACAAGGATATCGTAATTGTTACGAATAATGATCGAGTGCTTAGCGAGTACGAAAACACTATAAAGGTCGATGGAGATTACTTGGATGTGCTACACAAGGTAAGAGATCTTACACATTTAGGGTATTCTTTGGTGACTCATCCACTTGCTGCATCAATCAGGATGTTTTACTCGCCGTTTAGAAGCGTAGCGTTAAGGAAGGGTTTCAGTGAAAAATCGATTGAGGTCATCGAGAATTCTATTGATACTTACAATAACACTATGGGCGTAAGAAGGCCAGATTACGAAAACGGTGATGACTATAAACTCTTAGATGTAGTTCTTCTTAAGGAAGGATTAGAAAAATAAGGAAGGGGTAGATTATGAGATTAGAGTATCAAAATTGCTTGATTGAAGATGTTAAATTCTCTGATGTTACTAAGGTTGAGAACAAAACTCTTTATATCAACAAGGAAGAAATGATTAAGTGCCTAGAGGAAGTTGATTTTGTAACTGAAATTGGTATTGACTTAGCAAAACCTGGCGAAAAGACTAGAATCATTCCTGTTAAGGACTGTATTGAACCTAGATTTAGGGTAGGTAGAACTAACAAGTTCCCAGGAGTTACTGGTGAATTAGAACAACTTGGTGACGGAACAACTAAGATTATGAAGAATGTTGCTGTTGTTACTGTTGGTGATGTTGTTGGTTTCCAAGAAGGTATCATCGATATGTGGGGCGAAGGTGCTGACTACACTCCATTCTCTAAAACATTGAATGTTGTTGTTGACATCAAGGCTAGAAAGGATATCGAACCACATGAGCACGAAACTTGCGCAAGACTTGTAGGTCTTAAGGCAGCAGAATACTTAGGAAACGCTCTTGAACATGTTGAAGCTGACAATACTGAAGTATTTGAGCTTAAGGACATCAAGACTGAATCTGAAAGATTAAAAGATCTACCAAGAGTTGTCTATGCTCAAATGATGATAGCTCAAGGTTTACTTCACGACGTATATATCTACGGCGTTGACGTTAAGAAGATTCTTCCAACTCTTCTTCATCCAAATGAAGAGCTTGACGGAGCTGTTGTAAGTGGTAACTGTGTTGCTGCATGTGACAAGATAACTACTTTCCAACATCAAAACAACTCTGTTATTAAGGAATTATACAAAGAACACGGCAAGACTATAAACTTCATTGGAGAGATTATGGTTCCAGAGTTAACTACTCTTGATGGTAAGTTTAGAACTTGCGACTATACTGTTAAGCTTTGCAAGATGCTTGCAGCTGACGGCGTTGTAATCTCTGAAGAAGGTTACGGTAACCCAGACTCAGACTTAGTTATGATTTCTGCTGGTCTTGAAAAGGCTGGTATCAAATCAGTTCTAATCACTGACGAGTGCTCAGGTTGGGCTGGAGACTCTCAACCACTAGCTGACGCTAAGAAGGAAGCTTGCGCTGTAGTTTCTACAGGTAACGTATCTCACTTAGTTCACCTAGAAAAAGCAGATAAGATTATTGGTAACGTTGAAGCTATTAAGAACTTAGCAGGTGGATGGGACGGATGCTATGATGCAGAAAAAGGAACTATAGTATGCGAACTTAACGCAGTTATCGGTTCAACTTCTGAGATAGGCTTCCATAACCTAACAGTTAAGCTTTACTAGGAGGTATTTATGAAAAAAATATTATACTATGTAAATCAATTCTTCGGACAAATAGGTGGGGAAGACAAAGCTGATTACGAACCACATTTCGAAGAAAAAGCAGTAGGTTGCGCACAAGCTTTTGATAAGGCTTTAGTTGATGGTCACGTTGTTGGTACTATCATCTGCGGTGACAACTACTACAATGAAAATAAAGAAGTATCAGACAAATTTATATTAGATGTTTTTGAAAAGGTTCAACCTGACGTAGTTGTAGCAGGACCTGCATTCAATGCTGGTAGATATGGTATGGCTTGCTCTGGTGTTATTAACCTACTAAAAGACAAGAACGTACCTGTAGTTACTGGTATGTATATTGAAAACCCTGCAGTTGATATGTGCAGACTAAACAGCTACATCATTGAAACAGCTGACTCAGCTGCTAAGATGAAGGAAGCTATCCATGATATGGCAGCTTTAGTTAATAAGATTATCGAAGGCAAGAGCCTTACTCCAAAGGAAGACGGTTATATGCCACAAGGTAGACGTTTAACTGAATTCTCTGACAAGATTGGTGCTAGAAGAGCAGTTGAAATGCTTCTTAAGAGATTCAAAGGCGAAGAGTTCGAAACAGAACTTCCAATGCCAGAATTTGACGAAGTAGAACCAGCTTCCCCTATTGCTGATATGAAGAAGGCAGTTATCGCACTTGTTACAACAGGTGGTGTTGTTCCTCTAGGCAACCCAGACAAAGTTCAATCAGCTTCAGCTCAAAAGTGGGCTAAGTATGATGTAAGCGATTTAGACGAGCTAAAAGGCAAGTTCATTACAATCCACGGTGGTTTCGACCCAGTATATTGTAACGCAAAGGCCGACAGAGTTGCTCCACTAGATCAATTAACAAGACTTAAAAAAGAAGGCGTTATTGGCGGAGTTTACAAATACTTCTATACAACAACAGGTACTGGTACATCAGTTGCCAACGCTAGAAGATTCGGTAAAGAAATCGGACAAGAATTAAAAGATGCACATGTTGACGGCGTAATATTGACTAGTACGTGAGGTACTTGTACACGTTGCGGTGCAACAATAGTAAAAGAAATAGAAAGATATGGTATCCCTATAGTACACATGGCTACTATAACTACAATTTCACAATCAGTAGGTGCAAACAGAATTGTTCCAACTGTAGCAATTCCATATCCAGTTGGAAATCCAGAATTAGGTGCTCGTGAAGAAGGCCTAAGAGAGGAATTAGTAGAAAGAGCAATCAAAGCATTACAAACAAAGGTAGACAAACCAACTATATTTAAAGCATAGCGTGGAGGTGTAGTTATGAGCGACAAAAGTAGAGGTACTTGGAATAGTAGATTTGGATATATCATGGCGGCAGCCGGATTTTCCATCGGCTTAGGAAACGTATGGAGGTTCCCTTATTTAGTAGGAACAAATGGAGGTGGAGCGTTCGTATTAGTTTACTTACTAATATGCGTGTTCATCGGAATACCTCTATTCTACATGGAAGTAGCACTTGGAAGAAAAGCACAAGCGAGCCCTATCCTAGGTATGAGAAAGCTAACTAAAAAAGGCAGTCCTTGGACAAGCTTTGGTTGGCTAGGCGTACTAAGCGCATTCTTTATACTAACTTATTATATACAAATAATGGGTTGGATACTAAACTATCTTATAAAGATGGCAACAGGCGAGATGGCAGGCTTTGCAACAGAACAATATGCTGAAACTTTCGCAAAAATGATAGATAGCCCAGCAACACTCGTAATATTCACACTAGTATGTACAGTAATTATAGGTATAATCTCAGCACAAAACTTAAACGACGGCTTGGAAAAAGCTTGTAAGTTTATGATGCCAGCACTATTTATAATGCTAGTACTAGTTGTAGTTAGATCAGTAACATTACCTAACGCTATGGAAGGCGTTAAGTGGTATATGAACGTAGACTTCTCAAAGATTAACTCAGAATCAATACTTGCAGCCTTAGGACAATGCTTCTTCTCAGTAGGTATAGCAAGTGGAGGAGCTTTCGTCTATGGTTCATACCTAAACAAAGATTCTGATATACCAACAGACGGTCTTATGGTTATAGGCTTCGATACATTAGCAGCACTTATAGCAGGCTTTGCTATATTCCCTGCAGTATTCGCACTTAACCTACCAGCAGACTCAGGTTCAAACCTTTTATTCATAACAATGAGTAACGTATTTATGCACTTACCATTCGGAAGATTCTTCGGAGTATTATTCTTCCTACTAATGTTCTTTGCAGCATTATCATCAGCACTAGGTTACCTAGAGCCAGTAAGTTCATCATTCTCAGAGTTATTAAAGATAAGCAGAAAGAAAGGCGTTGTTTACGCACTAGCTTCAATCTTTATAGTAGGTTTACTAACAATATTTGGACAAAATATACTAAAAGACGTAACAATACTAGGAAGAAATATGTTTGACTTCGCAGACTTCTTATCAGGCAACATCCTAATGCCACTAGGTGCGATAGCATTAATACTATACACATTATTTAAGTGGAAATTCGATGTATTCAGAGAAGATGTTAACACAGGAGCAAACTCATTAAAGGTACCAAAGGTATTGAAATACGTTTCATACGTACTACCATTCGTATTGATAGTAATCTTCGTAAGAGGACTTGGAATATTCTAAAGATATAAAATTTTAATATATTTAGATAGTATTAGTACCAGACTTGGCTTATGGCTGAGTCTGGTATTTTTATTTTGCACATTAGCTAAGAAAATATTTTTGTTTACTTTTGTGCTTTTTTTTGATAAAATATATTAAGAGGAGTACTTATAAATGAGAATTTTGAATTTTAAACTATTTGAAGGCATATCCAAAAAATCGAAGGCCGAGATAGAAAGCTTAGACATATTGGTAAAGACCTTTGAGTCAGGAGAAAAAGTCTTTAGCAAAGACTCAGATTTAAAATACGCCATGTTCATAGAAAGTGGCTGCTTAAAAGCGTGCGAGTACAACATAAACGGTAAAGAGATCGTCTCATCCTACTACGTTGCAGGGGATGCGTTTCCATTCTACCTATACTTTGGTAACACACACGAGCTGCCTTATGACGTCTATGCAACACGAAAGACAACAGTCTACTTCCTACCGCTTCAAGACTTTGAGAAGATCATGGACACAGACATAGTCCTAACTAAGAACATACTTAAGTTCGTCGCAGAGTACACTTGTTTTAACAAGCTAGTCATAAGAGCGACACAGTACTCAAAAGTTTCGCAAAGACTTGCCTACTGGATACTGCACCTTGAAGAGGTCGACTACCTCAAGATGCCATCCTCACAAATTATGCTCTCAGACATACTACGCGTCAACAGACCGAGCCTTAACCAAGAGCTGAAAAAGTTCTCAGAAGACAAAGCCATCAGCGTAGATGGTATGGACATAAGGATACTAAACAGAGACTACCTAAGAAAAATCATCGATTAATAAATATTCAGAAGGAGTGTTAATTCACTCCTTTTTTGTTTAGAATGAATTAGCCGTCACTCCTTTTTTGTTTAGAATGAATTAGCCGTGGGTATATATGGGGTGAAAGAATTTAAGGAGGGATATTATTATGAAAGACATTACAGTTTATACAAGCACAACTTGTTCATTCTGCCACATGGTGAAGGATTACCTAGACAGCAAAGGATTAAAATACACAGAAAAGAACATCGCAGAAGACAAAGAAGCTAGGATGGAAATGATGAAGATGGGCTTCACAGGCGTTCCAGTTGTAATTATAGGTGATGAAAAGATCCTTGGCTACGACAAAGCAAAGATCGACGCAGCATTAGAAGGCTAAGATATTTATTAAAGTATGTACCACGTTGTGCATACTTTTTTTATGCCTCTTATATGGACTCGAAGAAAAAAGGTGGAAACCCACCGAAATTCTTCGAGTTATGATTAAAATTATGATATAATTATAAAAAATAAACATAAGGAGGACTTATGCTAGACAAATTTGGTTTTGATTTGTGGGCTCAGGATTACGACAAAACTGTTGAAATATCTGAGAGTGGGGACGAATATCCATTCGCTGGATATAAAGATGTTCTTGCATACATCTATAACGCAGTAAGAACTATGAAGGCAAAAAAAGTTCTTGACATAGGCTTTGGAACGGCAGTTTTATCAAAGAAGCTTTATGACGATGGCGTTGAGATACACGGTCAAGACTTTTCCAAGAATATGCTTGAGATAGCACAAAAAAAGATGCCAAAGGCAAAATTATATGAAGACGACTTCACAAAAGCTATTGACAAGGAGATATTAAGTGAGAAATATGATGCGATAGTCGCGACATATTCACTTCATCACATAATTGACTCTGAGAAAAAAGATTTTTTAAAGGCTTTACTTAGCCTTCTTAATGATGGTGGTAAAATTTTTATTGGCGACGTTAGCTTTGTGGACCTTGCATCATTAGAATCTTGCAAAGAAGAGTCGATAGATTATTGGGATGATGACGAGCACTACCTTGTTTATGAGAGCCTCAAGAAAGACTTTCCAAAGGCAATTTTTGAAAAAATAAGTTTTTGCTCAGGAGTTTTGATTTTAGAAAAATAGTTTTTACATTTGGTCCATGGCAGTGCTATGGGCCATTTTATTTCTTACAAAATAGTAACAATTAATGAAAATCCCTTCGCAGTGTGCTTTATTGTGATATACTATATACAAGGAAGTGATGATATGAAAAAGTTTTTACTTATATTAATGATTTTAGCAATGCTAACAAGTGCCTTTGCGTGTCAAAAGCCAAATGAGATGCCAAAGGAAAAAAGCGAAGCAAACGAAACAAATGAAACAAATGAAGCAAATGAAATAGACGAGCCAGATAGAACTGATGAGGGAGCTCTAATCCCAGCTGTTATGCTTGACGGCAAATTATACAAGGATACTGGCTGTTTAAATAATCTAGTTACTTGCGGCACCATGGACGGCAAGATCGACAAAGTCGTTCCTACAAATGAGTTTCCAAAGAACGATGGCGAGTCAAATTTTGACAAGTGCGAGTACCAATATTCTGACGAGGGCTTTTTAACTGTTAAGTACGATGACAAATACCTTTTGTTCTCGACTGGAGACAATTGGAGCGAAACTAAAAAATATGTTGCAAATTTTACAGGAACTGTAGAAGAAGTAGTTTGTGACGAGGATACAAAGGATGCTACTATGCTTAGAATAAAAGATATTGAGGTGCCTCGAGAGTTCAAATATGTTTTCGGTAAAAATACTGAGTATCCAAATCCAGTCTTAGTAAAGCTTGATAATGTAGTCGTTCAAAAGGACAGAGAGCCGGTTGATCCTAAAGATATTGAAGGCAAAAAAGTCACAGTCTACTTCGACGGCACAGCTCACAACACAGAGCTGACATCAAGCGCATTAATTACCATCGATTCAGCTTATGAAGTAGAAGTTCTAGACTAAGCACTGAGACTTACACTTGATTTACATGTGTAATAGATGTATAATATACATGAGGAAGTGAGAATATGTCAAAAAGTAATTTAACAATATCGATGGATAAGAATGATAAGGAAAAATTTATAAACTTAGTTGATGAACTTGGACTAAACGTATCGACAGCTATCAACCTGTTTGTAAAGCAATCAATTAGAGAGAATGCTTTGCCACTAAATTTAAAGCTAAATAATACAGAAAAGATAAGTGAAGACATTATGAATGAATACGATGAAGCATTTAGGGAGCTTTCAAAGTGATTTATGTGAGTATAGATGAAGTAGAGATTTTAAACTAAGATGGAAAGTATAAAAAACATTTTCAAGGAGCGATTGGGTGACAAGGTCATACGAAGAAATCTACTTCTAAGCCTGATATACTTAGCAGTCACTGGACTTATCTATATCATAACTAAGCTCACTGGACTAATTTTTTCAGTAAACTTAGGCTTCATACACATAACATTTCCAGGGCTTTGCTTCGGTCTTACCTTGCTAGCTGCAGCGTGGATAATTTATGCTCTATCACTCATTTTAAATACAAATAAAAAACTATTTGTCAAAGTAATAATTGCGTTAATAATTGCGGTAGTAGTTTTATTTACGGCATGTGTAGGCCTTTTTATCGGTTTTGGCTCCAATGAATACTACGAATTTACTTCAGACGATGGTAAAAACACAGCCGTTATAAGCGAATATAACTTTTTATTTAGTACGACACTTGATATGTATAAAAGAGAAAACATATTTTTCATCCGTAAGATTAAGGACGATTTCTACACAAACGACCAAGGTTATGTCTTGGGCAGTGATGCCTGTGAAACAGAGTGGAACGGAGCTGTGTTTAAGATTGAAATTCACCAAAGGTTTGGACCGTATAATTATGAATACAATTTAAATGACTATTAACGGCTTTCATATGAGAGCCCTTTTTCGTTGCAAATATTTCGTATATATGCTAAAATTTAATTAAGTAAACTTATAATACAGGAGGGAGAAAATGAAAAAGAAAATTTCACTACTACTAGCAATACTTATGCTAGTGACACTTATGCCTATGTCAATGGCGGCGAGTAAAGAGAAGGCTGTGATGAGCACACAAAAGTTTACACTTAACGGCAAGAGCATAAATGCCGCTGCCTACATCATTGGCGGTAAAAACTACCTAAAGCTTCGTGACATGGCAGCCTTACTTAATGGCAAGAAGGCACAGTTCAATGTTGGCTACGACTCAGAAAGAGGGCTTGTTAAGCTTGAGCTAGCTAAACCATACAAAAAATTAGCAAGTGACTTAAAGCCTATAGCAAGTAAAGAAGCCACTGCTACTATGCAAGATATGAATCTAGTTGTAGATGGCAAGGAAAGAAAGCTTAGATCAGCTCTTATCTCTGGCAGTAACTACATCGAGCTAAGGAGTTTCTCAGACTTAGTGGGCTTTAAACTTGACTATGACGAAGAAAGTAGAACAGTTATTATAAAGTCTGAAAAGCTTAAGAAGGAGTGCAAGCTTAAGTTCGACCTTGAAGACTTCGACGGCAATAAGATTAATATTGCTGATATACTCTCTGAGCACGACTATACCTTTGTTAATGTTTGGGGAACTTTCTGCGGTCCATGCAGAAACGAGATGCCAGAGCTTGCTAAGCTTGGCGAAGACTACAAGGATAAGGTAGGCTTCATCGGCATAGTTAGAGATATAAAGCCGCTTATGGACTCATCATCTAGCACAGATAAGAACATTAGAGACTTAACTATAAGTGATGCAAAAAACATACTTGGCAAAGCAAACGCTAAGTTTAAAAACTATGTTTCTACACAAGAAGCTAAAGCCTTCCTAGACACACTAATCACAGGTCTACCTACTAGCTTCATCATAGATAGCGAGGGCAATGTTGTTGATACTTTAATTGGTGCTTCAGCATATGGCAACTACGAAAGATACAAAAGAGCTATAGACAAGTTTATTGAATAATAGATAGGGCTTTCATATGAGAGCCCTTTTTCATATCCCACCCATGTTTATGCTTTAGCCACTTCGTAAAGACTACTCACGTCTTTATTTTTTTATATTTTTGTGATATAATACTTATAACTGTATATAAAGGAGGCAAGGGATGAGCGAAGCTTTATACAGAAGGTTTAGACCCAAGACTTTTAACGAAATCATCGGTCAAGACCACATCACAACCATACTTAAAAATCAAATAATGCTAAGTAGACTATCTCACGCCTACCTATTTACCGGCACGCGTGGTACTGGTAAGACCTCGCTTGCGAAAGTCTTTGCAAGATCAATTAACTGCCTTAACGCGCATGATGCCGAGCCGTGCAACGAGTGCGAGAACTGTCTTGAGGCAATGAGCGGCAAGGCAGTCGACATCATAGAGCTAGACGCTGCATCAAACAACTCCGTTGACAATATACGCGAGCTGCGCGACAAAGCCATCTACCTACCGAATAAGCTAAAGTACAAAGTCTACATCATAGACGAGGTGCACATGCTATCAAAGGGCGCCTTCAACGCACTTTTAAAGATACTTGAGGAGCCACCGAAGCACTTAATCTTCATACTTGCGACAACAGAGCCCGAGAGGATACCTAAAACCATCATCTCCCGTGTTCAGCGCTTCGACTTTAAGAGGATAGACGAGGAGCTCATCGCGAAGAACCTTAAGCGAGTGCTAGAGATTATTGGCAAAAAATACGAAGACGAAGCCGTAGAAGCAGTTGCTAGAGCAGGTGCAGGCTCAATGAGAGACGCTTTATCCATGCTTGAGAGCACAATCAGCTACTCAGACACACTTACGAAGGAGAGCGTACTTAAAGCCTTGGGACTACTTGATGAGTCCTACTCCATAGGCATAGCTGAGGCCTTGTTCACGCGCAATCTTGAAAAGTATTATGCCAACTTAGACAAGCTCTTTATTGATGGCAAGGACGAAGCGATGATAGTAGACGGCATAATTAAAGCACTTAGAGAGATTTTATACGACAAAGTAAATAAACTTTCTAAGTACAATTTCACTTTCGACATCAAGCTTATGGACATCATAAACGCCATCGACATCTACATGGACTACCTTGAAAGGATGAAGTTCGTTAAGGAAAAGAGGATCTTCGTCGAGATGGCAGGCCTTAAGGTTATGAGCCTTGACAGCGAAGTGATGAAGATGAATTTTGATAGGAGCGTCACAGTTACTAACTTAGCGCATCCTGCGAGTGAAGCCGGTGTTAATTGTAATGGCGCAGCCACTTCGGCAAAACCAGATAAGGCTAATCAAGATGACTCTTTTGATGACTTAGCTAGCTTAGAGATGGGCATGGTTGACTACGAAGATGAAGGTTTCTACTTTGCAGCTCCAGAGGAAGAAGCTAAGCCAGAGACAAAAAATCAAGAGAAAGCACGCGAAGAAAAGGCGGCAGAAAATCAAGATATAGATAAAAAACAAAATATAGCAGAAAAACAAAACATAGAAGAAAAACAAAACATAGAAGAAAAACAAAATACAGAAGAAAAACAAGATATAGAAGAAAAACAAAACACAGAAGAAAATTTTGACGAAGCGAAAGAGGATGAGGCCATAGCCCCAGATGAAAACTCTGAGGAAGCAGAAGAAGTAGAAGAGGACTACGAAAAGATGAACTCACTCTACGAAGCCTTCTTAAAAGACGAGGCTATGCGCGTACTGAAGGCCATATTCACAGACTTTGAGTACGTAAAAGTTCTATCCGGAGTCCTTGTTTTAAAAAAGACAAGAGACGTAGCAGTTGACACAAACGTTTCGCTTATCAAGATGAACAAGGACATGATACTTGAAACACTCAACAAATACTTTAGTGATATTATTGATATAAAAGTTGAAAGCTCCGACCAAGAGAAGAAGACTCTCAAACTCAGAGAGGATTTAAAAGAGTTCTTGGGCGGCAAGCTTATAATTAAGTAGGAGGTAATTATGAGAAGAGGATTCCCACAAATGGGCGGCAACATGAATAACATGATGAAGCAGCTAAAAAAGGCACAAGAAAACATGCAAAAGAAGCAAGAGGAGATCGAGGCTACTACCCTAGAAGTAGATAAGGGCATGGTTAAGGTCGAGATCACAGGCAAAAAAGAGATCACAGCGATCACCATAGATCCAGAAGTTGTTGATAAAGACGACGTTGAAATGCTAGAAGACTTAATCATGGTTGCAGTGAACGAAGCCATCGCTAAGGCTGATGACCTTATGAACACTGAGATGGGTAAGCTAACTGGCGGCCTAGGTATTCCAGGACTATAATGGATAAGCTAGATAAGCTAGTAAAAAACTTAGAGTCGTTTCCGCAATTCGGTTCGAAGTCGTCTATAAAGTTCGCCTACTACCTTTTGAATAACAAAGATAAGGCTATGAGTCTTGCAAGGGACATAGAAGAGACCCTTAACTCTACTCATAGATGCAAAATCTGCTGTAACTATAGCGAGGCAGACGTATGCGAAATTTGCGCAGGTGGTGAGAGAGACCACTCTACCATATTAGTAGTAGAAAAGGAAGAGAACGTTATGCGCCTTGACAGAGAAGGCGGCTACAACGGACTTTATCACGTCTTAGGCGGCACCATCAACATGCTTGAGGGCGTAGGACCTGAGGAGATAAACATTCCCGAGCTCTTCCAAAGGTTAGACGGCAGTGTAAAGGAACTCATCATTGCAACTGATCCAGACGTTGCAGGCACGGCGACAGCAAACTACATCAAGGAGAACATCCCTGACAAGACTGTCAAGGTAACTAGGATAGGTACCGGCGTTCCTATGGGCGCAGACCTTAGCTACTACGACGCAGAAACCATCAGAAAGGCGATAGACAATCGTGTGGACATGTGATATGAAGAAATTAGCAGTTATTGATTCAGGTATAGGGGGCTTATCCGTTGTTCGTGAGCTCCTTAAGCTTAATAAAGAGATTGAAATAAATTACTTTGGGGACAACCTAAGAGTGCCTTATGGCAATATGAGCCGTGATGAAATTCTTTCCTGCATGGAAAATATTTTAGACTTCTTATACGAAAAGGGCGTCACAGACTGCCTTGTCGCTTGCAACACTATGAGTAGTGCTATACTTAATACAAACTACACACACAAGATCAAGCTCTACAACATAGTTACGCCTGCCATAGACGAGGTAAAGAACTTAGGACTTAAGAAGATGGCGATACTTGCTACAAAGTTTACCATCGCTTCTAAAGAGTATGACAAAAGGCTTAAGGAGATTGGTGCCACTGATCTTTTAGAGATGGCGAGCGCATCACTTGCAGCTCTTATCGAAAACTTTGATGATAACAGGGACATCATCGAAGACGAGCTTTCTGAGTACAAGAAGTGTATTGATAGTGGGGACTACAAGACACTTATCTTAGGATGCACACACTACGAGTTCATTGACAGTGTATTCAAAGACCTTATGCCAGAGCTTAGCTTTATAAAGCCTGCAGAGCTTCTTGCAAAGAGCTTTGACATGACTAATCTTAGCAAAGGCGACTTTAAGATCTATACAACAAAGGGCAAGGACACTTACCTTAGGAGCTTAAGGACACTTAATATAGACAAAAAACTTAATATACAAGACTATATAGAAATCTAGGAGGAACTATGAAAAAGATTGATTACAAGGAGAAAGCAAAAGAGCTTCACATCACCAACTTTCTTAGAGTTGAAGATGGCAAGACTACTACGCTTCTTTCAGATGTCTTCATAGACAACAACGCACTTCCTGAGCTTTCCATAGACGAGGTACGACTTGAAAAGAAGTTCTTCAACAGAAACTTTTCTCGTCCTTTTTACATAAATGCGATGACTGGCGGCACCGAAAAGGCACTTAGGATAAACGAGATCCTTGCCAGACTCGCAAAAGACTTCAATATACCTATGATGCTTGGAAGCGAGAAGATAGCTGTTGTGGATAAAAAGTTTCCCGACACCTTCACCATTGCACGCGAGGTAAACAAAGACGGCTACCTCATAGCAAACGTTGGAGCCAATAACGATTTAGATGTAATGAAAAAGGCTGTTGAACTTATAGGGGCCAACGCCATCTGCCTACATCTAAACGCTTTTCAAGAGCTCGTAAACGAAGAAGGAGACAGAGACTTTACTAATTATATGAAGAACATCGAGGCGGCACTTAAGTACTTTAAGCTGCCAGTTATTGTTAAAGAATGCGGTGTTGGCATGAATCAAAGAAACATCGAGGCGCTTTTGAGTCTCGGTGTCAAGTACATCGATATCTCAGGAGCAGGCGGCACAAACTTTGCCAGAATCGAGTCCATGGCCAATGCTAGAGAAGACTTCTCAGACATCTTCGACTTTGGTACACCAACAGCGCTCTCTATACTATATGCAAGAGAGCTCAAGAAGAAGTACAAGTTCACACTCATTGCCTCAGGCGGCATTAGAACGGCGATGGATGCATTCAGAGCCTACGTTATAGGTGCCGACGTCGTTGCACTTGGTGGCGAGCTATTAAAGTACGTCTACCACGGCTCATACGAGGCGAGCTCAGAGTACCTAAATAGCTTCTCAGAGAAACTTAGAAAGCTTATGCTCATCACATCATCACGCAACACAGGCGAGCTAAAGCATGTAAGGTACAAGCTCGAAGGTAGATTGAAGGAGCTTTGGGAGGAATAATTAGATGGAAGATATAAATAAAAGCATAAACTTGTCGATGCTTGCGGACTACTACGAGTTCACCATGGCAAACGGCTACATTCAAAATGGCGTAGAAGATACCGAGGCAGTCTTTGATATGTTCTTTAGAAAAGTACCGGACAATGGCGGCTTTGCCATCGCAGCGGGACTTGAACAGGTCATCGACTACATCCAAAAACTTAAGTTCACAGACGAGGACATCCAATACTTTAAAAGCAAGAAGATATTCTCAGAAGACTTCTTAAGCTTTCTAAAGAACTTTAAGTTCACATGCGACGTGTGGGCAGTTGAAGAAGGCACGCCGGTCTTTCCTAAGGAGCCCATCATCATAGTGAAGGGGCCTATAAAGGAAGCACAGATCATGGAGACAATGATACTTCTTACTATAAACTACCAATCACTTATTGCTACTAAGGCAAGTAGGATAGTGAGAGTCGCAAAAGGTAGAGCCATCTCAGAATTTGGTTCGCGTCGTGCACAAGGTAGTGAGGCTGCGATACTTGGTGCAAGAGCCGCCTACATAGGTGGAGCCAAGGCAACAGCAAACACACTTACAGACAAGTTCTTCGGTGTACCTGCGACAGGCACCATGGCACACTCGTGGGTACAGATGTTTGATACAGAGCTTGAAGCCTTCAGAGCCTACGCAAAAGTCTACCCAGACTCCTGCGTCTTGCTAGTTGACACGTACAACACACTGGAAGAAGGCATACCAAACGCGATCAAAGTCTTTGACGAACTACGCGCAAAGGGTCATGAGGGAGTCGGAATCAGGATAGACTCAGGAGACCTTGCCTACCTATCGAAGAAGGCGAGAGTCATGCTTGACGAGGCTGGCTACCCTAATGTCAAGATTATGGTATCAAACTCACTAGATGAGTACGTAATCAAGGACCTACTTGGTCAAGGCGCAAAGATCGATGGCTTTGGAGTTGGAGAAAGACTCATCACATCCAGAAGCGAGCCAGTCTTTGGCGGAGTGTATAAACTAGTATCCACATTCAAGGACGGTAAAGAAATTTACAAGATCAAAATCAGTGGCGATGTAGAGAAGATCACAACACCAGGCTTTAAAAAGCTATATAGACTCTACGACAACGAGACAGGCAAGGCGATTGCAGACCTTGTTACAACACACGATGAGGACATCGACTTTACAAAAGAGATCGAGATCTTCCACCCATTGTACACATGGAAGAAGAAAAAACTTACAAACTATACAGCTAAGCCGCTACTAAAGAAAATCTTTGACAAGGGAAGGCTAGTGTATAACACCAAATCCATAGACGAGATTCAAAAGTACTCACTAGATGAAGTAGATAAGCTTTGGGAAGAAGTCAAGAGACTTGAAAACCCACACGAGTACTACGTCGACCTTAGCAAAAAGCTTTGGAACATCAAAAACGACATGCTTAATAAAGAACATTAAGATGATAGCTCTTTGAGATAAACTTGGAGAGCTTTTTACGTTTTATTAACAATCAGGTGATATTATATCTGGGGTGATATTATGGAAGAACTTAGTATAAACTTTTCTGTTCTGCATTATTTTAAAAGGCTGCTGCTCTTTGTATTTGCAGTCTTTCCAGCCTTTACCATCGGCTTTGCAATCCTAGGAAGCCTAGTCGAAAAAGGCGGCATATTTCAATGGATTATAGTCCTCTTCTTCTTTTTCTTCGTGTTTATGGTTTTGAATGCACTCAAAAACGTCATCCTCCTTATATTTAGAGAGGAGGCTCTGGTTTTAAAAGAGAACGTCTTTGTAGACAAATTCTCCAAATATAAACCCATCAGCATTAGCTGGGACGATGTAGATGAGTTTAAGATAAAAAAGACACAAAATCAAAGACTGATGGACGTTTACACACTTCACATAAAGTATAAAAACCTTGATAAGTACAAAGACATTAAGACCATAAACAAGGTGAATAAAAATTATAATGTGGGGGACATTGTAGAAGTAGAGCTAGATTTGGCAAACATTTCATATAGAGTAAAAGACTACGAAATACTTGAAAAGTACTACTACATCGCAAAATATGTGGAGCTTGACAAAATGCCACACATATAATAAAATCGTCTTAATAAAGGAGAGTACTTATGCTAAAAGAAAAGCCAGTCATCTTGTCCATATCAGCTTCAGACTCAAGCGCACTTAGAGGCGTGGAAGCCGACGTCAAGACAGCGATAAAACTAAATACCTACTGCACAGTCGCAACGACAACAGTAACGAGCCAGAACACACAAAGGTGCATCTCAAGACTTGCACTCTCCTCGTCCATGGTCTACGATCAGATTAAGGCAGCGAGCGAAGACTTCCACATCGGCTGCGTTAAAGTCGGCCTCATCTCAAACATTAATCAGGCAAAGGCAGTAAGAGACGCAATCGATAAGTTCTTTGAAGGCGTGCCCATAGTCCTAGATCCAGTCATCGCATCCAAGTTTGGCCACATCTATACAGACGCAGAAACACTTGCCTACATCAAAGAGCAGATCTTTAACAGAGTGAGCCTCATCACACCGAACATGAAAGAGGCAGCAGT
>CAMYBS010000021.1 GCA_947254025.1 uncultured Clostridia bacterium
TAATTATACAATATGCTTATAAATATTTCTAGTTTTATTTAAAATTATATTTTGTTCTATCATTTCCAAACATGTTCATATTTTTAAATATGAACATAGTTTATTTTGTTTTTGTGTATAGTTTTATGAAATCTAATAATTATTGCAAGAATTTTAGGTGTAATGAAAGAATTTTTTAAAATGCAAGAAAAAGAGGTGTTTTTTGTTTAAATTTTTGTTTTTACTATGAATTTGATCTTTCTATATATTTTTTATCATACATGATATGTTTTTACTGTGAACATAAAAAATAAGCTTGCATATCTGCAAGCTTATCAATTACATTTTACTATTAATTAAGTTTTTCGATTAACTTACCCATCAGCCAAAGTACATCTGAGTGCCACTTCTTATGACGTGGTGGGCAATATATTTTTGCTATTGTTTGCAATGTTTTTCCTTTGTATGTGCTCTTTGTGATCATCTCTCCAAAGTAAAGTATGTTTTCTTTTGCTGAGGAGAATTTTAAGTAGCCGTTTGAACCTTTCATACCGTAGAAGTTGTTTGTGTTTGCTTGTCTACCGTCCCAACCTGCCTCTGCGATTGAAACAGCGATGGCAAATATGCCGTTGACTCCATATGTGTCTTCTAGTGCTTTGAAGCTTTCGCCTTGACCAGCTAAGCCTGTCTTAGCTAGAACTTTATTAAACTCTTCTACACTTAAGTTTGTTTTTTCATATACATTATATGTAAGATTCTTCTCTTCTTCCATAACTAAAACTAGCTCGTTTAAGTCATCGATTACGTCATCATTTCTGTTGATCATGTCATCTTCACTGTAGTTAACAACAATATCTATATCTTCTTGATTATTGTCTTGGTTTTTGTCATCTTCCCTTTGCGCCATAGTGCCAGTACTATTTAAAAAATATCCACAAAGAAAAACAAACAATAGTAAAAATGTAATTATAATTTTTTTCCTATTCATTTTGTCCCTCCTAATTAACAAGTCCTATTGTAACAAAATTTATTATGAATGTCTAGTTAAAGTTTTTTAATTAAATTATGACGCAAATGTTACGATTTGTTACGAACTTTTCATATTATTTTCTGACAATTTAGGCAAAGAGTATTGAATTTTCTACATTTACATTATATAATATGAAAAGAGATATTTCGCACTAATATCATTTTTTTATGATTAAAATTGTTTCAAAAAAATGAAATTATATAATTTTGTTTCATAAAAATGATTTCGAAATAAATGGGAGTGTAATATGAAAGACAATTTTGTATATAGAAAAAAAACTAGAAAGAGAAGAAAATTTATCTCAGGAGCAATTTTTATTCTTATCTTAATAGGCATAATTTATTTTTTACATAATAGATATAATTTAAATAAAGACAAAGAAAATATTAATGTAGATGAAATTTTTGATGGAATTAAGCAAACGAACATTGTTAATGATTTGATTGACAAAGAAATCTATAACTATAATTTTGATATAAGAGAAAAGGAGCTTCTTGCATACAGAAAGAAGATTCAAGAGGAAGAGCTCGCAAAACTTCCTAAGGAAGGTGGAGAAATTAAAGCTGATGACTTTAAAAAGATTAAGGTATCTAAGTCATCTGTAAACACTGTTCCTATATCCGTTTACAAGGATTACTTTAAGGACGACCTCTTCATTGGTGACTCAATCACTGAGGAGCTTAAGTACTACAAGTTCTTGTTTGATGACAATGTTTTTTCTAAGATTGGTCTAAATACGGATACTCTTAGAAAGCTTCTTCCCAATGAAAACTTCAATATAGTTCCTAAGAACATTTACTTGATGATGGGATTAAATGACTCTGTCTTTGTTAAGAGTGAAGAAAAGTTTAAACAAAGGTATGAGGCTATGCTTAGTGCTCTACAAGAAAAATTTCCAAACTCTAATATATACTTACAAGGTATATTCCCTGTAAGCAAGGCTTTGGATACCAAGGAAGACGCAAGGGTTAATAATATGAAGATAAACTCATTTAACAAGGTTGTTAAGTCTATCGCTAGTGAGCGAGGTCTGACTTACTTGGACTTCTCTTACCTATTGGATGAGAACCAAGACTACTTTGAACCAGACGGCATGCATCTAAAGAGCAGCTTCCACAAGGTATGGTTAAATGAAGTTAAAAATATACACAATTAAAGGTAGGTTGATTATGAAAAAGTTATTGCTATTTGTAAGTGTTGCAATTTTAGTTTTTATGGTGGGATGCTCAAGTAAAGATGTAAGCCTTGACAGCATTAAGGACAAGCTTAAGGAGACTATTGACTTCTCAAACTTTTCAAAGGAAGAAGAAGGTTCTTATTTAAAGGATACTTTTGACTTTGATACTGATAAGGTTGAAGCTTATGAGATGTATGGTCCTCAAACTAACCTTAATACTAATGCCGTTTTGCTACTAAGACTTAAAGATGCAAAGGATGCAAGTGAATTTAAAGATAAAATCGACGCATACAAAGAAAATCTTATAAAAATATACAAAGACTACGCTCCTGATCAAGCAAAGCTTGTTGAAGACAGTGTATATGAAGAACATGGCAAGACTATCGTACTCGTAATTTCTGATAAGTCGGACGAAGTTAAAAAGGCTTTAGCTTCGCTTTTTAAATAATGGTATTCTCATCACTTTTATTCTTATACGTATTCTTACCAATTGCATTATTTCTATACTATATATCGCCAGACAAGATAAAGAACTTCACGCTCTTTATACTCTCGCTCATATTTTATGCGTGGGGCGAGCCGATATATGTAGGGATAATGCTTTTTTCCAGTGTATTTGATTATTGCAACGGAAGACTATTAGATAAATTTAAAGTTGAATGGAAACGTAAAGCAGTCCTTATATTGAGTGTTATCGTCAATATTGGTCTGCTTTTTTTCTTTAAGTACTACAACTTTGTGATTGATAACTTAAACTATCTATTTAATCTAAACATCAGCGCAAGCACATTGAGTCTTCCTCTTGGTATATCCTTCTACACTTTCCAAACATTAAGCTATACCATAGATGTATATAGAGGCGAGGTTGAAGCATCGAAGAGCTTCTTCGACTACAGTGCATATGTTGCGATGTTCCCTCAGCTAGTTGCTGGACCTATAGTTAGGTACATCGATATCTTTAATCAATTGAAGAATAGAGACTTCTCTGACAAGTCCGTCGCCTATGGTATCAAAAGATTTGTTTATGGTCTTGCGAAGAAGGTCTTGATTGCGAACAAGCTTGGTGAGCTATATAAATTAATACTTGCGAAAGAAATAATAACACTGCCTGCATCAATGGCGTGGCTTGGCATCATCGCTTTTACTCTTCAGATCTACTTTGACTTCAGTGGCTACTCCGACATGGCGATAGGCTTAGGTCGCATGCTTGGCTTTGACTTCTTAGAAAACTTTAACTTCCCTTACATCTCAAAGTCGATAACTGAGTTTTGGAGACGTTGGCACATGAGTCTGTCCTTATGGTTTAGAAACTACGTCTATATACCTCTTGGTGGCAATAGAGTGAAGCTTGCTAGACAAATTTTTAACCTCTTCATCACTTGGTTCTTAACAGGTTTTTGGCATGGAGCAGACTTTAACTTCATACTATGGGGACTATACTACTTCACTCTCCTTGTAATAGAAAAATTTCTTATTGCTAAGGCTCTTGATAAGGCGCCAGGCTTCATAAGGCATATATATGCTCTAATATTCATAATTATAGGCTGGGTTATATTCGAATTTAAAGTATCTGATATAGGACCATTCTTAAAAGCGATGTTTAACTTCAAAAACTTTGCTTCATCTGAGACTCTTTTCTACTTAAAGGAGTATGGCTTCTATATAATAGTAGGTACTGCTCTATCTTTCGGCGCTTGTAAGAAGCTTATAGACAAAGAGAGAAAGACTACTTACTTAGAAATCGCATTTTTATTCGCCTTGCTAATCATTGTAACTATGTCGCTAATTAGCGAGTCCTACAACCCATTCTTATACTTTAGATTTTAGGTGATGAGTATGAAAGATAAACTACTTAAAATTTTATTCTTCGTCTTTATATCTGCGGTCTTAATTGCAAACGTGATTAGTAAAGACAGAAGTTTTAGTCAAAATGAAAATAGAGTTTTAGAAGAGCTTCCAAAGTTCTCCTTCTTTTCGCTAAAAAGTGGTGACTTTACTAAGAAGTTTGAAAGCTATTTAAAGGATCAATTCATCTTCAAGGATGAACTTGTTGGTGCGAGATCAAGGCTTGACTACGCTCTTGGCAAAAGAGAGTTCAACGGTGTCTATATAGGAACGGATAAAAACTATTACGAAAAATATATCTACGACGAGAAAAAAGTCGAAAAGTTTATAAAGTATCTAAACGAAGTCGATGTTAAGGATAAATACATCGCAATCAGTCCTGACAAAGGCGAGATATATAGAGATAAGCTTCCTAAGGGTGCTCTCTTTAGTGACGAAAGAATGGTTCTTGATAGATACAAAAATGAAATTAACGCTACTTACATTGACTTATATAGCCTACTTATGGCTCACAAGGACGAGTACATCTTCTACAAATCTGATCACCATTGGCGTGAAGGTGCCTACCTTGCCTACCAAGAGATAGCTAGCGCGATGGGCCTTGAAGAGATGAAAGATACCCACAAGGTTACTTGTGAAAACTTTAGAGGCTCGCTTGATTCGAAGTCTTCGTACTACAATAGTGCTGTGGATGAGATACTATTCTACCTTCCAAAGAACTATGAGAGTATCAAGGTCAAGGGCGACGGCAAGGACATAAAGGTTCTTGATAGAGACGAGTTCAAGAACAAGGATAAGTACAAGGCACTCTTTAGTGGCAACTATGGTCTTGTTGAGATAGAAGGAAATCCTTCATCTACTAAGAGCCTTCTTATTATAAAAGACTCTTTTGCTAATGCCGTAGCAAGTCTCTTTACAAACGAGTACAAAACTATATACATGATTGACAAGCGCTTCTTCAATCAAAAGATTAATGACTTTGTTCATGAGAAGAAGATTGATACGGCTCTAGTGCTTGGCAGCGTGAACGGACTTAATTAAAGCTTGAAAAATCGCACTTTATGTTGTATTATATACTTAGAGGTGAAACGATGAATAAGAGAAAAATATCATTATTCCTAACGCTAGTTTTATTAGTTTCTGTGCTAGCATCTTGCAAGCCAAAGTTAAGAATGAAGTTTACTTTCGACTACTTCGACAGCTTCGATACTTTGGTTAAGGCAACTGGCTACTTCTATACTAAGGACGAAGCTGATAAATTTGATAAAATGCTTTCTGAAAAATTAAAACACTACGACAACTTATTCGATTGTCACAAAGAGCATGAGGGCGTGAACAATGTCTACACCATCAACAAGATGGCTGGCAAGGAAAAGGTTAAAGTTGATAAGGCGCTTATAGATCTTATATCGCAATCAAAGACTCTTGGTCTTAAGTATGACTCGCGTGTCAATATTGCTTTTGGTGCTATAATCGAACTTTGGGAGAAGAGTATGAATGAAGCGTTCAATAATGAAGAGTTCAAGGCTGCTACTCCTAATATCGATGAACTTAAAGAGAGAGCGAAATATGCGTCTTTAAACAATATCATCATAGATAAAGAAGAAAACACAGTTTATATAACAGATGAACGCACTAAGCTAAACTTAGGTTCTGTTGCTAAGGGTTATGCTGTTGAGCTTATATGTAACGAGCTTAAAAGTGAAGGCTTTGACTCAGTTGTTATAAGTGCCGGTGGCAATGTTAAGACCATAGGTCATCCTAACGGCGAGACTAATAAAAAGTGGACCATCGGTGTTGAGAACCCCTACTCTGCTTCAGAGATGAAAGATGGCGACTCAGGTATCTATGACATACTATACACTATGGACAAGTCTATAGTTACTTCTGGCGACTACCAAAGATATTTCTACGGTCTTGACAATGTTAAGTACAATCACATCATAGATACAAGAACTCTATCGAGTGCAAGAAACTTTAGAGCGGTAACTGTTATTACCAAGGACTCAGGCATAGCTGACTTCCTATCTACTCTACTGTTCACTATGACATACGAAGAAGGTGTAGAGGCTTTGAAGGACTTCCCTGATACAGAAGCTTTATGGATAAACTTCGACAACACTGAGTTCTACACAGATGGCCTTAAGCACTACTCAAAGTCTTTAGGAGCAACGAAATAAAATGCTTAAGAACACTATAAAAGCGGTGCTTTCATACATCCTAATCACAGTTTTATCTGTATTTATGATGCTCTCACTGAAGAAACTCACTAGCCCCATCATACAAAGAGGCGTGATGATTATCTACTCACTGATAATACTGATCCTCTTCTACTTATCAGGCTACTTGGTAAATACGAGGTATAGGATGAGAAAGACTTTAAAGTCGTACAACTTAATCATTTTTATAGGCACGATAATATTTTTAATATCGCTAATACTAGCTAAGTTCTACATAAAGGCAGAACTATTCACAGAGAAATATTTTATATTTAATATGATAAATCAAGCCATGTACCTGGTTCTAAGGAGCTTTTTCATACCAGTAAATGCAATCACAGCATTCATTGCGTTTCTACTGACAAAGCTTCTTTACTCACTAGGTGTAAAGGGCAAATACAGATTAAGGAAGTGATAATATGGCAAAGACTATCGACGATAAATTTACGGACATACTTAAGGAGACAAACGAGAAGTTTAATGCACTTAGAGACAAAATCAACAATATACCTAAGATGTCAAGCACAGGAACAAGACTTATAAGCAAAGAAGAAAAAGAACTTATCGAGAATTCATTAAAAGAAGATAACAATTCAAACGAAGAAAATACTGAAGAAGAATAATTAATTTATTAAAGGAGTTAATATGATTATAGACGGTGAAGTAATTAAAATTGTATATAGAAATGATTTGAATGCTTACACTGTTATGCAAGTTAACTCTGATGGTGAGCTTATTACTTGTGTGGGTACTGCTCTGACTGTTAAGGAGCACGACTATGTTGAGCTTGAGGGCGAACTTGTCTTCCACGACAAATATGGCGAGCAATTAAGCTTTACTAAGCTTAATTTTAAAGAAAGAGATACAATTGAATCTATTAGGAGCTACTTGATTAAAAGTGGCATTCCTAAAATTGGTGAAAAAAGAGCCGAAGAGATTATAGACCTCTTCGGCCTTGATTCTATTAAAGTAATTTTCAACGAAACAGATAAACTACTTCAAGTAAGAGGCATAGGTAAGAAAGCGCTTGAAGATATAAAAGAGTACATAAAGTCAAACAAAGAGCGTGAGGAGATCTTGCAAAAGCTTGCTAAGTATAACTTACCTACTGCTACTTTGTTAAAAATCTACAATATTTATAATGACGAGGCCATAAACATATTGAAGACAAATCCATACAGACTTATCTATGACAAGATAGGCATAGGCTTTAAGACTGCTGATAAGATTGCTCTTGAAGAAGGAGTCAATGCCAATGGTCTTGAGAGACTAAAGGCCGCCATCATCTACTTACTTAACATCTACCTTGCACAAGGCTCAACCTACATACCGAAGGACAGACTGTATGAGGAGCTAAAGTTTCTTATGACGATGGATGAAGATAAGTTCAATCTCGCCATCAAGGAGCTTGCAACAGGGGGCGTCATTGCTGTTAAGAAAGAGCGCGGCTCCATATACAATGTCTACCTTAGCATATACTACGAGAAAGAGATTGAGTGTGCAAAGAGGCTCTACGACATCAAGAATGCTTCGCAAGGCATTACTATCTTCGACTGTGAAGACCTGATTAATAAATACGAGGATGACAATGATATAGTCTTCGATACAAAGCAAAAGCTTGCTATCAAGAAAGCCTTTGTCAATAATATATCCATCATCACAGGTGGCCCTGGTACTGGCAAGACGTCCATCATTGAAGCAATCATAACTATACTTAAGAACTTTGATGTATCCTTCGCACTTGCTGCACCGACTGGCAAGGCAGCTAAGCGCATGGAAGAAAAAACTGGCGAGGCAGCTATGACTCTACATAGACTACTTAACATCGCCCCTATCGATGGAGCGGACTTCTTCGAAAGCTCTGAGGAGATCGAAGCGGACTTCATCATCGTGGATGAGGTATCTATGATGGACACCCTACTCTTTAGCGAGCTCTTAGCAGCTATAGAGCCGGGTAAGACTCTCCTACTCTTAGGCGACAAGGATCAGCTGCCTAGTGTTGGCGCTGGCAATGTCTTAGAGGACTTAATCAAGTCTAAGCAGGTTGAAACAACTGAACTAGACCATATCTATAGGCAAAGCGAAAACAGTATGATAGCTATCAACTCGCAAGAGATACGCATGGGCAGGATGCCTGAAGTGAATAAGAAGAACAGCGACTTCTTCTTCATAAGCAAGGACTCAGATGACGACATACTTGATGAGATACTTGACCTATTAAACGAAAGGCTTATAAACTACTTTGGCCTTGATCCATTCAAAGATGTGCAGATACTTACTCCAACTAAAAAAGGCAAGCTCGGTACAGTTAATCTTAACTACATGCTGCAAAACCTACTTAACTCTCGAGCCGATAATGAAACTGTCAGAGCTATGGGTAAGGAGTTTCGTGTTGGTGACAAGGTCATACAGATGAAGAACAACTACGATATAATTTCGCATGAGTATAAAGGTGGCAAGTATGAAGAAGTAAAAGGTGTCTTCAACGGTGACACAGGTATCATTACTAGCCTTGACAAAGATAGCGAGACCATTGACATAGACTTTGATGATGGCAAGAGTGCTACTTATGACTTTTCACTACTTGGCGAGCTATCTCTTAGCTACGCGCTTACAGTTCATAAGTCGCAAGGTAGTGAGTTCGACTGTGTCATCATGCCTATCACCTATGCCAATGAAAAGCTCTTAACAAGAAACCTTCTCTACACAGCCATAACGAGAGCAAAGAAGCTTCTCATCTTAGTTGGAAGAGAAAAGTACTTAAAGCTTATGATTGATAACAACTTCATCATGCAGAGGTACACAAGCTTAGAGAAAAGAATTCGTGATCTAAAGAGGGTCTTCAAATGAAAAGCTGTCCATTTTGTAATGAAGAGCTCGATAGAAAGCTAGCTTACTGCTCTAGCTGCGGCTCTAACATTGATATAATACGCAAGGCATTCTTTATTGATGGCTTTGATGAGCTCTACTCCATAGTCTACTACAACGACTTTTTTAGAGAGCACCTCTTCAACTATAAGTTTGGAATGCAAAAGAAATACATCTCTGCCTTCGCCTACCTTTACGAAGAAGAGATCAAAAATATTTTAAAGGACAACACTATCGACTACATTGCAAGCGTGCCTATGAACAAAGAAAAGCTAAGAAAGAAAGACTTCGACCACATGGGTGAGATTGTAAAAGTCATTGCTAAGGATATGGGTCTTAAACTATACACTTATGAGAAGCTGCAAGTACATGATATGCATAAGCTTAGCTACGCTGAAAGGTCTCACATGCAAGGAATATTTAAGAAAGGCACAGATGCGCATGGCAATGTGCTTATAATCGATGATATAATAACTACAGGAACGACTATGAAGGACTCGGCACGCGTTATGAAGGACGCAGGCTTCGACAAGGTCTTCGGTCTCATACTGTGCTCAAGGAGGTAAATATGTTTAAATACGCAATAATTGGTGGAACGGCTCTTAAGACTATGAAGAGCATAGAAACAAAGAAAATAGAAAATGAATATGGAATTTGTGAGTACAATGTTCTTAATGAAGATACCATCTTCGTGCCAAGACATGGACTAAACTACTCTGTACCACCTACCTTTATAAACTACAGATGCAATGTCAAGGCGATGAAGGACTTAGGTGTGAAGTATGCCTACGCCATCAACTCAGTTGGCTCACTTAGAGAGGACATAGAACCCCTTAGTATAGTCATGGCGATTGACTTCTTAGACTTTACTAAGAAGAGAGACTACACTTTCTTCACTGGACTTGATAAGGGCGTGAAGTTTATATCGATGGACGAGCCATACTCTCTTGAGATGAATAGATTATTTGAAGAAAAATACGATGGCAAACTTACTAGTGGTGTCCTTGTTACTACTGAAGGGCCAAAATTTGAGACTAAGATTGAAAATAAATTTTACAAGTCCATAGGTGGTGACGTTGTCGGCATGACTGGCTCACCTGAAGTTATACTAATGAACGAGCTAGGCATTAAGTATGCTTCACTAAACGTTGTTGGTAACTACGGTACAGGCGTTACTGATAAGCACGTTGAAATCACTAATGAACAAGAGTGTATTGCTCTTAAGGCAGCTAATCTTGTTCTTGAAATATTCAAAGCTGGTCTAGACTTTAATGATGGAGCGAAGTTCCTATGATGCCGGACATTGATACCTTCACTGAGTGGGTTGATCAGGCTTGCGAAAGACTACCCGAGGTCTTCTTTAGAGATCTAAACTTAGGTGTTGTTGTCTCAGAGGATTTAAAGATATCGCCCGAGGCAATCGATGATGACCTCTTCATCTTAGGTCAGTATGAAAAATCTGCCATGGGCAAGGCTATATACATCCACTACGGATCATTTATGAAGATGTATGGAGATTGTTCCGAAGAGATAATTAGGGACATGATATACCACGTTTTGAAACATGAGTTCACTCATCATATGGAAGGCCTCGCAAACTATAGAGACCTTGAAGTAGAAGATGAGATTGAGCTTGCAAGATATAAGGAAATGAAAAGACATGATCATTAATAGCGATTGGGAAGAATTTTTACAAAGTGAATACACTAAGGACTACTTCATCAAGATGCGTGACGCACTGCGCGTAGAGTACAAAGAGCACACTATATACCCTAAGTACTACGAGATATTTAAGGCGCTTGAGCTGTCACCTTTGAAGGATACTAAGGTCTTTATCTTAGGTCAAGACCCCTACCATGAAGTAAATCAGGCCAATGGTCTTGCCTTCTCTGTTAATGATGGCGTTCTCTTGCCACCATCTTTAAGAAATATATACAAGGAGCTCTACGACGACCTCGGCATTGTTAATAGGACAGGCAGGCTAGACGCTTGGGCTAAGCAAGGAGTCTTGCTACTTAACTCAACACTAACTGTGCGCAAAGGCTATGCAAACTCACATAAGGACATAGGCTGGCAAATATTTACCGACAAGATCATAGAGACCTTAAGCAAGAAGAAAGAAAACATTGTCTATATACTGTGGGGTGCTTATGCAAGAAGCAAGATGAAGTACATTGACGCAAAGAAGAACCTTGTAATCACATCTGCTCATCCGTCACCACTGTCGGCATATAGAGGCTTCTTCGGATCAAGACCATTCTCAAAGACGAATGCCTACTTAAAAGCACATAATATTAAAGAGATAGATTGGAGAATACAATGAAGAAAATTTTGATAAGTTCTCAGCCATACTCAGATGGCGAGAGGCATTATGTACAAATCAATAGAAACTACGCTGAAGCCGTGCGCATGGCGGGCGCAATACCTTTCATTGCTCCCTACACTGATCTTATTGGTGTAACGGAGCTCGTAAATATTGCTGATGCTGTCATACTAACTGGTGGACACGACGTGAATCCACTTGTCTATGGCGAAGAATTGCAAAAAGGCATACTTGGTATATCGAATGAAAGGGATGCCTTCGACATAAAGCTTGTAGATGAAGCAATCAAGGCGAAGAAGCCAATACTTGGCATATGCAGAGGTATGCAGCTTATAAACGCATACTTAGGGGGAACGCTATACCAAGACATATACAAAGCAAATGTAGCTAAGCTTGAACACGTAAACTTCGATACTATTGGCAGTGGTGCACACTACATCACAATCAAAGAGCATAGCTTTTTACACAAAGCAACAGGCCTTAAGAAGATGCTTGTTAATACAGAGCATCATCAAGCCGTTAAGGATATAGCGGAAGGTTTCAAGGTAACTGCGAAGTCTTCCGACGGTATAGTTGAAGCGATGGAGGATGCTAGTAGAAATATATATCTAGTGCAGTTTCATCCAGAGGCTATGACTGTGAATAACATAGGAGAAGCAATAAATATATTTAAGGAGTTTATAAAATTACAATGAAAAAGAAATTTGACAGATATGAATACTTTGGTGACAACGCAGAAATCGTTACTACACTAACAGCCATCGTCATAGGCTGCTTGCTATCTAGTTTTGCAATAAACTTTTTCTTCATACCAAACAAACTACTTGCAGGCGGCGTTGGTGGTATCTCAATCATCATAGAACTACTTACTGGACTACCAGCAGGTATCATGCTCTTCTTAATAAACCTACCGATATTTTTGTTCGGACTCAAAGAGCTTGACAAGAAGTTCCTAGTTTACGCTTTCATAACTACCTTCGTCTTATCCGCTACTATGGTACTGTTTAGACCAATGCAAAAGCTTAATACCTTTGATGACATACTAATCAGTGCCATCTTTGGTGGCGTGCTTAATGGTATAGGCATGGGCGTACTATTTAGACACGGCGCTTGCCAAGGCGGCCTTGACATAGTTGCCGCAGTGTGCAAGAAGCGCTACAACATTAACATAGGTAGTGCGCTTATGGCGATGAACGGTATCATCATAAGCTTAGCCAGCATTAAGTTCGGCGTCTTGAAGGGACTATACACAGTCTTATCGATGTTCGTTGCCTACCAAGTGCTTGACAAAGTGCAAACAGGCTTCGACGCAACAAAGAGTGTGCTCATCATCTCTAAGAAATACGAAAAGCTTTCCTTTGAACTTATGAACAGACTTGAGCGTGGCGCTACAATCATCGACTCATATGGCGCATGGTCGAAGAAGGACCTTAAAATTATATTTATGCTAGTAAGTCCTAGGGAGATAGTTGACGTTAAGAAGATAACAAACTCCATCGATAGAAATGCCTTCATCACTATACAAGACACAAACGAAGTAAGAGGTAGAGGCTTTAAAGGCGCAGACAATTTTTAATAAGAAAGCCTATATATAATAAACTTCTTCTAAGACTAGTCCCTTCGCTGGCAAGGTTGGTGCAAGTCCTTTCCTGTCACCCTCATCTATGGCTCTAGCCATCTCATCTATATCCAAGATGCCTGTGCCTACAAAGACTAGCGTGCCTGCCATGATCCTTACCATATTGTAAAGAAAGCTCTTGCCCTTTACGTCTATGTAGACGAAGTCACCGTCTTCAAGGATGTCTACAGAGTGTATGGTTCTGATTGTAGTATCGACTGGGCTACCTATTGCCATGAAGGCTCTGTAGTCCTTCTCGCCCACCATATACATAGCTGCCTTGCGCATCAAAGACGTGTCAAGCTTATAAGGAAAGTTGTATGCAAAGTGCCTATCTGTAGCTCTTGCAAACTTTCTATGCTCCAAGGTGTATCTATAGTACTTGCCCTTCGATGAGAAGCGCGCGTGAAAATCATCAGCTACCTCTTCTGAACTAAGTACTCTTATGTCCTCAGGGAGTTTGTCGTTTATTGGATATATCATCTTATCGACCGGACAGACTGACTCAGTTTTAAAATTCAAGACGAAGCCTCTAGCACTGACTCCCTTGTCGGTTCTTGAGCAGCCAACGACTTTGATATCTTCACCCAAAGCCTTGCTTATGGATGAGTTGAGTTCGTCCTCAACTGTGTGTGCATTCTCTTGTGCTTGAAAGCCTGAGTAATTTGTTCCGTCGAAATCTATAAGTAATTTTATGTTCTTCATATGAAATTAAATAGATACTTTGTCGATATTATAAACGCAAAGTAAACAAGTATTACTAGTATAGCTAATCTATCTACATTAGTATAGATAAGTGGGTTTAGCTTGCCTCTGTGCTCTCCTCCGCTGTAGCATCTTGCGTCCATCGCAACTGCTAGCTCGTCCGCTCTCTTAAGTGCGTTTAGGAAAAGTGGTATCATAAGCGGCAGCATCTTCTTTGCTGTCTCGATTAGGTTCTTGCCATCGAAGCTTGCACCTCTCGACTCTTGCGCCATCTTGATCTTGCTTGCCTCCTCAGCAAGTGTCGGTATGAACCTTAGTGCTATAGTCATCATCATAGCAAGTTCATGTGTAGGCACTTTGAAAACCTTAAGTGGACTCATAAGTGACTCTAATCCGTCAGTTAATCTGATAGGCGATGTCGTAAGTGTTAGTAGTGATGAACCAAGTAGTAGCAATAAAAGTCTAAACGACATGAAAAGTCCTGTGTTAAGTCCTTCGTAAGACATTGATGACCACTTAAGACTCTCAAATATTTGTCTGCCTGGCGTAAAGAATAAGTTAAAAACAAGTGTCATGATGACGATTACGCGCATAGGCTTTAGTCCTTTAAATATAATCTTTAGTGGCACCTTGCTCAAGACTATAAGCATGATGATCGTTAAGCCAACAAGAGCTAGTATGCTGTATGAATCAACGAAGAATATCGCTATCATAAAAGCGAAAACGAAGATCAGCTTGACTCTTGGGTCTAGTCTGTGAACAAAGCTGTCTGTAGGAAAGTATTGTCCGATTGATATGTTATTAAACATTTTTCTTCACCTCAAAATACTCTTCTATGTGCCTTCTAGCTTCTTCGACAGTCTTGACATATGGATTAAGTCCTGGGTACTTCTCCTGCAAAGTAAACATAAATTCTGTTATCTCAGGTACACCAACGTCGTACTTCTTCAGTAGTTCCCTCTCTTTAACTGCTTCGTCAGTAGTCTTGTGCATGATGAGCCTTCCTTTGCTTAAGACAACTATCTCGTTTGCATAAGTAAAGACATCTTCCATAGAGTGCGAAACTAAAACTACTGTAATCTTAGACTTCTTATATATATCGTAGATTTCATTAAGTATTTCTTCTCTAGCACGCGGATCAAGACCTGCAGTTGGCTCGTCAAGTATAAGCACCTTCGGCCTCATAGCAAGTATGCCCGCTATAGCAACACGCCTTTTTTGTCCACCCGATAGCTCAAATGGCGACCTGTCCTTGATCCATTCGTAATCAAGCTTAACATCCTCAATCGCATCCTTGACGCGTATCGCCACTTCTTCATCACTTAGTCCAAGGTTCTTAGGTCCGAAGGCAACATCCTTTGCAACAGTCTCTTCAAAGAGTTGATACTCTGGATATTGAAAGACCATGCCCACACTCTCGCGTAGTTTGTTTAACTTGATTTCCTTTTGAGTTATATCAACACCGTCTATGATGATAGTTCCAGATGTAGGTCTAAGTAGGCCATTGAGCTGCTGCATAAATGTCGACTTACCAGAACCTGTGTGACCAATGATGCCTATAAAGCTGTGGTCCTTGATAGTAAGCGAGATATCGTCAAGCGCCTTCACCTCGAATGGTGTGTTCTTATTGTATATAAATGATAAATTTTGTATTTCAATCATAGTTTTGCCACCAATTCATCTATGCTAAGCTCGTCACCACTCACATTAAAGCCGTCTTCCTTGAGTAGATTACTTAGCTCCGTTACTTGAGGCACATCAAGGCCAAGCGAGTGCACTCTCTTGACGTCGGAGAATATCCTTCTAGGAGTGTCATCCCACACAAGCCTTCCCTCATGCATAACCATAAGCCTATCAGACAAGACAGCCTCACTCATAAAGTGCGTGATTAGTATGATAGTCTTTTCATATTCTTTGTTTAATTTAATGATAGTGTCCATGACTTCCTTTCTGCCAACTGGATCTAGCATAGCAGTCGGTTCATCAAAGACAATGATGTTTGGGTTGATAGCAAGTATACCTGCGATGGCAAGTCTTTGTTTTTGTCCACCGCTTAATAAGTTCGGTGCGTGCTTCTTATACTCCGTCATCGAAACTATCTCTAAAGCATCGTCGACTCTTTTTCTAATCTCAGGAGTCGGTAGTCCTAAGTTCTCAGGACCAAAGGCAACATCCTCTTCGACTATAGTCGCTATGATTTGATTGTCAGGGTTTTGAAAAACAAGACCTAAGTTCTGTCTTATCTCAAGAAGGTTCGCTTCGCTTTTCGTATTCATACCCATGACAGTTGCGTCGCCTTCAGTTGGAAGCAAGATGCCGTCCATAATCTTCGCTATGGTTGACTTGCCGCTGCCGTTCATACCAAGTATGGATACGAACTCGCCCTTCTTTATCTCAAAGCTGACAGAGTCCAAAGCCTTATTATCTTTTTCATTGCGATCGTAAGCAAAGCTTACATTATCAAATTTAATCATGCTATCACCTAAATTTAATAATACCATATTCCACACGATTTTACAAGATGTTTAAGCTAAGAATTGCCCTTTATGTACCTCGCCTCTCATATAGTAGTAAGCCTCCAACTATATACCTCGCCTCTTATATAATCCTCTGTGTATGACTATATACATGATGAGGTATATGGTCATACTCCTTCTACTATATATGTAGTTAGCACACTTAGTTTCTTTATTTGGCTTATCATTTCAGCTTATATGTCTAATGGTATGCAATATAAGTCAAAAGTAGTATTGACATTCCAGAAATAATGGTCTATAATTGTCTTAGTCATTCAAGTAATAATAAGTATTGATTTAAGTAGATGAAAGACAGGTGAGATGATGACAAGAACGATACTACACTCCGATATGAACAACTGCTACGCATCCATAGAGAGAAGGCTCGACCCCTCACTCATTGGAAAAAGACTCGTCGTTTGTGGTTCGGTAGAAGATAGACACTCCGTGGTTCTAGCAAAGAGCTACGAAGCAAAGGCCTTTGGTGTAAAGACGGGAGATAGCTTATATGAGGCGAAGATGAAGTGCCCTAATCTAGTTGCAGTAAGGCCGCACTACGATGAGTACCTAAAATTCTCAAGACGCGCACACCAAATTTACTACAGCTACACCAATCAAGTCGAACCCTTCGGCCTTGATGAGTGCTGGCTCGACGTAACAGGCTCCAAGACACTATTTGGAAGCGGCGAAGAGATTGCTTACAAAATCAAAAAGCGCATCAAAAAGGAGCTCGGCATCACCGTAAGCATTGGAGTGAGCTTTAACAAGATATTCGCAAAGCTTGGAAGCGACCTTAAGAAGCCAGATGCCGTAACACTCATAGCTAAAGATGACTTTAAGAGCATAGTTTGGCCGCTAGCTACAGATAAAATCATTGGCATAGGCTCTAAGACTAAGAAGAAGCTTATGTATATGGGCATAAACACCCTAGGCGAGCTTGCAAAGGCAGATGTGAGCTTTTTAAGAAGAAAGCTTGGCATAAGAGGACTATATCTATGGCAGTACGCTAACGGCTACGACACAAGTGCAGTTTGTGACTACTACCACCGCGATGAGATCAAGTCCATATCCAGAGGTGTAACCACTAAGGCAGACCTACACTCCTACGATGAGGTTAAAAAAATATTCGAAGAACTCGCAATTGATGTGAGTAAAAAATTGGTCGAAGAGAATCTCAAAGCAGGCGGCATAAGGATATCGATAAGAGACAGAAAGCTTGAGACGCTTAGCTTCCAAAAGGTCTTTACACAGACAAGCATAAGCGCACTTAGGATAAACGATATGGCCATGGAGCTCTTTAGGTCACGCTACAACTTCAAAGAAGGCATAAGGAGCCTATGCATATCCGCGATAAACCTTACAAGGAACACAAACACCGAGCAGCTGAGCCTGTTCTCTCCTAAGAAAATTGTCAAGTACGATAGACTTGAAAAAGTCTTCAATGAGATCAGAGAGAAGTTTGGAGATGACAAGATAGGCTACTTGGGACTCGAGCTTAATAATAAGATGCCTGAGAAACCAAGCGTTGTGACCTTGCCAAGTGGCTTTAAAAATATGATATGAAATAAAGAATCCGCAAGATTAACTTGCGGATTTTTTTGCGAGATAGCTCTAAGGCTTCTTCTATTTAGACAAATATAAATTTTCTGTTGAATAAAAAGGAGGACTTCTACACTTTGGCGTAAAAAGTCCTCTCGGTTTAAAAACTAATGTTTTGTTGTTTTTTCTATTTAGCTATTTTTAAAAAAAGATATTGCTATATAAAAGCTTTTCTGAATTTAGGAAGGGTGAATATTTTATTGATTGTAATGAAGTATCTTGTCATTTTCATTATTATCCCTTCCCCCAATTTTCTCTATGAAAAATCCTAAATCATTCCTGCTTTTTCAAAATGCTTCTTCAATAGTTTCTTGGAAATTATTGCTCCAATCAAGGCACAAATTGCTATAACAACAAGAAATATTACTGAGGTCATAGGGGAAACAAGTTTAGTTAGAGTTTCCATGTATTCACTGCCAAACATTTTTTCATAAGATTTAATCGTTTGCTCTGCATAGAAAAGAAATGGAACACACATTCCACCAAAACCAGCAAGAATACAAAATATTATATAACCGATTGTTAATCCTTTATAATTTTGTATTCCCTTTGTTTGTGCAATTACCATCGCAATAATTCCTGCGATTATCAAACTAATTATATATGGTGGATAAAAGCTTATAATTCCTGTAAGTATGCAGAACAATAAAATCATCCACGGATTTTTTGTTTTAAAAGGTACTAAGAAATAAGCAATAGCTCCAATAATTGCCCATATTGGAACAGCCAATAACATTGTATATGGCGTTACGAACAAAAAGGTTAATACTCTGTATAAAACCTGTGAGCATAACACCATAAGTGCTGTAATAATTAAATCTTTAATTTGAAATTTCTTTTTTTCTTCCATAATCAATCTCCTTATTTTTAAATATTTTTTATTTTCATAACGATGATAGTTAGATAAAATACCACCATTGTTACTAACAATAACACATCAAGCATACGAAATTTTACTTCTGTATAGCTCGTTTTTTTACACGAAACTCCAAGTCCTCGTGTTTCAACAGATGCTGACAACTCAGTTGCAGTGCATAACATTCGCATCAACATCGGAATCAACATCATTTCATAAATTTTAAATGGATGTTTTAAAAATCCAAGGAAGGAAATATCAATCCCTCTCGTTTTAATTCCCTGCCTTATACAAATAAAATCATGTTTCAAGGTAGGAAAAAATCTTAATATAACAGCCAATGGAATGTTTAAATAATATGGGATTTTCATATTTTGCAAGGAAGCTAATACTTCAGATACATCACTTGTCCTACTCATATTAATAGCCGCAAATGTCAATGTTGCAAAGGGAAGGATAAAGTAGTGTATTGTTGTTGAAATAAATAAAGGACTTATTTCTGCTAGCATAAACAACACTACATATAAAACTAAGAATTTAAAACAAGTTTTGTAAATTCCACTTATCATTCCATATGCAAATACTGACAAAAAAAGTAGAACTTCATACTTTTTACCAGCCAATGTAAATACTAAAATCCCTATAATTAAAACTTGTAACAACTTAATCCTCGGATCATATCTTATTCCATTTTGTTTGCAAGATTTATTCATTCTTCATATCTCTCATTCTGTAATAAAAATTTTTTTACCGTTTCAAAATCATCACTACTCTTTAAGCTGATGCTTTTAATGATAGTATTGTTCTCTATAAACACTGCTTTACTTGCTACTTTACTTAAAAACTCTAAATCATGAGAAATAACAAAAATCAGTTTTCC
>CAMYBS010000022.1 GCA_947254025.1 uncultured Clostridia bacterium
GAAGAAGAAGCAACAGTTGAAGAAGAGCCATCAGTTGAAGAAGAAGCAACAGTTGAAGAAGAGCCATCAGTTGAAGAAGAAGCAACAGTTGAAGAAGAGCCAGCAGTTGAAAAAGAAGCAACTGTTGAAGAAAAGGAAACAGTTGAAGAAGAAGAGCCAGTTTTAAAGCAAGCGCCAAAGAAGAACAGCCCAAGAAAATCGAGAGGCTCTACAAAATAGCGAAAGAAAGGACTTAAACTTAAGATGAGTATAGAAAAGTTAAACGAAGAATTTAATAAGGAGTTATCATACGGCAGCTCAGAAACATCAGACTTAACTAGTCACATCAGATCAGGCATAGCTTATCTAGAAGCACTTGTCGGAAATAAGCTCGACTTTAAAGAGAATGTCTTCGCTAGATCCATCTTAAGAGACTACGTAAGATATAGCGTAAATAACTCGACAGAATATTTTGAAGAAAACTTTGAAAGAGAGCTTGTCAGATTACAGCTCATTGAGGGGGTGAAGTGGCTTGAAAGCGAACAAAAATCTTAAGTCGCTAGATTTCAATAGAGCACTCAGTGAAGATATTGAAGTCTACAAGAAAGAAGCCTCGGACGTGCCAATTCTTGACTATAAAGAACTCAAGGATCCTTTGCATTTAAAAGCAGAAATCTATTATAAGAGATCAAGGATTTTAAGAGAGTCCAACACAGAAAGCACTAAAAAGTACTTAGCTTTTATCATAAGGCACAATGAAGCAATCACAGAAACAGACATCGTAAAATACAAGGGCGAGTACTGGGAGATCGAGTCAATTATGCCACTAAGCCAAGAAAGGCTATATGATGAGCTAGCTATATACAGATATAGAGAGGACATACTATGAGAGTAGAAGAGTCTGAAAATATCAGAGTATGGCTTACAGACGTCGAAAGCGGAATATGTAGCTTAGCGATTAACACTATTGATGAGTATGGAGAACTCGCTAAGAAAACAGCAGAAAGAGAACTCTTTAGGCTTAAAAGACAAGGCAAATTGCCAATAAAGCGTGGCGAGCACATGCATCAAGATGTCGTTATTAGTAAGAGCAAAAAGAAAGGCAGAGTTACTGTAGGCGGAGGCAAAATCACAGGCACATTATGGCATTTAGTTGATGAGGGCACTTACAGAATGAGCGCCACTCATTTTATAGACAAAATCTTAAACGTGCTAGATCAAAAGGAAGTGTAAGATGATAGAAGAAATATTAAATATTTTAAAGAAAATAAATAATAATGCTAGCTATCAAGTAAGACCACCAATCAAGCCGAGTGGAGTAAGTATATCCTTTCACTTCTTTAACGAGCGCTACGTACTCAAAGGCGATGGTGATGGCCGCTATTTAGGCAAAGATTTACAAGTCGATATATTCTCAACACGTCCAGCGCTAGAGACGAAAAACGAAATAAGAAAAGCTATAGAAAAAACAAAAAAATATATATTTAACTATGCGGACGAAAGGCCAGAGGATATAAGCGGTCAAAGGCTATACCATATAATTATTAAATTTACAGAAAAGGGGGTCAAAAATGACAGATAAAGTATACGATACAGAAGTCAGAATTAACGTTAGAAATCTACACATGGCTAGAGCTACAAAGCAAGAAGATGGTCAAGTGGTATTTGGCAAGCCAGAGCATATAGTTGGTATGGAGAAAATATCTAGAAAGACAAATATGGCATCTGGTAAACTACACGGCGACGGCAAAATAAGAAAAAATAACATCAAAAAGAGTGGCTATGAGCTTACTTTAAGCTTAAACAATTTGCCAAGTGACTGGAGAAACTACCTAGAAGGCACTACGCTTACAGATGGTGGAGTTGAATACGCTACTAGTAAAGACATCCCAAACTATTTTGCAATAGGTTGGGAAGTAGAGAAAACAGAAGGCTTTTCAGAGTTCATCTGGTTTCCATTCTGTCAAGCAGAGCCAATAGAGCAAGAGACTCAACAAACAGAGGACAACGTCAACTACTCTACAGATGAGATCACTATTATGGCACTTGAAAATGACACAATCGGCAGATATTACACTTTTATAGATACTGAAATCGAAAAAAATAAAGATGTCACAGCAAAAGACTTTTTCTCTCAAGTCCAAACTGGTGACACAATCACAAAGGCAGCTCAATAGACTGCCTTTTATTTACATATTTAAAAAATTAGGAGGGACAATATGAGAATTAAAATATTAGACGAACAGCCTTTAGAGCTTGAATTTCAAGACGGCACAAAAATGACAGCGATTTTTAACAATATGGCTTTTGTAATGCTTAATCAAGAATTTGGCGAAGGCGAAAACAAGATAATAGACATCAACAAGCTCATAGATCTTGACAATCCATTTCCAGGTATGTCAAAAATATTATACTGCGGATTAAAACAATGCCATCCACAAGTAACACTTGAAGACGCAGAGTCAATACTTTACAGAGGCGGAATGGATTTAGTAATGAGTATAAGCGAGCTAATGTTTAGCAATTTCAACGTAACAAGCAACGAAGAGACTAAAAAAAAATTCATGGCGATGTTGACGCCAGAGCAAAAGAAAGCACTAAAAGAGGTCAATCTCTTATAGATGCTGAATTTTGGGAGAACTTGTACTACTTATATGTAATCAAAATAGGACGCGGCGAAGAAGAATTTTTTAATGCAAGCACAAGAAAAACACTATACATTGTGGAAAAATATTTTGGAGAGTATGACAAACTTGCGAAAAAGCAATTTAAAGAAGCGCAATCTATGAGAGAATTTTTAAAAGTGAGGTGATGAAAAGTGGCAAAGAATTATAAGCGCAAAATAATACTTGAATTTAATTATGACGAAATCAAAGACGGCGTAAGCAAAGTCGGTGCTCAAATGGGCATACTAAACAAAGAATATAAAGCAGCGCAAGCACAAGCAGACGCATACGGCAAGTCAACAGATAAGCTAGCAGTCAGACAAGATTATCTGAAAGAAAGAATAAAGATAATGAACGCCGAGTTAGCCACTCACAAAGAAAGGCTAGAGCAAGCTAAAGCAACTGACAATGCTAAGGCCATTGAAAACTACTCAAAGAAAGTACAGATGACAGAGGCTGATTTAAAAGCGCTCAATGCCGACTTAGCTAAAGTCTCTGGCGAGCTTGAAAAGCAAAGAACAAAACTAGGCTTAACAGCAGACAAGTGGAAAGAGCTAGGAGAAAAGACTACTGACGTAGGCAAGAAGATGTCGCTAGGCTTAACAGTGCCAATAGTCGCAGCAGGAACAAAAGCTTTTCAAATGGCATCAGACTTTGAGCAAGCACAAGGCAAGCTTGAAGTAGTTTTCCAAGGCTCAGCCAACGACATGAAGCAGTGGGCGGACACAGCGATTGAGTCAATGAATATATCAAAACTTACTGCTACAAGAACAGCAGCCGACTATGGAGCTTTATTTCAAGGCGTAGGAATATCAATTCAACAATCAGCTGAATGGTCAAAAGCGCTTACAGAAAGAGTTGCCGATTTAAGTAACTTCTACGATACTACTACAGATGAGACCATCACAGCACTTAATTCTATAGTCACAGGAACTGTACAGCCACTTAGACGTTTTGGTATAACTATGACAGAAGCAAACTTACAGCAATACGCCTTTGCAAATGGCATTAACAAGACAGTTAGAGAAATGTCAGAGTCAGAAAAAGTGCAGCTAAGATATAACTTCGTAATGGATAAAACAAAGATGGCGCTAGGAACTACAGCTAGAGAAGCAGACTCAGCAGGTGCACAAACTAAGAAATTTAAAGAAACTGTTACAGAATTAGGATTGAAATTTGGCGAAGTGCTACTACCAATGATCACGCCAGCTATCGAAGTTATAAATAAGATACTTACAGGCTTATCGAAGTTAGACGCAGGAACAAGAAAGACCATAGTCACATTTTTAGGAATTTTAGCAGTAGCAGGCCCGATTTTAATAATAGCAGGTAAGATAGCAACAGCAATTAGCGCGATTACAGCGCTTAAAGCAAACCTTGCAGCAAAAACAGTTACAGAGGGCGCAAAAGTCGGTTCAGCCGTTACAGGTATGGGCGGCGCATTTAGTTTTACTTATTTAAAGATAATGGGCGCAGTACTTGTATTATCAGTCTTTATAGGCTTATTAGCGGTACTATTAGGCAAAGGCAAAGACGTACAAAACACTATGGCAAGTATAGGCAATGCCACAAGCGCTATGGCAACAAACATACAAGGCACTACAAACGGCTTAAAGAATGCGAAGGTAAAAACTTATGCAATAGGAACAAACTATGTAGATAGCGACCAGCTTGCATATATACACAAGGGCGAAGCGATTATACCAGCACACCAAAATCCTTTTGGACAAGATGGCTTTAAAGGCTCTATAGGTGGAGACACAATAATTTTAAATGTGAATATGGACGAAGTATCAGACGTACGCAAGCTTGTAGAGACAGTAAAAAGAGCAAAACAAACAAAGAGAGCTGGGGGTGAATTGAACTATGCCTTATAAGACATTAACAGCGACAGTCACATCAAGATGTCCAGGGGTCAGAGTAGTTGGCAATAATGTGAGTATAGACGCTGATTATTTAGTGTATAACAGATATTCAGGCTATTTATTTGATATAGACTACAATATAAACTACAACAATTTTCCAGACAGAGCTATAGTGTATTATGCAGCAATGAAACTTGAATACACAGGCGGACCTAGAGATAATTATTGTTATCAGAATATTAGGCTGTACGGCAACGTAGGAGGTGGAGATCAAACAGTAATTAATTTTACCACACAACCTGAAGAGACTCTATATACAGAAAACAGTAAAGAAGGAAAAAATACATGCAGTATATTCTTTTCAATGGCAGAAAACGAGCAACTTTTTCGCACATTTAGAGGCGCTGTCTACAGTTTTAAGATTAAAAGCATTGAGCAAAGATACGAGGTAGAGCCTCTTGAAACGCCAACATCATTATCACCATCTAATTCGACTATAAATCCTAAGATAGCAGTTAGATTTTCATGGGACTCAACTATAGATCCAGACGGATATCAGTTTAGTTATAAAGTCAACAACGAGAGCGAGAAAAGTTTTACAAAATACACAAAAGATAAATTTTATGTAATGCCAGCAAACACAATTACAGCCGACACAGGCACTATAAAATGGAGCGTTCAAGCTATAAAAAAACAGAAAAACGACAGCGGGTATGATCTCAGCGCACCAGTATATGCAGAAGCTACACTAGGCGCAGTAGATCAAAAAGCGCCTATATTAACTTATCCAGTCGGAGATTATGTCAAAAATGATGGCAACATAACTCTTAAATGGGATTTCATAACAAACACTACCGAAGAGCAAGCAAGCGCTGAAATTAAATATAAAGCAGGTGCAAGCTCATGGAAAACAGCAACTATAGGAAGTCAAACACAATACAAGCTATCATCTATCACATCAACATTTAATGACGCAATATACTGGCAAGTTAGAGTTAAAAATCAGTATGATCAGTGGTCAAACTGGTCAGATACAGAGCAATTTCAAGTAATAGGTATACTACCAATCCCAACTATAGTAAGTGTTTCTAATCAAAACAAGCCTTTAATCAAGTGGCAATCAATAAATCAAGAAGCTTTTACATTAAGCGTTTTGCAAGAGGGCAAGTCTGTATACGAGTCAGACATTATAGTAGGTTCTGCAATAAAAGAGCATAGAATTAGTAAATGGCTTAGTAACGGCAAATATACGATAGCACTAAAAATATATACAAAATACGGAGTTGAGTCACCAACAGCAACATACACACTTGAGATTAAGCCAGATATCAAAATTACAAATCCAACAATAAAAATATTCGACATAAGATACGGAGTAATGATAAGGTCATCATCTGATAATGGCGAAGTCTACAGAGATGGAGTGTATATCGGAAACTTAAAAAGTGGAGAATACAAAGATTATACTGCGACAAATGGTAAGAACTCTATATACTATGTACGCGCAACTGAAGATTATAGCTTTATAGACAGTGACAATGCGCAAGGAATTACGAACTTATTAGGAAAATCAACGCTTGCGACTATGGACAATCCAGAGGACTTTGTTTTACTTGAATATAACCTAGACGCAGATCCTAAACGAAACTTATCTCTAGAAATAGAGTCAAAAGAAATAGCATTAAACAATAGAAAATATAATTTCACAGAGTACGGAATTAAAGAAAAAGAGACACTTACAGTCAATTATTTAGTAGATGAAATTAAAAAGCTCAAAAAATTATTACAAGAGCGTAAGACGCTAATTTACAGGGATAGCTACGGATTTATAATTGAAGGCACAATTTCTGACATTAGCTCAGATTTAACAATATTCGGCTATTTAGTTAGCTTTACAATTACAAAAATCGGTGATAAATATGAGTAATAATAGTAGAAAAATAGCTTTTAGATACGATTTATTATCACAAAATGACATGAAAATCGGAGAAATTGACGTAATTTCTGGCAGTGTAGCACTCAATTCTCTGGCAGAATTAAAGAGAACAGGGCGCTTTACCATTAAAGAAAACATAGCAAAACATATAGACTTTTTAAACAATAGAGTCAAGCCTATAGTGATCATAGACGGAGTAGAGACAGAAATGGGCGTCTACTTAATGCCATCGCCAACAAGAAGATTAAGCAATGGCAGAATATACAGAGATATAGAAGCGTACGACGTATTACAAATATTAAAAGAAGACAAAGTCACAGACAGAATAATGTTTAAAAAAGGTACTAAGTATGAAACTATAATCAAGCAAATCATAAACTCAGCAGGAATATACAGATGTACTATTGAGCCAACAGAGCTCACACTTAAAAGAGACAGAGAATTTGAAATAGGCACATCAAAACTAACTATATGCAATCAACTATTGCAGGAAATAAACTACACGGCTCTATACAGCGACAAGACAGGCTTGATTAGAGCAAAAAGATACATTATGCCTAATATGAGAAACATTGAGGTTAAGTACATTGAAAATGACTTCGATATGAAGATAAGAGATAGTTCAACAGATGAGCTAGATTTATTTAATGTACCGAATGTATGGATCGTCGTAGCCTCAAATGGAGAAAACGAAAGTCTAAAAGCAATCTATGAAAATAACAATGCTGCCGACAAGACATCGATTTCATCTCGAGGACGCAAAATAGTAGACTATAGAGAAATATCAGATATAGCAGATCAGGCTGCGCTTAATCAATATACTAAAAGATTAGCAACGAACGCTCTTAGTATATACAGGAAGATTGAATTTGAAACTATGATCAATCCAATTCATGGCTATGCTAACTGTATATATGTAGAAGATAAAGCACTTGATATATCAGATAAATACATCGAGACTTCGTGGGAAATACCACTAGAGGTCGGCGGAATAATGAAGCACCACGCGAGGAGAGTGATTATGAATGTCGGATAAGAAAGAAGAAAAGAAAGAGACGGCCACTACAGACAGATTAGCAACTGTAGTAGACTTCTTCGAGTCTGGAGCAGCAAAAGTACGCTTTGACGGCGAAGATAAAGACAGCGAGAAGGAATATCCATTTATGAAGCACTGTATACCAGCGAAGGGAGACAGAGTGTATATGAGAGCCTTTGCCGAGTCATACATTATAGAAGGTGTAGTTTTATTTGAAACAGCGCCACAAAAACTTGACGGAGTAGACAGTGATTTTAATGTTAAAGGAAAATTAAAAGCCAGCAGCGCAGAAATAAGCGGTAATGTGAGTGCAAGCAATTTTAACGGAAATGTTACAGGAAACGTCACAGGAAATGTTACAGGCAGCCTAAATGGCAACGTCACAGGTAATGTCAAAGGAAATGTAAATGGCAACGTTACAGGCAGCCTAAATGGCAACGTGACAGGCAATGTCAAAGGAAATGTAAATGGCAACGTTACAGGCAGCCTAAATGGCAACGTGACAGGCAACGTGACAGGCAATGTTAAAGGCAATGTCACAGGAACATTATATGGTAGCGTGCAAGGCGGCAGCATAAGCGCAAGTAGTATTTCCTCACAAGGAAGTATTTCTGCACAAGGAAGTATTTCAACAAGTAATACTGTAAAATGTGGAACTTTAGCTGCAAACTCTATGAATTGTACTACTTTTAAAACAAGTAGATATGGAGTAGGTTTTTTTGGGTTCAATCCAAGTCCCAGATCAACTGTTGCAAACCTAAGCAGTAGTGCTGATATAAACGATATAAGGTCAAGACTTAGCAAATTGATATCTGTGCTAAACGGATATGGCCTTGTATAGAAAGGAGTGATAGAACATGGACGGAAAAGTATATCGAATAGTTCTCGATCTAAAGAAGAATTTAGTAACTAACGTCGAGACACTCGTACAAAATGATAAAAACACATCATCTTTTGAAATAGAGCTATTTAATGACGGAAAAAAGATAATGATTGATGAAAGTGACAAGCTAGAAGTAGCAGCAAAAAAGGCAGACGGAACAGTAGTAGTAGATGAGGCAAAGAATAACATTACACACGCACTTTGGAGTTTATCAGAGCAAGTGCTTACTTGCGCTGGCTACGTACTAGCAGAGCTAAGAATATTAAACGCAGCAGATGTTTTAACAGCGTCTCAAAGCTTTAAATTTTTAGTAAGGCCAAATAATTTAAACGATAAGACTATAAAGTCAACATCTCAATATAGAGCACTTGACGAAGCAGTAAAAAAAGCAGAGGCGCTAGAGAAAGAGCTACAAGGCGTGCCAGAGCAAGTTGCCAGCATTAAAGCTCAACTCGACGCAGCCAAGACTACACTAGATAACACTCAAAAAGAATTGCTTGCTGGCTTAGATTTATCAAATAAAAACATAGCCGAGATCAAAGCATATTTAGCTGGCGTCAACGCAGAAATAGAAAAGCTTAAAGCAAAAGATGTAGACATAGCTAATTTAAAAGCACTATTACAAAATCTTGAAGACTTAAAGACAAGGTTAGAAAATCTTGAAGCAACACTCACAGATGCCAAGGCAACAGATGAGGACTTAAAAACTAATATAGCTACAGGCAATAAGACAAGCGCAAGTTTACAATCAGCTACAAGTACAGCAAAAGCAACGCAAACAAGCTTGCAAGAAAAGACAGCTCAAGGCTTAGAAGTCAATAAGTCACTTGGTCAGTCAATCAAAACGGGTCAAGGAATTGTCTCGAGTATAAACGCAGCAGACAAGGGACTAACAGACAAGATAGCTACAGCAGACGCAAGCAAGACCAATCTTGATAAAAGTATAAGTACAGCAAATAAGAGCAAAACTGACTTAGATAAAAGCAAAGCGCAAGCTGACAGCGCTAAGATAGCACTTGACAGCTCAAACAGCACAGCAACTACAAACAAAGCTACTCTTGATGAGAGCATAGGCAAAGCTGAGACAACTAAGTCAAACTTAGATGCAAGCAAAGCACAAGCTGATAGTACTAAAACAGCGCTTGACAAATCAATCAAAACAGGTCAAGAAGTCAATGCTACAAGCGAAACAAATAAGCTTAATTTAGACCAAAGCATTAAAGATGCTAAAGACACTAAAATCCAACTTGATGAGAGCACAGGCAAAGCCAACACAGCAAAATCAAATGTAGACGCAAGCACGGCTACAGCAGACGCAAAAAACAAAGAGCTTATATCAACTACAAGCACAGCTACAAGCACAGACGAGGCTGCAAAAAAGACTATAACTCAACTACAAGCACTACTTAATCAATCAAGCACTACAGAGCAAAATTTAAAAGACATAATAGCAAGCGGCAATCTTGATAAATATGTCACAGATCCAAAATTGCAAGAAGCACTTAAAGATTATGTTACTACAGGCAATTTAACAGCAGAGTTAGCAAACTATGTAAAATCAGCAGACTTAATAAGCCAACTTGACAGCAAAGTCGATAAAGTAACAGGCAAAACTCTTACATCAAATGACTTTACAAACGCTTATAAAAGCAAATTAGATGACTTAACAAAAATAACAAAAGTCTCACAGCTTACAAACGACTCAAACTATATTACAGATTTAAAAATGCAAGAAGCCTTGTCAAAAATAAAAACGCTTAAAAAAGAAGTAGTAAATCAACTGCCAGCGACTGGCCAAGATGATATTATTTATCTTATAAAAGACGCAAAAGGCAAAACAAAAAACATATATCTTGAGTATTTATGGATCAATAATGATTTTGAGCTTATAGGCAGCACGCAAGTAGACTTAACAGGCTATGCAAAGACAAGCGAAGTCGATAGCAAGTTAAGTGGCAAAGTTAACAAAGAAAGCGGCAAAGCACTTTCGAGCAATGACTATACAAGCGTTGAGAAAGCAAAGCTAGGCTCAATAAATCCAAGCGACTATGCAAAGCAAAGCGATATATCAAGCGCAAAGGCAAAATCAAATAAAAACAATATCAATGTATTTACAGATAGATCAACAAACTATACAAGCTTAGACATCATCTTAGGAGATTTAGAACTTAGAACTGAACAAAATAGAGACAATAAGGCCAATAAAACTGACATCAAAACTAAACTATCAGAAATGATTGATGATAGCACACATAGAACAGTTACAGACAGCGAAAAATCGACTTGGAATAATAAACTTTCAAGCGTAAGCGGCGTTGATATATCTAGATCAAAAACAAAAGGCTATAACACATCAAGCACATGGCAATCCTTGTCAACTAACAGAGATCTGGAGGACTGGATAGGCGATTTTGATAAGAGAACTAGAGAAAATCGTCAAGAAAACTTAAGTGTAATCGCGAGCAATCCAGGCGCAGACGGAAAATATAGAAGAGTCGAGTATAAGCGCAAAGACGGTACTCTACTATTTAAAACAGAGCTAATAGGTACAGCGCCAAAATACAGCCAAGTAAAATTGACAACTTATGAAAACGGCAGTGCAACAGGCACTTATACTTGGAGCTTGACATACGATGCAAACGACTTCGTATATAGAAAGGAGCTAATATAATGAACATTGATCACTTACTTATGGCACATGGCTTTGGAGGCAAAAACAGTAAAGATAAAGTGCCGCCACCAAAAGTCATAGGCTTTACAGTCAGAAAAAATGGAGATAACGCCGACATGACTTGGACTAATCCAGTTGATACAGACTTTGTAGGAGTAGTCATTGTCAAGAAGCTTAAAAGCTATCCAACAAGCGCGACTGATGGAGAAATAATTTATAAAGGCAATGGTACTAGCTATACAGACACAAACGTTAAAAAAGCTGAGTATGTATACTATAGAGCCTTTAGCTATGATTTTGATAATAATTACAACACAGAGGACGGACAAACAGGATCAATACTTGTCAAAGGCACTTTAAGCGCACCAAGCGCGCCAACTTTAAAGTCAGTAACATACGATACAGTCGAGCTTAACACGGAAAGCGGCTTAGAGTACTCGAAAGATGGTTCAAACTGGCAAACAAGCGGCGTTTTCAGCGGCTTAAGAGACGGCGCATCATATACTTTCTACGCTCGCAGAGTCGGCAATAACTATTACTATACATCGCCAAAATCAAGTGGCCTAACAGTTAAAACTAAAGTTGCGCCTTATGACGATAAAATCGGCGCACCTGGAAATAGAAAGCTACTCAAAGGAACTATGCAACAAGGCTGGTTCGGAGAAGTGCCATCATCAAGCTTTATAACTGGAGATGAGCTCGCAAGAATGGTAGGAATATCAGCAGGCAACAGTCAATACAGCGACACGGCATGGCTAAAGTTCGCATACATGGGAAAAGTTGAGCTTATAGCAAAAAAAACAATAAGAAATACAATTAGTTGGGATAATATAAACGCAGCTGGATGCGTATTTGGAAAAGAAATTACAATTAAAGGTAGGAAATACAAAGTAAGGCTAATAAAAGGAAAAACTGAAGGCAAACAAAATGACAGCAGCACTTATCAAAACGCGATACACCATGGCTCAGAATGGAACTTACTTATGCTGCCAATCCACAAAAATGCGCCATCAAGCTGGGCACAATCGAGCAGCGTAAAGTCACCAACAGAAAACTGGGGCGTAGGATATACTGATCAAGACCTTTTGACACATCGTAATTTTGGCAACGGCTCTTATTGCTGGTGCCAAGAGTATGGCGAGTCTACAAGTTATCGCTTGTACCGTGGCTACTATGGCGTTTCGTATGCCTACTCCAATAGTCCGTCGCTCGCGAGCGCGTACTGCGGCTGGCGTCCCTGTCTTGAGCTTGTCGGCTAAACTCTGGCTAGGCTTAAGGCCCACGAGAGTGGGCGAGCCGTCGAGGACAAAATATGTATACTAGTTTAGAATTATCAAAAAGAATAGAAGAATTTGCTAAGACAATTTATCCAAAGCTAAAAAACTTTCCAAAATCAGAAAAGTTTAGTATGTGCAGCGAAATAAAAGAAAATATATACAGCCTATATTCATATACAGCTAGAGCAAATTATGTAAAATCGAAAAGATTAGCATACTTGCAAGAAAGCGAAGGTTACTTGACTACACTTAGATTTATATTAAAATTAGCAAGAGAAAACAAATATCTTAGCTTTAGAGGCTATCAAGAATACGATTTAAAATTAACAGAAATCAGTAAGATGTTATCTGGATACATCAAATCTACATTAACAAATAAAGAATAAAAAAACAGGGATTAGACTGCAATGTATTACGCTTGAACCGTGGCAACAATGGCGTTTCGTATGCCAACTCCAATAGTCCGTCGAACGCGAACGCGAACTACGGCTGGCGTCCCTGTCCTGATGCAAAAAAGCATTTTGATTATTAAGATCAAGGTTTTAATAACAAGGCTTGACAAAATCAAGAGAGTTTAATCCCCTCACTCACGTGTAAACACATAAACAATGGCTTTATGTTTAGTACCTAAAGGAGAAAATCATAAATGTCGAAACAATATACTTTACTTTATGAAAAAATAACAAGTGAAGAGAATCTATATCAATCATACAAAAAAGTTTTACTGGCTGACAATAAATATAAATTAGACGCAATTAAATTTGCCGAGGATGAGACATATAATCTAAAAGCATTGAGAGAAAGCCTAGTAAACAAAACATATAAACACGATGGCTATTCAAAGTTTTATGTCTACGAGCCGAAAGAGAGACTTATTTATGCGCCAAGTTTTAAAGACAAGGTTGTGCAAATCGCAGTAAATAATATTTTAAAAAAGATATACTTTAACTGCTTTATTTACGATAGCTATGGTAGCATAGATGACAAAGGCACACACAAATGCGCCGAGCGTATATCATACTTTATGCGTAAAGCTAAGTGGCAATACGGAGATCAAGCATATATTATCAAGCTTGATATTAAAAAATTCTTTTACAGCATAGATCGCGAGATTTTAAAAAAGCTATTTAGAAAGAAAATACTCTGCAAAGATACACTCTGGCTACTTGATTTAATTGTCGACACAGCAAAACAGATTGACAAGAAAGGCTTGCCATTAGGCAATACACTTTCACAGTTATCGTCAAACATATACTTGAACGAAGTTGATCAATATGTTAAGCATACGCTAAGAATTAAATATTATGTCAGATACATGGACGACATGATACTTATAGTTGAAAACAAAGAAAAAGCAAAACAAGTCTTAAACGAAATAGAAGCTTTTATAAATAAAAACTTAAATTTAGAGCTCAATAAAAATAAAAGTAAGATATTTCCAATAAAGCAAGGCGTGAACAGTATAGGCTTTAAAATTTTCACGACGCACAGACTCTTAAGAAATAGCGGTAAGAAGAAAATCAAGCGAAAAGTAAAAGCGATGCCAAATTTATTAAACAATAAAGGCATAAAGCTAATTAAAGCTGAGCAGATACTTAATTCGTGGCTTGGTCACTCAAAATATGCCAGCAGCTATAACTTTATAAACTCACTAATAAAAAAGCATGATTTTTTAAAGCTCACAGATAAAGGCTTTAAGATTGATGTAGAAAAACTCGAGGGGGGATCAAATTGATTTATTTTAAAGATGGGAAATACGTACTCTGCACTCACAAGATAAGCTACACAGACGCAAGCGGCAAAGTAGAAAAGTATGTAGGCGAAGAAGGCTTAGACTGGTGGCGAGAATTTGAAAAAACATGGCCAGAAATGAAAATTGACAAGATTGAAGAAGTAAAGCCGACTGCTGAGCAGTTAGAAAGATTTAAAGACATTGAGAGATACGCTATCAAAGGCGGCTTTGCAAGTGAAGTAGCTGACTACGTTGAAAAGGGCATATATCCAGAAAAAGACGACGCAAAAGTACTTACAGAGCTAAAACTAAACAAAGAAAATGAAGAATTAAAAGAGAAGTTAGAAACAGTCGACAAGACTGTAGCAGATTTAATGCTGCTAGTAGGCACGTTAGGAGGTGAAGCATGATGGCACTATATATAGCACTAAAGATTATCGATAAGACTTTTACGTATAACGGCATATTCAAGTTTAGACTATATCAAAGATACAGAGAAGAAGTAGAAGCGATACTTGAAGCAGATGGAAAAGCTGATCTAATAGGCAAATAAGAGCAAAGAAGGTAGCAAAATGAATTTACTAGAGAAAATATCAATGCAAGAGGCAATCACTTTATTTTTAATGCTAGGGAGTGTAGCAACTATGATTTTTAAGTTAAAAAAGTATAGTGAAAAAATCCACGATGATGCAAAAAAGCAAGAAGAAATCAACAAAAAAGTAGAAGCACACGAAGAGCAGCTCTCGAACTTAGACAAAAAGCTAAGTGATTATATTGAGCTAGCCAACAATAGAAGTAGAACTCACTTAAAGCAAGAAATTAAAAATCAACATGCGAAATTTATGCGCCAAGGCTATGTCAGCGATGAAGACTACGAAATATTTGCCGAGAACTGTAGAAACTACGCACTTGTCGGCGGCAATGGGATAGTAAAAAGTAAGTACAAGCCAGACGTTGACAAGTTAGAGATCAAAATAGGAGATGAAAAGAGATGAAGCAGAGAACAGCAGCAGATATCATACGAATGAACAGTCCAAACATGACTAAACGAAGAAATGGGCATAAGCCTATAATGATAGTCAATCACATCACCGAAGGTCTTGCCATGGGCTCTATTAGCTGGCTTTGCAATCCTAAGTCGCAAGCCTCGGCTAATTTTCTAGTCACTAGGCTAGGCAAAATATATCAGTTAGTAGATATACAAGACGCCGCTTGGTGCAATGGCACACAATCAAAAGACGACAAGAAAAAGTACTACTACAAGCGCAGCACTAATCCTATAGTACAAGCTAAAGTAGTCAACGCAAATATGTATACAGTCTCAATCGAACATGAAGGCTTTAGCTATAAAGATGGATGTGGAGCACTCACAGAGGAACAATATCAAGCGACGTTATGGCTACACAAATATATTATAGACACAATCAAAAGGCTATATGGCTATGATATACGCATAGATCGCGAGCATATTGTTGGCCACTACGAAATAGCACCGAGAGAAAAGCCAAATTGCCCTGGATCAAAATTTCCATGGCAAAGACTTATAAGCGATTTAAAATTGATGGAGGGACAAAAAATGAATGTAGTTAAAATTGATTATAATGGCAAGAAAATCGAAGTTGAAGGCAAGCTAGTAGACAATAAGAATTATGTAAGCGCCAGAGAACTATTTGAAAAGCTTGGCCATAAAGTTGACTGGAACTCTGCAACAAAAGAAATCACAGTCAGATGAAATTTAGCAAAATAATCGTAGCCTTTATTATAGCAATCAACACGCTATTTTGTATTGCAGCGCTATACATCAATTATAGAGGCTACGCAGTAAGCGACAGCCTCGTAGTCTCTTGGTTCGGCTTTACAACTGCTGAGCTATGGGGTCTCGCTTTTATTAAAGGCAAAGAAATTAAGCACTCAGACGACAGCATAGACTGCGAGTGCGAAGAAAATCAAAAAGGAGATGACGACGTTGAACAATATTAACTGGGGTCAAAAATTATCGTCCAGAAAATTCTGGGCGGCTGTTACTGCGCTAGCAGTCAGCGTAATAGCTTTTTCAAACGCAGACGCTGGGACTACAGAAAAGATAGTAGCACTTGTTGGAGCGATAGGATCGATGGCGATGTACATCTTAGGAGAAACAGCAGTCGACAAGGCAAGAGAAGAAAACAAACAAGAAATAAACGATGCAAAATAGTTAAGAGAAGCAAGGGCGCACATTAGCGCCCTCTTTTTTATTGCAGAAATGACAAAAGTTGAGTAAAGTTGAGTAAAGTTGAGTAGAGTTGAGAAGAATTACTACTATTTCATTTAAAACATACTACTTTAGTATGATTTGTCAAAATAAGTGTTGACAAAGTGATAACACTATGTTATAATTTAATTACAAAATAAGGAAAAGGGAAAACTTTAGGAGGTTTTAAAAGTGGTAAAAGAATTGAAGAAAATCGAAGCTTATAAAATACTAGAAGAAAGATTTAGCAGAACTTATAATCTTTACGACGAAGATGAGAATTTTAGGGAATTTTATTATAATGCTGAAAAAAGAGAAGATGAAGATTATATAACTTTTACTTTTAAAGAAAGAGATTCTAAGTGGCACCCATGCGATCCAATATCTGTTATTTATGATAAAAATCATTTCACAACAATGATTAACTTTGTTGGATACAATTGTCGTGGAAATATAACTTTTGTAAATGGAGATAGACTTGATATTGACTCACTTTTAAGTGCAGATGCAAAAGAAATATTTAACAGATTATACTACTGCGGAGAATTTTCAAGATTTACACCGCTTTTTAATAAAAAAATACAGCTTGATTATGTAGAAAGTAACCTTGGCATACTAAAAGATTTTGGATATATAAGCGAAGACGATATAGGGGAAATTATGTATAAATTTAGAAGAGAGTGTGGCGACGTAGAAGAATATGAAGAAGTTCTAAAGCAATATGTAGATATTGATAATGTAGAAGAGTTTTTGCACGATGTGAATGTGGATGTTATATATTTTTCATGCATACTTAAAGAAATTAAAAGAAGATTTTATTAGGAGGACTAAAAAATGACAAACATTAAAGAAGCTTTTGAAAACATTTTAAGCGAAGACTATAGCAATGATGATATTGCTATTATACTAGAAAACAAAGACAAGATATTCACATCTGAAGTATCTTACGATTGTGACGATTTTTTAAGCGAGGGCAACAACGCATATAGCATTGTCGCTTGCTTAGCAAAACAAGACAGAACAAGACACGCTTATAAAAATAACATGTTATATTTTAAAATAGGTTATTTAATCGACCTACTAAACGACGAAGCGGAAGAACTAGACATTCAATTGCCGGAAGAATTAAAAACAACATACAAAAGTATTTTTACAATAAATGGAAAAGATTTATGTGACCGCTTAGGAAGAATGTATACATTAATAGATAATAAATATGTGACTAAAGAATGTATCACAGGCAACGAGGTAGAAGAATACAAAGACAAGAAAGAAGATATTATTATTGAAGTATTAGACCTATCAGACGGAAAAGAAAAAAAGCTAAAATATAATTATAAAGATATTGAAATTAATTTTAATGATGAGCTTGACTATGATAAAGGCTATTCTGTGAAATAGGAGGACTAAATTATGGAAGATAGAGTAATGATAGGAATAAGATGTGAAGAAGAATTAAGAGATAAGCTTAAAGAGCTTGCCAAAGAAAGTAGGAGATCTCTTAATGAATATATCGTTTATATCCTTGAAAAAGTAGTGAAAGAGGAAAAAAGGAAGAAATAAAAGAGTTGGTGCAAAAAGGGAGGATGAACTAAATGTATAAAGAGGGTGTGCAATTTGATATTGTAGGTGTTGATTTTATATTAAATATATATTATCCAAATTGTGCAAAGGATGAACTAGAAGATTTTAAAGTAGACAGCTTTGAAGCGAGGCTACTATTTAAAGATAATATACTATTTATAATTTTTAAAGCAGGCAATATGCCATGGATGGAAGCACCATATTATAAATATTTATCAAGGGATTTAGATGAGGACGTGTTAGATTATTTATTATTGAATCCTATAAAAGTATCACTTATTGACACAGCAAAACAAATTGTACTGGCAACAAAAACTATAACTACTGATATAGTTTTTATGAGTAAATTGGTAAATTATATATTTGATCAAAAAAAGATATCACTTGAGGAGTATGACAAAAAACTTGATAAAATTTATAGCAAGTATACCACTCTTGATTTATTGGATCAAGCAGACACGTCACCAACAATAAAAATAAAATATGAACATAGAAAAAGCTTAAAAGATATCGCGCCTATGGTATCATATAAGCATTATAAAGATGTGCCTATGCATTATGGTAAGTGGGAGGTATATTTGACAGACAGTGGTTATAATGTTTTATGTATACCAAAACAATTTGCCGAGGCAGCCTTTGCTTTAAATAACCCAGACGGTTATGAGGTACCTATCAATGTAAAATATTTTTTAAAACATATAGGTGAAGTTGAAAGAAGAGATGATTATTTAATCATACCCGTAGAGTATAGCGATAAATTTGGAGTTATGACGGACGAAGAAGAAGTTTTTTAACGTCTACTAAAAACTACACTACACTCACCCACAACTCACAACGGTGGGATACGTGCAGGATACAAAAACGGTTACAAGCGTGTTAAATGCTTAGTTGGTGTCTGACTACTAAATGAAAAAAGAAGAAAGCAAAGGCTTAGATCAATAAAAAGCTCTTCTATCTTCTAGAAGAGCTGAAATATATATCGGTTACACTTACGTAAATTGAGCCACTATTAAAGAATAATTTTGTATAATTCTTAAGTGATGCAGCAAAAAAGAGCAAGGCTTCTGCCCTGCTCTATATTTTATAAATTAACTTT
>CAMYBS010000023.1 GCA_947254025.1 uncultured Clostridia bacterium
ACTCGCCTTGCATCACTTCATAGTCAGTGATTTTGCCATGTGCATAGTTTTCATCAAGAGTAAGAATAAGAGTGCTAGGTGCTGGTTTTGCTTCTTCCCATATCGCATATAGGTAAAGGTTACCTTTTATATTAACTTTTTGTTTTGCATGGTACTCAGGATTTTTAGAATCTTTATCTTCTGACCAGCCTAAGAATTTTGCTGTGTTTGTAAAATTTAAATTAGTAGGTGATTTGATTTCATAATTATCGATACTTTGTTCTTGATATTTTTCTTCAACTACTTCATTACCATCATTAGGATCATAAGTTACGACTATATCTCTCTTATAGTTAATATCATAGTTATTAAGCGGACTATCAGGTTTAATTTTCTTTGTTCCAGTAAATGAACTTACTTTTGATTTTATATTTGTAAGATCGCTAACATTTTCTGGTGGATTGAAATAAGCTGATGCACTATTATTTGTAAATTTAGTTTTTGCGTCAATATCAAGATTTTGATAATCTGTTGAAGCATTTATTGTGTTCGCATATTTTTTATCACTTGTAAAAATAGCTCCACCGTCTTTCTCTGCTTTATTTCCTTCAAAAGTAGAGTTTTTTATTTCAGCTTCACCTTGTAAATACACAGCTCCTCCAGCTGAGTTGACTTTATTATTTTTAAATGTAGAATTATCTAGCGTTAATTTCTTTGATGCAAAAATTGCTCCGCCCCAAACAGCTTCATTATTTTCAAAAGTAGTGTTTGAAACAGAAAAATCTTTTGAACTATATATAGCGCCACCCGTAGAAGCTTTATTTTTTATAAATTTTGCATTTGAGATGCTTGCTGAATTATTTCTACCAATAAAAATAGCTCCACTAGTTTTCTTAGCTTCATTGTCTTCAAAAGTACCACCTGTAATATTTAAAGTTCCATAGGCTGCTATAGCTCCTCCATCGCTTGTATTGGACTTGTTATTCTTAAAAGTTCCGCCGCTAATATTTACTGTAGTTCCTTTATAAGCTTGTATAACTCCACCTTGTGTATTTGAAGTATTGTTTTGTATTATTGCTCCATCTTCTACATTAAGTGTTGTGCTGCCAGTCATATGAATAGCTGGTCCATCATACGACGGAACGTCAATAAAGTTTTGTACAACAGTTCCATTTCCTAATGTAAGTTCTCCATTTACTGATAAAAACGTAAGTTCTCCGTCATTATTACCATCTAAAATTACGTTTTTAACTAGCATTTTACATCCATCGCTAACATAAAAAATTAATCGTGTTCCTTTCCTTTTTAAAGTAAATTTATTTCCTTCTGCAGATTTTAATATAATATTAACATGCTGCCTAGACCATACGCCCTCATTTTCAGGAATATCATAATCTTTATTAACTGTAATTACATATTCATTTGACTGATCATTTTGAGGGCATGCACCAAATGCATCAAATAAGGTATCATACTCTCCCACTTCACTTTCAGTTCCACTTCCACTAACAGATCTTTTAGTAACTGTAAACGTTTTTTCTCCTTCTGCAAAACTCACTTCGCTAAGACCTGCTACTGATGAGACTAAGATTGCCAAGCAAAGTATTATTGCAAACAATTTCTTTTTCATTTTTCTACTCCTTTTTTATATTTTTCTTTATGCTAATAAATAAGCATACTCTTCTATACTAAGTGTAGCACCCCCCCCATGAAAATCAAGCTTTATACTAATTTGTAACACAATTGTAACAAATTGCTACCACTATCGCACTGTATTTCATAAATTTATAGAAAAAGTGCTTGCTTTATGTTATACTTATCTTATTAGTTCATGCTAATGTTTATGTAACGACTATATATAAAGGAGAGAATATATGCTTGATAAATATTTATTCAAATCTATAGGCAAGGCGAAAAAATACATACTAAGCAGTGTCTTTATGATGATGCTACGCGTTGTAGGAACTGCTCTACTTGCTTTTGCCTTCGGCTCTTTAGCTGAGGCTCTTTACTCTAAAAGTGCCATTGACATAAAAAAACTTCTAATAATCTTTGTCCTTGGTATTGTTATCAGGGTCCTTGCTTTATACAAGGTGACTGACTACCAATCGAACATCATTGGTGAGGTGAAGGGTAAGCTTAGAGAAAGGCTCATCACTAAGGCGGCCTCGATTGGTCCCAGCTACAAAGAGCAAATCTCGACTGCGACTCTAATCAATCTAGGCTCGGATACTATCGAGCAGCTGCAAAACTACTACGGACGTTTCTTGCCTGAGTACTACGGCGCTTTCGGTGCGAGTCTTGTTAACTTTGCTATCTTGTCATACATAGACTGGCGCGTGGGAGTGGTCTTCTTAGTTTTAATGCCTATCATTCCACTACTTTTGAAGTTTATCTTGACTATGGTTGGGCGCATGCAAAAGAAGTACTGGCGCAAGTATCAAGACGTCGGCGAGCTATTCTTAGACAGCTTACAAGGCATCACTGCTCTAAAGATATTCAGAGCGGACATGAGGAGGGCTGAGGAGCTTGACGAGAAGGCTGAGGACTTCAGAAATGAGACTATGCGCATACTTGCTATGCAGCTAAACTCTATCACGCTTATCGAGTGGATCGCATACGGCTCATCGATTGCGTGTATATTCACAAGTCTTTATGTATATACTAAGACTGGCCTTGCCCTTAACTTTTTGATTATGATATTGATTATGTCGATGGATGCGTTTAGGCCGATGATCACTTTGACGTCGAGCTTTCACGTTGCGATGACTGGTGTTGCTGCTGGCAAGACGCTTATCGATTTTCTAGAACTAAAAGAGGATGATAGAGAGGCTCAGTTTCCTAATGATAAGAATCTTAAGCTAAGTGTGAAGAATCTTTCCTACAAGTACCCTGACGGGGACTCTTATGCGCTTAATAATATCACGATCGACTTTCCTACTCAAGGCTACATAGCTCTTGTTGGTGAGAGCGGCTCTGGTAAGTCGACTCTTGCAAAGCTCATCTCTGCTGCGATGAGAGGGACGAGTGGGGATGTATTTGCTGGATATGCTCCATATACTGAGCTTGCTTCGGCATCCATAGCCAAGAACGTAAACAGGATCACGCACAACGCGCACATCTTTGAAGGCACTTTAAGGGAAAATATCGTCATGGCAATGGATGATGTCAGTGACAGTGCCATATACACAGCTCTGAAGAAGGTTAATCTATATGATGAGATTATGGACAAGGGCGGCATTGAAATGCCTTTATCAAGCGGCGGACTAAACCTTAGCGGCGGCCAAAGGCAAAGGCTTGCTCTTGCTAGGGCCATGGTCTACGACCCCAAGATCTTTATCTTTGACGAGGCAACTAGCAACATTGACATAGAAAGTGAAGAAATAATTTTGAACAATATTAAAGAGATTGCGAAGGAAAAACTTGTCATCATAGTAAGTCACCGCCTTTCATCGATTAAGGACGCTGACAAGATCTATGTCATGGCAAAGGCTAATCTCGTAGAAGAAGGTACGCACGAGACTCTTATAAAGCAGTGTGGCGAGTACAAGCGTATTTACGACGCGCAAGAGAGCTTGGAAGGAGGTCTTGACGATGCAAAGTAAGAGAAAGGGATTAAAAGTAATTTCGAAGCTAGTAAAAGTTGTTAAACCTCTTAGTAAGTACATGGCAGTGGCTGTTTTAGCAGGATGCATCTCCTTCCTTTTCTACACAGCCATCGGCGTTCTAGGCGCAAGGCTTATAATCGAGTACGTTGAAGGCGGCTCAAAGGCTGCATTTATCATGAAGATAATGGCTGGAGCTGTCATCTTAAGGGGCTTATTTAGGTATCTTGAGCAATACATGAACCACCTCATCGCCTTCAGAGTCTTGGCTCTACTAAGAAACAGGGTCTTCGCAGCGGTTCGTAGACTCGCACCAGCCAAGATTGAGATGATGAACAAAGGTGACCTTATCAGCGCCATCTCATCTGATATGGAGCTTTTAGAGGTATTCTACGCGCACACCATATCCCCAGTTTGTATAGCAATCATCACCAGCCTTGTATATGCACTCGCCTTAGGGCAAATATCTCCTCTAGCAGCAATTGTAATGCTTGTGGGTCACATAGCCATCGCCGTAGTCTTGCCAATGGTATTCTCATCTCTTGCAGGAGATGCGGCAGCTGAAACGAGACGCAGCCTTGCAAGCATCAGTAACAGCTTCCTAGATCTTCTAATGGGTATTGCTGAGATCATTAGCTTTGCTTATCAAAAGAGGGCGGTTAAAAAAGTAAACGCGCTAAACGCAAAACTTAAGACGAACCAGGACAGGCTTATTAGGCAGCTTGCGGTTCTGCTTGCGCTTGAAGATATGCTGGAAGTTTTTGTAACGGCAGCTGTCTTTGTAGTGCTTGCAAAGTCTGGTAATGCTAGCTCTGACATCTTATTAGCATCTAGCCTAACATACTTTAGCTTCGGTGCCGTAAGAGCCGTCTCACTACTTGGTAACGGCCTAGCTCAAACTCTTGCCTCAGCTGATAGGGTCATGTCTATACTTGAAGAGAAGCCTATGGTTGAAGAGATCACTAATAAAGGATACTTAAGCAAGAACGCAATTAATTCTTACGAAGCTGATATAATCGAAGTTAATGGCATTAGCTTTGCATACAAGAGTGAGAAGATTTTGGATAATTTTTCGCTTAGAGTTAAAAATCACGAGTTCATCGGCATTCAAGGGCCAAGCGGCTGCGGTAAGTCGACCATGCTTAAGCTCATTATGCACTTTTGGAACCTCGACAGTGGCGAGATCAAAATCGCTGGCAAGAACATCTTGGATATAAACACTGAATCACTATACGAAAAGCTTAGCTATATGACGCAATCGAGCGAGTTCTTCGAAGGCAGCATCAGGGACAATCTCTTGATAGCAAAACCCGATGCTACAGATGAAGAGCTCAAAGAGGCGCTACGCAAGGCATCTATACTTGACTACGTGAGCTCGCTTAAGGACGGCTTGGACACATATATCAAGGAGCTGGGCGAGAACTTCTCAGGCGGCGAGCAGCAAAGACTGGGCCTTGCAAGATGCTTTTTGAAAGACGCAGAGATATACCTCTTTGACGAGCCAACAAGTAATTTGGATGCACTTAACGAGAGCATAATCTTAAACTCGATTAAGAAGTATATGAAGGGCAAGACCATTATAATGGTGAGTCATAGGGATTCTACGCTAAGGATATGTGACGACATCGTGAAAATATAAAATTTTGCGCCCGTGCGAAGCACCAAGGTTCTCGTTCTTAAGAACGAGGTTCTTCAAATCGCACCTAAGGCTAGCGCGCTCGCTTCCTCCCTCAACGTACCCATTAGTACGATGTCGGTCGGTCACTCGTTATGCTTCGCCTTATCTATCGTAGCGCAAAGGTTCTAGTGCATTAAAATGTACTAGGTTCTTCTTTTCATCGCAAAATGAACGGCTGAAGTTTATAAAAATAATATATAAAGAAGTGAAAAATGAAAACAAAAACATTTCCTATATTAAAAAATAAAATCCCCATCGGCAAGGATGAGGAAGCTGCAAAAAAGCTATTCGAAAAGAAGGTCTTTCTATTGATGACGGCCATCTACTGCGAGGACAAAGTTGCACGCAGCAAAAAGCCCATCAATAAATACTGCTTCGATGGCGAGATAGACGAGTTTATCTCATCTAGGCCGCGCCTGTGGAAGTACAAAATTAACGATGAGTACTACAAGCTTGTTATGAAGGCCTTTAGGCACATAGAGCGCTGTCCGCACTCCTTCTACAAAACCTTCTGCCACCAGTGTCCGACTACTTGCTACAAGGCAAGCGATCTGGAACAGATAGAGCCGATAATGAAGTACGCCGGCAGAAAGATCATGATGAAGCATCCGATTATGGGACTAAAATTTGTGATAAATTTGATAAGGTCGAAAAATTTGATAAATAAAAACAAGGACAGAGAAAACTAACTCCCTGTCCTTTTGTATTGATAGATGTTTTTTCTTGTTGATTGGACGAAGTGGACTTATGAAACAAGCGGAATGTACGCGTGGTACATGAGCATTGTACATCAAAAAGTGTTTTCCCTCGCTTGCTAGTCTACGAAAACTGTGCTCGTGAAAATCACTTTTCTCACTATAAGTTCAAGTGCTCGTTTGAATGCAAATTAATTTATATTTTGCTTCATATACTCCTCAATCGAACTCCGTATTGATGCCGCCACTATCAGCGCTATATAATTTGCGATCTTCTCGTGGTCAATGTGCTTTCTCGAGTAAAAGTAGTCGATAATCATGTTGGCGATGGCGCCCGCATACATCTTGCACAGAAAGTCCTTGAAGTCTGTGTCCAGGGCTATATCCATATCTTCTTCTGTCATTTCAATCACTTTTAGCACTACCTCGTAGAAATCGTCGTAGAAGAAGTCCTTGAGCCCTTCTCTACCGATCGAGTCGTAGGCGCAATTAAGTATGTCCTGATTGTTCTCTATGTAGTCCATGACGAAGAGTATCGCCTCTTTGTGGTCCTTCTTTACGTCGAAGTTCTTCACGACGTGAACCGCCTCCTCCTCGAGCATCCACTTGAAGAGCTCTTCGATGCCGATGAAGTGGTAGTAGAAGGTCTTTCTGTTGACGTCGCAGTCCTTAACTATATCTGAGATTGTGATTTTGCTTAGGCTTTTCTTTTTCATTAGCTTTTTTAATGACTCTGCCAATTTTTTCTTGGTCATAGTCGAAATTTCTTCGTTTTTCATTGTATCACCACTTATATTATACCCGATTTATAAAAATAGCTGCGCTTTTAATACATATTTGACCATCAAATATAATAATTTTGTCCCATTTCACACAAGAACGTGTAAATTGACCAGTTTAACTTAGCTCATATCTGGCTATAATATGTACTAGATTAAAGAAAGGGGATAATTTTGTGAAAAAGATTTTTGCAAAGCTTATTGAAAAGCCTAAGTTAATAGTATCGATCTTTGTGATTTTACTAGTCTTTTCAATAGTTTCGTACCCGAAGATTCGGGTTAACTACAAGATTAATGACTACTTGCCAGAAAAGAGCGACTCGTCTGTCGCCATTGACAAGATGAAGGAAGAGTTTGATGAGGACATCTTTAACGTGCGCGTCATGCTTCCAAAGAAGGATGTCAGCGAGGTTTTGGATACTATCAGCGCCATCAAAATGGTGGATGGCGTCAAAACTGTCAGTTGGCTAAGTGATTTCGAAGATGTGATGAAGCCCATGGACTTCATGGATCAAAAGCATCTAGATAGCTACTACAAGGACGGCTCTGCGCTTATAAACATTGCCGTGAATGAGGACAAGGCGATAGCTTCGACTGAGGCAATCAGAGAGATTATAGGGGAAGATGCGGCCATGACTGGCTCTGCCGTAAACACTGCCATCGCTACGACTAACTCTGTTAATGAAATCATCATCGTAACCATCATCGGTGTGCTATTTACAATACTTATACTGATTTTAACGACTGATGCGTGGATCGAGCCTGTCATCATCATGCTTTCACTAGCGACTGCAATACTTATAAATGCGGGCACGAACATCATCTTCGGAGAGATTTCATTCGTGACAAACGCCGCGGGCAATATACTTCTACTCGCCGTGTCCATGGACTACACTGTCTTTGTGATGCACAGGTTTAAAGAGGAAAAGCTCAAGACGAATGATAAGAAGGTGGCAATGATTGAGGCGCTTGATGTGTCGTTCTCATCGATACTTTCGTCGGCTCTGACTACCATCATCGGTTTCTTGGCCCTTGTCTTTATGCAATTTAAGATAGGTCCAGACCTTGGTCTAGCGCTTGCAAAGGGCGTATTCATCTCGCTTCTAACTGTATTTACGCTTGCACCTGTCATCATTTTGTACTTTGATAAGTACATCGACAAAACTAGCCACAAACGCTTCATTCCAAGCTTTGACGGCTTCGCGCGCCACGTTTTTAAACACAAGAGAGCCTACACCCTTGTCTTCTTGCTACTTATAGTGCCAAGCTTTTTAGCGGCGAGCAAAAACTCATACTACTTCGGCACTTCACACATCTTTGGCCCAGATACTAAGCTCGGTCAGGACAACATCGCCATCGAGGAAAAGTTTGGCGCTGAAGATAACTACGCGATCTTGGTGCCTCTTGGAAGCTTAGAAAAGGAAAGGCGTCTTTCTGATGATTTGAGGTCCATGAGCAAGGTTAAGAGCGTTATCTCTTATGTGGACATGGTTGGAGAGACGATACCGACTAGCTTTTTGGATGAGAGCGACCTAAAGAAGCTAAACTCCGATAATTACACTAGGATGATAGTCTCGGTCGACGCGGACTTCGAAGGCGAAGACACTTACAAGCTCATAGACGATATCAAGGCCGCGATCAGTAAGTACTACGGCGAATACTACCTACTTGGCGAAGGCGTATCGACTTATGACCTTAAGAACACTGTAACAGCGGACATGACTACCGTTAATATCATAGCCATCGCCGCCGTATTTATAGTTTTATTGCTTACAGAAAAGTCTCTTAGTTTGCCTATACTCTTGGTTGCAGCCATCGAGACAGCGATATATATAAACATGTCAGTGCCTTACTACCGCTCATCGAGCGTCTTCTACATCGCCTACCTAATCATTTCATCGATACAGCTTGGGGCGACAGTCGATTACGCGATACTTTTGAGCGAGAGATACCTTGAAGAGAGAAAGTCCTTGAACAAGGCAGATGCAGCCATTAACACAGTGTCAATGACGGCCGTTTCGATACTGACATCAGCTACCGCGATGATAGTTGTCGGCATATTGCTAGGAAAGTTCTCAACTCACGGCCTGATCTCGCAGCTAGGCTACCTGCTTGCGATAGGAACGACAGCTTCACTAGTCATAGTGCTCTTCGTTTTGCCGGGCCTACTATATAGTCTCGACGGACTTATTCAAAAAACTACGAAAAACACAGAATTTGTTAATTAAGAAAGGTGATATTATGGATAAAAAGAAAAGATTATTCGCGGGCGTTTTGTGCCTCGTAATGATATTTATGGCTACGGCTCCCATCTTAGCAGCGAGTGATAATGCGAAGGAAGAGGTTGTCTACGCTAGTTTAGGAAGCGATGGCGAGGTCAATAGCCTTAGCATTGTGAATATTTTTAGCAAAGGCGCTAAGGAAGACTACGGACGCTACACTAAGGTCAAGGCCTTAAACTCAGAAGCCGATGTCAAGATGAACGCAGATAAAATCACATTTACAAGCGATAAAGATAGGTTCTACTACCAAGGCGACATGGACGATAAGACTCTTCCTTGGCTAATTAACGTAAAATATTACATCGATGGCAAAGAGATGAGCGCAAAAGAAATTAAGGGCAAGTCTGGCGAGGCCGAGATCAAACTTAGCATCAAGGAAAACCCTGCCATGGACAAGGAGTTCTTTGAAAAATACACACTTGAAGTCTCGACTAAGCTCGACACAAAGAAGTTTAAGAACATATCTTCAGACAAGGCCTCTCTTGCAAATGAAGGCGAGATGAAGCTTATAAACTTTATCGCTCTTCCAAACACAGGGCTTGAAGCAAGCATAAATGCTGATGCAGAGGACTTTTCATTCGATGGCTTCTCCATCAATTGTCTTGATTTAAAGCTAAACATCGACCTTGAAAGCCTTGGACTTGAGGAAAAAGCAGACGATTTGAAGAGCGCGAGCCAAAAACTTAAGGACGCGAGCTACAAAATCAATAAAAATACAAAACCCCTTGCCAATGGTGCAAGAGATATAAAGGTGTCGTACGATAAGCTTGAGGGCGCAAACAGAGCCTACATCGAGAAGAGCGTAGAAGTTTTTGATGGCGTAGCAAAACTTGATGCTGGGCTTGAAGCCATTGACGCAAAGTCTGATGAATTAAAGGCCGCTTCAAAGAGCGTGGAAGATGGTCTTGAGAAGATCGCTTTACTTGCACAAAATGACAAGAATATGACCGCAGCCATTGCCATGATAAAAGAATCTTACAAGGCCTTTGACGCGGGACTTAATGAGTACGTAGGCGGAGTGAATGAAGCTCTCAAGTCTAGCAAAATGCTAAACGCAGGCGCTGCATCCATGAGCGCAAAAGTAAATGAGCTAATAAGCGCAAACTCTAGTATGACTAAGGGCATGGCGAGCTTCACGAGGAACCTCTCAGACTACCTAGTCGCTACAGACAAGATTACAACAGGCTTTACGAAGCTATATGACGAGATAAAGAGCGAAGAAAATAAAGTTAAGGACAAATTCGTGAAAAATGACAGCGCTAGCACTTATGTGAAGTCATTCGCTTCAGAGAAAAATGAAAACGTTAGATCCGTGCAATTCGTGCTAAAAACAGAAAAGATAGAAGAAGAAGTCAAAGAAGAAGTCCGCGAAAAGAAAGTAGACGAAAAGAAAAACGTCTTTAAGAAGTTTACAGAACTCTTTAGTAAATAGATTTAATTTATATATACATGAAGGCAAGTCCTTCCATATAAACCTCTCAAAATAAAGGATAGAGAAAAGTAAAATCTCTATCCTTTATTTTTTGTATTGACTTATATAATTCTTTCACTTGCACATCAAAAAGTGCATCTCTGCGATCGAACTTAGTTTATAAGTAAACTCATTTAACAAGTTTTGCGTTTTTAATCACAGCTAGCGGGAATGGTATCTCTTCGCTATTAAACACTGTCAATTCTCCTTCCACTGTAATCATCTCTTGCTCTTTAGGATATTTTTGATTTTTGTCTTTCAATATATATTGCAGACCTTGTTGGCAGCACGCCTGTCTATCGTTGATAACGACGTAGTGATCCATGCCGGATGTGTCTGTTGTCTCAAGGTCTATGGCAAGTCCTCTAAGCTTGATCTTGATGCCTTCGAAGCTCTTTGGATCTTCGGCGATCATTGCGACTATGACGTAGTTCATATCTGCGTCGTTGCCTGTTAGGTCGTAGTCGTAACCTCTTTCTTCACCCTCTTCGCTAGCAGCATCTTCGTCCTTTGCATCGCTCTCATCATTATCCCCTGCTTCTTCCTTAGCCATCTCATTCTCATCCAGCTCTACTTTCTTCTCATCAGTCGTCATCTCTTTGGAAGCTTCTTTCATCTTCTTGATGGTTTGGTTAGCAACGCTGTTTGGCATGTAGCGATAAATTACTTTTTTGCTCGTAAAGGAGAACAGCATCAAGACTAAAATCAAGATTCCGACTATGGTCAAAATTCTCTTTCTTGTTTTATCCACGTTTCATACCTCCAATTACTGACATGATTAAAAATATTACGAGATTCATCACGACTATGGTCGAGCCGACTGGTGTCGAGGCAAGTATCGCAAAGACTGCGCCGCCTAGTGCCGAGATGAGCGATATGACTGCCGAGCCAATGGTGATCTTTCTAAATGAGTGAAAGACTTTCATCGCCGATACTGCTGGAAAGACTATGAGTGCTGCAACTAAAAGCGAACCTACGAGTCTGATTGCAAGTGTGATCACAACTGCGACTACCATGGACAAGACTGTGTTTAGCCTTTCAACTTTGATGCCTGACGCACTCGCAAGGTCCTCGTCGAAGACTGTGATGTAGATTTCTTTGTAGTAGTAGATGAAGAAAAGTATCACGAGTATTGACAAGGCGATGGATGTGATGACGTCAAACTTTGTAAGTGTTAGTATGGATGTCGAGCCAAAGAGTGTTGTGCACACGTCGACTGAGACGTTGGGGCCGACTCTAAAGACGTTCATAACAAGGTAGCCTGTTGCCAATGCCGATACTGAGACCATGGCGATGGCTGCGTCTGAGATAATTTTCTTGGAATTGTTGCCTTGAAGTAGTATTAGTGCGAAGAATATGGTTAGTGGTAGTGCTAAGGCAAGCTTCTGTGTGAAGCCGATGGCTGTCGCTATCGATAGGGATGCGAAGGCTACATTTGAAAGTGAGTTTGCGATGTAGGAGTAGCGCTTCAAAACAAGTATCACGCCTAAGAAGGCTGATGCAAGCGCTATGAGTGAGGCGCATACTAGTGCGTAGCGCACGAAGGGGTAGCCTAGGTAGAAGATGAATTTATTCACTAAGTCCATGTGTAGCATCTCCTTTCTCCACTTTTATATGATGGTTTTCAAGCTTGATAACCTTCTTGGCAAAGCCTCTTGCTCTACCTATGTCGTGCGACACCATGATGATGGCTGCGCTCTTGTTAAGCTCTTCAAGCATTGTGTATAAGCTCTCTTGCGCATCTGGATCTAGGCCTGCAAGCGGCTCATCTAGTATAAGGAGCTTCTTGTCTTCTACGAAGCTTCTTGCAAGCAAGACTCTCTGCCTTTGTCCACCCGATAGGGATGAGAAGCGCCTGTCTTTTAAATCTAAGATGCCGAACTTTTCTAAAGAGTCAAGGGCTCTCTTCTTTTCTTCTTTAGTGTAGAAGAACCTTTTCTTAATCTTAAAGCCTGATAAGACTAGCTCAAAGATTGTAGTTGGAAAGTCCTCTGCTATGGAGATAAGCTGCGGTAGGTAGGCAATCTCGTCCTTTGTGATGCCTTCCAGTATTATATCTCCTGAGATCTTCTTGTTTAAACCCAAGATGGTCTTCACAAGTGTGGACTTACCAGAACCGTTATCGCCCATGATGACGATGTAGTCCCTGTCCTCTACTTCTAGGTTTATAAAGTCACTTAGGACTTGACCATTGTAGCCAAATCCTAAGTTCTTAAGTGTTAATTTCATTAATTTAATGCCTTCTTCAAAGCATCTAAGTTCATTTGCATGTAGTCAAGGTAGCTCTTGCCGTCCTTTGAGCCTACATTTTCCATAGATGTCATCTCAAGTATGTCTTGATCTTTAGCCTTTGAAGAGTTCTTTACAGTGTCAGCTATCTTGCCGTCTGAGCCCATTAGCTTGATGATGTGCTTTAAGCCAAGCTCGTCAAGTTTTTGTGCTAAGAAGCTGATAGTTTCAAAGCTTGCTTCTGATTCTGCTGAGCAGCCAACGAAGGCAGCGTAGTAGTCAAGGTCAAGGTCACTTACTAAGTAGCGGAACGGGAATCTGTCCGCAACTAAGATAGTGTCAACCTTTGCAGTCTTTCTTGCTTCTTCAAAATCTGCTTCAAGTGCATCAAGCTTTGCTGCGTATACTTCGTAGTTTTTATCAAACTTGTCTGCGTTCTTTGGATCGATTTCAGCTAGCGCATCAGCTATCGCTCTAGATATAGTCTTTGCATTCTTTAATGATAGCCATACGTGTTCATCATATTCTACTTCTTCATGTTCATGGTCGTGATCGTGGTCGTGATCATGGTCGTGATCAGCATCTTCATGTTCATGGTCATGGTCGTCATGGTCATGGTCGTGGTCTTCCTCGCAGCAGTCTTCATGTTCATGGTCGTGGTCGTGATCATGTTCCATACCTTCTTTAACTTCCTCTTCCTTAACAGTGTCTCCTAAGATTTCAAGCATGTTAAGAACTTTTGCATTCTTTGCTTGTTTAGCTGCATCTGGAGCCCACTCATCAGATTCGCCGCCAACATATAAGAAAAGGTTTGAATTAGCAATCTCTTCGATGTCAGAAGCTGATGGTTCGTAGTTGTGAAGGCTCACACCCTTGTCAGTAAGGTTTACTACCTCTACGTCAGTACCTTCTGCGATGTTCTTTACCCAATCATATGCTGGGAAGATGTTTGTAACGACCTTGATAGCGCCGTCCTTTTGTATACTGTCTGCTTCACTTGCTGGGATTGACTCAGCTTGAGGTTCTTGTGTCTTTTCAGGTGCCTTGTTTGAATTACAAGCTGATAGCAAAACTAAAGCTAGTAAGCACGCTAAAAAGATATTTATTTTTTTACTCATTTTATTCTCCTTTATATATTAATTATATTTTTTGTATTTTGTATATTTTGTATATTCTACTATTTACTCTCTTATTTTCTTATTTTCTTATTATAAATCTTCTAATCGTTCATCCTTACCATAAGCTCGACGGGCGTCTTTGATGAAGAGACTCTCGTTATACTTGTAAGGCTTTTTATATATACCAAGACTAATAATATTAGTAGCACTGCCTTGCTTCTAAGGTTTAGTGACTTTTGCATGTCTGATACCATATCCATAAAGCGGCATATAGGGCAGGAGCTGCGTCTACATATGTGGAAAGCGCTCATGGACGCGACAAAAAAGCTTAGTAGCGACATTAGGGCTAAGATGATGCATAGTATTGCGATTAAAACTTTGACACGCTTTGACATATAAGCCTCCTTTATTACACGGCTTATTATATAGCAAGGCCGATAAGATGTCAAGATTTCAACGCTTGTATGGATTAAAATATATATGTTGATGCGTACATATGTAATTTGAGCATAAAAAAACTGTGAGAGATGCCTCCCACAGTTTTGATTATATATCTAATTCTTTTTTTTAATCTTCAGCATTATCATAAGAAGGCACCGAACTGTCATAAGCTATCCTTTCGCCTTCTTCAATTGCCTCTAGTGTCTCTTTATTTGGTACGTCTAATCTTACGTCAAAAGGTATGCCACCCTTTCTGATGCTAGCTCTTAAAAACATATTGATGGCTGTCGACATATTTAAACCAAGTTCGGCATATATATCTTCAGCTGCCTTTTTTATGTCTTTATCAAGCCTTACATTTAAGTTAGTGTTACTCATAATATCACCATCCTTAAGATAATTCTAGCACTTTATAAGGACTTTGTCAATACATTGTCATTATTATGGCATAAAAAAACTGTGAGAGATGAGTCTCACAGTTTTCTTGTTTATATAAGAATTTATTTATTTTGTCGCTCTTGTACTACGAGTAAATTTCGCCGGAAAAATGAGATGATTTCGCGTTGTACAGAATTTTTACGAATGAGTCGTATGAATAATACGTCGCAGTGAGTAAAAATTCGAAACTAGCGAAAGGGCTCATTTTAACAAGAAATTTTAGGCGTCGCTTCTCGAAAATCCATTCTTCATCAAGCAAGAAGATGTAAACAATACCTTATCCAAGTAATCCAATGTTTCTTTTTCTACGAAGTCGGATATTTCTTGGTTTGCTTTTTCGAAGAAGGCTTCTTTATCCTTTGCATTTGCGTATTCTTCGTCGAACTTGTTGATTAGTTCGTTCATCTTGTTATTGATCTTGATTTGGTAGCGTTCAACGTTGGATGCGTTTTCTGCAAAGTGTGCGTCTGCAAGGGCACCTATGATTCTGTTGATCCAGTAGAAGTTGTCTGTCGATGGCTTTGTAACAGCCTTGCCAACGTAGTCTGGAGTCTTAGAAACCTTTGTGTAGAATGGAACTATCGCGTTGAATACGTTGGAACCAAGTGCTAGCCAGTGAAGTGCTTTCAAGTCGTCTGGCATGTAGCCTCTAACTTGTGTTAAGCCTAAAACGTTGTTTCTGTTTATACCTATAGGTCTAAAGATACCTGATTTCATTTCGTCTTTGTGCTTTGCGTAGCAGTCGTATGGTGTACCTTGATAATGGTTTGAAAGTGCCCACTTAACTTCTTCTATGGTAATCTTCTTTTCAGGTACCATTGCCCATGGTAGATCGTCATCTGTTGGTCTTAGGTCTGCGTCCATGCCATCCCAGAAGTATGTCTTTGGATTGAAATAACGAAGTAGAACCCAAGCTCTTGGTGTGTTGTATGTGTGGTCTGAGTCGTCGTGTGAACCGAAGGCATCTCTTGGATTAAAGACCTCTTCTTCACTCATTCTCTTATCTAGATGTGCTTTTTTAACTAAATCTTTCAATGATTTTGAGCACATGTAGTTTTCTTCTGCGCCATAAGCGTCGTCAAAGTCGAACTCGTCTATGCCTAGTTGGTTTGGCATGATAACGTAAGCGTTGTCAGGCACTCTCTTTGCCATCCAGTTGTGTCCGCCAATAGTTTCAAGCCACCAAATTTCGTTTTCGTCTTGGAAAGCGATACCGTTCATCTCGTAAGTACCGTACTTTTCAAGAAGAGCTCCAAGTCTTCTTACACCGTCCTTAGCACTCTTGATGTATGGAAGTGTAATAGTAACAAGGTCCTCTTCACCGATGCCACCGAAGTGTTCAGTACCGTCTTTGTCCTTGTGATACTCTACCAATGGGTCAGCTCCCATAACAAGCTCGTTTGTTGTAAGAGTTTCAGTCGCGTTCATAGTAACGTTTGCTGCGTTTACACCATAAGCACCCCAAATACCCTCACTTGTGTCAGAGCTTGGAGAGTAAGTGTAGTCCATAGGGTCATCTGGTAAATCGATCTCAACCTTTGAAATCACTGCTTTGTATTTGCGAGGTTGATCCTTTGCCTTCATCACTGCAAATCTCTTTGCGCAGAAGATGCCAGATGGTGAGTCCTCATTTCTTGCGACTATAGTTGAGCCGTCGTAGCTCGCATTTTTACCTACTAAGATTGTTGTACATGCCATAATATCTCTCCTTTTCTTTTGCTTTAAAATGCGCCCTTACGCTTGTTCGCTCTTCGGTAATGCTCGAGTATGCCATATACACTCCGCTTACCTCAGAGCTCCACGTCGCGTAATCATCGCATTTTCTTAGCAAAACAATTTATATTTTACACAATATTTTTACCCATTCTAATAAAAAAGACTACACATTTTATAATATAGCCTTTAAATATGTCTAATTGGAATAAAATTTTAATTTAATGTTTTATATAAAGTATTTCAAATAAATTTCTTTATTCACTATGCCTTAATTTCGCGGAGAAATTTGATGCATGAGACGAAGTCTAGGCAGAGACACGACCGATTCGTACATAGGCGTACGTTGAGGGAGTGTCGAGTCCGTAACGAGTTTCAGGCGCAAATTTAACGCGAAAGTAATAGGTCGTCGTCACTCACCCATCCCACTCTTTTAAATAAATTATGGAATAGTAGTGACAACACTGCTGGTAAAATAATATATGTCAATAGAGCGCCAATCATTGTCATGGTCATATCTTCCCCTTGCATTGCATTAAAGGTTTCTAAAATTCCGACTAATCCTGAAGTTCCCATTCCAGCTCCTAGCGGAGTATTTTTTAATTGAAATACACATGTCGCGATGGGTCCAGTTATCATCGATGCAAGTGACGGCGCAAGCCATATCTTCCAATTCTTCACTATGTTTGGTATTTGTAGCATGCTAGTGCCAAGTCCTTGAGCAAGAAGGCCGTCGAAGCGGTTCACCTTGAAGCTGATTACCGCAAAGCCCACCATTTGCGCGCAGCAGCCAGCAGTCGCAGCGCCTGCAGCGAGGTCACTTAGTCCAAGCATCATGCAAAGAGCCGCAGACGATATTGGGAGCGTCAAAACCATTCCAACTATCAATGAGACTATTATCCCCATGAAGAATGGTCTTAGCTTAGTCGCTTCGATGATGATATCTCCTAGTCCCACCATCATCATGTTGATGGAAGGGCCGACGAATTTTGCGATCGCGAAGCCCGATAGTATGACTGTAAGCGGTGTTGCGATGATGTCGATCATGGTCTCCTTCGAGATGAGTTTACCGAGCTCGATTGCAACGACTGAGGCGATAAGGCAGCCAACAGGTCCACCGAGTTCATTGCCAATGTAGCCTACTGCGAGCGACGAGAGCATAACAAGGTTCGGCGCCTTTAGCGCAACCCCTATCGCCGCGGCGATGGCAGGGCCAGTCATGTTTTTGCAAAGCGGCCAAAGCTCCTCAGAGAGAAATTTTAATCCTGTGTGAGTGCCGATTGTGTTAAGTATGGTGCCGATAAGTAGCGATGCGAACAGACCCATCGCCATGTTGCCAAGTACATCAATAAGGTAGACCTTGTATGAGATAAGTACGTTCTTCTTGTGTAAAAATTCTTTTATTTTCATTTGATCAATCTCCTTTTTTGATATTATAGCACTAATAATTTTTATGTGAAGGGATTTTTTGCCATTTTTTCACGATTTTGAAAACTTATTAATATTTAATTTTATCTTTGTTAGTTCTATGTGAATGTTTTAACTTTCTTGTTAAAGCAATCCCTTTGGGAAGATTTGTCAAGGACATAAACAAAATTTCTTTGACAAATTTATATCTT
>CAMYBS010000024.1 GCA_947254025.1 uncultured Clostridia bacterium
TGAATAAGATTTATTTAATTGAATAAGATTTATTTAATTGAATAAGATTTATTTAATTGAATAAGATTTATTTAGTTTAATAAGAAATGACTATCTTTAATAAATAATCTTCTTTTTTATCATTAAATAACTTATCTATTTCATTTATATTTGACCATTTAAACAAAATCTCTGTATTTTCATCCATTGGTACATTAATTTTAAACCTTTGTATTTCAGAAGAAATTCCTTCGCTCATATTTTTATCTTTTATTGGAAAATTTATTCTATTATATGAAATCAAACTCATATATTCCCTCTCTTCAATACTCCAACTATTAATTGGAAGATATCTAGGCAACACAATGTCAACTATATCACTTTTTTTCTCAATTTTTATTTTAATTTCAGAATTTGATTGAGAGTCTCCCACAAGCTGTATAGGATAAGACTTGTTATTAATTAAAACAATATTATTTTTTGGATAGCCGTTCTCATCTACAGGAAATTCAACATCAACTTTTTCTTCCATTAATAATTTCTCATTACATCCTACTAATAAAAATGTTAGAGAAATTGTAAAAACAAAAATCAGAATAGTTAAAACTACTTTATATTTTTTCATACCTTATTTCCTCCTTATGCCGTTTACTATAACAGTAATTGTGCTCTGCATCATAATTTTTCTAGTATATACCATTTCCATCTAAATTAATTCTAAAAAATCTTTTTATAACTCGCCTCCTAATTTTGATCTAGTTCAAGTTCATTAAGATAATTAGCAATAAAGCTTACATCTTCTAGTAACGAATTTAAATCAATCGAACTAGTATCACTTTCTATTCCTAGCCAATCTTTATTAAATTCTTTACTTTTAAAATCCGCTGTAGTGTATCTTACTTTTTTTATATGATTGTAATAAAAACTTGAATCATCACTTTGACCTAAATCTGTTTTTTCAATATTTTTATCTGGAAATATTTTTAAAGCTTTTTTATAAAATTCATCTTCACTTCCATCAACCATCATTATTTTTCTTGCTTTCAAATTGCCTATCATATCAACATTAAAGTTTCCATAAATGTTTTCTCTTTCTTCGCTTGAAAGATTATAAATGAAATATCTTGAACCAAAGAGGCGATATTCTTCAGAATCAAAAAACACAAAAACTGGCTCGTAGTTTAACTTTGCATATTCTAAAATCCTTGATGTTTCAATCAAAGCACAAACAGCTGCTCCATTGTCTATAGCACCAATATTGTCTTTTGTAGTATCATAATGAGCGGAAATAATTAGCATTGGTGTGTTTTCTTTAAAATCTTTTCTCTTAGCTATTATGTTTCTGCCTTTAAAAATTACATTCTTAGCTGATGGCACTATATTTTCTTTAGAGACAGCTTTAAAAGCGTCCGATAATTTAATATCATAAGCATTAAAATCTTGAAAATAAACATTGTATCCATTTTCTTTCATTTTTGAACAAATGTAATCTCCCGCTAAATAATTTTCTTTTGTTCCTCTTTTTCTGTGTGTACTTGTTATCTTTTTAAAATTTTTTTCTAAATTATCTGGAGAAATTAATTTTTCTATATCTTGCCTCTTAATTTTTTCTCTATTTATAATATTTTCAACATTTTCATTTTTATTTTTACTTTCTTTTATGCTACTTTCTAAAAGCACATTTGAATGCACTTTATTATCTTTACTTTCTTTAGGTGCACATGAAATTAGCAAAACACATAGCAAAATCAGTATTATTTTTTTCATTATAAAACCTACTTTTTTCAATTAAATTTATTTAAACTCCTGCTAGCTTACCTCGCATATTAATTTCTTATCTTATATAATTATTAATTTCTATATTAAATTTTAAATCATCAGTTTTTCTATTTATTATTGTAACCTTATATTTATTATTCCTATGTGCCTCAGTTTTTAATGTCACAGCTTTATCAAAGCTATCCCTATATATTATTCTTGTATTTTCCTCTATAATAATCTCAAAAAGCACTTCGCTATCACATGACACATTACTTATTTTTGTGGTAAAACCATCATGATAAGCAGTGTTTGAGCTAGTCATATCAAAGCTATAATCTATAAATCTATATCTTTCTAGTGTTTGAGTATCACTTATATTCGCTGATCTTAGTCCAATTTCAAATATTGGATCTAAATGTAATTTATTATACTCTTCTTCTGTTATCTTTTGCGTCCTATTGTCTATATTTACTAATAATCCTTCTCTATCGTTTACGCCAGATATACTCGACACTGTTGTGTTATCATTTGCAATTTCAACTGATGCAAATGATGTAATGCTCAATAACATAACTAAAACTAAGCACATAACTCCTGAAATTTTCACTTTATAATTTTTTATAATAATCATCCTTTCTAATGTTGGGTGCATTTTTAATGGTAAATCTCTTTTTTCATAATATTTTTTTTCAGCTAGTTTCATCATTGATTCTAAATACTCTTTTTTACGTTCCTTTGTTCCTCCAAGCTTTTTTAATACAAGCTTATCACATAAAATTTCCATATCATCCTCTACATATTTACATATAGCAAATATAAGAGGATTATACCAGTATATACAAGCAATAAAATATTTTAAATGATTGAAAATTATATCAAATCTGCTTATATGTGTTAGTTCATGTATCATTACATACTTTAGCAATACCTCATCATCAAAAATATCACTATTAAGTATTATTTTGGGTTTTATAACACCATAAGTTATTGGCATTTTAATGCTGTCATTTAACAATATTTTAACGTTTCTTTTTAAATTAAAAAGTTTTAAGGCGTTATCGATGACTTGATTATTATAAACTGGTATTGACCTACCAACTGCCTTTGTTGTTTTAATAATTTGAATTATTATATACGTCGTTAAAAGCAAAGCAACAATTAATCTGTTATTTTGATATAAAACTTTATCAACTGCTTTAATAATGACGTTAGAATAATAGTCTGATATTTTTAATAATTTATTAATGTATTCATTTTTTAACAGAAAATTATCTTCATTGACATATATTTGCATACTGTATGGAATAATAAGGTATGTGAATAGTATTGTCCATAGTATCATACTTGCAGATTTTATACTTTTCGAATTTAAATATTTTCTGACAAATAATATCATTGCGATTAAAAATACACTTGAGTAGCATTTATCTAGTGTTGTAACTTTTATAATTTCAAACATTTTGCTAATTATCGCTTTCATTAAAGTCTTCTATAATTTTTCTCATTTCCTCTAATTCTTTTTTGCTTACTTTTTTCTCTGTCATAAAAGCTGAAACAAGATTAATTAAAGATCCATTAAATACATTGTTTAAAACTTCCTCTGTTTGAGCAGTGCCCACTTCTTCTCTTGTTACTACAGGCTTTAGTGTATACTTAGGATACCTTCTTGTGATAGCTCCTTTTTCAAGTAACCTACTAATGAATGTATAGTTAGAGCTTTTCGACCAGCCATACTTTTCTGTAAGTATCTTTGATAAGTTTGATGCCATAATCTCTCCGTTTTCGTCTAAGCATTCACCATCCCACAGTAGTTCTAATACCGTTAATTCGCTTTCAGAAAAATTCATGTTCATTCTCTCCTTTCATTATAGATTTTCTTTTTCAAATAAATATTCATACTTGAATATTTATTCTAATTTAAGTATAACTCTTTTACTTTGTTTTGTCAAGTATTATGTTAAAGTTTATCTAATCTTTTGTTCTTCAAATATTATCTAAATCAATTATGTCTCGATGACTATTGTTTCGAGCACATAAAAAGACACAGCTCTCGCTGTGCCTTTCACGCTATACTATAAACTATTAATTTAGTTTCTTATTTAGTAATTCGTTTATTATTTGTGGGTTGCCCTTACCCTTCATCTCTTTCATTACTTGTCCAACTAAGAAACCAAAGGCTCTTGACTTACCATTCTTAAAGTCTTCGATTGATTGTGGGTTTGCTTCAAGAACTTTATCAACTACTGCTTCTATGGCTCCTTCGTCTGTTACTTGAACTAGTCCAAGTCTCTTAACTATTGCTTCAGGGTCTTCTGGCGCCTTGAACATCTCTTGTAAAACTTTCTTTCCAGCGTTATTATTAATCTTATTTGTCTTAACAAGTGTAAGTAGTTTTTCAAGATCATTTATTGCAAATGGCATTTGATCTATGCTCTTGTTATCTTCTTTAAGTCTTCTTAGTACGTCGCCTAATAACCAGTTAAGTGCTAGAGCGTTGTCGCCAACTTTCTTTGCAAGCTCTTCGTAATAATTTGCAAGGCTCACATCAAGGCTAAGTATCTTAGCATCGCCTTTACTAATGCCATAGTCTTTCATTAGTCTAGTGATTTTTTCATCAGGTAGTTCTGGCATATCTTTTCTAACTGCGTCTATCATTTCGTCAGGTATATCCATTGGAGGAATATCGCCATCTGGTGCGTATCTATAGTCATTTGCCTTAATTTTTTCTCTCATCAAGATGGATTCGCCCTTAAGTTCATCCCATCTCCTTGTTTCTTTCTTAGTGTTTTCGCCTTTTTCAAGAAGTGCGATGTGTCTTGACACTTCAAATTCTATGGCTTTTTCAACGCCTCTGAATGAACCGATATTTTTAATTTCTGAAATATTTGTCTTAACTCCAGTTTCTGTGTCGACTACATTGACATTAACGTCGCATCTTAGTGAGCCCTCTTCCATCTTACCATCGGAAACGCCTAGATAAATAACTGTTGCCTTAAGTTTTTCCAAAAACTCTCTCGCTTCTTTAGCTGAGTTCATGTCTGGATAAGTAACTATCTCTATAAGAGGGACACCGCTTCTATTGTAATCAAGAAGTGTTTCGCCTTTATCAGTGTGAAGTGACTTACCTGTATCTTCTTCGACGTGTATTCTAATTAATCTAATCTTTTTGTCATTGCCATCTTCATCCTCGATATTGATATGACCTTCGTAGCATAAAGGAAGCTCATCTTGTGTTATTTGATAGCCTTTTACAAGGTCTGCGTAGAAATAGCTCTTTCTATCGAATCTAGTGTGCTGATGAATTTTGCAGTTCATAGCTAGTCCTGCCTTGATTGCGAAATTGATTGCCTCTTTATTAACTTGTGGCAAAGCTCCTGGAAGTCCTAGACATATAGGACAAACGTTTGTGTTTGCTTCTTCACCAAATTCATTCTTACAATGACAGAACATCTTTGTCTTTGTCTTTAGCTCGACGTGTATCTCAAGCCCGATTATAGTTTTATAAGCCATCTACTTCACCAACCCTTCATAAGCATAAGCAATCTTGATAAGTTTGTTGTCTTCTAAGTTATCGCATATAAATTCCATGCCTGAATTTAATATATGTTCTTTAGTGCTTGGAACGGATATGCCGCAGTTGCCTGCTATATTAACAGGAACTGTGTATTTGTCTGCGTTATACATCTTGATTGGATCGTTGATATTTGTTCCAATTTCAAATGGCATTACAGGTGATGTAGGTACCAAGATGGTATCAACCATTTTAAATGCTTGTTTAAAATCATTTATAAGAAGTGTTCTTGCCTTTAATGCGTTTTGGAAGTAGTCTCTGTCCTTATCTTGGCTAAGTATATATGTTCCAAATAATATTCTTCTCTTAACTTCAGGGCCAAAGCCTTCGGCTCTAGTCTTAATATACATCTCTTCAAGGCTTTCTGCATCAAAGTCTCTAAGACCATATTTAACACCGTCAAATCTTGAAAGATTTGAACTTGCTTCGGCATTCATGATTATATAATATGTTGCAACTGCATATTTAAGATCTTTTAAGTCAATTTCAACAATCTCTACACCATTGTTCTTTAATAAATTGATGCTATCTCTATATGCTTTTTCAACTTCATCGTCTTTTTCATCTGCTAAAACTTCTTTTGGCACACCAATTTTAAGTGTTTTTAAATATTTTATAGCATCATCATAATTGTAATCAATCTCATTTATAGGATTGGAAAGACTTGTTAGGTCTCTGTGATCCTTGTGAGCGATGGCGCTTGTGATAAGAGAGGCGTCTTTTACATCGTTTGCAAATGTTGATACTTGGTCAAGTGTGTTTGATAAAGATACTACCCCGTTTCTTGAAACTGTTCCATAGCTTGGCTTAAATCCAACGCAAGCGCAATAACTAGCTGGTTGTCTAACTGATCCGCCCGTATCTGTACCTAAACTTAGAGGCACTTGTCTTGATGAAACAGCTGCGGCTGAACCACCCGATGAACCGCCAGGAACTCTCTTTAAATCAAGTGGGTTATGAACTGGACCAAAGTATGATGTTTCGTTTGAACCTCCCATAGCAAATTGGTCCATATTTAATTTACCTATAATAATACCATTCTCTTCATTGATATGTTCAACGCAATTCGCATTAAAAACTGCTTCATAATTTTCAAGCATCTTTGAACAACAAGTGTTTTTCATGCCTTTAACAGAAATATTGTCTTTAATGCCTATAGGAAGGCCAAATAATTTGCCGCTTGGATCTTTATCATCTAAAGATTTTGCTTTTTCAAGTGCTCCTTCATAATCATGTGATACGAATGAGTTGATGTCTTTATCAATCTCTTTGCTTCTATTGATAAAACTTTCTGCAATTTCAGATACTTTTAGCTCTTTATTTGCAATTTTTTCTTTTAATTGCCATGCTTTTAAATTCGTTATATCCATAAATATCTCCTATACTACGCTTCTACTACTCTTTTTAGCTTGAAGAAGCCAAATTTTTCTTCAGGCGCATTCTTTAGCGCATCCTCTTTTGATAATGAGTATTCGCTGTCAACTTCATCCTCGCTTAATAAGCACTCTTTGTACTCATTAACTTGATAAGTCTTGTCTATGTCCTTATCGTCAAGCTCATTAACAATGGATATCATCTTGATTATATCGTTAAATTTTTTGGTGAATGCATCCATGTCTGACTCGTCTATAGCAAGTCTTGCTGTGTAACATAGATTTTCAATATCTTTTCTCTCCATCATATCAACTCCTTCAAATCATTTTCGTGTAGTATCTTTATATTTAAAGTTTTTGCTTTTTCAAATTTTGAACCAGGATTTTCTCCAACAACTACATAGTCTGTCTTTGATGAGACAGAGCCTTGCACTTTGGCGCCTTTATTTTCAAGAATGTTTTTTAATTCATCTCTAGTGTAATTTTCAAGTGTTCCTGTCAAAACAAATTTAAGTCCTTCGAGTGATTTATCGCCGCTATCTTCTACATCTAGAACTTTTATTCCGTGATCAAATAGACTTTGTATAGATTTTTTACTAGTTTCGTCTGTTAAGAATGAAACTATCTCATTAGCAGTTATATCGCCCACGTCTTCGATAGCCACTAAATCATCAAAGCTTGCAATTAAGAAATTATCTATAGTTTTATAATGCTCTGCTAAATCACGGCTCGTCTTAACACCAACATTGGCGATGGATAAAGCGTAAATAAAATTTTTAAGCTCTACTGTCTTTGAATTTTGAATAGAACTAATAATATTATTTGCTTTTTTCTCTTTAAAACCTTCTAGCTTTAGTAAATCTTTTACTTTAAGGTCATATAGCATTGAAACTTGATCAATATTTAGCTTTTCTAAGAACAATTCTGCAGTTTTTTCACTGAAGCCATCTATGTTCATGGCCTCTTTAGATGCAAAGTGAACTATGGTTTTAACTAGTTGCGGTTTGCATCCCAAGGTATTCGGGCAGAAATAATGAACGCCCTCTTTATAAAGCTTACTGTGACAGTATGGGCAATATTTTGGCTGCTCTATCTCATAAACTTCTTCGTCTGTCTTTAGTGGACCCATAATCTCAGGAATAACGTCATTTGATCTTCTAATCAAAACTCTCTCGTTTAGATGAAGTTTTTTCCTCTTGATGTCATCCAAATTATTAAGTGTCGCTCTCTTTATGGTAACGCCACCTATATCAACCGGCTCAAGTAGCGCAGTTGGCGTAACTTTCGCGCTTCTACCGACATTCCACTCAACACCAATGATTCTAGTAGATGTTTCAAGTGCCTCAAATTTATATGCAATCGCAAATCTTGGGAATTTATTAGTGTAGCCCATAAGTTTTTGCGTTTTAACATCGTTTATCTTGATTACCATGCCGTCAGTAAGAAAATCTTGTTTAAGTCTATCTTCTTTTTGCACTTCAATCTCTTTTAATAAATCTTCCATATTCGAGAATTTTTTGTGATATTTTGAAACAGGCAGTGTATTATCTTTTATAAAAGCGACTATCTCTTCCTGCGTTTTAAATTCTTTGCCTTCTATGTAAGCAATATTGTAAAGATAAGTGATTAAGTGCCTTTTTTCAGTCTCTTTTACATCAAGGTTACGTAGCGCACCAGCTGCCGCATTTCTTGCATTCTTTAGCTGGACTTCGTTGTTTTCGTTATATTCTTTAAGTTTTGATAGTGGCATAAGGCCCTCGCCTTGAACTTCAAACTTGCCTTTGTATTTAACCCTTAATGGTATTGACTTAATTGTAAGGACTTGCTCGTAAATCTCTTCGCCAACTTCACCAGTGCCTCTCGTTGCCCCCATCTTTAAAATACCTTCATCATAAGTTAGATTAATAGTAAGACCGTCGAATTTATATTCAAGTATATACTCAGGTTTTGGAAGTTTATCGCTATGCGTTTCATTGTATCCTTCTATAAAACGAAGATTCTTCTCGTGCCAATCTCTAAGCGCATCAAAACTTTGTGCTTTATCAAGGCTCCAAAGCCTTCCAAGATGAGTGTGCTTAACGAATTTATCAAGAACTGCGTCGCCAACTCTTTGTGTCGGAGAGTATGGTAAATGAGTTCCTGTCTCGTTTTCAAGCTTCACTAGCTCATCATATAACTTGTCATATTCTTTATCAGAAACTATCGGGTCATCGAGTACATAGTAGTGGTAGTTGTATTCCTCAAGCTTCTTGATTAATTCTTCCATCCTATCCATATCAATCTATCCTTTTTATTGGTGCAAAATCAATATTCAAAATTTTAATACCCTTATTTGGAAAACTTATAGTTAAGTTCTTGCCATTGACAGAAACAACCATGCCTTCGCCAAAAGCTTTGTGCTTAATCTTATCTCCCGCCTTGATGTCTTTCTTATCACTTGATGGGCCTTCGCTTCCGCTAAATGATTTAAAACGTGAAACAGTCTTGTCAAAGCTTTGCTCTCTATGAGAAGCCTTGTTATTAACTGAGCTTTCAAATATAGAGCTCTCATCAAATTTATCTGATCTATAGTTAACAAGCTTTACAGCGTCTTGTGCTTCATCGATAAATCTTGATGGTTTAGATACTATAGTTTGTCCATAAACTCTTCTCTCTTTAGCTAAGCTTAGGAACAGCTTCTTCATTGCTCTTGTCACTGCTACATAACAAAGCCTTCTTTCCTCTTCAAGACTACCCTCATCGATAGCTCTTTCGCTTGGGAAGAGACCGTCTTCCATACCAACTATGAAGACGATATTATACTCAAGACCCTTGGCGCTATGCATAGTAATCATAGTTACTGCCTCGCCCTTATCCTCTGTCTTGTCAAGGTCAGTTAAAAGTGAAATCTCTCCTAAGAAGTCTTTAAGTGTAATCTCATCATAATTATCTTCGTAATCAAGTAAAAGGTTTCTAAACTCATCCAAGTTTTCAATTCTTGTTCTTGCTTCGACAGTGTTCTCACTTTCAAGTGCACTAAGGTATTCACTCTTATCTAAAACTAAATCATATAGCTCTGACAAGCTAAGATTGTCCTTTAGCTTCTTTATATAGTCAATGCACTCATAAAAATCCTTTATCTTTTTATTCTTGCTTATGGATAGAGCGTCGTAAAGGCTGATATTCTTAGTAATCATATCTTCTGTTATGCTCTCAACACTTTTGTCTCCAATACCTCTTCTAGGTGTATTTATAATTCTCTTAAGCGAGATAAAGTCGCTTGTATTATCCAAGAACTTAAAGTAGGCAAGTATGTCCTTGATCTCTTTTCTATCATAGAACTTTACTCCGCCAACTATGTTATATTTGATGCCAAACTTTAAGAACATATCTTCAAAAGATCTCGATTGAGCATTAGTTCTATAAAGTATTGCAAAGTCGCTCTCCTTATAACCTTCGTTTAATAGCTCTTTTATCTTTTGTGCAACAAAGTAGCTCTCCTCTACATTGCTTTGCGTCATGTAGCAATATACGTCATCTCCATCTTGATTATCTGTCCAAAGGTTCTTATCCTTTCTCTCGTCGTTGTTTTTGATAATCTTGTTGGCAGCATTTAATATATTCTTAGTAGATCTATAGTTTTGCTCAAGTAGTATGGTCTTAACATTTTTATAATCTTTTTCAAAGTTTAAGATGTTTCTGATGTCTGCTCCTCTCCAGCCATATATACTTTGATCTGCATCACCTACTACGCAGATGTTCTTGTAAAGGTCTGAAAGCAGCTTTGCCATCCTATACTGCATATAGTTTGTATCTTGATACTCGTCTACAAAGACATACTTGAATCTCTCTTGATAAATTTGTCTTACGTCATCATTTTCTTCTAAAAGCCTTACACAGTTAGCTATCATGTCATCAAAGTCCATCGCATCATACTCAAGCAACTCCTTTTGATATAATCTATAAACTTCCGCATCAGTTTTCTTTCTATAGCTATCAGAAATGCTTTCGTATTCATCTGCATCCAAGTTTTGCATCTTCAATGTCGATACTAAATTAATAAAGTATGATGGCACATAAGTCTTCGGATCAAGCTCAAGCTCTTTAAGTATATCTTTGATAAGAGTCAATTGATTGTCTCTATCATATATAGTGAAGTTGTTTGTATATCCAACAAGGTTTGCATGGCGTCTAAGCAGTCTTAGTGCTATAGAGTGAAAGGTACCTATCCACATGGATGAGATGTCTTTATTTAAAAACGATGCCACTCTGTCCTTCATCTCTTTAGCAGCCTTATTAGTAAATGTTATCGCAAGTATTTCGTCTTCACTCGCAAGTGCATTCTCTATAAGGTAGGCAATCTTGTATGTTACTACTCTAGTCTTGCCTGAACCTGCCCCAGCCATGATTAATAAGGGACCACTGTTATATAAAACAGCTTCCCTTTGGCTTGCGTTTAATCTATCTAAAATATTATTCATTACCTTTATTAACTAATTCCTTTATTTTATCAAATGTAACTTGGCTTATAACGTGCTCAACCCTACAAGCATCATCATTTGCATTCTCATGGTCAACGCCAATATTTTCAAAGAAAGTTCTAAGTGTACAGTGCCTATCATAAACAAGTTTTGCCAGCTTTTCGCCTTCCTTTGTAAATGTTAGCTCGCCATCGTCTTGAACTTCGATATAACCATCTTCTTTTAATATACCAACTGCTCTACTAACGCTTGGCTTAGAAAAATCAAGGGCCTTCGCAACGTCTGTACTTCTAACCTTAATGCCTTTGTTTTGTAGCATTAGTATCATCTCTAAATAATTTTCTCTTGATTCACCGATTTTCATTTGCTTACCTCCTAGATTTTATACTTTCTATCAATACTTCTTTTAATGTCTTTTTCTCTTTGACTCTCTCTCTTGTCATAAAGCTTCTTACCTTTCGCAAGTGCTATCTCAAGCTTCGCTCTTCCGCGCTTAAAATATAATCTTAGCGGAACAACAGTAGAGCCCTCAAGCTTTATATCTTGAGAAATCTTTCTAATCTCTTTTCTGTTGAGCAATAACTTTCTTGTCCTAAGTGGGTCCTCGTTAAATATATTGCCTTCCTTGTATGGACTTACGTGCATACCAAAGACGAAAATTTCACCATTCTTAACAATTACATAACTCTCTTTTAAATTCACTCTACCTTGTCTAATGGATTTTACTTCGGTGCCTTTTAAAACTAAGCCCGCCTCATACGTTTTTTCTATAAAATAATCGTGTCTCGCTTTTTTATTATTAGCTACAACTTTTATATCTTCTTCTTTCATTCAACCACTCCAAGAATTTTAAAATCAATAGTTCTCGTCTCTTTCGATGCATCAAGGACAGCAACTCTTACCTTCATACCTATCCTGTATTCATTTAATGAGTCCTTGCCGATGACTTTGTATTCTGTTTCATCAAAATAATAGAAATCATCATCCATATTTGCAAAGTGGCAAAGACCTTCTATGGTATTCTCAAGCATAACATATACGCCAAAGGATGTTAGTGATGAAACTTCACCAACATAAACATTGCCGATCTTATCTTGCATGTACTCAGCGCACTTCATTTGTACTATGTCACGCTCTGCCTTCTCTTGAACAAGCTCCGTTTCAGATATATGCTTTGTCATCTGATCAAGGTTCTTCTCATAGTAAACAATCTTGCTTTCCTTAAGTCTGCCATTCATAAAGTCCTTAATGATTCTATGAATAATAAGGTCTGAGTATCTTCTGATAGGAGATGTGAAGTGCGAGTAGTACTTCGAAGCAAGTCCAAAGTGACCAAGCTCTTCATAAGTGTATCTCGCCTTTTGCATAGTCCTAAGAACTATGTTTGAAATAAGCGCCGATTCTTTTTTGCCCTTAAGTTCATTAAGCACCTTTGCCAAATCAGCTGGAGTAACATTATCAGGGTTGATGTATAAGTCAAAGCGTTTCAAGAACTCAGAAAGGTAGAACATCTTCTCCCTCTTTGGTTTCTCGTGTACTCTATATACAAAAGGCAAGTCCTTCATAAAGTATTCCTTAGCTACAGTTTCGTTCGCAGCTATCATGAACTCTTCTATAATCTTATTAGCAACTCGTCTTTCTTCTGGTTTTATGTCAAGAACTTTGCCTTTCTCGTCCAAAACAACTTTTGTTTCAACGATGTCAAAGTCTATGTTACCTCTTTTGTTTCTCTTATCATTAAGAATATGCATTAAATCTTGCATGTTCTTAAGCGTATCTTCTATAGCATCAAGACCAAGTTCAGCCGCCTTCTTCTTGCCTTCTAAAAGGTCTGAAACTTGTGTGTAGTTAAGTCTGTAGTCAGAGTTAATCACAGCCTCTGATATCTTGTGACTTAAAACCTCCCCGTTCTTATCTATATCCATCTTAACAGATAGTGTTAGCCTATCTTCATTTGGATTAAGTGAGCATATGCCATTCGAAAGCTCTTTTGGAAGCATCGGTAGAACCCTATCAAGTAAGTAGTATGAGTTGCCTCTTAAGTAAGCCTCCTTATCTAAGTATGTGCGCTCCTTGACATAATTAGCAACGTCTGCTATGTGTACGTAGAGTGTATACATATCGCCACTTTTCACTAAGCTTATGGCGTCGTCTAAGTCCTTCGAGTCAACACCGTCTATAGTTACCGTTAATAAGTCTCTATAGTCTACTCTGCGCTCTATCTCTTCAGAGCTTATATCATAGTTAATATCTTCTAATTCATCTTTAACTCTATTTGGAAAGTACTCTCTAAGTTCGTACGACTTAATGATGGATGTGATGTCTATACCTGGATCATCTTCTTTACCGATAATCTCAACAACTCTTCCCTCTGGATTTTTATTTTTGTCTGGATACTTAATGATCTCAGCAACTACCTTGTCACCATGCTTTGCGCCTTTTGAATTGCTCTTATTGATAAAGACATCATATATAATCTTGACATCATCACATCTGATAAAGCCAAAGCTGCCATTGTCTTGATAAGTTCCAACAACCCTCTTTGTAGCTCTGGATAATATCTTGATTATCTTGCCTTCATAGTTACCATCAAGTTTCTTCTCTGTGATTATAGCGCATACCTCATCAGAGTCCATAGCGTACATCGAGTTTTCAAATCTTATGAAGACATCAAAGTCATCACCTATAACGAAGCCAAAGCCGCGTTTATTAGCTTCATACTTTCCTTTTATTATATGGGAACTGTTGTAAGTGTAATATTTATCATTGCTGCAAATAATTTTTTTATCTTTTTCTAATGATTTAAGAAGTCTTTCAAATATTTTCTTATCTTTCTTCGTAATCTTAAACGCTCTTAGTAAGTCCTTCTTGCTTTGGGGTACATAGTCTTCTCTATTAAAATAGTTCATTACAAGTTCCCTGATTTTCATTTTATCACCTATAATTTCTTTCCGTATTGAATACGTTTAAAGAGCTCTGCGTCATAAGAATAAACAGTTTCTTTCTTCATAGTATCAACTGCTTGAGCTATCTCTAGCATCTTTGTGATTAAATCCTTAAACGAATATCCCTTAGGCTCCCAAAGATAAAAAGCAACTGAACCAGGTATTGTGTTTATCTCATTGATATAAACTTTACCAGTGTCCTTCGATACAAGCAAGTCTACTCTAGCATTGCCGCTTGCATCAATGGATGTGAAAGCTGCTTTAGCAAGTCTTTCAAGTTCAGGTCTCAATGGCTCGTCCTTCTTTAAAAGGTTTCTAGCCAACTTAGTGCCTGGAGTCTTTTTATTTGATACATATTTATCATCAAATGTCAATAGTTCTTTGAAGTCTAGTGGTTCTTCCAATTCTGATGTCTCGATATTTTCTTCGTAACCCATGACAGCGCAGTTTATCTCTCTTGCGTTTTCAACCGATTCTTCAACTATGACCTTTTTATCATAACTAAAGGCTATCATCAAAGCTTCTTCCAAGTTTTCCTTGCTCTTAACCTTAGATATGCCTATAGACGAACCAAGGTTTGATGGCTTTATAAACAATGGATACTTTAAATTCTTTTCTATGTCAGACATAACATTGTCCTTTGAGCTTCTCCACATACTTCTGTAGTAGTACCTATAGTTTACTACAGGAAGTCCGTTTGCCCTATATACGTCCTTCATTATGACCTTGTCCATACCGACTGCAGAACTTAAGACGTTAGTGCCTGTATATGGTAGACCAACTGTCTCAACAAGTCCTTGGCATGATCCGTCTTCGCCGTTAGTTCCATGAAGTGCAAAGAAGACCATATCAAGTCTTTCGTATACCTTCTTGTCAAACATAGACTTTGTTTCAGGGTTTATATATAGGTTAAAATCTCCATAGTCACAGCCAAGCATAACGTTCTTAGCTGAACTAAAGTCACCGTCTTTAAATGTTTTAAAATTCTTGAAGGCCTCTGAACTTAGCCACTTACCTTCTTTTGTAATATATATTGGAATTGGAAGGAATTTTTCTTTATCCATGTTCTCAATTACTTGCATTCCTGTAATAACTGATACTTCATGTTCAACGCTTCTTCCACCAAATATAACGCCTACCTTTAGCATTCTATCAACTCCTAATAATTATCAGGCAAATCGTTTTCGAAAAGTATTACGTCGCCTGCTTGACATATTTTTTGTAGTATTAATTGTGCATCTCTTAAGCTTGCTGCCCCATGTATCTTATCTTCATCAAGTCCACCTTCTACTAAACCATCTTTTATTGCTTCTTTATTAACTTCTGCTACGATAATGAAATGATCTACAACGGTTGCTGCATTCTTGCCAAACTTTTTATTCTCTTCGTATTGAAGCTCTCCTAGCTCAACCATGCCTGGTGAGATAACTATCTTCTTTCCTTCTTTAAACTCACTTATAACATCTAGGGCCGCTTGTGCACCGCTTGGATTACTATTAAAAGCGTCGTCGATGATAATAAGATTGTTTGGGTTCTCTACAAGTGATAGTCTGTGTTCAACTTGATTAACGTTAAGAACCGCCTCTTGTATCTCTTCCATGCTCATGCCTAACTCACGAGCTGCCGCAACCGAAAGAAGAACATTGTATATATTGTGCTTACCAAGAAGCTTTGTCTTTAACTTATATTCTTTGTTCTTGTAGACAAGTGTGAACTCAGTACCAAACTCGCTGGCACTTATATCTTTCGCAAAGTAGTCACACGCATCATCTTCAAGTGAGATATACACCTTTCTATTCTTAACCTCAGCTGCCTTCTCTTTAATATATGGGTTGTCGTAGTTAAATATAGCAAGGCCGCCTTCCTTAAGTGTGTCTATAAGCTCGAACTTTGTCTTGACAATGTTCTCCATTGATCCAAAGGTTTCGATGTGACATGGGCCAATGTTGGTAATGATGGCGATATCTGGCATAACAAGCTCAGCAACTTCCTTTATCTCTCCGACATATCTTGCTCCAAGTTCAGAGATGAAAACTTCAGTACCGCTTTCAAGCTCGTTGTTTATTACCTTCGATATACCCATAGGTGTGTTAAATGAACTTGGCGTTGCATATGTCTTAAGGCTATTCTTCACAATATCATTTAAAACAAGCTTAGTCGACGTCTTGCCATAGCTTCCTGTAATACCTACCACCTTTAATTTATTCTCTTTTTCTTTCTTAATTTTATTTTGCGCTTGTATATAAAAACCGTGATTGATTTTATTCTCAATCGGCTGTGCTAATATATTTGCAAACTTTACGCTCTTAGCTCTTATGATGTATAGTTCAAAAGCAAGCACTAATAAATATGCTAGTGCAATTTTTTCACCGAATAATAGATATGCGATGATTGACGTATACATGATCACTACGTTGAAGCTTACAAATATCTTCATCAGTCTCTTCATCCTGTCAGTAAAGACAAGCGGCTTCTTATCTCCAGGTGTTAATTTCTTTAATGAGTTCTTAAACCAGCCAAAATTTTTAAGCCATAGCTCATACTCGCTTGAAATGTACATATTTAATTGCAATATTTGGAAAAATGCCAAAGAATGTATATATATTAAAACTGTTAATAATATTGGCAAGAATATAAATATAGCTATCATAGTTCCTCCTTACTAAGATAAGATCT
>CAMYBS010000025.1 GCA_947254025.1 uncultured Clostridia bacterium
TGAGAGCAATGACACAAACAAACCTTCAATCAGCATTTGGAGGAGAATCACAAGCACACATGCGTTACCTTTACTGGGCAGGAGCTGCAGAAAAGGAAGGCTTCAAGAACGTAGCAAGATTATTTGAAGCAACAGCAGAAGCAGAGAGAGTTCACGCTCATCTACACTTCAGAGCAATGAAAGACTTAGAAGGTGACTTCACAGTAACATCAGGAGCAGGTTTCGGAGATCACGGAACATCAAAAAACTTACTTGCAGCAGCAGGTGGAGAACACTTTGAACATACAGAAATGTATCCAAGTTACATATTAGTAGCTGAAGAGCAAGGCGAAAAAGCCGCTGTATCAGCAATGAAATTCGCAGTTGAAGCAGAAAAAGTACACGAAAAATTATTCTTAAAAGCAAAAGAATATGTTGATCAAGGCAAGGACCTAGAAGTATCTAAGATATATCTATGCCCAGTATGCGGTTTCATCTCACTAACAGGTGAAGAAGAAAAGTGCCCTATCTGCAGTGCACCAGCATCAAAATTTGTTGAATATTAATACCCTTTAATCAAGAAGTACTTATTGAGTTCTCACACGCAATGTGTGGGAACTTTTTTTATGAAAATAGTAGAATTATTTTAACATATGTGATAAAATAGTACTGATTAATATAGAAAGAGGTAATTCATTGGCAAAGTTACTTATACAAGAATCGAATCCTTTGCTTGGAACAGTAAGAGTCAGCGGTGCAAAGAACGCCGCTCTGCCTATACTTGCTGCGACTATACTTGGCACTGAAGACATCATACTAGAGGACCTACCTAAGCTTAAAGACGTCGAAGTTATGTGCGAAGTACTTTCATCCTTAGGAGCAACGATTGAAAAGATAAACGAACATACAATTAAAATAAATTCAAACACTATTAATAAATACGAAGTAGACTACCAACTAATGCATAAGATGAGAGCATCCTTCATCGTTATGGGCGCGCTTATAGGCAGGATGGGTAAGGCAAGAAGCTCTATGCCGGGAGGCTGTGCGATAGGAGCAAGGCCGGTTGATTTGCACCTAAAAGGTTTTAGATCACTTGGCGTCAACGTCGATGTTGAGGAGAATGATGAGTACACAGACATCTTCGCTCACGCAGACAACCTTGCAGGCAATAAAATTTACCTAGACTTCCCCTCAGTTGGTGCGACACAAAATATCATCTTAGCTGCCGTACTTGCACAAGGCGAGACCGTTATCGATAACGCGGCGATGGAGCCCGAAATCGTTGACATGGTTAACTTCTTAAACAAGATGGGCGCGAAGATATACGGAGCAGGTACGTCGACTATACGTATTAGAGGTGTTGAAAAGCTTTTTGGCGCGACTCATCAAATCATGCCGGACAGGATAGAGGCAGGCACTTTTATGGTGGCTGCAGCTGCAACACACGGCGACATCATACTTAATAATGTCATAGTAAGTCATATGAGACCAGTCATAGCTAAACTACGCGAGGCAGGCTGCGACATATATGAAGACACTGACACTTTAAGGATAGTTGCAACAAAGAAGCTTAAACCGATTAAGGTAAAGACACTTCCATATCCAGGCTTCCCAACAGATATGCAAGCACAGTTTATGGCGCTTGAGACCATCATCGAAGGTAAGTCAGAGGTTATAGAGACAGTTTTTGAAAACAGATTTATGCACGTTGATGAGCTAAGAAAGCTTGGCGCCAATATTGACGTAGAAGACAGAACAGCGACAGTTAAAGGCGTAGAGAAGCTTCACGGCGCAGAAGTTAGGGCGACAGACCTTAGAGCCGGAGCAGCCCTTGTCATAGCGGCGCTATGCGCAAGTGGCGATACTAAGCTATCGGACATATACCATATCGACAGAGGATATGAAGATTTTGAAGAGAAATTTAGATCTTTAGGCGCAAAAGTCTATAGAGTAGAGGAATAAGGAGGATACGCATGGGATTAAGATCTGATGTAGGCATTGACTTAGGTACAGCTAGTGTACTTGTTTATGTAAAAGGAAAAGGCATAGTACTTAAAGAACCGTCTGTCGTTGCGATAGACCAATATACAAATAAATTCTTGGCAGTTGGCGAAGAAGCAAGAAAGATGCTTGGCAGAACACCAGGCAACATCGTCGCTATAAGACCGCTTAGAGAAGGAGTTATCTCTGACTACAGCGTTACACAAAGAATGCTTAAATACTTCATACAAAAGGCACTTGGCAGAATGCTTTTCAAGCCAAGACTAATTGTTTGCGTTCCAAGCGGATGTACAGAAGTTGAAAAGAGAGCGGTTATTGAAGCTGCAAACGAAGCAGGCGCAATCAAGACCTACCTTATCGAAGAACCTATCGCGGCAGCTATAGGTGCAGGACTTGACATCACACAACCTAACGGCAACATGATCATAGATATAGGCGGCGGTACAACAGACATCGCAGTTATATCACTTGGAGGCATCGTTGTAAGTAAGTCCATCAAGGTGGCAGGTGACAATTGCGACGAAGCAATCACAAAGTACATTAGAAAGAAATTCAAGATGATGATAGGCGAGAGATCATCCGAAGAGCTAAAGGTAACTATAGGCTGCGCTTATCCACTTGAAGAAGAGCAATACATGGAAGTTAAGGGCAGAAATCTTATGAGCGGTCTACCTATGAACGTTGTTGTTTCATCAACAGATATGCTTGAAGCGCTTAAAGAGCCGGTTCAAGAGATCATCGAGGCAGTTCATACAGTGCTTGAGAGAACACCACCTGAGCTTGCAGCCGACATCTCTGGCAGAGGCATAATACTTACAGGTGGCGGAGCTTGTTTGAAAGGCCTTGATACACTTGTTACAGAGCAAACAGGTATACCATGCAGAGTTGCTGAAGATCCAGTAGAGTGCGTTGCTATAGGTACAGGTAAGTCACTTGATTGGGTAGAGATACTTGAGAAGTCAAACAACAAAAGCGGTGCGAGCGTAAGATTTAGATAATTTTATCTATACTTATAGGACAAACTATTAATATTATTTATACAAGAGCGGTTATTGATATAACTGCTCTTTTTTTGGTATAATAGTAGTGGCAAGCATTATAAAAAGGAGGAATAAAAATGAGTCAATATTTTGAAAGAAAAGATTTACAAGAATTCGGCAGAGGCGCTTTAGGCGAACTTAATAAAGAGATGTGGGATAATTTCATGAAGTATTACGCAAGTGTATACCAAGACAGCAAGCTAACAGCTAGAGAAAAATCACTTATCGCACTTGCAGTTGCACACGCTATCCACTGCCCATATTGCATCGAAGCATACACAACAGCATGCCTAGACCAAGGCTACACTAAAGAAGAAATGATGGAAGCAGTTCACGTTGCAAGTTCTATCACAGGAGGAGCAGTACTTGCTTACTCAACTCAAATGAAGAAACTTGCTGACGAGATGGAGATGTAATTGTCTTATCTAAAGAGCTTACAAGAAGCAGTCCAGCCATTTGCAAAGACGGTTGGGTATGATATTTTAGCTAAGGAGCCAAAGACCCTGCAGTTAAACATAACGAGGAAGTGCAACCTTGCGTGCAAGCACTGTCACGTCGAGGCCTCGCCTGCAAGAGATGAGGATATGGATATGAAGACTGCACAGAGGGCTATGGAGTTACTAAGGAAGTGGAATTTCACAACTCTTGATATAACAGGCGGCGCGCCAGAGATGAGCAGAGTTTATAAGTACCTCATCGAGACAGCCTCGTCTATGGGTAAGAAGCTTATGACTAGAAGTAACCTTACCATCTTTTTGGATGAAGAGTACAAGGACTTACCTGAGTTTTTAAAAGAGCACAAGGTAGAGATCATCGCTTCACTGCCATTTTACGAGGAAGTAAAGACTGACAAAGTTAGAGGCATAGGTGTCTTTCATGACTCAATCGAGGTATTGCAAAGGCTATGCACTCTTGGCTATGGTAGAGATGAAGAACTGCAGCTGAACCTTGTATATAACCCGAGCGGAGCCATGATACCAGCAGGTCAAGAGGAGCTTGAGGCGATATATAGGACCAAGCTTAAAGAGGGGTATGACATCGACTTTAACAATCTATACAGCATGACAAATGCACCTATAGGCCGCTTTGGCGAGTGGTTAGATAAGTCGGGCAATATGCAAAAGTACTTAGGAAGGCTATGCACTGCCTTCAATCCAGCGACTGTCGATGCACTTATGTGCCTTGACACGCTCTCGGTTGACTACGACGGCAGCCTTCACGACTGCGACTTTAACCTTGCACTCGGAATGAAGATATCAGGGGAGCACAAGAGCATCTTCGACATCGAAAAAGAAGATTTAATCGGAAGAAAAATTAGAACAATGAACCATTGCTACTCATGTACCGCAGGAAGTGGTTCCTCATGAGGTGGAGCATTGGAGTAGTTACTCACAGGGAGGCTTTCTGTCATATGACGGGAAGCTTTTTTTATATCTTATCTATATATTAAGCTGCTTTTTAATCTTAGGGAGCCAGCTACTATATAGCAAGCCCGCTACTATATAGCTCGCCTACTACTATGTACTTCGCTTCTTATCTCTTATGCGCTTCTTAATACATAGCGTTTCACTTATATAAAAATATTTGCAAAATACTCTTGCTTTTTATAAAAATATATTGTATAATGAATTCAGTTAGCAATGACTAACAAAAGGAGGTTTTTTATGAAAGCGAGCGTAATATTCTGGTCAGGCACAGGCAACACAGAAGCTATGGCGAACGAAATCGCTGCAAAGCTTAAAGAGCTAGGTGCAGATACTAAACTATTGACAGTTGAAGAAGCAAGTGTTGACGATGCAAAGGACGCAGATTTACTTGCATTAGGCTGTCCAGCAATGGGAGCAGAAGAACTTGAAGAAGACTACTTCAGACCTTACTTTGACAGCATCAAAGACGTGATCAAAGACAAAAAAGTTGCTATCTTCGGTTCATACGAGTGGAACAGTGGAGAGTGGATGGACCTTTGGAAAAACGAATGCGCTGACAGCGGCATCGCAGTTGTAGATGCACTTATCGCATATGACCATCCAGATGCAGATGCACTAGCTAAGTGCAGAGAACTTGCAGAAAAATTAATGAAGTAATTATCAAGGAGTGCTAAGCCCCCTTGGCGCCCCTTGTACATATATAAAAAAACTGCCCGCGAAGGCAGTTTTTGTATCGTATGGAGTTTTATCCTAGTAGTATATCTAAGACCATCATGATGACGAAACCAAAGATGATGCCGTATGTGGCTTCTCTTTCGTAGCCTTTTGAGTGCGTCTCTGGAATGATTTCGTCGCAGATAACGAATAGCATCGCTCCTGCAGCTGAGGCAAGTACTACTGGAAGTACAGGCTTAAACACATTAACAAGGCCAAATCCAAGAGCGGCGCCTACAGGCTCAACTAAGCCAGTTAGTGCAGCAACTATGAAGGCATACTTCACAGAGTATTTCTCACGCACAAGACTCAGCGCAACGGCTAGACCCTCAGGCATATTTTGAATGCCTATACCAAGGGCAAGCGCAAGACCGTCACTAATGTTCTCAGTACCAAAGCCTACACCTGTTGCCATACCTTCAGGGAAGTTGTGTATGGTTATCGCAATGATGAATAACCAGATCTCACTAAGTGATGATGAGACACCTTCGCGTCTTTTGTCGATAAGGTGCTCGTGCGGCGAGTACTTGTCAATCATGTCAATGATGAAGGCGCCAAATAAGATACCTAGTGAAGTGATTATAACAGCTTTGAAGTCGCCACCACCATATTCAATCGATGGCATAACAAGCGAAAAGCAAGTCGCAGCTAGCATGATACCTGCTGCAAAGCCAAGCATCATATCTAAAAGCTTCTGTGATACATTCTTAGTAAAAAATACGGGCACAGCACCTAAGGCAGTCATTAGACCTGGAAAGACAAGTCCTATTGCGATGGTAGCCTCCCTACTTAATAAATTGTTCATATGTGCATCCCCTTAAGATAATTTATTTAAGAGCATTTTATTATAAAATATTTTAAAAGTCAAGAAAAAGGGTATAAAGAACTTAAAAGGAGTTGAAAAAGATGTATTATATAGATACACTTAAAAGCGAACACGAACATATAATTAAACTCACAGACCATATACTTAAAGTTTCAAAAGACATCTTGCACGGCACAGTAAATGCTAGTGATATATTGACCATAACAGATGTGATTAGAAACTATGCAGATAAATATCATCACAAAAAAGAAGAGGATCTAGTCTTCAAAGCTATGCTAGAATATCTTGGCGAGCTTGCTGAGAAACTTGTTACAAGCGGCATGCTTGTTGAGCACGACCTAGCACGTTACGAGCGCATGATGATAGAATTTAGTCTTGAAAGCTACGAAAAAGATAAATCAGATGAGGCGCGCCTTGAACTCATAGGCCACCTTATGAGCTATCGCTCGCTACTTATTAGACACGCAGATAAAGAGAACAAGGTTGTATATCCATTTGCAATGAAGAACTTGCCAGAAGATGTGCAAAGAAAACTTGACGAAGAGACAAGGGTCTTCGAAGAAGAAAACAAAGAACAAAGAGAAAAGTACTTAAAGATCATAAACGATTTTGAATTGGTAACAATTTTATAAGGAATTTAATAAAAATGATTCAATGCTACTCATTGAGCTTATAGCTTAAGGGTAGCATTTTAATTTTGCATGATATCGCTTTTAAGTGCGTTGCATAATATGGACTTAAAAAGAGCTACACAAGCAGCACCTGCACAAGCACCACAAACACCACCAGCACCTGTACCAAATCCACAAGAGAATGGTAATGAAGGTGCAGATGAAGATAAGGGTGAGCCAATAAAGCCTGTTGTTCAAAAGAATCAGATTAACAAAATGAAGACGAAGCTTTAAAGCAAGAAAGAAGTTCTACGATTTTCTTAAGAAGCGTGCTGTGTATGACACAGGCTACGAACTTAAGGAAGATGACAAGATTATTAATCTAGTTACTTGCACTTATGAGAAGAAGAATCAAAGACTCATAGTGCTAACAATTGTAGATAAATAAGAGAAGCGCCTCCCGTGCATAATGCATGGGGGCGTTTTTATATGAGCGGATTGACAAGCTAGGGCCTTTGGTATAGAATGGGTATATAGATAGTAATAAGGAGTGATATATATGGAATACAAAGAGGCGCTTAAGAAGGTACTTGATGAGTTTCAAGCTGAGGCAAATTTAAAAGAAGGCGAGATACTTGTTGTTGGCTGCTCGACTAGTGAGGTCGTTGGTGGCAAGATTGGCAAGGCATCGTCTATGGATGTTGCAAAGGAATTCATCGAAGCCTTTATGGACTTTGCCAAAGAGCACAAGGTCTACCTTGCTTTCCAATGCTGCGAGCACTTGAACAGGGCTATAGTTACTACAAAAGAGTGCATGGAGAAGTACTTCTTAGAAGAGGTAAGTGTTGTTCCTAAGATGCACGCTGGAGGTTCTATGGCGACTATCGCATATAAGAAGCTAGATGAGCCTGTAGTTGTTGAGTATATACAAGGCCACGGTGGTATCGACATAGGTGACACCTTTATAGGCATGCACATCAAGCCTGTCGCTGTACCTGTAAGAGTAAGCGTGAAAGAGATAGGTGAGGCTCACCTTACACTTGTTAGAAGAAGACCTAAGCTAATAGGTGGCGAGAGGGCACAGTATAAGTAGTTAGATAAGAGGAGTGAGGAGCTCCTCTATTTTATTAACGAGGTCTATAGTGAGAAGTAGATAAGCAAAAAATATGAAGAAATATCTTAGTCAATGCTTGAAAAAGACTTGAATATGTGATAAAATGATATGAAGATAATTTTAATTATTAGTAAAGGAGGATAAAATGTACGATATTATTGTAGTGGGCGCCGGCCCTGCAGGTGTATCTGCTGCACTATATGCAAAGAGCCGTGGCTTCAATGTGCTTTTATTAGAAAAGGACGAAGTCGGAGGACTTATTAAAGGCGTTTCACACGTGACACACTATGTTGGACTAGATGAAAACGAGTCAGGTGAGACTTTTAGAGAGAAGCTTGAAAAGCAAATCGCAGACGCTGACATCGAGCTTAAGTATGAAGAGGTTATTGATCTTGACTTAAAATATGAAGTGAAGAAGGTAAAGACTAGACAAAATTCTTACAATGCAAAGGTCGTTATAATTGCAATGGGTTCTACTCCAAAGGATCTTGGCCTTGAGAACGAAAAGGAGATTGGTGTTGAACACTCAGCACTAGGACTTGATGATGAGATCGAAGACAGAATCATCTTCGTAGCAGGTGGTTCAGACGGAGCAGCGAAGGAAGCACTACACCTTTCTAAGCTTGCAAAGAAGGTCTACCTTATCGAAGAGAGAGATGAGCTTGGCATGATTGATGAGTTCAGAGAAAAGATTGAAAATTCTGACAACATCGAAGCTATGACATCTTCAAAGATTGTAAGTGCAAGCGGCACTAAGGACAAAATCACTGAAGTTTGCATATATGACTCTAATGAAAAGGAAGAAAAGATATTTGAAAATGGTGAGGACGAATTTTTAATCTTTGCCTACATCGGACAAAAGCCTAACACTGAGCTAATCAAGGATAGCTTAGAGATGGCGGGTGCATTCATAAAGACTGACGGAGTAAAGACATCCATACCAGGTGTGTTTGCTTGCGGCGATATTATAGATAAAAAGATTAGACAGATAGCAACTGCTGTAGCTGAAGGCTGCACATGCGCTATCGAAGCACAAAAGTACTTGGGATATTAGTACTTAAATATTACGAAGAAGGGGTGTAAAAGATGGAGTTTATTGGAAACGCACTGACATTTGACGATATACTACTAGTGCCAAATTTTTCACAAATTTTGCCTAGAGAAACTAGTACTGAAACAAGACTAACTAAGAAGATCAAACTAAATATACCGATGATGAGTGCTGGCATGGATACAGTAACTGAATCAAAGATGGCGATTGCTATGGCAAGAGAAGGCGGTATTGGTATCATTCACAAAAACATGTCTATAGAGGACCAAGCTATCGAAGTTGACAGAGTTAAGAGAAGTGAGCACGGTGTTATAACTGATCCTTTCTACTTATCTGCTGAGCATAAGATTGCTGATGCTGAAGCCATTATGAAAAAGTACAAAATCTCTGGCGTGCCTATAACTGATGAAGACGGTAAACTAGTTGGCATCATCACTAACAGGGACATGAGATTTGAAACTAACATGGAAAAGAAGATTGCCGAAGTTATGACTAAGGATCATCTTGTAACTGGCAAGGAAGGTGTTTCCATGGACGAGGCTTTGGAAGTTATGAAGGTTCACAAGATTGAAAAACTTCCAATCGTTGACGATGAGAACCACTTAAGAGGTCTTATCACTATTAAGGATATAGAAAAGTCAATCGAGTTTCCAAACTCTGCAAAGGACTCACAAGGAAGACTACTATGCGGTGCTGCTGTAGGTATAACTGAAGATATGCTTCAAAGAGTTAAGGCTCTATATGATGCAAAGGTTGACGTTATCGTTCTAGACACTGCACATGGTCACTCAAAGGGCGTACTTGATGCTGTTAGAAAGATCAAGGAAAATTTCCCTGACTTACAAGTTATAGCAGGTAACGTTGCAACTTACGAAGGCACTAAGGCTCTAATGGATGCTGGTGCAGACTGCGTTAAGGTTGGCATAGGACCTGGATCTATCTGTACAACAAGAGTTGTTACAGGTATCGGTGTTCCACAAGTAAGTGCCATCATGGAAGCTTACAGAGCATCTCAAGAAACTGGTATACCTATCATCGCTGATGGTGGTATCAAGTACTCTGGAGACGTAACTAAGGCGATAGCTGCTGGTGCAGACGTTGTCATGATGGGATCATTATTTGCAGGAACTGACGAATCACCAGGAGAAGAAGTTATCTTCGAAGGTAGAAGATACAAAGAATACAGAGGTATGGGCTCACTTGCAGCAATGAAGGCTGGCTCATCTGATAGATACTTCCAATCAAAGGCTAAAAAGTATGTACCAGAAGGTGTTGAAGGTAGAGTTCACTACAAGGGCAAAGTTGGAGAAGTTATATATCAACTACTTGGCGGCTTGAAATCAGGTATGGGTTACCTTGGATGCAAGGACATCCCTACACTTAAGACTAATTCAAGATACGTTCAAATTACAAGCGCATCACTAATTGAAAACCATCCACATGACATAACTATCACTAAGGAGACTCCAAACTACTCGCCTAAGAACAATAGGGATTAAGATTATGGATAAGATGTTAAAAGTTTTAGACAATGGCTACGTAAGGCTTGTAAACCATTTGGGTAGTGACCTTACAGTAGTAAATGCAGCTAGGGTTTCTTATCAAAAAGAATCCTTCGAGCTTGATCAAAATGACGAGAAGCTAATAAGTTTCTTAGCTAAGCACGATCATACATCGCCATTTAGACATGCTATGCTGCAATTCGAAGTCTACGCACCACTTATGGTTGCTAGACAATGGTGGAAGTACATCATAGGTTCTTCCCACATGGAAGGCATAGGCGACACTATGAACGGCTGGAACGAGTCTTCAAGGCGTTACGTTACTGAAGAGCCTGTCTTCTACGTTCCGAACGAGAACGAGTGGAGAAGTATGCCTGATAATAAAAAGCAAGGCAGCGGTGACCCAGTTGCTGCTGAATTAGGAAAAGAATATACTAAAGAGCTTCTTGAGCTTATTGAAAAGGGCCAAGGCCTATACGAAAAGGCTATGGAAGACGGCATTTGCTCTGAGCAAGCAAGATTATTCTTACCAGCTTATGGCTTATATGTAAGATGGTACTGGACAGCTTCTTTGCAATCAGTTGCACACTTCATAAAGCAAAGGATGGACGGCCACGCACAAAAGGAAATCAGAGATTACGCAAAAGTTGTCTACGACTTGAGTTTGGAAGACTTTCCAGTAGCTATGAAGGCTCTTATTGAAAACGTAAATTAATGATAATATATTTTACAAGGCACGGTTTAACAGAATACAATAAGGAGAGGAGAATTCAAGGTTTACTTGATTCTCCTCTTACAATTGAAGGCAAAGATAAGGCGAAGGAGCTTGGAGAGCGCTTAAGAGGTGAGGGCATAGAGCTTATATACTCCTCTGATCAAAAGAGGGCTATGGACAGTGCCAATATTATTAACGAGGCCTTAAATCTTGAGATAAGACCAAGAAGAACGCTGCGCGAGGTATCTATGCTAAGCCATGAAGGTATGACTTGGGCGGAGAGCGTTGCTACTGATCCAGAGCGTGAGGACCTTATTATGCAAAGGCCTGACCTATTTAATGAAGGCGGCATATATCCATACAAGGACGCGCTAGAGGATGCGAAGGCCTTCTTGGCAGAACTGATTAAATGCAGTTATGAGAAGGTTCTAGTTGTAACGCACGGAAGCAAGCTTAGAGTCATAACAACTGTGCTTGAAGGACTTGACTTAAAGGACGCAAACAGGGTAGAGCTTATAAAGGGTTTAAGCCTTAAGATGTATAGCTATGATGGAAGTGAGTTTGTGCTCCTTCACGACGACCACGACTACGACAATTTTGTATAGGAGGCAAGATGAGATGAGAGAGGATAGATACGACAATCCCTTAGTAAGAAAACCAATTTATCAATTATTAATAAAGTATGCAGTGCCATCTATACTATCATTCTTGGTAAGCGCCATCTACAATATAGTTGACCAGATTTTTATAGGCAACATCGTAGGCCACCTTGGCAATGCGGCAACGACAGTTAGCTTTCCCATAGGCATAATATCTACGGCGCTAGCGCTACTACTAGGCATAGGAACTGCGTCGAACTTCAGTATATACAAGGGCAGAGGTGACGACGAGAGAGCAGAAAGGATTGTTGCGACAGGCATCACAGGACTGCTTTTCGTCTCAATTGTGGAGCTCGTTATAGTCATAGCCTTTCTAGATCCATTGCTAAGGCTATTTGGCGCGAGTGACAATATATTCCACTACGCACACGACTACGCTTTTATAACATCACTTGCGATAGTCTTCGTTGTGTTTTCGATAGCACTCTCGCACATAATTAGAGCGGACGGTTCGCCAAAGTATGCGATGATGCTTAACGTTACAGGTGCAATACTTAATGTTATCTTGGACTACATATTTATGATTCACTTCAAGATGGGCATCAAGGGTGCTGCGTGGGCAACATTCATAGGCCAAGCAGTAAGCTTTGTCCTAGCACTGTATTATATATTCTTCTTGAAAGATAATCCAATTCGTAAAAAGGATTTCAAGATACATCCAGAGGAGCTAGCAGCCATATTGAAGCTTGGCTCGGCAGCATGCATCAATCAATTAGCAATGGTAGTTGTGCAGATAGTTATGAATAACGTTATGACATACTACGGAGCGATTAGTAAGTACGGACCCGACATACCACTAGCCGCGGTCGGCATAGCCTCGAAGCTATATATAGTCTTGATTGGCTTCAACATAGGACTCGCGCAAGGTGGTCAGCCAATCATTGGTTATAACTACGGAGCAAAGATATACAGACGTGTAAAGGATACCTACATAACAACCATTAAGGTGTCAATCATATACAGCACGGTCTTCTTCTTGCTAGTTGAGATCTGGCCGCAAATTTTCGTGAATATCTTTGGTAAAGGCGACGAACTATATATGGAGTTCACAACGATACTACTAAGAATCACTATGATTATGACAGCACTAAATGGACTTCAACCAATCACGGCAAACTTCTATACATCCATCGGCAAGGCGAAACTTGGTATCTTTGTTTCATTAACAAGACAGGTTTTATTCTACCTACCACTCATTATAGTTTTGCCGCAATTCTATGGCATACTTGGAGCACTTTACGCAACACCAATCGCAGACTTCATAGCCTTTGTACTTGCAATGTACTTTGTAATTAGAGAGTTTAAAGCTATGGATAGAGCGGGAGATGAGGTAATATTAAATGCAGAAATTCGTTAAATTTTTTAAAATATTTTTAATAACAATACTAGTTTGCATACTGTTCTTCGGCTTGTATTACTATAAGAAGCTTTCTAAGAAAGACAACAAACTAGTTATAGTTGATGAGACTAAGATCAATCAGAAGACGACAGAGAAGCTTGAAGGCGAGCTAGTCTTTGCCTTCTTCGGTATAGATGGAGAGAACGGTCTTGGCTATATCAAGCAAAAGCTTGCAAGGCTTGATGGCAAGACTGGAGAGGATAGGTACTTCACTACAGGTAACCCATCAGATACCATGATGCTAGTAAAGATTGATAAGAAGACAGCTAAGGTTAATGTTGTGAGCGTGCCAAGAGATACTAAGGTCAAGATAGTTAATCACGAAGGCTTAAGAAAGATTAACGCATCTTTTGCAAAGGACGGACCTTACGCGGCTATTGATACACTTAGAGATTTTTCGAACGTTGACTTTACTAATTACATTGCCGTGGACTACAAAGGCGTTAAGGCTATAGTCGACATCATAGGCGGCATAGAAGTAGATGTGCCGTTTGACATGGACTATGACGACCCAACAGATACACCACCACTACACATTCACTTAAAGAAGGGCAAGCAAAAGCTCGATGGTAAAAGGGCGATGGAGTTTCTTAGATTCAGAAAGTCGAACGAAGGACAGGGTGATAAGTTCCTTGGCGACGTCGGCAGAGTAACTCATCAGCAGTACTTTATAAAGGAGCTTATGAAGCAAACACTTAGCGCAAAGAACATTGCAAAATTGCCACGCATGATACAAGCAGGGCTTGAGCATGTCTTGACAAACATTAGCATAGATGAGATGCTTGATTTGGCAAAGGTATTTACAGCCTACAAGCCAGACAAGCTTACTATAGAAACAATACCAGGCACGGATAAGTTTGAAGGCGGCGCGTCTTACTTCATCGCAGATGAGGAAGAGACAGCAAAGCTATTTACAAAGATATTTAAGTAATAGGAGGAGAAAGATGGACGCATTTTATTTTTACAATCCAGTTAAAATTCATTTTGGAGAAGGATCAATCAGAGCACTAAAGGAAGAGATGAAACCATATAAGAAGGTTTTACTTACTTATGGCAAGGGCAGCATCAAGAAGAACGGCATCTACGACAAGGTTATGGAAGCACTTGAAGGCAAGGAAGTTTACGAGCTTTCAGACATAATGCCAAACCCAAGAGTAGAGAAAGTTTATGAAGGCATCAAGCTTGTTAAGGACAACGGCATCGACTTCATACTAGCAGTTGGCGGCGGCTCAACTATCGACTGTTCTAAGGCAATAGCTGCAGGTGCAAAGACAGATGAAGACTTCTGGAAAAAATACTTTATCGACAAAGACGATGTACTTGATGCAACTCCACTAGGAAGCGTACTTACAATGGCAGGCACAGGTAGCGAGATGGACAACGGCGGCGTTATCACAAACTGGGAGGAACAATTAAAGCTAAGCTTCGGCGGCGACCCATGCTATCCAAAATTCTCAATACTTGATCCAACATACACATATTCACTACCTAAACACCACTTAATCAGCGGTACAGTAGATATGTTCAGTCACATCATGGAAGAGTACTTCTCAATGCCAGACGAAGAAAATACAACAGACGAAATCAGTGAAGCACTTATGAAAACTATAATCGAAAATATCTATATAGCACTAGACGACCCTAGAAACTACAGAGCAAGAGCCAACCTTATGTGGGCATCGACACTTGCCATTAACGGCCTTACATCACTAGGCAAGAGGTCAGACTGGCTAAGCCACAGACTTGAACACACACTATCAGCCTTCTACGACGTTTCACACGGCATGGGACTTGCAGTAATGCATCCAAATTACTTAAAATATGTTTACAAGGGACACGAAAAGAAATTTAGAAGATGGGCGGAAAACGTTTGGAAGATGGATACATCTAAGATGACAGACGATGAAGCAGCACTTAAGTCCATAGAAAGATTGCAAGAATTCTTCAAATCCATAGGTGCACCAACAACACTTAAAGAGCTTGGAATACCAAAGGACAATATTGAAGCCATGGCAAAGAAGACAGGCGTATACAAGACAAGCTACTCAGACCTAAAACTACAAGACGTAATCAATATTTACGAGCAAGCATACGAATAAAAATATAAACAAAAAAAATATATATAAGGGAAGAAATTTTTAATGAAAGACATTACTACAGATAGACTAATCTTAAGAGACGCAAAAGTCAGCGATGCACAAGACATGTTTGAATACGCTAAACTTGAAGAAGTGACAAAATATCTTTCATGGAAGCCGCATATAAGCGTTAAAGACTCAGAGAAATTCCTTGAGATGTTCAGCAAAGAGGCAAAGGAGAAAGACTCCTACGTGCTCAAAGCCATAGTTCTAAAAGAAAATAATAAGATGATAGGGACCATAGACGCGAGAATCTTTGGAGATGGACTAAAGGACGCTGAGTTCGGCTACTGCCTTAGCCCAAAGTATTGGAACAAAGGCTACATGAGCGAAGCACTTAAAGCCTTTATGGAAGCACTTCATAAAGAGCACAGCGTAGAGAATATATTTGGCAGCTTCGAAAGAGAGAACATAGGCTCGAAGAGAGTTATGCAAAAGAACGAGATGTACTACTACGAGACAGTGAAGCGCACCTTTAAGAACAAAGGCGAGGTCGAACTCATAAGATACAAAGAACTTAATACAAAGTAAGAAAAGACATAAAGCAGTGGAGTGAGTCCACTGCTTTTTTGTATGCAAAGACATTTTGCATGATGAGTAAAATTGCTACACGAATGACGAATCGATGATATGTGACGAGCGATTGATGAGTGACTTGCATTAGATAAGGCAAAAAGAAAAAGAGATTGGCGTGCACTAGAGTTGTGACGATTGATACAATAGTGTAAAGTAAATTGACTAAATTTTGAATAATGTAATATTGTATGTAAAAGTAAAATTATTTAAAAATTAAAAATTAATTTCTTAGATAAAATGTGATGATTGGGCGAAGTGGACTGACGAGGCAAGCGGAGTGTATAAGTACATACTCGAGCATGCCGAGGAGGGAACGAGCTCAAGGGCGCATTTTAGCAAGAAATATACTACAGCTAGTATTAGACGAAGGATCTAGATACAAGCTTTAAAATTTTTTTAAAAAATTTTAAAAAAAGAGAAAAAAGACTTGACAAAGGTAAGGAATAAATGGTAGAATGGATAAGTCATCTGGAAAGACCAGGTGGCAAGCAAAACTGAATAAAAGTGAAAAGAACGATTTAAACCAATCAATTTTTAT
>CAMYBS010000026.1 GCA_947254025.1 uncultured Clostridia bacterium
TCTTTAACTATCTTTCAAAATGACTATTACGTTTTGCTTATACTATCGCTATTAATTATACTAGGCGGACTAGGCTTTACTGTTTATGCAGACCTATTAGCCAAGGACAGATTAAGAAAGCTAACACTTCACTCTAAAGTGGTACTAATTATGACAGGATCACTTTTACTTATAGGCACACTTAGCTTTTTGCTGTTTGAAAGTACAAATCCTGGCACTTTAGCAGCTATGAGCTTTCCACAAAGACTTGCGAACTCGTTTTTCCAAAGCGTCTCGCCAAGAACTGCGGGCTTCTACTCTGTAGATATGTCAAAGATTAGAGAGACAACTATATTCTCAACTATAATGCTTATGTTTATAGGTGGCTCGCCGGGCTCAACAGCAGGTGGTGTTAAGACAACAACATTTGCGTGTCTTTTACTTACAACTATATCAGTAGTAAAGGGTGAGGAAGATGTTAACTGTTTAAAGAGAAGACTGCCATTCGAAACTATTAAGAGAGCTGTATCGATATTTTTGATAGGCTTAGCTATAGTTTTTTCAACAGCTATCATACTAACTATTACTGATAGTTCTATAAAGTTTATAAATCTACTTTTCGAATCTACATCGGCCTTCGGTACCGTCGGCTTGACTATAGGCGTAACTGATAAGCTTAGTACGCTTGGAAGGCTAATAATAACTCTTACTATGTATATAGGCAGGGTTGGACCACTTACCATGGCATACGCTTTTGCAAGGAAAAACAAGAAGAGAGATTATAGAAATGCACCAGGCAACCTTATGGTTGGATAGGAGGATATATGAAATCATTTGTAATAATTGGACTTGGAAGATTTGGTATGGCACTTTCGAAGGAGCTTTCAAGGATAGGTCATGAGGTCTTAGCTATAGACTACGACCCAGCTTTAGTAAGTGAGGTTGCTGACTATGTTACTCACGCTGTTGAAGCGGATGCAAAAAATGAGATGGCTCTTAAGGAGATAGGTTTATCAAACTTTGATGTTGCCATCATTAGCATAGGTTCAGACCTTGAAGCAAGTATCATTGCGACTCTTACATGTAAGGAGCTTGGCATTAAAACAATCATTGCCAAGGCTACTAGTGAGTCACATGGTAAGGTACTATCTAAGATAGGTGCAAGCAAGATTATATTCCCTGAAAGAGATATGGGTACAAGGCTTGCACATAATCTAACATTCAAAAACATCATTGACTACATCGAACTTTCTAGTGAGTATTCCATCGCCGAAGTTAGGATACTTAAGTCGTGGATAGGTAAGTCACTACTTGATATTAAATTAAGAAATATCTACGGTGTTAACGTTATCGCTATCAAGAACGAGGACAAGATTGATGTTTCACCGAAACCTGACAAGGGTCTTGAAGCTGGAGATGTTTTGGTGCTTCTTGGCCAAGTTGATGATATAAGTGCCTTGGAAAAGGACTCTCAAAATGAGAAGTAGCCTTATCACATCTAAGGACAACAAAATTTATAAGCTGATTAACTCCTTAAAGAAAGCAAAATATAGAAAGAAGAATTCTATGTTTGTGCTTGAAGGTAAAAGATTGGTTTATGAAGCTATAGAACGCTGTGCGTCTATAGTGTACATACTTATTAACGAAGACTTTGACGATGAATATATATCTGATAAGTCTTATGATATTGTAAGAATTGAAAACAATTTATTTAAAAGTCTTCAAGATACTGTTACATCTCAAGGCATAATCGCCGTTTGTAAAGAAAACATAAACGAAGAGTATGATTTTGATGAAAAAACAGTTTTGTACTTGGAAGATATACAAGATCCAGGCAATTTAGGAACGATAATTAGAAGCGCGGCATCCTTTGATGTAAGGACACTTATCTTGTCTAAGAACTCATGTGACGTTTATAACGAAAAAGTTTTACGCGCGTCTATGGGAGCCATCTTCTTAGTTGATATTCACTATGAGGATCTAAGCATAATAAATAAATTTAAAGAGCATGGCTACAAAGTTTACTCTACATCACCACGAGGTAAGGCCATAAGCTATACAGATGAGAAGGCCCTTATACTTATGGGTAATGAAGGTAGCGGCTTAACTGATGAAGCTTTTAGGATGAGTGATGACACGATTACCATAGCTAATACTGGAAGGCTTGAATCACTTAATTTAGCTGTAGCAAGCTCTATTATTATATATGAAAGATATTTAATGCAAGACTAACAATATGTGGTATAATAAAAGTATCGGAGGAAGCATATGAAAGAAGAACTATTAAAAATTAAAGACGAAGCCAAAGCTTTGATCGAAGAAGCAAAAGACTTAAAGAGTTTAGAAGAGCTAAGAGTTAAATTCTTAGGCAAGAAAGGTGACTTAACAGCCATACTTAAGATGATGGGCTCACTATCACCTGAAGAAAGGCCTGTTATGGGTCAACTTGCTAATGAGGTTAGAGAAGACATTGAAGCTTTACTTAAGAACAAATTTGACGGTTTAAATGCTCTTGAAAGAGAAAAAAGATTAGATGAAGAAACTTTGGACATAAGTATTGACAAAGATATAGTTTCACTTGGACACGAGCATCCATTAATCAAGGTAAAGGAAAAACTTGAAGACTTATTTATGAGGATGGGTTTTAAGGTTATAGAAGGACCTGAGATTGAAACTGTAGAAAATAACTTTGACTTACTTAACGCGCCACAAGATCACCCTTCAAGAGATATGTCTGATACTTTCTATATAGATAAAGAAACATTACTAAGAACACAAACATCACCAGTACAAATTAGAGCTATGAAGAAGTATGGAGCACCATTAAAGATGGTTTCATGCGGAAGAACTTTTAGATTTGATGATGTTGATAACACTCACTCACCAATGTTCTACCAAATGGAAGGTCTTGTAGTTGGAGAGAATATTTCTCTTGCAAATTTAAAGTTTACTATAGACCAATTTGTTAGAGAACTTTTAGGAGAGAAGATACAAACAAGATATAGACCGCATCACTTCCCATTCACAGAGCCAAGCATGGAAGTTGACGTAACTTGTCACAAGTGCGGTGGCGATGGCTGTGAGTTCTGTGGAGGAACTGGCTGGTCCATGGAATTACTAGGCTGCGGCATGGTGCATCCAAATGTACTTAGAAACTGCGGCATAGATCCAAAGAAGTACTCTGGCTTTGCCTTTGGTTTTGGCGTAGACAGAATTACAATGGTTTCGTACGGCATCAATGATATAAGATTGCTTTACGAAAACGATCAAAGATTTTTAGATGAGTTTTAGGAGGACGATATGTTATTACCAATTAGATGGCTAAAAGATTATGTAAATATTGATTGTGACAATAAAAAGCTAGCTGAAGACATCACTTTAACAGGTTCTCATGTAGATGGTATTGTTGACTCGTTTAAAGGTCTTGAAGGCGTTATCACTGTCAAAATTAAACGCATAGAAAAGCATCCAGATGCTGATAAACTAAGAGTGTGCTACGTAGATGATGGCAAGGGTGAAGTAGTTATAGTTACTGCCGCACCAAATGTTAAGGAAGGCGACATAGTTCCGCTTGCAACAGTTGGAGCAATAATTGCTGGCGGAAATAAAATTGAAGAGCACGACTTTAGAGGAGTAGTTTCATATGGTATGTTCTGCTCACTAGCTGAACTTGGCTACGATACAAACGTAATTAATAAAAAAGTAGCTGAAGGAGTTTTAATTCTTGATGAGGACACTCCTATAGGCAAAGATATAAGAGAAGTTTTAGCCTTAGATGAAAAAGTTCTTGATATAGAGATTACACCAAATAGACCTGATTGCCTAAGCGTTTTAGGTATGGCTAGGGAAACAAAGGCTACATTTAATACAGATTTGAAAGAACCTGTGTATAGTGAAGCAAAAGACTCTGATGATATCAAAAAATACATTAAAGATATCACTATCGATACAAAGGACTGCTTAAGATATTGCGCAAGAGTCGTAAAAGATGTAAAGATTGCTTTATCTCCACTTTGGATGCAACAAAGACTTATGGAGTCTGGCGTTAGACCTATCAACAATATCGTTGACATTACAAACTATGTAATGCTTGAACTTGGAGAGCCGCTTCATGCTTTCGATGTGAACACAATTAAAACTAATGAAATTCATGTAAAGAATGCTAAAGAAGAAAAATTCACTACACTTGACGAAGTAGAAAGAGATTTAAAGCCTGAAGACATTGTTATTACAGATGGAAGCGAGAATCTTGCACTAGGTGGCATCATGGGCGGACTTGACTCATCTATTACAGACAATACTGAGACTATCATGCTTGAAGGCGCAAGCTTCAACAGATCTCAAATAAGATATACATCAAAGAGACTTGGCTTAAGAACTGAAGCTTCTAATAGATTTGAAAAAGGAATTTCACCTTTAATGGCTAAGAAAGCAGTTGATAGAGCTGCTTATCTAATAGAGCTACTTGGCGTTGGTACATTAGTCGATGGTTATTACGACATCGTTAACTATGAAGAAAAAGATGAAGTGATTAAGTCTGATCCAGCTAGAATTAACAATTTGCTTGGAAGCGACTTAAGCGTTGAGACTATGCTTGATAATCTATCAAGGCTTGGTATTGAGACAAAACTTGAAGACGGCATGCTTGTATCTAAGTCACCATACTACAGAACAGATCTTGCCATCGAAGAAGATATAGCTGAAGAAGTTGGACGTATCTATGGCTTCCACAATATCGAAGCAAAGCCTATCAAGTCAGAGACATCAGTTGGTATGCTTGACTACAAGAGACAAATCGATAAACACATCAAGACTTTACTTATAGGTCAAGGCATGGATGAGATACTAACTTATTCATTCATCAGCCCAAAGAACTATGATGCATTAAATTTAAAAGAGAATCATGAGTTTAGAAAATATATTGAGCTGATCAATCCACTTGGTGAAGACTTTAGAGCGATGAGAACAACACTTATCGCAAACATGCTTAAAGTTTTATCACTAAACATCAACAATATGAACGAAAAAGGTGCTTTCTTTGAATTTGGAAACACATTTGAAAAAGAAGGCAGCAAGTATATTGAGAACAAGACTATGTCTGTAGGCTTCTACGGTTATGGTGACTTCTACATGATTAAGGACGTTTTAGTTAAGATACTAGAGGGACTTGCTATAGAAGGCTACGAAGTAAAGAGAAGCAGCGAGACAAGTATATTCCACAAGGGAAGAAGCGCAGACTTTTATGTCAATGGTGAAAAATTTGCAAGCCTTGGTCAAGTTGACTACGCTGTTTGCGACAACTTCTCAATAAAGACAGATGTTTATGTAATGGAGCTTGACTTAGAAAAGATATATCCACTAGTTAATCTAGAGAGAAAATATGTCAAGATAAATAAATTCCCTGCAGTTAAGAGAGACTACGCTATAGTTATAGACGACGCTGTGCCATTTGGCGATGTTAAAAAAGAAATTTTATCGCACGGCTTTGATATCGTTAAAGATGTACAAATTTTTGACGTATACAAGTCAGATAAACTTGGAGCTGACAAGAAGTCACTAGCTTTCAAGATCAAGTATCAAGGCGAAAAGACTCTTAAAGATAAAGATATACAAAAGGTTGAGAGCGAGATTTTAGCTTCACTCGAAGATAAATTCGCTGCCATCTTAAGAAAGTAAGGAGGTAGGATATGCCAGAGAGAGTAACCGTTCATATAAACGGAAGAGATTTTAATATTCGTTCGGAGTATGATGAAAAGTATGTATCAGATATTGCATACTATGTTAATAAGTTAATAAAGGATCTTTTAGCTAATAATCCAAGACTTGACTCGCTTATGGCAACAACCCTTGCGACTGTCAACGTAACTGATGAATTATTTAAAGCTCAAAAGAAGCTAAGTGAGTATGAGAGCACTCCTATAAACAAGTCTCAAGAGTACATGGACCTCAACGAAGCGTATCAAGAAGCTCTTAATAAGATAGAAAAGCTTCAAGAAGAGCTTAATAACAAGGCGGACGAGCTTGTTAAGACAAAGTTAAACACTGAAGACCTTTATCAACAGCTAAGCCGCATTAAAGAAGGAACAAATTCACAAGACGCTGACGCAAAAAATACAAAAATCGATAACAATTCAAAAAATAAGAACAATAATGTTAAATAAAAAGACAAAAGTACTAAGCCCTGTCGGCACCTACGAAGCGTTCATTGCAGCGCTTAAAGCGGGTGCTGATGAGGTTTATTTTGGAAGTGAAAATTTCAACGCAAGACGCTTTGCTAAAGGAATTACAGATGACGAGATAAAGTCTATGATAGAGCTTGCAAAGCTTTACGAGATCAAACTTTGCATGACAGTAAATATTATTTTAGATGACAAGGAAGTAGTTGACGCCTTATTCTTGATAGAGCATTACAAGAACATGGGTGTCGACGCTTTTATAATTACTGATCTTGGTTTGATTTCGCTTGTTAAAAAATATTTACCAGGCGTTGAGGTGCATGCGTCAACACAGCTAAATATAGCAAACCTTGCAAGTATAGACTGGGCAATTGAGAATGGCTTTCAAAGAGCGGTCATAGCACGTGAGAAAGACTACAGATTTTTAGAGAAGGCTGCCGAGAAAGATATAGAACTTGAGGCTTTTGTTCATGGAGCACTTTGCTACGCAGTCTCTGGTCAATGCTTAATGAGCTCACTTATAGGTGAGAGGTCCGGTAACCGCGGCACATGTGCACAGCCATGCCGCAAGATGTACGACGTCTATAGCGAGGGAAGACTACTTAGTGAAAAGGTTTATGCTATATCGGAGTATGACCTAAACACTTTGGACTCTCTTGATAAGCTTATTGGCACTGTCGATAGTTTAAAGATAGAGGGCCGCATGAAGAATCCTTCTTATGTTTATCTAGTCACTAAATTATACAAGGATAAAATTCTAGGCCTTGAGAGCGAGCATAAACTTGATGAAGTCTTTAACAGAGGCTTTACTAAGGGACACATCTTAAAAGATAAGATGGACAATATGCTTATTAAAGAAAAGAAACACTTTGAAGGCGGCTTTGAACTCAATGATTTTTCATTTGCTAAGAAGGATATTAGCTTTGATTTAAAAGCAAAAATCGGCGAAAAAATAATTTTAACGCTTCATTATATGAATAAAGAATACACCAAAGAGTCTGAATACATAGTTCAAAAAGCAAAGACAGCTTCACTTGATAGAGAAAAAATTACTGATCCTATCATAAAAACTGGTATAGATTTTTTATATGTTACAGAAGCTGTACTTGATGTGGATGAAGATGCTTTCATACCAGTTAAGGAACTTAAATCCTTAAGAAGAGATCTTATAGACGAGCTTCTGAAAAAAGATTTCAAGGGAGTTAATATTGATACAAAGAAAAAAGATATCTTGACTCCTTATGAGAATAAAAAATGTGCTAAGCAAAAAATTATTCTTAGAGCTTCATCTTATCAAGATCTTGAAGGCATAGACATAGACAAGGTTGATACACTGAGTCTATATCTAAACAAGGAAAATCTTACTTACCTAAGTAAAGTTAATATAAATAAAGAAGTATATACATCAAACGCAGCAAGCGACGAAGACCTTGATGAGTACTACGAGCTTCTTAGTCAGTACAAAGGAGACATTGACTCTATAGAAATAAGTGAGTTAGGTGCTTATCAAAAGTTAAAGAGCTTTAATAAAAAATTCTATGCATCATACATGATGAATGTTTTTAACTCAGAAGCTGCGAAGTACATGAGTGAAAATAATTTCTCAGGCTTTACATACTCGCTTGAGATGACATTAGCTCAGATGGAAAAAATTATGAATTACGGTCTTGAAACAAGACTGTGGGCATATGGATATCCACTTGTTATGATGAGCAAGGCCTGCCCATTAGCAAATATTAGAAGTGACTGCGACCAAAGGTGTGAGACTTGCCCTATAAACAAGGCAAATGAGCTTGTATATGAGGACAAGGAGCGCTACAAATTTACTAGAAATAATAATTATACTAAGATTTATAACTCACAAAAAATTTTTATGCTAGACAAGATGGATGACATGAAAAAATTAGGAACTACAAGCATTATCATTGACCTTGATAATGAAGGTGATTATAAAAAAATCAATGAATATATAGACAAGATTAATAATGGAGATGGAATAGACGCGATAGAAAGTTTTACTAGAGCGCATTACTACAAAAGAGTTTTATAGGTGAATAAATGGACAAAGCACTCAAAGTTTTAGAATATGACAAAATAATAGAAATGCTTTTAGACTTGACTGAAGGTGAGCTTGCAAGAGACTTGGCAGAGAATCTTGAGCCATCAAACGAGATAGATGAGATAAGGCGTATGCAAGAAGAAACATCCGAAGCCTACAGGGTTTTAGTTAGGTACGGCGACATTGATTACTCGGCTGCATCGCACATAAAGCATCTCGTATCGAAGGCAAGTCTCGGATCGATGTTATTCATAGAAGATTTATATGATATAATGCAAAACATCTTCCTAGTTGGATCAATTAAGAGATATTTAAAGACGGCTATAGAAGATGAGAACTTAAAGCTAAATCATTTAAGAAGGCTCTATGACAGCCTTGCGGTTCTTGATGATCTCAAGAAAAAGCTTAGCATGGCTATAGTTTCTAGAGATGAACTTGCAGATAATGCCTCTAGTGCCTTAAGAAGCATAAGGCGAAGTAAGAAACTTAAGAACCAAGCAATAGAAGAAAAATTAAATTCATATATAACAAGCGATAAAACAAAAAAATATTTACAAGACGCAATAGTTACTATGCGTGAAGGAAGGTATGTAATTCCTGTTAAAAATGAGTATAGGTCAAGCGTTGAGGGTATGATACACGACATATCTCAAAAGGGATCTACAGTTTTTATTGAGCCGATGGCAGTCGTTAAATTAAATAACGAGCTAAGGGAGCTTGAAAATGAAGAGAAGAAAGAGATAGAAAGGATTCTTTACGAATTATCAAGCGAGGTCTCAGAGTACAAAGACTACCTTGAAACGAACGAAGAAGCTTTAAGAAGCATATCATTTATATTTGCCAAGGCAAGACTTGCTAGAGAGATGAGGGCGACAGAGCCAATACTTAATGACAGAGGCTATATCAACTTAAAAAATGCAAGGCACCCACTTATAGCAAGTGATAAGGTAGTGCCAACAACGGTTGAACTTGGAGATGAGTACACATCACTTATCATCACTGGACCTAACACAGGTGGTAAGACGGTTAGCTTAAAGACAGTAGGCTTGATTACACTTATGGCTAAGGCGGGTTTAAACATACCGTGCGATAACAACTCATCGGTAGCAGTTTTTGATAAGGTATATGCAGACATAGGTGATGAGCAATCGATAGAGCAGTCTCTGTCAACATTCTCTTCACATATGAAGAACATTGTACACATAGTTGAGAATGCACAGTATAATGACTTAGTTTTATTCGACGAACTAGGTGCAGGTACCGACCCAACAGAGGGCGCGGCACTTGCCATATCCATATTAAAGCTCTTTAGAGAGCGAAGGATCAGGACTATGGCGACGACACACTACTCGCAGATAAAGTTTTATGCACTTACGAGCGAGGGCGTTAAGAACGCATCAATGGAGTTCAATGTCGATACACTCTCACCAACATATAAACTAATCATAGGCATACCGGGCAAGTCAAATGCATTTGAAATATCGAAGAGGCTTGGACTTGATCAAAAGATTATTGATAGCGCAAAAGAATTACTTAATGAAAATGACACACGCTTCGAAGATGTACTTAAGGCCATCGAAGAAGACAGGACTGAGATTGAAAATAAACGCTTAAAGATTAACGAAGATAGTGAAGAGATAGAAAAGCTAAGAGAAAAATTAGAGGCTAAGAATAAAAAACTTGAAGAGAGACAAGAAGCCATCATTAACAAAGCGAAAGAAGAAGCGAGAGAGATAGTTAAGAAAGCAAAGAATGAAAGCGCCTTCATAATTGATGAGCTAAAAGACATATCGTCCTTATCTAAAAAAGAGGATAGAAGGAGGCTACAAGAGGCGAAGGACTACCTAAGAGATCTTGAAGATGAAAACAGATTAAAGATTAAAGACAATAAGAAGCGAACAAAGGAAGTACCTAAGGATATCAAGCTAGGCGAAAGTGTTAGGATAATAAGTATTGATAAGTATGGTGAAGTAGAAACGCTTCCTGATGAAAAGGGAGACCTTAATATACAAGTTGGCATCATGAGCGTTAGAAGCAATATTAACGATATTGAACGAAGTGAGTCAAAGGAAGAAGTTAAGGTTGAGAAAAAAGCGAAAAATATCAACAAAGCAAAGTCGCAAAATATTAATTCAGAAATAAATTTAATTGGAAGAACTGTTGATGAGGCGATACTAGCACTTGACAAATATCTAGATGATGCCTACCTTGCAAGGCTTAAAGAAGTACGAATTATTCACGGCAAGGGCACCGGCACACTTAGAGTAGCGATAAGAAAGTATTTACAAAACAGCAAACATGTTGTAGAATATAGAGAAGCAGACTATACGGAGGGTGGATCAGGAGCTACCGTAGCAGTTATTAAATAGTAGGAGGTAATCATGATAAATTTTAAAGAAAAAGTAAGTGACGCGTTAAGCGCAGTTATTGAAGGACTATCTAAAGAAGAGATAGAAAACTTAGTGGAAACACCACCATCGTTTGAAATGGGCGACTATGCCTTCCCAGTATTCAGACTTGCAAAGACATACAAAAAGGCCCCTAATCTAATCGCAGAAGAGATCAAAGAAAAATTATCACATAACGAATATTTTGACAAAGTTGAATGTGCAGGACCATATGTAAACTTCTTTGCAAATAAAGAAAAACTTCTCGAAACAGTTTATAAAGAAATCGAAGAAAAAGGCGATATGTATGGCTCTTCAGACATGGGTAATGGCAAAACTGTCATAGTTGAGTTCTCATCACCTAACATTGCAAAACCTATGCACATAGGTCACATAAGATCAACAGTTATTGGTAATGCACTTTTCCACATCTTCAAGCACCTTGGATATAACACAGTTGCTATCAACCACTTAGGTGACTACGGTACACAATTTGGTATGCTTATAGCAGCATATAAGCTATGGGGAGACAGAGAAGCTATTGAAAAGAACCCTATAGATGAATTACTTGACTTATATGTTAGATACAACAAGCTTCAAGAAGAAGATCCAAAAGCAAGAGATGTTGCAAGAGATTGGTTTAAAAAGCTTGAAGAAGGAGATGAAGAAGCAACTGAAATATGGACTTGGATGAAGAAGCTATCAATTGTTGAGTTCGAAAAAGTATATGATATGCTTGGAATTAAATACGACTCATACAAGGGTGAAGCTTTCTACTCAGACAAGATGCCTGCAGTTATTGAAGAGATTAAAGAAAAGAACATCGGCAAGATGGATGACGGCGCATACATCGTTGACTTAAAGCCATATGGACTTACTCCACTAATCATAGTTAAGTCTAACGGCACAACAACATATGCAACAAGAGACATCGCAGCTGCAAGATATAGAAAGAAAACTTACGACTTCTACAAGAACATCTACGTAGTTGCTAGTGAACAAAACCTTCACTTCCAACAATGGAAGCAAGTTCTTAAACTCATGGGAGACGAGTGGTCAGATGATTGCGTACATGTTAACTTTGGACTTATCTCACTTAAAGACGGAGCTTTATCAACAAGACAAGGTAGAGTTCTTAAGCTTGAAGATGTTTTAAACAAGGCTATAGAAAAGACTAGAGATATCATTGAAAAGAGAAACCCTAACCTTGAAAACAAAGACGAAGTTGCTAAGATGGTTGGTACTGGAGCTATAGTTTTCCAAGAGTTATTTAACCAAAGAATTAAAGACTATGTATTTGATTGGGATAAGACACTTTCATTCGAAGGCGAAACTGGTCCTTACGCACAATACACTTATGCTAGATGTAAGTCATTAATCGACAAGAACGGCGGCTTTGATCCAAATAAGGTTGATTTTGATCTAGTTAAGGACGAAGCATATGAAATCTTAAAGTATGTATATGACTTACCAAGAACTATAGTTTTAGCTATGGAAAAGTATGAAGCATTCTACATCACAAGAAACATCATAGATATAGCTAAGGCATTCAACAAATACTATGCAGCAAATCAAATAATTACAGATGATGAAAAGCTTACTAATTCAAGACTTGCTATAGTTGACATTGTTCAAAAAGCAATTAAGGTAGGCATGAACCTAATAGGAGTACAAACTCCAGACAGAATGTAATGAAAGTAGTATTTGTAGGTATTAACGCAAAGTTTTCACATACAAATATTGCTATAAGATATTTAAACAATGAGCTTAAAAGTATGGTAGATTCTTCGTTCGAGGAATTTACCATAAACGAGCCTTTGGAAAAGATTGTTTATGAGCTTCACAAGAAAGACGCAGACATACTTATGTTCTCAACATATATATGGAATGTTGATCAAGTAAGAAAAGTTATTACTTCTCTTAAAAAGATTAAGCCAAGCTATACTATAGTCCTAGGCGGACCTGAAGTGAGCTTCGAAAAAGAAAGCTTTCTTAGGTCAAATCCTGCCTGCGACTACATAATTTATGGCGAGGGTGAGAGAGCTATGAAGGACTTTGCTCTTTATAAGCAAGGCGAGATAAGCATGGATGAGGTTCATAATCTAGCCTATATCAAGGATAATAGATACATTAAAACTGAAGAAGCACCACTTATCGACATGAAAGATTTAAGCTTTCCTTATGAAGATGAAGAGGCTTTGGAGCATAGAACACTCTATTATGAAGCACAAAGAGGCTGTCCATATAGGTGTTCTTTTTGTTTATCTTCAGCAATAAAGGGTCTTAGATACAAGCCCATCGACCTAGTGAAAAAGGATTTAGATAGGCTTATATCTATGAAGCCATCCATAGTTAAGTTCATAGACAGAACTTTTAACTCTAACGAAGACTTTGCTATTAATATAATAGAGCATATTTTAGAAAATAATAAAACGAATACTAAGTTTCACTTCGAGATTACTCTTGATAGAATGACGGATAGATTCTATGAGACGCTTAAGAAGCTTCCTAAGGATATGTTGCAGTTTGAGATAGGGCTTCAGTCGATAAACCCGATGACGCTTAAAGCAATTCAAAGGCGCAATGATCTAGAAAAAATAAAAGAGCACTCGCAAATGATAAAGAAGCTAGGAACTATTCATCAGCACATAGACCTTATAGCAGGACTTCCTTATGAGGACTTCGAGAGCTTTAAAGAGTCTTTTAACTACCTTTACACTTTTAAGATAGAAAAGATACAGCTTGGCTTCTTGAAGATGCTTAAAGGTTCGCTTGTGCGTTCACAAAGTGATATCTTCCGCTATGAGTTTACGGACTACGCTCCTTATGAAGTCTTGAAGAACGATTTTTTATCGACCGACGAGATAATAATTCTTAAAAAAATTGATTATGTGGTTGACAAGATATATAACGAGGGCAGTTTCAAAAGAACACTTGATATACTTGAAAGTGTGTATTTAAGCCCATTTGCAATGTTTGAAGATATGGCAAATTTCATAGATGAAAAATTTGGCGTTGATAAGACCATTAAAAAGGAAAAATTATATGGACTTGTCTACGAATTTTTAAAAGCGAAAGACCTAGTCACAGATGAGTTTGTAAAAGCACTTAGTCTCGACTATGCAGTGAACGTTAAATCACAGGCACCGCTTGACTTTATGCCATTTACAAAGCTTAGAGGTGACAAGCTTCACAGTATTTTAAGAGATGAAGAGTTTAGAAAAGCACATTTAAGGAAATATATAGATGAGAAGAACAAGGACATCATAAACAAAGTAGCTATCATAGTTATGGATGAGGCCGCCTACCTTGTTGATGATGACATAGAAAGGATTAGTGATGACTATGTTAAAAGATATAATTTATACAAACACAGAAGCGTTTAAGAGACTCTTTGCAACGATTAAAGAAAATTTTCTAGTCGTGATATTAACAATGCTAGGACTATTTCTCTTTGATCAAGTAACAAGCATAGTGAGTACCGGCGTGTCGATGGCTTTTGGTGGAGTGTTCACTACTATGCTTATAAGCCTTTTTATGTATATACTCATGCTTATAAAATTTTCACTAGTTTCAGTGCTCTTAGCAAGAGTTGTTGAAGGCGAGAAAATCAGTTTTAATGGCGCGTTTATAGGCTGGAAATACTATTTAACAAAGCTAATAAACTACGTTTTCATCACGTATCTATTTGGTCTAGCATTAAATATGATTTTTAGAACAGGCGCATTCACAGATCCATACCAAATAGATCACAGACTTTTATATGCACAAATACTTGTGAATATCATAGTTACCTTTGTATTCAACGCATCATTCGAAGCGCTTTATCAAACATCTAATAACAGCATCGCCACGTTTACTTATGGAGCAAAATTCTTCTTTAACAACTTCCTTCAATGGCTATTTGCAGCCCTTTTATTGATGGCAGCATCTAATTATAGCATATTATTTAGCAGCTTATCATTAAGATACCTAGTAAATTACGTCTTAGTACCACTCATCTTCATATATAGAGGACACCTGTTCAAAATACTTGACAATTCATCAATGAGGATGAGAGCTTTTAGGAGGAACATGAGATAATGAATTTAGATAGCTTTAAATATTTATTAAGTGAAATATTTTTTATAGATTTAAAAGAAGAGCATGGTGCATTCAAGAAAAATGTTGACTACCCAGTTCTCATAAAAGATATGAGAAAGATTGTTAAAGAGAACAAAGAAGACATAGATGTAAAACTATTCTTAAAAGCTATGCCTATAGTTTTGACACTTGATAATAGTTTTACACATAAAAATGCTTATGAAGATGCAATCAAAGCCGTGAAAGACTTCGATAAATTCTTGCTGCATGAAGCGTTAAATGAAGACATGGACATTGACATAAGACTCATCTACGCTTACTATCTAAAAGAAAATTATGACGACATAAACTATGTGTACCTATATGTGTCACTGCTTGAAGAAAAGTATAAAGACAAGGCCATAGACGAAGCGATAGAGATATTTGAAAAAATATACCTTGATAATAACAAAGCAAAGTACGCACTATACAAGTTAGGATATTACTATAGATTTAAAAAGGATTATATAAGGAGCAAGGCTTACTTTGAAAAATATCTTAAGCTTGAGAACGAGCTTGAGAAAAAAGAAGAAGTTGAGGGTGTATTGAGCCTAGACTACGAAGAATACAAGATAGAACTTGCAGAGTACTTTATAGGCGTGAAAAAGTTTAAAGAAGCCTACGATGTACTGATAGAAAACATCGACAATGCAAAAGACGACAGAGTATATTACTACCTAAGCGTTGTAATGACAATGACAGGCAATTTTAAAGAGGCACTTGACTATGCGATAGAGGCAAGTAAGGACAGACAGAGCGCACAGTACATGGATCAGCTTGCAATATCAAACTACAACAGTGGCAACCTTGACAGTGCAATTGCCATACTTGAAAAGCAAATTAAAAAAGAAGATTACACACCGAGTACGAAAGAGTACTTAGAGAAGATGAAAGAACAAAGAGATATGATGAATAAATAAGACATAAATAGAACCCTCATTGACCACAGAGTTGATGAGGGATTTTTTTTGGGATAATTAGATTTTAGATAAGATATAGAAACGATCTAATACATGAGAGACTTGATATATAGTAAGAGGCTTGGGACTATATAGCAAGTGAAGCATATAGTAGCAGGAACTGTGGCATTAAAGAAAAGAGTTACATCTTGAGATTAAGTATCACAATGATAAATGCACATACTATAGATAGTGGGCCAAAGAAATAGGCGATACAATTGTAAAATAAAAGAGAAAAAACTTTAAAAATAAGTAAAAACTTTTTAAAAAGTACTTGACAAAGATAAAAATAAATGGTAGAATGGATAAGTCATCTGGAAAGAC
>CAMYBS010000027.1 GCA_947254025.1 uncultured Clostridia bacterium
TTACGTAAATTGAGCCACTATTAAAGAATAATTTTGTATAATTCTTAAGTGATGCGCCACAAAAGTCTTCATACGAACTCTCAAAAGTCTCTGTATGAGTGCTGTTTAGGTTATAGGCTATAACAAGTCTATAGCCTTTTTCTTTTTCTTTATCAAAAACAGTTACAGAATTGACAAGCATATCTAATAGATCTCGCTTAAAGTTCTCATCATTTACGTCGCCCTTGGCAAATCGACTCAGCCACCAAACGACATGATCCTTTTCTAAGATGACGAAGTCGCTTTGCGCGTCGACTAATCTCTTCTCAAGATTATCTCTTTCAATCTCAAGCGCTGCGATCCTTTCGCTTACACTCTTAGACATAGCGCCGCTCTCTAAAAACTTAAGCAGATTTTCTATCGCTTTTTCTTTTTCTTTCAATTCTTCCTTTAATGCTGGAACAAGCTCATCATTTTCGATTTCTTGCATACACTTAGCAACAGCCATCTCTGCAAGTTCATCAATCTTTTCTGGCGTCAATAATTTTAACGCTTGCTTAAAGATTATATCCTCAATATATTCTTTCGACATTCTCTTTTTCTCACAATCGCCACCAGCGCGACTAGTAGAGCAAGTATAATAGTAATACACTTTACCAGTCTTGCTTGTAGCGCTCTCGCCGACCATGGCTTTGCCGCAATGGCCACAGAATAATTTTTGACTTAAATAATACACTCTCTTCGCCCTTCCTCTTCTTTGTTTTTTCGCTTGTCTTGCAAGCTTTTCTTGTACTTTTTCAAAAAGCGACTTGCTCACGATCGCAGGCATGCCGTCCTCAATCTCAATATCTTTATATTTATATACGCCTATATACTTTCTATTATTAAGAATTCTTGCAAAGCTATTTTTATTAAACGGCTTATTATACGCAGTCTTATAGCCTTTATCATTAAATATATCACAGATCTCGTTTATAGGATAGTTTTTATTGTATAGATCAAAAGCCTCTCTGACTATCTCTGCATTAACCTCATCAACTACATACTTTTTATTTTTTACCTTATAGCCAAGAGGAATAGTGCCACCAGTCGAATTGCATTTAAGAGCCGTTTCTCTCATACCTCTTGTTACTTTCTGCGATAACTCTTTTGAGTAAAACTCAGCCATACCCTCAAGCACACTCTCTAAGATTACGCCTTCGGGGTCGTCACTAATATTTTCAGTCGCCGAGATCACGCGCACATTATTCTTTCTAAGCCTCGACTTATACATAGCCGAGTCATATCTATTACGCGCAAATCTATCGAGCTTATAAACAATGACAGCGTCCCAAAGTCCTTTTTCACTATCTTTAATCATTTTTTGGAATTGCGTCCTCTTGTCAGCGTCTTTAAAAGCCGACGTCGCTCTGTCAATATACTTTCTAACTATATTATATCCTTTTCTATCGCAGTACTCAGTACAGACTCTCTCTTGCCCCTCGATTGACTGCTCAGATTGAGCTGCTGAAGAATATCTCATATATAGTACTACATTCATACACACACCACCTTTAAATAAAAAAATCTCTTAGTTTCGGTTCATCTCGCATAGTGAGAGTCCTAATCCTAAGAGATTATTGAAAAAGAGGTAAAGCGCAAGCTTGCAATGTCGCTCTACCTAGCCTCGTAGCACGGGCCATATATATATTATACAAAACTCTTAGAAAAATGTCAATATTATAGATCGTGATAAAAGCCAACTAATTCGCCCAAGATCATAAAGTTTTTAGTTACAATAGGCTTATAGTCTGGGTTAGATGATTGTAAAAATACATCTTCATCTCTCACATAGACTCTTTTAACAACTACTTCATTAGTGTCAGTCAATAAAACAATAGCTATCTTGCCATTCTCAACAACATTAGTCTTTTTAACAAATACCTTGTCGCCATCGCGTATACCATCGCCCGACATGCTTTCGCCATTAACTATCAATGTAAAATCAGCTTGAGATAAGTTCCTATCAATATAAAAATATCCATCAAAATTCTCTTCACACCACATGCCATCGCCAGCACAAACATTTCCAAGAATAGGCAGTCTATTCACCTTGACTATCGGTTCTATATCCATTTCTTGATAGTCCAAACCTAGAATATAAATAGGACTTACATCAAATATAGTTGCCAGCTTGCTAATTATGCTAGTTTTCATTGAGCCGACGTCACCTTTTTCATATCTAACTATTGTCGGATGTGTAACGCCTAATTTATTTGCAAGCTCACTTTGAGTCATATTAGCAGATAGTCTCAACTCTTTTAATCTTTCGCCTGCTTTTTTATTATAATTAGTTCCTGTCATTTTTATCGCCCCTTTAAAATTTATTATCTATTATATGTAACTACATTGTACACTTTTTTTATATAAAAATCAATAATATTTTATAAAAATTAAAAATATTTTATAAAAAACTATTGACAAAGTTAAAAATATAGATTATAATGTTCGTAAGATAAACAAAATACATGTAAAATAAATGGAGGTGTAAGATTTGCAAACATTGATTTTAACAAAAAAGATGGTCGCCTATGGTGACACATACGAAACTTTGGCAAAAGGTCTCAATATGAGTGTACAAACATTATGCAACAAAACATTTGGAAAAACAGAATTTTCAAGAAGCGAAATCGAAGGCATGATCAAAAGATATAATCTAACAGCAAGCGAAGTTATGGAAATTTTTTTTGCGCCAGAATGTAATTTAGACAAACATATTTTAGAGCAAGTACAAAAAATGTAAGAAATAAGAACAAAGAGAGGCGATATAATGGCTACAAAAAACACTATTATCAACAAAGAAGCAAAGATTTCTCAAGAAGAGAGACAATACAATTTAGAGTGCTTTTGTATAAGAGCTATCAACGGAGTATTTAAAGCACTTAAAGATGAGAGTATGAGAAAAGAGTTCGAGGACTGGTATTTTGACAGATACGGAGTCAAATATGTATGGACGAAAGGGTGGGACAAATGGCAAGAAAAATTAAAAAACGCAAGAGCAAACTCGATATAAATTACGAAGCGCCATTCTGGAAAATACTAAGAGGCATTTACTATGTTTTATGTTTTCTAGGAATGACAGCACTATTTTACGCTCTAAACTTAATCGATTACGCAATGAGTTAGATCTATGGCCAAGAAAGAAATCGATATAAATAGTATTGATTACAAAGACGCGATCAAGCTTATGGAGCGAGCCGATGATAGCAAAAGACTATACGAAGTATTTACAGATTTTATAAGAATGATAGCATACAGTATAAGCAACGCCATAGATCCAAGACACTATGATGAGCGAGAGAAAAAGTACATGGCCATAGCCGAGAAGTATGACAAGAGAGCACTTAATGAGTGCGCAAAACTATTTGCATATATAAGCGTACTACTAGACAAGAAGCAAGAAGACGTGCTAGGAACTATGTATATGATGTTAGACTTCGGCGACAAAGGTAAGGCTCAAGAATTTACGCCGTTCGGAATTACGCAGATCGCGAGCAGAATACTTATACAAGATGAGGACGAAAGAAAGAATATAGATAAGACCATATTTGAGAAAGGCTACGTAAGCGTCAGCGACTGCTCGTGTGGCGCAGGCAGCATGATCATAGGCTATGCGATGATGCTTAAGAGTTTTGGCTACAACTATCAAAAACATCTTCTAGCGTTCGCAGAGGACTTAGACGAGATAGCAGTAGCGATGACATATATACAATTATCGCTCTTAGGAATACCAGCTATAGTCAGACGTCAAGACACATTAACAGCGAAAGTATTTGAAACTTGGTTTACGCCAGCGTTTATAGCGCAAAGCTACAAATTTAAGAATGAATTTAAACTTATAGAAAATAAAATTGAGGATAAGGTGGAGGCAATATGCAAAACAAAGGAAGCAAAGCAACTAGAATTGAACGTTTAACTCTTTTTGGCAGAGTAGAAAAAGAAAAAGTCGACAAGCTCAGATTTTATCAAGAGCTTATACAAGACATTACAAATAAAGAAGTCTCAGCGATATTTTATAACACAGAGCGCCAAGATTTAACAGTACGCTTTAATGATGAGAGCGTAGTACTAACAGGTGCAGGCACAGACGCAAGAGACCTTACGAAAAATATTATAACGTACTTTTCAGACTATAGAAACAGAGAGCTAGCAGAAGAGCTAAGCAAGTCAATACAAAGAGCGCTTAAAAATAACGGCTTTAGCATTTCTCAAATATAAACAAATATAATTAAGAAAGGACGATAAATATGATGGACATGCAATATGAGATGGGCGTATTAGACAGCCTTGATGTGATTAAAGAAGAGCTAAACAGATGCAGGTTAAGCAACAGACACGGACGCAATGATGAAGTTATAAGAAGACTTAAAAACGTGATGAGAGAGATCACAGAGCTGACAGGGGTCAAGTACGAAAGATGAGACGCTACGGATACTATAAGCACAGAATAGATCCAGACGATCTTAAGAAGATGAGGAGCTACGAACTTAAAGATGCTATAAGAAGCTTAGAAGATGAGATCGACAGAATGCTTATGCTACAAGACATGACAGTCAAGTCGATGGCAGAGTACGCAAGAAGTTTAGAGAATAAAGTAAGCGAGTTAAGACAAGAATTAGAGACGCAGTCAGAAAAAGAGCAAATATAAGTACATACAAGGAGGCATGATAATATGTACGAGGTAAGATATATTAACAAGAAAGCATGCGTAAGAGTGATTAAGCGCTGCAAAACATTTAAAGAGATCAACGACATATTCAAGATGTATGGAGTTGATGAGATCCCGAGAAGGACAAGAGTACAGACAGGCGAAGATTATAGGATAGTTATCAAGGTGGTTTAAAATGAAAGTAAAAGAGTTTAGACAACTGCTAAACGAAGAAATTAAAAAGGCAAAAAAGAATGGCATTTTTAGAGCTAATAGATATTATTTATATTTAAGCCATGAAAATTTGATAAGCGATTTAACATCGGCATTGAATGATGAGAGTTTTATTGTAGCATTTAACAGAGCGTCATTTAAAGTAGAGCTACCAGTAGGCACTATGTCGGTGTTAGTATTTAAAGGCATACCATCTATTAAAGAAAGTGAAATGTTATTTTATAAAGATATAGACGATTATCAGTTATTTGATATGTTAGTCGATGATATGGACATAGACTTTATTAAAAAAATAAAGCAGGCAAAGACTATAGGCTAGTCATTAAGGAGGTATAGAATGAAAAAATGTAAGATAATTATTAAACACGGAAGAGGCAAAAGAGAAGTCACAGGCGACTTCTACGGCTTTTTTCAGATATCACAGGTTTTAAATCCATCACCTTTTATAGATGGGCATAAAGGCGGAGTACTAGCCGACGTAGTCGCAGTAGTAGACGTAGGACAAGGCCCTCGCAAGTTTTATATAGAAGATATAACAAAACTATTTGACGAAAATACGAAAGAAGAGCAAGAAGAAGAGACTAACAAGAAAGTTACAGAAGAGGGCACGACAAGTTTTGTTTATGATTTAGAAAAAGACGAGATAAAAAAGAATTGCTGCGAGAACTGCGAGAAATGTAAAGAAAAGAAAGCAGTTGAAGAGGGTATAGCAAGTTTTCATTGCATTATTAACAAAGAAGGGTTATTAGAAAGATGCGAAGAACTACAGTAAATTGAAGGGGAGATAAAATGTTAAGTACTACAGATTTTATAAGAGAGCTTAATAAGCTTAACTACAGAGTGACTTTTGATAAAAACATAATAAGCGTCGTCAAAGAAGACGCGGACAACATTTCTATAAGCGACTGCTTTTTTATTGATGACAAAATATATTTACACAGCACAGATGAGGATTTAGGTTATATTTGCCGAGAGTATCAAGAGACACTACAAAAAATGATTAAGCAAGAGAAATATTACATCAAGAAAATAAAATTTAATTTTTATGACGACAAAACAAAAATATATTTAAGCAAAAATGTATTTGCAAAAATATATTCGGTCAATACAGCAATAGGAACTTACGGCTGGCAGTCTCAATTTTCAGAGACAGAAATCGAAGAGATAAAAAAAGAACAAAACACAGATTTAAGCGAATTTGAAATAACAAAAGAAATATAAAATAATCGTGAGATAATCGTGAGCAAATCGTGAGACAATCGTGAGAAAAGGAAGTGAAAGGATGAAGACAAAAGAATTTATTAAAAGAGCTGAAAAACTAGGCTACAGAGTGGAAGACACAGGCTTTAATCTGTACTTATATAGCGGCGAAGACTTAGTTGCATTCGTTGGCAAAAAAAAGCAATATGTACTAGAAATATATAATTTCTTTTTAAAACAAAATGCAGAAGCACTATTTGACTTATGTTTAGAGTATGCAAAAACACCGATTGAGGAAAGAGAAGAAGAGGAAAAGTTTTATTTACAAAAAATGAAAAGTTTTTATAGTGAAGATAAATACATGAAAAATCATTCATTTTTAAATTTTGTTATAAATGACAAAAGTTTTGAGCGTAATACTAGAACACAAACCAATAAGTGTCAAACTCAATTTACTCAAAAAGAGATTGACAAAATCAAAGAAGAACAGCACACGGACTTATCTGAATTTAAGCAAATACCAGTAGATGAGGTGAAAAATGAAATATAAAGTGACAGCACATTTAGACTTCGAGGAAGATGTATTAGAACTTGATGATAATCTAACAGAGAAAGAAGTAGAAACAGAATTATATGAGTATATATGTAGTTTTTTCGACTGGAACTATAGAAAAGTTGAAGAAGAGTAACAGAGAGCAAGGCTTAAAATGAAAACATTAATTGATGAGATTATAGACATATTTATAAGCGTTATCTTAGCAGCTTGGCTCTATATAGTATATATATTCATTAAATATAAAATCAATCCTATAGATCAAATAGAGCTAGGCTTGAAAAACTTTGAAAGAAAATTAAAAAATATAGAAATAGTGAGGGTAAGCAGAATGGACGAATTAAACAAAAAAATATTACAATGGGCGAAAGACAGAGAGCTAGACAAGAAAGGCACAGTAGAAGCTCAAAAAATAAAGACAGTAGAAGAGCTAGCAGAATTAATCAAAGCTATGTGTAAAGACAAGAAAGACGACATCATAGACTCTATAGGCGACGTATACGTAACCTTAGTCATAGGCAATATGCTAGACACGAATACAGAGATGAACGCTCTCGCATGTATAGGTAGCGATGAAGTCGAGTACACAAAAGAATTACTACTAGAGCACTTGCTTGACTGCTCTAGATATATACTAGGTCTACAATATGTGAGAGAGCTTATAGCACTAATTATAAAGACACTATATAACGTATGCAAATATTACAAAGTAGATTTTACAGACTGCGTAGAGAGCGCATACAACGTGATTAAAAATCGCAAAGGCAAAGTAGTGGACGGACAATATATAAAAGAGGAGTAAGATTATGATAAGCACAGAAAGAGCAAAAGAGCTATTAGTGAGCGGAGCGCCAGTGATGAGAGATGGCGACAAATACAAGAAGATTAACGCTCTAGTCTTTAGGATGAATAACGGCATCGTAGATCCATACGCTGAATTACAAGACGCTAGAAGCAACAATTCTATAGTGATATGCCCTCTAACATGGCTTGAAGAGGTTAAAGGCCATAAGACAGATAAAGACAAAGAGATTAGCGAAGACGCTATACTTGTTATGTACGACAAGATAAAAGAGCAAGTCGGAGAACTTTCTTCCTATATATATAGGAAGAAATATAATGACGCTCAAAGCAAAATAAATAACATACTTAGATCCTTAATGAAAATGGAAAGCGCTATGGGCGTTTTCGATATTGATGAGGGATAAAAAAAGAGGTGCTTAATCAAAAGCACCTCAAGGCATGTTAAATTTCATAAGTGGTATGATATATTAGCTACATATATTATACCATATAAAAAGAAGACTTGCAAGTCTTCTAGGACGGCTTGTATTAGGTATTATTTTTACGACCATTTTATAGGTGATATATATATGCGTAGTTTCATAAGAGAGAAAAAAATATATTGCGGCGATGACTATTTAGAAGTTGATATATTTTCTCTTACAAAAAATCAAATAAATAAAAAAGGGACTAGAGCTAAAAAAGAAAGAGTTTCTTTAAACGCTCAGAAAAATCTTAACGACAAAAATGCGAGAAGAAAATTTGCTTGGATATGTGAAGCTAACTTTGCTAAGAATAGCTACTCTGTTACATTGACATACAATGATTATTTTCTACCTGCTACGCTTGAAGACGCAGAAAAAGAGATGAGGAATTACTTAAGAAGACTTGCGAGAAGACGCAAGAAAGAAGGACTTGATGATTTAAAGTACATAGTAGTTACATCATCAAGATGTACTGAAGATGACGAGCCAGTGAGAGTGCATCATCATATACTCATGAACGATGGACTGGACAGAGAGGTTATAGAAGAGCTTTGGAGAAAGTCACTCGGCAAAGGCAAAGGCAAGGCAGCTATAGGCTTTGTAAACTGCGATAGAATAAGAGCTGATTACAACTCTGGAATACAGAGACTATGCTCATATTTGTCGGGCAATCCAAAACAAAAGAGAAGATGGTCTTGCAGTCAAAATTTGATTAGGCCATGGATCAGAAACAACGATCACAGATTTTCGAGAAGACAACTAAACAATCTAGCAAGTGAAGGTGCAAGTTTTGAATTGATTAAAAGATTATACCCTGGATATGCGATACTAGATAAAGACTATGGCTTTAAGGCTATATATAACGATTTTGGCGGATGGAGTATATATCTTAAGCTGCGAAAAATAAAGGAGTGAGATTATGAGCGAAAAAATTGAGAATGTAAAAAGCTGCGAAGACTATTTGCAAGATGATAGCCTTATCTTAGAGACATCAAGAAAGATTACAGAGATAGTCTACGAGCCGAGCAAAGACGCAAACAATTACTATTTAATCACTTGCCCTTTCTGTCAAGCAAAGACGAGAGCACAAGTGAGAGGCTACTATGCAAGAGGCCGTAGATGTAGTAAGTGCCGTGCTATGTTTAGAGACAGAGTAGCGACAAGGGATAAGAGACATGACTAGAGAAGAGCTTAGAGTGATAGCCAACTTAGATCACAAGATTAACTGTTTAGAAGATGAGGTCAAGAAACTACAAGCAGACGCAAAATCTGTCAGATCTATGGACTTCGGCTCTGGAGTGCGCAGCTCAAATTACACTACGCACGGAGATCTTATTGCTAGGATATGTGATATGCAGCAAAGCATTATTAATGAGAAAGCAAAGCTTATAGACCTAAGAGCCAAAGCTAAAGTAACTATAAGCAAGCTTGACAGTATACACTACACAGTCATAAGCAAAAGATATTTACAAGGCAAGTCATGGATAGAGATAGCATCAGACATGCACTATACTCAAAGCCACGTATTTAGACTGCATATAGAAGCTATAGATATGTTAGAGAAGATGTAATATATATAATATATATTAATAATATTATTATGAGAGTAAATGAGAGTTACGTACATGATATAATGATAGTGTGGATAACAAGAAAAGTACTGCATAGTCCACGCCTCCTTATTTTAATTTAGTCCTTGCCCTCAGATTACCCTGAGGGCACTTACATAGGAGGCAGTATGGGGTTTTATCACAGCGCAAAATGGCGCAAGAAGAGAAGAGAGATACTAGTACGCGACCATTACGAATGTCAGCTTTGCAAGCTAAGAGGCAAGTACACAAGAGCAAGTGTAGTGCATCACATTAAACACTTAGATAAGTTTCCTGAACTTGCTTTAATCAATATAAATTTAGTCAGTTTATGTTCAGCTTGTCACAACACAGTGCATCCAGAAAAAAATTTAACGAGAAGAAAAAAAGAAACGAGGCCAGCTATCTGGAAATAATACCCCCTTGTTTTAAATTTCACTTTTTTCTGCGATGGCTGTAACCGGGGTCTCGTAGTGCTTGTACCAAAATTATAAAAAAAAGATGTACGAGGGAGGGGTGAAAAATGATTTATAAATTAACGCCAGCCGAAAGTCGTATGCAAAAAAAGTTAAAAAGAGATTTAAGACGCGAACTGACTAATCAAGAAAAAGATAAATCATATTATTTTGATCTCATAGATCAGTACTGCGAAATGTATGCGATATGCAGAGCCCTTGCCGCAGACATAAAGGAGCGAGGCGTTTCAATAGCTTGGCAAAATGGAGAAAACCAAAAAGGTCACAAGAAAAACGACTCTATATCAGAATTTACTAAAACAAATATGCAAATGCTCAAGATACTTGGCGAGCTTGGACTTAGAGGAGCAAATATCGAACAAGAGCAAAAAGAAGAGCTAGGAAGCTTGATATAAAATGCTAAGATACCATCCATACATCAGCGAATGGATTGACATCGTAGAGTCTGGAAAATTTAATACATGCAAGGAAATGAAGCTGCTAATTAAGTTTATCAAAAAAATACTTGCGAGAAATGACGTAATCTTTATCCCTCATTTCGTAGAAGATTATGTAAAACTCACAGAAAAGTATTTTTTCAAACTTATGCCAGATCAAAAGTTTTACGCAGCCTTAATCTTGTCGCTCTTCTATAAGCCGAAGAGCAAAAACATCGATGAAAACGAGCTAGTGCTTGTATTTCCCGATGTTTTTTTAATGGCTGGCAGAGGTTGGGGCAAGAATGGCTTTATATCAAGCCTTGCGAACTTCTTTATAACTAGCTATCACGGCATTAAAAAGTACGATGTCGACATAGTCGCAAATAGTGAGAAACAAGCAAAGACAAGTTTTAACGAAGTCTACGATGTAGTTGACGGTCTATCAGCACCAGAAAAAAGACTTTATTATTACAACAAATCAGAAATTGAGTTTAAACAAACAAGATCAACACTAAGATATTACACATCAAATCCAGAAACGAAAGACGGAGGCAGGCCAGGTTGCGTTATATTTGACGAAGTACACCAGTATGAGAGCTATGACAATATCACAGTTTTTACAGGTGGCTTAGGTAAAGTAGCAAGGCCAAGGGCAATAATGATTACTACAGACGGCTACGTAAGAGACGCAGTCATTGATGATTATAAAGAAAAGGCACGCAGAATACTCATAGGCGAAGACGACTTTAACGGCACACTACCAATAATCATGAAAATGGATAATGAAGATGAAGTCGCTGATCAGACCTTATGGGACAAAGCAAATCCAAGAATACATTACTCAGAGACGCTAAAACTTGAAATACAAAAGCAATACAAGAACATGCTTAAGAACGAGAGCCTTAAAATAGGCTTTTTAGCAAAGCGTATGAACTTGCCAATAGAAAGCAAAGACGACAGTATATGCACTTGGGACGAGCTTATGAGAGCGTGTAAAAATCCATGGCCAGACATCGACAACTGCGAATGTATAGGCGGAATAGACTACGCAGACTTAAACGACTTTGCGTCAGTCGGCCTAAGATTTAAGCAAGATGGCCAAACATATTTTTTTCAACATAGTTTTATACACGAGAAATCACTAAGGCTTACAGATTACGGCATCAACATCGAGGAGTGTATAGAGGCAGGCACAGTAACATTGATTAAAGAGTCAGACAGTGCAGTTATACCAGCATCAGCCCTTGCCGACTGGTTCGAGAGCATGAGCGAAAGATATTTTATAAAAGAGATCCATTGCGATATGTATAGATTTAACTTGATCAAAGAAGAATTTGAGAGCCGAGGCTTACCGCCGACAGTCATGGTAAGAAGCGGAGCGATAACTCATAACATCATAGCATTACCGTTAATGCAAATGTTTATAGAGAACAAGATCACGCTAGAAGATGACAAGCTAATGCGTTGGTATATTTGGAACACTGGCGTGAAAATGGACAAGAAAGGCAATAAGACTTTTTATAAGTTAGAGCCAAAGAGAAGAAAGACCGACGGCTTTTTCTGCTTGCTGCACACACTAGCAGAGGACAGTCTCGAAGATAACACCAAGGCAGGCGACTTGCTTATGCCGATAGGAATTTAAAAGAGAGGAAGTGAGAATATGGGCATATTTGGCGTAGTTAGCGACTGGGCGCATAAAGTTTTCGGAATTGACAAAAACTTACCGACCGAAGTATATGACGGCACATGTACAGAAAGCGCAAACTACTACAAGAACATAGCTATAGCCGACGCAATCAATCTTATAGCGAATACAATATCACTAGCCGAGATCAGAGTTTACAAAAACAACGTAGAAGACAGGCGAAATGAATACTATATCTTTAACGTGGAAGCCAACAAAAATCAATCAGCCAAAGAGCTATGGAAAGACGTCATCAAAGACTTATTGCTTAAGAAAAGAGCAGTAGTACTTACACAGCCAGATGGCTTATATAAGCTTGACGACTACGAAGTAAAAGAATTTGCTTTTAAGCCGAACATATACAAAAACGCTAGCGTTAAGAATTTTAAGCTACAAGGCAGCTACAGCGAAGAAGAAGTATTTAGCTTTAAATTAAACGCAAACGACATCAATTTTAACCTAGATCTCGTATATAGAGACTATGACAAGCTTATCAACACATCACAGAGTCTTTATCACAAAAATAATGGAGTGCGAGGCATCTTAGAAGTGCCGACAAACTACACTCAGGGCAAAGGCAAAGAAGCAGTCGAAGAGCTTTTAAAAGGCAGTTTTAAAGCATGGACGCAAGAAGGAACTATCCCGATAATACCACTGTCACAAGGCTTTAAATACATCGACTTGACGAACTCAACGTACAAGAATAGCTCAGATAGTAGAGATATAAGAAACTTGATAGACGATGTATACGATTTTGTGGCTACAAGTTTTAGAATACCGCCACAATTATTAAAAGGCTCTATAGCCGACAATGAGAAGTTATGGAATATGTATATGACGCTTTGCATTAAGCCAATAATTAAAGCATTAGAGACTGAGATCAACAGAAAATACTTTAAGAAAAAAGGTTACTTGCAAGGCGATTATATAGAGATTGACACTACATCAATCAGACAATATGACATCACAGAATTAGCAAACGCTATAGATGTCTTGACGAGAAACGGAGTAAACACTCTTAACGACAACCTGAAATTATTAGGAAGAAGCAGAGTCAATAAAGAGCTTGGAGACAAACGCTTTATAACTCTTAACTTAACCGAACTCGGAGGTGAAAAAAACGAAAAACAAGATTAATTTTAAGTGCGAAGCCAAAGATAATAAAATTTATCTATACGGCAGCGTAATCGATGACGACAGCTGGCCATTTGAAGATTTGAAAGAAAACTATATCTGTCCAAAGGCAGTCAGAAAGCTTATCGATGAAATTAAAGGCGATGAGATTGAAGTACACATTAGCTCGCTGGGCGGCTCTGTATTTGGCGGCATAGCATTACACAACATGTTTAAGCAATGCGGCAAAACAGTCACAGCCTATGTTGATGGAGTATGCGCAAGTGCAGCGACTTTTATCTTGATGGCAGCAAGCAAGATCTATATGCCAGAGAACACTCAGCTACTAGTGCATAGAGCATCTACTTATGGCTGGGGGAATTGCAAAGATTTAAGAGCCGTGGCAGATGATCTTGAGCACTTAGACAAAACAACGCTAATACCAACTTACAAGGCTAGATTTACAGGCAAAGAAGAAGAGCTTGAAGAACTACTTGATAAGGAGGAATGGCTCAATGCAGAAAAGGCAAAAGAATACGGCTTTATTGATGAGATTATATCAATCGAAAAGCCAGAAACAAAAGAGACAGAAAATACCAAGGCAGACGATAAAGCTGATGAGGTAGAAGAAAATAAAAACATTGAAAATAGGCTTATAGCCTTTGCCAATGCTTTTAAGAAATTCGCAGAAAAAACAGAAAAGGAGAATTAAAAAATGAAAAAATTTGAAAACTATGAAGCAATTACAGCAGAACTGGTACAATCAATGGGTTCAGACGACGCAGAAAGACAAGAGAAAGCTTTTACAGATTTTGTCGACACATTGCAAGCTGACATCACAGCTAGAGCAAATGCAGCAGCAGAAGCAGAAAGAGACGAAAGAGCACTTGAAGCTAGAGGTTTATTAAAGCCGCTTACAGCAGAAGAAAGAAAATATTTCAACGCAGTGGTTGAAAGAAAAGGCTTTGAACACGTAGAAGAAGCTTTTCCAAAGACTATCGTAAACGAAGTTCTACTAAGATTAAAGACAGAACATCCTTTACTATCTAGAATTGATGTAAAAGATACAGGAGCACTACTAGAATTTATCGTTTCAAATCCAGCATCTAAAAAAGCTTACTGGGGCCCAATTTGCTCAGATATTAAGCAAATCATAATGGACGATGTAAAAGTAATTAACCTAAAACACTCAAAACTATCAGGCTTTATCGCAACTTGCAAAGGAATGATGGATTTAGGCCCAGAATGGCTTGCTGAGTATGTGAGAGAGTCTATGTATGAAATCATGGCAGCATCTCTTGAAGACGCAGTTATCAATGGTACTGGTAAAGACATGCCAATAGGCATGATGATGAAGCTTACAGGCGCAGTAGATGGTAAGCACGCAGAAAAGAAAGCAACAGCAATTACAGACTTTAAGCCAACAACAATGGCAAGCTTTAGAGCAGCTTTAGCAGAGGCAAAACTTGACTCTAAAGGCGTAGCTATTATCGTAAATCCAATAACTTACTGGTCTAAAGTTTTCAGCAATTTAGCTTATCAAACAAACAATGGAACATGGGTACTTGACAGGTTAGCTACTGGAGAAGAAATAATCAAATCTTACGCAGTGCCAGTAGACAAGATGATAGTAGGAGATCCAAAGAACTATTTACTAACAGTATCTACAGCTACTGAAATTAAGAGATATGATCAAACTCTTGCTATTGAAGATATGTACTTAGATATAGCTAAGTTTACAGGTTATGGCTTACCAAAAAATATGAACGCATTCTTTGTAGCTGACGTTTCTGGAGCGCCAGCAGTAACAAAGATTGAGCTAGAAGTAGAAACACCAGTAGCTTAAGCTAAAGAGGGAGGTACAGCATGAAAGTTAGAGTTTTAAAAGAATTTATCGACAAAAACACTAGAGAATTACACAGGATAGAGGATATTGTTGAATATCCTCTTGAGCGCGGACAAGAGCTTATAGCTGGAGAATGGGTTGAAGAATTAGCCACAGATCCAGAGGATAAAGAAACAGGCAAAAAGCCAACAGTCGAAGAAGAAGCAACAGTTGAAGAAGAGCCATCAGTTGAAGAAGAAGCAACAGTTG
>CAMYBS010000028.1 GCA_947254025.1 uncultured Clostridia bacterium
TAATTATACAATATGCTTATAAATATTTCTAGTTTTATTTAAAATTATATTTTGTATAGTCTTCTTCAAATGTAAGAAAAAGAGCTGTTTTTTGTATAAATTTTTGTTTTTACTATAAATTTGATCTTTCTATATATTTTTTATCATACATGATATATTTTGTATATCTATCGGTACATTTAGCAAATTTTTTAAATTATTTTTAAAAAAGAAAAACAGCCACATCATGATGTAGCTGTTAATCAATTATAATATCTCTTTTAACTTTTCGCTCTCATATAAGCAATAATCTTCTACTCTATCGACTTCGTAATCGAACTCACTTATCACCTTATTGAGCAATTCTTTGTTCTTGATCGATGTAGCTAAGCTGTTACCACATGATGAAGAAAGATCTCTAGGTGTCGGTATAATTAGTGACTCGATGCCTAGTTCTTTAAGTTTATTTTTTAACATCAGGCACGACGATATTGAATAGAATGTTACTATGACAACATTACTTTGTTGCTGTAAGTTCAAAGTCTTCTCCGTCTTTTTTAACTGATACTGTGTATCCAGCGTTTTCTAACATCCTTGTAACATTTTCTTTAGCAACTTCTATGTCAACTAGTACTGTGAAGTTCTTTGTGCCTTTATCAGCTTCGTTCTTTGCTAATATAACTGGTTCTGGACAAGAAAGTCCTCTTGCATCTACTACATTATTTGCCATTTTGAGTACCTCTCTTTCTTTCAGCTATGATATAGCATGCTGCTAATGCTACTACTACAAGACCTACTACTACAGCAATTTTACCTGATGGTGTTGCTCCCTTGCCTGATGAAGCGAGATTAAAGTTGTGTGATGCTGCAGCTCCACATATAAGACCGATAACCGTCATGAACGCGTCTGTGTCACCTTGTGAAGCTAGTATTGTTTGTCTGATTGGGCAGCCTCCTAGTAATACCGCTGTTAGACCAACTAGTGCCATGGATAAGAAGTTCCATAGGTGTTCTGTGTGAGCAATTGGTTGTTCAGCAAAGCCAAACTTGAATTGTCCAAGTGCCATGTTTAATACTGCGTATGCAACAACTATACCTACTATACCATATAGGAAGTGGAAGTCTTTGATTAAAACTGCGTCTCTAAAGCCTGCAGCTGTACAAAGTCTTGTTCTTTGTAGTATAGCTCCAACTATAAGACCTGCGCATAATGACATAACAAGTGGTGCATGCATTGAGCCTGGTCCTTTTTCTGAGAAGTGAATGAACATAGGCTTAGCTATTGCTAGTACTAGAAGTAATACTGCAAATATTGGCATAATAAGTCCTGATAATTTTGATTGATCATGGTTTCTACCAAGTGAGTAACCTTTTTTAATAAATACAATACCTAGCAATATACCGCCAATGAAGCCTAGTAAACCAACTACTGCGTTCATATCTCCTGCGCCAATTCTTAGAAGCATTCTAAGTGGGCAGCCTAAGAACACAAGTGCACCTATCATCATTAAGAAACCATATACGAAACGAAGTGCTGGGTTTGAACCACCCTTTGCTCTAAACTCGCCTGTAGCTATGGAAATAATGAAAGCTCCTAATACAAAACCGATGATTTCTGGTCTTATATATTGAACTGCGGCTGCACTGTGCAAGCCTAAAGCTCCAGCTATGTCTCTAAAGAAACATGCAACACAGATACCCATGTTACCAGGGTTTCCGAAATGCATCAATAAGGCTCCGATTATACCGATGATGGCGCCTCCAATGAAGATCATTAAATTTTGTTTTTTCTTCATAATATCCCTCCTTTATATGAGTATACCATAACTTAAGCAAACTTTTGTGCTGTATAAAATAATTTTATAGTTTTACACTAAAGTATAAGAATTTATTATCAATATTTTTTATACTGAGGCCCCTAATTATTAAATATTTTTATAATTATTGAATATGCCCTACTAATGAGATATAATCAAGATGACATAAGAAAAAGAATTAGAGGAGTGAATCATGCATTACATAGGTATTGATATAGGATCAACTGCATCAAAGGCTGTTATCCTAGACGAAGAAAAAAAGAATATTTTGCACGAAAAGATCATGCCAAGTGGCTGGAACAGTAAAGAGACTGGTGAAGAGATTAAAAAGTGGATCAAATCACTAGGCTACGAAGATGACGATGTTAGCATCACTGCGACTGGCTACGGTAGAATTAGTGTGCCTTACGCTAACAAAACTGTTACTGAGATAACTTGTCACGCTAAGGGTGCTTACTTTTTGAATCCCGAAGACATGACTGTTGTTGACATAGGTGGCCAAGATACTAAGGTTATACTTGTACAAAACTCTAATGTCATGGACTTCATCATGAACGACAAATGCTCTGCAGGTACTGGTAAGTTCTTAGAGGTTATGGCTAACAGACTTGGTCTATCATTACATGAGATGTTCGAGTTTGCAAGCAGAGGTCAGTCTGTAAACATATCATCAGTATGCACTGTCTTTGCTGAATCAGAAGTAATCTCGCTTATGGGCAAAGGTACTCCACGTGAAGACATTGCAAGAGGCGTTGTTGACTCTATCGTTAAAAAGGTTTCTGCACTTGCTAACAGAAAGAACACAACAGATAACTACTTTTTAACAGGTGGTTTTTGCGATTCACCATTTACTGTTGACTTACTATGTAAAAAGCTAGGCGCAGAAGTTAAGACTCACAAAGACGCAAGATTTGCTGGAGCTATAGGCGCTGCACTGCTAGCTTAACTATGATAGATATAGAATTCTTCAAGGATTTAAGACGCAATGCATATGTAGACGCAGTAACTTTAAAGCTAACAAAAAACAATGTCCTTGGCTACTTTGCAAAAGACATTGACGAAGCTTTCCTTATGAGCTACTCTCTTATATGCTACCCCATCGGCTCGACTGATACAGAGATATTAGCCTACGGAGACTACGTAACTTGTGACATGATCAGTGCGACAACTATATACATGACTACTAAAAAGTGTCCACTTATCTACTCTTCAAAAATGTTTATTATTGAAAAGATATGCAAGAGGTTTACTGAAGTCTTTACTTCAAACTGCGATAGACTAGTCTACGAGTTTAGTGGTGATATCGCAGCAAGTGATATTGATAGCGTTATTAAATCTGTTTATGGCTTTAAATTCGATGAGAAGAAGTATAAAGAGAACAAGAAAATATTTTCTAAAATTGATGAGCTCTTAGAAACTATAAAAGAAAAGATTGAGCCATATGAGTACAACATCGTTAAGTACTACATAAGATATGTGCATGATCTTGAGAAAAGGGTTAAAATTCTCGAAAAAGTTTTAGAAGATAATATTAACGGCATTAATAAAAATAAAGATAAATGTATTAATGTAGCATGTCCAGAAATAATTCTGGATGAAATCAAGGGCCCTATATGCGAGAGCTATAAAGGCATTGACCTTGCTCCGAAGGGCTGCATATTAAAAGGAGGACAAAATGGATAAGAATCATGAAATGTGGAACAAGCTAGGCATGGACGTTGAAAAACATGATATGCTATGTGAAGTTTTACCAGGAGCTTTTGGAGACGTATTCCTAAGCCAAGAAAACAGACCAAAGGGTATGGACTACTGGAACATGGTAGTTGGCGACATACACGGTATAAGACCAGCTGAGTTAATCGAACACCAAAAAAACGGTGGCAAGGTAGTTGGAACATTCTGTATACACGTACCTGATGAAGTACCTATAGCTGCAGGAGCAATCGTTACAGGTCTTTGCAGTGGATCACAATTCTGGGTACCAGGAGGAGAAAAGAAACTTCCTACAGCAACTTGCCCACTAATCAAAGCATCACTAGGTGCAAGATTTGACAGAACTTGCCCATTCTTCAGAATAGCTGACCTATTCGTTGGAGAAACAACTTGCGATGGCAAGAAGAAAGCTTGGGAAATACTAGCAGAAGACGCACCGATGTACATCATGGACATACCTCAAATGAAAAGAGACGAAGACTTCGAGAAATGGGAACAAGAAATCAAACGCTACATCAAGAGAGTCGAAGAACTTACAGGTAACAAAGTTACTGAAGAAAGTCTAAGAAAGGCTATACATATTGTAAACAACAAGAGAAAAGCATTAAAGAGACTTAACGAATTTAGAAAGAACGACCTAATCCCAATAAGCGGTAAAGACGTTCTAGTTATCACACAAGTTGCTTTCTATGACGATCCAGAAAGAACTACACAAATGATCAACAAGCTTTGCGACGAACTAGAAGAAAGAGTTAAGAACAAAGTTTCAGTTTACAAACCAGGTGCAAAGAGAATACTTCTTACTGGTACACCACTTTCAATACCTAACTGGAAGATGCACCACATCATCGAATCACTTGGAGCAGCTGTTGTTTGCGAAGAAATGTGTACAGGTATTCGTTACAGCCACGAACTTGTTAAAGAAGAAGATGGTGCTGATATGGATACAATGGTTAAAAACCTTGCAAAGAGATACCTTGGCAGCATAAACTGCGCTTGCTTCACACCTAACCATGCAAGGATCGACGACATCGTAAGACTTGCTAAAGAATACAAGGCAGACGGAGTTATCGACCTTAACCTTAAGTTCTGTAACCTATACGATACAGAAGGTTACTTCGTAGAAAAAGAACTTAACAAGCTAGGTATACCAGTTATGGGTATAGAAACAGACTACACAGACGAAGACGCTGAACAATTAAAGACAAGAATCGGTGCCTTCATAGAAATGCTTGGCTAAAATGAAAGAACTTAGGCAATACATTCTCTTAGGAGATTCCGAAACAGCATCAAAGCTGTACTACCTTCTTAAGGATAATGGTCTTGATGTAACCATAGCACCGACACCAAGAAATGCAGACCATTGCTGCGGACTTTGCATCATATTCGAAGCACAAGACAAAGAGAAGATAGCTATGCTTGCAGAGCAAAACTCTATAAAGATAGATAGGTTTTGGGAAGACATCGTAAGAGATGATCCAAATAGAATGAGATTTTGCTAAGAAAAATGAGACTTTAGATAATATAAAAGGGATAGGCCACGCGCCTGTCCCTTTGCTTTGCGTATCATTATAAAAGCACTCGTATATAACGAGTGCTTTATTTATATTTCTATATGACTAATAAACTTTACTAAGAATGATTAGTCCTATGAAGTTTGCGATGTAGAAGTAAAATTTTCTTATCTTGTGCCTGAATACAAACATTGCAGCAAAGCCTCCTAGTCCTCCGCCTGCCATGCTAAATAAAAGAAGTACAATTTCTGGCACTCTCCAACCGTGGAAGGATGCTTTTAGCTTGTCATATGCGTACAATAGAAAGGCTATGACGTTTGTTCCTAAAAATATTATTCGTCCAAATGTTTTTATTATGTTTAAAATTATTCCCATACTACTCTCCTATCGCTCTTTTTACATCTATCGCCTTTATCAACAATATGTCTTGTGCACCTTCATTAACTACTCTACTTGCTTGCGCTGTAGTAATCCTTTCGAATATTCTACGTGCCTCTCTACCATTGCCAAAGTTTTTATCTTTGTGTTGGACTAGGTATTCGAAATGCTTTGATACTTCTTCTAAGGCGTCTTGGTCTATCTCGTAGTGCTGCGAAGTGCATATACGTTTGAATATTTCTACTAGCTCATTTGCGTTGTAATCTGGAAACTCTATGATCTCGCCTATCCTGGAGCTAAGTCCAGGGTTTACATTTAGTAGATCGTTCATCTCTTTTGTGTAACCTGCAAAGATAACGACTAGCTTGTCACGATTGTTCTCCATCTCTTGTATAAGTGTGGCTATGGCTTCTGAGCCGAAGTCTTGTGAGCTAGTGCCTACTAGTGAGTATGCTTCATCTATGAATAAGATGCCGCCGTAAGCTGACTTACATATGTCTTGTGTTTTAGGACCTGTCTGACCTATATATTGACCAACTAGCTTTGATCTATCTGCCTCTACAAACTTTTCTGCACTTAGTGCGCCCATCTGATAAAAGATCTTGCCTAGTATTCTTGCAACTGTTGTCTTACCTGTGCCGGGATTTCCTGTAAAGACCATGTGATATGACTTAGTGCTTGACTTTATGCCTTTTTCTTCAAGCATCTTGTTGTATATCATTTGATTTTTTAACTCTTCAACTCTGCGCTTAACTGGCTCAAGTCCGACTAGTTTATTAAGCTCTTCCATGGCTTCTTCTATGCCGTCTCTTCCAACTTTGCTTAGATCGACTCCAAAGTCTACCGAGCTTAGTGTTGTTAGTTCTTCTTTTGAAACGTTCTTGCCTGCAACTCTTAGTGCTTTCTCTTTGATGGCATCTTCGATTATGCTTCTTGCGCTTCTACCATTGCCAAAGTCTTCTTGTGCTTTCTCGGCTTCTATCCTCTTTAAGAAGGCTTTTCTTCCATCTTCTGATAATACAAAGTGGTTCTTCATTGCATATAGCTCTGCTATTCTTAATAGGTCTTGCTCCTCATAGTCTTCGAAGTAGATCTCCATATTGATTCTTGACTTAAGTCCTGGGTTCGTCTTAAGCAGCTCTCTCATCTCTTTTGTATAACCTGCAAGTATGACGATGAACTTGTCTCTATGGTCTTCCATGGCCTTAACTAGTGTGTCGATTGCTTCTTTACCAAAGTCATTCTCTCCACCACGTGCAAGTGCGTACGCCTCGTCTATAAACAATACGCCGCCCATCGCTTCTTCAATCTTCTCCTGTGTTTGCTTAGCTGTTGCGCCTATATATTGTCCAACTAGGTCTGAACGGTCAACTTCAACGAGCTGACCCTTTTCAAGTATACCAACGTCTCTAAATATATCACCTATAAGTCTTGCAACTGTTGTCTTACCTGTTCCAGGGTTTCCGTAGAAGGCAAAGTGGTAGCTCATCTTGTTCTCGTTTACTATGCCTTGCTTCTCTCTCATCTGTTCGAACTCGATTTGCTTTATAATCTTATTAACTTCTTCCTTAACACTATCTAGACCAATCATATCGTTTAGCTTTTTAAGGTCTTCTTGCAAGGCTGACTGTGCTGTTTCTTTCTTAGCAGCTTCGCTTTTGGTCTTTTGCAAGAATGCACTTGCTGCGTCGCTCTCTTTGGAGTTTGGGCGCGTCATCATTATCTTCCTAGCAAGTTTTTTAAGCTTATCATACTCGCCGACTCTATAATAAAAATCAAGCTTTAAAGCCTCAAAGCCCTTGTCTGGATAGGAGTCGATTGTGCTCCCAATTTCATTGTACTCGCGATCGACTAAGAGATGCATAAATTTTAGCTTGTCAAAGCCTTCGTTTCTAGCATATAAATTCTCAACTATAGTGTAGATTCTCTTAAAGTCTTCGTCATTCTCGCTTTCAAAATATATCTCAAGCAAAAACTGGTAGCACTTAAAGTCTTTATCAGTTTCTTCTTCTAGTAATCTTACTGCCTCGTCTTTTTCTCCCTTCATGTAAGAAGCTTTTGCTAAGAAGTAAGCATAAGTAGCTTTGCTCATCTCGTCTTTATGCTTTTCTAAGTATGGAAGGAAAGTCTCTACGCCACCTGAGTTAAGTCTAGCGTTTAATCTCTCATCCATGCTGCTAGCGTTTGAAAATAAATTCATATCCATCTGTTATTATCACCTGCGTTTTGGTCTTTTCTCGCCACTTAATTTGTTTTGTAGAGCCCAAATAAATTTGTTTGTGCCAGCTATCATTGCACCATTAGCTAAATAGCCTTCCACTTTCATAAATGTTTTCACTAAGTATATGTCTGCAGCAAATACTCCAAGTGCAAAAAGCTCAGAGTTCAATATTGACTTCATAAAAGGTAAGATGAAGGAAATAATCGAAGTTATAATTTTTAATACTGGATTTTCTACTAAAAGTAGTGCTAAAACTCCGAGTATCTTCCATATTAGCTCAACTGGCTCTGTCTTCTTAAGTAGATCCTTTGCATTTTGCAATAAATTTGTATAAACTTCATCATTATCATAAGAGATTGCCTTTTCCATGTTTGCGATGTAGTTGTAAACGTCTTTCTTTGTTGTTAAATAACAGTTGTCTTCGTAAGGGACTGCGTACTCTAAAGCTTTTTTATAATACATCCTTGCTACTTCATTTTTTAAATTTGCATTGGATATTATATAGTCATATGGTTCAACTGTTAAATATCCATGGAAGGTATCAATATCTCCACCTAATTTATATGCAGCCTCGTAAAATTCAATAGCTTTATCTAAATCGTTCTTACACTCATAGTATACACCCTTTATAAAGTGTGCATATACCGAATTTTTATCTTTTATTGGCTCGTATACAATCTTATATATTTCTTCAAGGTATCTTTTATCATTAGTGTAGGTGCACAAAACAAGCAAGCTATAAGCAGCATCATAATCTTTATCTCTTATAGAAAAGATCTTATAGTAAGCATCTTTAGCGCTATCGTACTCACCTTTGTTTCTATAGTAGTCGCCAAGTGCTTTCCACACAGCTGGATACTTTGGAGTAGCCTTTATCGCCTTGTCAATGAGTCTATATGCTTCATTGTCATCATAGCCCATAAGGCCTCTAGCTTTCTCAAGCGCCTCATCAACTGTCATGGAGCTGTCATTATTATTTTGTTTAGGCTGTTGTCTTGGGCTTGGCTGTTGTCTAGGCACCTCTTGATTATTAGCCCTTGTTTCAGCCTTCCTTTGTTCGCTAAGATTGTAGAGATAATCATTATAAGCCTTCTCATCTTCAAAGATGTCCACAGCTTCATTGATTAATTTAACCATCTCTTCAGCTTTGTCCCTTTTTTCTTTTAGAGGATTTGATGTTCTTGAAGTCCAAGTTCTAAGCTCTTCATGAAGATAATTTGCAATCTCTTGTCTATTAAAATCTTGATTTATATTTAATAATCTATAATAATCTTTCATCTCTACACCTACTCAATATTTAGATTGTTAATCTTGTTTGCCTTTTCCATAACCTCTTGCTTGCTAAGATTAGCTTTTCTTTCAAGCTCTTCTACTCTCCACTTAATACCTGTTGTCACATCCAAAACATCAACACAGATGATTCCGTTGACATCGTAGCTGAATGTGATTTCTATGCCAGCGCCAGCTGATCTTTGTGCTTGAGGCAATTGTACGTCAGTCTCTCCTATGATATTAACATACTCTATGTCTTTATCTTCACCTTCGCAAATCCTGATCTTGATGTGATCTTGATTATCTTCTACAAGATTGAATGATGCAGTAAATGATGCTGGTAGAGGACTGTTTTTAGGTATGATTACACAGTTTTCTTCTTTACCTGAGTCAACGTTATTTGCAATAGTTCCTAGAGCGTGTGAGTTAACGTCTATAATATTTACACCTTTGATATTTTGATCAGATGTATCCGCACCCTTAAGTAAATGTGCTTGTATAGCTGCACCCATGGCAACGACTTCATCTGGATTTAGCTCGAATGATGGCTTCTTGCCCATGAACTCTTCAACCATCTCTCTAACGAGCTTCATTCTTGATGATCCCCCTACGAAGATGGTCTTGTCTATGTCGTCTTTAATCATATCTGCATCTTCTAGTGTAAACATCATCATAGTAAGTGTCTTCTTGACATCTTCTTCTATAAGTGAGTTGAATAATTCAAGTGTTATCTCGATTTTATCTCTAACTCCGTCGCTGTTAATAATAATGTTTGTCTTTGCCTTTGATGAAAGCGCCTTCTTCGCCTCTTCAACTTTTTCACGCAAGTCTTCTATCGCATACACGTCTTCAGATAAATCAACGTTGTGCTTTTCTTCAACATAGTTTAAAACATATGCAAGAAGTGCATTGTCGAAGTCAAAGCCGCCTAGTTCACGGTTACCGTTTGTAGCTATAACCCTAAAGTTACCATCTTTAAGCTCCATAATAACAACGTCAAAGGTACCTCCTCCAAGGTCGTATATCATGATGTTTTGGTTTTGTGAATTTTGATTGATACCATATGCAAGGGCTGCTGCGGTAGGCTCGTTGATAATCTTAAGAATCTTTAGTCCAGCCATGTTGCCGGCGTCTTGTGTAGCTTTTCTTTGAGCGTCAGTAAAGTAAGCAGGAACAGTAATAACCGCTTCAGTGACTTCCTCTCCCAGGAAATCTTCCGCACTCTTCTTCATTTTCTTAAGTATAATGGCAGAGAGCTCTTCTGGAGAGAACAGCTCATGGTTCTTGTCACTAAACTTGTATGAAGGCTCTCCCATATGCCTTTTTATATAGGAAACAGTATCCTCTGGACTGATTAGAGCCTCCTCTTTAGCAGCGTTACCTACTACAACGCCCTCATCTTCAAAAAATATTACAGAAGGTGTTGTACGTCCTCCTTCACTGTTTGGTATTACCTCTGGCTTGCCATCTTGATTTACATAAGCAACGCACGAGTTTGTTGTACCTAAATCTATACCGATTTCCATTAAATGACCACCTTTCAAAACAAATAATCTCACTATTATTATAGTTCAAATTGCAAAAATAAGCAACAATTATATGCCTTTTAGCTTTAATTATTCTCTTTAAGGCAATAAAAAAAGTAGATGCATTAAAACATCTACTTATAATTTATTGAACCTTAGGTCTTCTCTCGCCAAATAACCTAGATCTAAACTTCCACTTCGATACGCTCTTGCCCGCAAGCCTTGCTCCGTTGTAGAGGTAGCCTCTAGTTCCTGATCTAAATAATGTTAAGACTATGAATATAAGAACTGCTAGCTTCGCATAGTCGTTAGATAAGATTGCAATCATAAACTTAGTAAAACCTTTGACCTTGAGCAAGTGCTCAGGTCTGAAGCTTAGGTATAGAATGTATGCAAGATATAGGTCAATAAGGAATAAAATTAAGCCTTTAAACCAGTTTTTTCCGCGCTTTTTAAGAAGAGCCTTGGCGTTTTGTATCTTTTCTTTATATAGGCCGTCTTCCTTAGTGTTAAGAGCTCCTTGCATCGCATCAACAAAGTCTAGTACATCTTTCTTAGTTGTTAAATACTCAGTATCGTTAGTTCCGAAAGTATACAATCTACCCTTTTCATAGTAAGCATTCGCAATGTCATTTTTCAAGTTAATATTGCCAGGTCCAAATAGTTTTGGATCTACTGTAAGTTCAGTACTTATTGTATCCTTACTGCCAATAACCTTGTAAGCCTCTTTAAAGTGACTTATTGCGTCATCATAATTCCCAATGAGTAAATTATACTTAGCATTAATAAAGTGTGCGTACGCATCACTCTTGTCCTTTATCGGTGGATATATGATATTATACATAGCTTCGCCTTCACTAACGTTAGAAGCGCTGCAATATATCATAAATAAATTATACGCCGCGATATAGTCGTTAGGAGCAAAAGTAAAGACTTTCTTATAAAATTCAATAGCTTTAGAGAAGTTATTGTTTCTTTTGTAGTAGAGAGCTAATATATACCAAGACCTTTTATATCTTGGAGATGTATTTATAGCTCTGTTTATATAATCAAGAGCCGCCCTGTCATCATACCCGAAAAGAGCTTGCGCCTTATCAAGCGCCTGATCGACAGTGATAGTATTTGCTTGTGGCTGCGGCTTAGGTTGTGGCTGTGGCTTAGGTTTTGGCTGATTAGCCGCTCTAAGCTCGTTAAGGTAGCTATTGTAAGCTTCTTCACTTTCGAAAATTCCTATAGCTTCAGAAACTTCCTTAACCATGAATTCCGCCTTATCTCTCTTTTCTTTAATTGGGTTAGACGTTCTGTTAGTCCAAGTTCTAAGCTCGTTGTGCAAAACTTCTACAAGCTCTTCACGGCTTAGATTAGAGTTGAGTCCCAACGTTTTAAAGTAATCCTTCATCTCATCACCTTTTTTATGTTTAGATTCATATATCTTAAAATATATTCCTTAGTAATATTATAATTTAAAAATAAAAAATAAGCAATAGATAAGCAAATAAAAAGTAGATACCAGAAGAAGTATCTACTAAATTAGATATTAAAAATCTTTATTTCTAAGCCTAGTCTTTATATTATGGCCATTAAGGTAATAATAATCCACACTTTTGAATGGTTTATTCTTTAGAGCGTAATCGAGAAAAATCTTATCCCCTTCCCAATGAGGACTTTCATAAAATTCATTCTCACTCATAAACTTAAGAGTTCCCTCAGAACATTCTTTAATCGTGCCAGTATAATCATCACTGTAGTAAACATGTATCGATACATAATCATCTTCATCAAGATGTATGTAGCGAACCTCCCCCATATAGTAAAAAGTCTTTAGCTTAAGATTTGTCTCTTCATAGACCTCACGCAAAATGCACGCATCCTTTGACTCGCCCGGCTCAATCTTGCCACCAATACCGATGTGCTTTCCATGATTAATATCATTCTTCTTTTTATTCCTGTACAAGAACAAATACTTATTAGTAGTCTTGTCCTTAATGTAAATAACAGTGTATGCTTGCTTTAATTTCATAATAAATTATCCTTTATTTACAAAATTTATTCCAAAAATCCACCCAGCTGCCATGTACTTCTCTTTGGTCAATGTAGGTAAAAGTATCTTCATCATACCAATCATGGTTAACTATATCATCAATAGTCTCAGGAACAAAAAAGTTGAAAAATTCTTTCTTGAATGAACTTCCATACTGTAGATAATATGCACCTACCATCTTTGTAAAATTGGTTTTCTTTACATCTTGTGGTTTATACAAAAGTGCTTCTCCAACCTGATTTAAATCAGGGCTTACTTCAAGAAAAACTAAACTTAAATCATCTTCCTTATAGCCAAGTATAAAACTTCTGTATTTATAGGAAACGGTACGAAGCGCTACGAAATTCGCACCACCAATATCTTCTGAATAAGCATAAACTATTTTATATTCCGAACCATTATCTACTTGCTTATCAAAGATTTCTCTCATGCGATTTTTGTTTTCATTGCTTTTTACATTATCTAACTCAACTGTTTTTTTTCCACCAAATAAATTAAACAATCCCATTTTATTGCCTCCTATCATAATTTTAATTTCTTCTGTTACTTATAGCATTTTTGCGTTATTCCATTTATTAACTCAGTATAAACAAACTCAATAATTCCATTCTCTTCAAAAAGCCTTAAATGATAAGGTATTTTTAAGCCGCTAACTCCTAAAGCATCTAAAGGATCTTGTGCCGTCTTTGCTGTAGTGCCAAGCATTATAATTATTTTCAATCTTGCAGGATTACTTACTAAATTAATCTCTTTTAGTGTGCTTAATATGTGAACCTCTTTCATTTTCACATCATACTTACCATCTTTAAATATAAAATAGCATAAATTAATTCAACAATCAAGTATTTTTTAACATTAAGTTATATTTATTTTAACTATAATTATTCTTGGCAAATAAAAAAGCTACTAAGTTCTAAGACCTAGTAGCTTAATCTAATCTATTCAAATAAACAATCTTAAATTAATTCTTTATTCTTTAACTTATCTATCCACCCTCTTGGTATGGCATCATATCCATAGATAATACCTGCAAGTCCTCCTGTGACAGCAGCTGTCGTATCTGTATCGCCTCCAAGGTTCACCGCTTTTAATACCGCATCCTTATAATTAGCTGTATTTAAAATGCACCATAGTGATGCTTTTAGTGTATCAAGCACAAAGCCTCCTGATTTAATCTCACTCTCATCTATATTTTTTATTAACTCATCATGATATTTCTCGCCGCGAATAAGTTTTCTTGCTATGTGAATGTACTCTATGCAAGCCTTCTTCGAAATCTCATGAGCGTGTGTTATAGCTGAAACATTAGCAATGTCATCGTCTGATGCAGTTGTAAAAGCTAGCGGAAGTATTCTCATAAGAGAGCCATTGCCATTGTCATGAAAATCATCCATGCCATGTTCAAGTTCAATAGCTTCGCGTGTAGTTCCGCCTACATCGAATACAGTGCCATTTGCAGTAAATTCATCATTGTATAGCCATGCTTCAAAATTCGTTCTTATATCTTTTAAATCAATGCATCCTTTATCTTTAATTGATTTTGCTGTGGCAAGTGTAAGTGATGTATCATCGGACCACGTGCCATCCTCTAGATTCCATGTTCCGTGTCCAATCATATCTGTGCAAATAAAAGTATTTCTTTCTTTAAACTCGTATGGCACACCTAAGGCATCGCCAATAGCAAAGCCATATATGGCAGATTTTAATTTTGACATAGCTTCCCTCCATAATCAAAAAGTTTTGTGTATGAAAAAAGACTAAGCATATTACTTAGTCTTTCATGGCGCACCATGAGGGAGTCGAACCCCCGACCTTCTGATTCGTAGTCAGACACTCTATCCAGCTGAGCTAATGGTGCAAAAAAGCAGCAAAAGAATATTAAGTTTTGCTGCTATGGCGCGACTAGGAGGAGT
>CAMYBS010000029.1 GCA_947254025.1 uncultured Clostridia bacterium
ATTTCTCCCTCTTTTATAAGTGATGTTACCAAGTTACGAAGCATAGCATTTCTATGATCAGTTCTACGGCCTAATTTTCTATATTGTGCCATAAGCTTCCTCCTATTCTTCTTCCTTTAAAAATAAGTTTAGTTCTGCAAGCTTATTCTTAACCTCTTCTAGTGATTTCTTTCCAAGGTTTCTTACTTTCATCATTTCTGAATCAGTCTTGCTAACAAGCTCTTGAACTGTGTTAATATTAGCTCTCTTCAAGCAGTTGTAGCTTCTAACTGAAAGATCAAGTTCTTCTACTTGCATATCAAGTGCCTTGTCTTTCTTCTTGTTAGGAACGTCAATCATAACTTCAACATCGTCTATACCGTCGGATAGTTCCATTAGTAGTCCCATGTGTTCAGTTATAATCTTTGCTGCATAGCTTACAGCATCTACTGCTTTTATAGTTCCGTTAGTCCATACTTCGAGTGTTAATTTATCAAAGTCTGTTATTTGTCCTACTCTTGTATTGTCAATCGATATATTAACTTTCTTAACAGGTGAGAATGATGCGTCTATAGGTATGATGCCTATCTCAGCTTCAGTTTCGTCGCCAGTTCTGTATATATCAGTTAGTTCATAGCCTCTGCCTCTTACAAGGTCCATTTCAATACTTAATTTTCCATCTTCATTTATAGTTGCTATGTGATGATCAGGATTTATAACTTCAACTTCAGGTGATGCGATTATATCTTTTGCAGTTACTTCCTTCGGTCCTTTTTGATCGATAAGAAGCTTTTGCGGTTCATCTCCTGTGTATTTAAGCACTAAGCTCTTAATATTTAATATTATTTCACTTACGTCTTCTAATACTCCGTCAATAGTAGAAAATTCGTGTAATACGTTTTCTATCTTGATTTTGTTTACAGCTGCACCTGGTAATAAAGAAAGTAGTACTCTTCTTAATGAGTTACCAAGTGTTTCTCCATAGCCTCTTTCAAGAGGTTCTATAATCATCTTAACATAAGTTCCGTCACTTGTAGCACTTTGTACTTGTACATGTGGCTTTTCTATTTCAATCACAATTAACCCCTCCTTAGACTAAAAAAGTATATTTCAAATTATACTCTTCTTCTCTTAGGTGGTCTGCAACCGTTATGAGGTATAGGCGTAACATCTTTGATCATGTTAACTTCAAGTCCTGTTGCTTGCAGACTTCTTATAGCTGCTTCTCTACCAGCTCCTGGTCCTTTTACATAAACTTCAACAGTTTTTAAACCATGCTCCATAGCCTTCTTAGCTGCTGTTTCAGCTGCTTCTTGTGCTGCGAATGGAGTTGATTTTCTAGAACCTCTAAAGCCTAATTGTCCAGCACTAGCCCATGATAATACGTTTCCTTGCATATCGGAAATTGTTACCATTGTGTTGTTGAAAGATGAAGAAATATGAGCTTGGCCTTTTTCTATGTTCTTTTTAACTCTTCTTTTAGTTTTAGTTTTTGTACCTTTTTTAACTGCCATTTACTCTACCTCCTTACTTATTACCTGCGTTAGGGCCTTTTCTTGTCCTAGCATTAGTCTTTGTTCTTTGTCCTCTTACAGGAAGATTTCTTTTATGTCTAATTCCTCTGTATGAGTTTATTTCACGAAGTCTCTTTATATTTAGAGCAACATCACGTCTTAAGTCACCTTCAACTTTGATGTGATCAACCTTATCTCTGATTAGGTTTACTTCTGCTTCAGTTAAATCCTTAACTCTTGTGTTAGGATCTACTCCACATTCACTTAATATTTTTTGCGAAGTTGAAAGACCTATACCAAATATATATGTTAAAGATATTTCAACTCTTTTATCTCTAGGGATATCAACACCTGCAATTCTTGCCATTAAGCTACACCTCCTATTAACCTTGTACTTGTTTATGTTTTGGATTTTCGCAAATTACCATAACTTTTCCGTGTCTTTTGATAATTTTGCATTTATCACAAATTTTCTTAACTGATGGTCTTACCTTCATTTTATCTCTCCTTACTTCTTACGCCAAGTTATACGTCCTCTCTCCAAGTCATATGGAGAAAGTTCGACATTTACTGTATCTCCGGGTAGAATCCTTATATAATTCATTCTTAATTTTCCAGAGATATGACATGTAATTATGTGTTCATTTTGAAGCTTAACCTTGAATATGGCGTTTGGTAGTGCGTCGACTACTACACCTTCAAGCTCGATAATGTCTTTTTTAGCCATTTTGTCCTCCTAATGTTCCTCTTCTAAGAAAGGTTCTAGATACTTTCTTATTTGACTGTTTGTTAATCTTGAATTTTCTTCTACTTTCTTTTGAAAATCTTCAACTATTGTATGATATACGATTAAGTGCTTGATCTTTTTAAGCTTAGGCTTCTCAAGCTTTCTTAGTTTTCCGTCAACAAGTAGCACGTGTGCATCGTCAACAACACCGTAGACCAAAAACAGTCTCATCATATCTCTTCCGGATTTAGATTTAACCAGTTGTCCTACTACAATATCCTTTGTAGATTCCATCGTTTCACCTATCTACCCAATTTAGATTTTATCGATTCAAAAGTCTCATCAATAGAAAGAGTTCCATCGATATTCAATATGATGCCTTCAGCTGTATAGAAATCTACTAAAGGCTTTGTTTCTTTTTCGTAAACATCGATTCTGTTCTTAACAGTTTCTTCGTTGTCGTCCTTTCTAGTAATAAGAGCTTCGCCATCGTAATCACATACTCCTTCTTCCTTTGGTGGATTGTTTTGTATGTGATAACTTCTTTGGCACTTAGGGCATACCCTTCTTCCAGTGATTCTATCAATTAAGAATTTAGAAGGTACTTCTATGTTGATAACTGCGTCAAGCGGCATATCAAGTTTTTTAAGCATGTCTTTAAGCGCTTCAGCTTGGCTTATATTTCTTGGGTAACCGTCTAGTAAGAAGCCATGTTCTTTAAGGTCGTCTTTGGATAATCTATCCATAACCATATCGTTAACAAGTGAGTCTGGAACTAAAAGTCCTTTGTCCATGTACTCAGTTGCCTTCTTACCAAGCTCTGTACCACCTTTAATATTTTCTCTGAACATATCTCCTGTAGAAATATGTTTTACTTTGTAATGTTCAACAATCTTATCACTTTGAGTTCCTTTTCCAGCTCCTGGAGGTCCTAAAATTAATAATCTCATCATTAACCTCCTAGCTTAAGAAACCCTTGTAGTGTCTCATCATCATTTGAGCTTCGATTTGCTTGATTGTTTCAATAACAACACCAACAACGATTATGATACCTGTACCTGTAAAGTGTGTTTGCATCTTTAATACTGATCCAAGTATTATAGGTAGTGTTGCAAGTAATGCAAGCGATATAGCTCCAACAAGACCGATTCTTCTAACAACTTTTGTTAAGAAGTCGCTAGTAGGTCTACCTGGTCTGATACCAGGGATGAAACCACCGTTTTGTTGTAAGTTCTTAGAGTATTCAATTGGGTTGAATTGTATTTCGTTATAGAAGAATGTGAAGAATACAATTAGTATGATATTTAATACCGCAAATGCTACTGAGTTGTATCCTAAATATGTCTCCATAAACTTACCAAATGAACCTCCAGTGATCATTCCTATTGTTTGGAAAGCTCCAAGGAATGATGTAGAGAAGATTACTGGCATAACTCCTGCCATGTTAACTTTCATAGGGATGTGTGTTGATTGTCCACCATACATCTTTCTACCTACTACTCTTTTAGCATATTGTACGCCAATTCTTCTTTCGCCTTCTTGTATTGCTACAACGAAAGCAACTATAGCTATCATAGCGATAGTCATAATTATAACGTTAACTAAGTTGTATTGTCCAGCTTTAGTTAATTTGAAGTATTGTCCTACTGTTTCAGGAAGTCTTGCGATGATTCCAAGGAAGATGATAAGTGAAATACCGTTACCAACGCCCTTTTCAGTGATTTGATCACCTAGGAATACTAAGAATTGTGTACCAGCTACTAAGCAAAGTACCATAAGTAATTTTGCTAGTGTGCCGCCAGTAACTGTTCCTCTAAGTAGTCCAAATACTGTACCAACACCTTGAACTACAGCTAGTAGTATAGTAAGGTATCTTGTATATCTGTTAATTTTCTTTCTACCAGTTTCGCCTTCCTTAGCAAGTTCTTCTAGCTTTGGAATAGCAACTGTTAGTAGCTGAATGATGATGGATGCGTTGATGTAAGGATAAATGTTTGATGCAAATATACTTAATCTGGATAACGCTCCACCTGCCATCATATCTAGAAAGCCTAAAAGGCTTGAGTTGTTTGCTTGAAAGAAGCTTTGAAGAGCATCTCTGTTTACAAATGGAAGTGGAATAAAGTTTCCAAGTCTATAAATGAATAACATGGCAAGAGTGAATAAAATTTTAACTCTTATCTCTTTAACAGCCCATGCGTTCTTTAGAGTCTTAAACATTTTATTTCACCTCTACCTTTCCGCCCTTTGCCTCAACCTTTTCTTTAGCACTTTCACTTATTCTTTCAACGTTAAGATTGATTTTCTTTTCTAATTCTCCATTACCTAAAACCTTAACACCGTTTACGGCTAAGTTCTTTCTAACTAAGCCTCTTTCGATAAGCTTTTGTGTATCTACAGTTTCACCATCATCAAAGATATTTAAGCTGGAGATGTTAACTGTTGCATATTCTTTTCTGAATATATTTTTAAAGCCCCTCTTAGGTAATCTTCTGAATAGTGGCATTTGACCGCCTTCGAAGCCTGGTCTAACTCCTCCACCTGATCTTGACTTTTGTCCTTTTGTACCACGGCCAGAAGTTTTTCCTAAGCCTGATCCAATACCTCTACCTCTACGAGTAGCTTTTTGACCGATCTTGCCGCCTTCTTGAGCTTGTAAATTATTTAGCTTCATCTTTACACCTCCTTATTAGTCTACGATTTCAAGCATGTAGTCTACTTTGTGTATCATCCCTCTAATTTGTGGGGTATCATTCTTTTCTACTACTTGGCCAATCTTTCTAAGACCAATAGCTCTAACTACCTTTATATGATCAGAAGGTTTACCGATAAAACTTCTTTTAAGTTTAATTTTAATAGTGTTCATAACTTAAACCTCCTATCCTAATAACTCTTCTACAGATTTTCCTCTTGCTTTTGCAACTTCTTCGGCTCTCTTTAAGTTCATAAGTCCGTTGATAGTAGCGTTTACAATGTTACGAGGATTGTTTGATCCAAGACGTTTTGCAGAAATGTTTTCGATACCTGCAAGTTCACATACGGCACGGATAGCGGAAGATGCCTTAATACCTGATCCCTTAGGAGCTGGCTTTAAGAATACCTTACCTGCACCATAGATACCCTTAATTTCGTGTGGTATAGTTGTATCAACTATAGCAACTTCAATTAAGTGCTTCTTAGCGTCTTGTACTGCCTTTCTTATAGCTTCAGGTACTTCAAGAGCCTTGCTCATACCAACGCCAACATGTCCTTGTCTGTCTCCAACAACAACTAAGGCCGAGAATCTAAAGTTTCTACCACCCTTTACTACTTTTGCAACTCTGTTTATAGAAACAACTTGTTCTTCAAGATCAAGAGTTGCTGCATCAATAATTAAGTGTTCCATCAATTCCCCTCCCTTTGTTAAAATTTAAGACCTGCTGATCTAGCTGCGTCAGCTAGTTCTTTAATCCTACCATGATAGATGTAACCTGCTCTATCGAATACAACTTCTTCTATGCCTTTTTCTTTAGCGATTTCACCAATCTTTGTACCAACAGCTTTAGCTGCTTCGATGTTTGATGTTCTCTCTAAGTTTAAAGACTTATCAAGTGTTGATGCTTGTGCAAGTGTTACACCATTAACGTCATCTATAAGTTGTGCATATATATGTTTATCACTTCTAAATACACATAGTCTTGGTCTTTCTTGAGTACCGGAAATCTTAGATCTGATTCTTAAGTGTCTTTTTTGACGACTTACTTTTTTTGCTTCTTTGTTTATCATCTAATTATCCTCCTACTTACCAGTCTTACCAACTTTACGTCTTACATACTCGTCAGTGTATCTAATACCTTTTCCTTTGTAAGGCTCAGGCATTCTGAATGTTCTGATGTATGCTGCGTATTGTCCAACTTTTTGTTTGTCTAAACCTTTAACAACAATCTTGTCTTGTTCAGGCACTTCAACTGTAATTCCTTCTGGATCTTCTAGTTCAAGTGGATGTGAAAAACCAAGTGTTAAGGCTAGTTTATTACCATTCTTTTGTGCTCTATAACCTGTACCTATAATAGTAAGTTCTTTTGAGAAACCTTCTGTTACACCAGTAACCATATTATGGATTAGTGATCTAGTTAGGCCGTGTAGAGCTTTTATTTTCTTTTCATCGTTAGGACGTTCAACATTTAAGATACCATCTTCAATCTTTATTGTAAGATCTTTACAGATGTTTTCTTTTAGTTCGCCCTTTGGTCCTTTTACAGTAACTACTCCGTCATTAACTTTAACTTCTACGCCTTGAGGTACTGTAATAGGTTTAAGACCTATTCTTGACATTATTACTCCTCCTAGCTAATTTTACCATACATAGCAGATTACTTCTCCGCCCACTTTGTCTTCTCTAGCTTTTTTGTCTGTCATAAGACCGTGAGATGTAGAAAGTATTGCTATACCTAATCCACCTAATACTTTAGGCACTTCGTTTGAATTTACATATATTCTAAGTCCGGGTTTAGAAATTCTCTTGATACCGGAAATTACTCTTTCTTTGTTTGGAAGGTATTTAAGTTCAACTCTTATTAAGCCTTGCTTGTTGTCTTCTACGACTTCAAAGCCTTTTATATAACCTTCATCTAAAAGTATTTGAGCGATTTCTTGTTTAATTCTTGACTTCGGAATATCTACTGAATCGTGTTTTTGTGAGTTAGAATTTCTGATTCTTGTAAGCATATCCGCGATTGGATCCGTCATCATATTACATCACTCCTCCTTCTACCAGCTTGCTTTTTTAACGCCAGGAATTTCTCCCTTATATGCTAACTTTCTGAAGCATATACGGCAAATTCCGTATTTTCTAAGGTAAGCATGTGGTCTTCCGCATATCTTACATCTGTTGTATTCTCTTACCTTGTATTTTTGTTTTCTTTGTTGCTTAGCAACCATTGATTTTTTAGCCATCTACTTCCTCCTTTTACTTTCTAAAAGGCATACCAAGAAGCTCTAAGAATACTTTAGCTTCTTTATCAGTATTTGCTGTAGTAACAATTATGATATCCATACCTCTGATTTCATCTACTTCGTCGTAAACGATTTCAGGGAATATTAATTGTTCTTTAATACCTAATGCATAGTTTCCTCTACCGTCGAATGAAGTGCTGCTTACACCTCTGAAGTCTCTTACTCTTGGAAGAGCGATGTTCATTAACTTGTCTAAGAAGTAGTACATCTTGTCTCTTCTAAGTGTTACTTTACATCCGATCTTCATGCCTTCTCTTAGCTTAAAGTTAGCTATAGATTTCTTAGCGTGTGTAATAACAGGTTTTTGTCCAGTTATTAGCTCTAATTCTCTTAAGGCATTTTCAAGAACTTTTGGATTTTCTTTAGCGTGTCCTAAACCGATGTTTATAACGATCTTGTCTAGCTTAGGAGCTTGCATTATATTATCATATCCTAATTTTTCCATCAATTGAGGCACAATTTCTTCTTTGTACCTTGTTTCCAGTCTGGAAGCCATCCGTTCTACCTCCCTTATTTGTCTAATGTTTCTCCGTCGGCTTTCATGTATCTAACCTTCTTGCCGTCTTCCAAAACCTTATAGCCTACTCTTGTACCTTTTTTAAGTGATTCATTATATATCATTACATTAGAAACATGAATTGCTCCTTCTGCTTTAACGATTCCACCTGGTTCTTGAGGTCCACGAGCTTTTTGGTGTTTTGTTTGAATGTTTATACCTTCAACAATAACACGATCCTTCTTTGGTAATGCTTTTAATACCTTACCTGTTTTTCCTTTATCTTTACCGGCAATAACAATTACCTTGTCGCCTACTTTAACGTGCATAATTTAACCTCCCTTCATTAAAGAACTTCTGGAGCTAGTGATATGATCTTCATATAACCACCAGTTCTTAGTTCTCTAGTTACAGGTCCAAATATACGAGTTCCTACAGGATTTTTATCTTCTTTTACGATAACTGCTGCGTTATCATCAAATCTTATATATGATCCGTCTGGTCTTCTAATAGGTTGTGTTGTTCTAACTATAACTGCCTTAACAACGTCACCTTTTTTAACAACGCCTCCTGGTGTTGCATTCTTAACAGTGCAAACCACGATGTCGCCTACTCCGGCATACTTTCTTTTACTGCCACCTAAGACTTTAATTACTAGTACCTCTCTGGCTCCGGAGTTATCAGCTACTCTCATTCTTGATTCAGATTGTATCAATTTATTAACCTCCCTTCCTATAAAAGGACTATTTCGCTTTCTCTATAATTTCTACGAGTCTCCATCTTTTTGTCTTAGATAGTGGTCTTGTTTCCATAATCTTTACAAAATCGCCAACTCTTGCTTCATTGTTTTCATCGTGAGCCTTAAATTTAGTAGTTCTGTTTACTCTCTTCTTATATATAGGATGACTAACTTTTGTTTCAACTGCAACAGTTATTGTCTTTTCCATCTTATCAGAAACTACTGTACCTGTTCTAACTTTTCTAAGATTTCTTTCCATTGATTTAAGCCTCCTTTACTTGAGAAAGTTCTCTTTCTCTGACAATTGTTTTCACTCTAGCAATGTCTTTTCTAACTTGAGAAATTGTCTTTGGGTTTTCTAATTGTCCGGTAGCTAATTGGAATCTTAGGTTAAAAAGTTCTTTTTTAAGTTCTTTTTCTTTTTGATTTAATTCTTCAGTTGTTAAATCACGTATTTCTTTAACCTTCATTAGCTTCACCACCTTCTTCACGAACTACAAATTTAGTCTTTATAGGAAGTTTCATTGCTGCAAGTCTCATAGCTTCTCTTGCTATATCTTCTGAAACTCCACCCATTTCAAATAATACTCTTCCTGGTTTTACTACTGCAACCCAATACTCTGGAGCACCTTTACCGGAACCCATACGTACTTCTGCAGGTTTCTTTGTTACTGGCTTATCTGGGAATACTTTGATCCAGATATTTCCACCTCTTTTTATATATCTTGTCATCGCACGACGAGCAGCTTCTATTTGGTTTGCTGTCATCCATGTTGGTTCAGTAGCTTGAAGGCCGTATTCTCCGTAAGTAACTGTGTTACCTGAGTATGCTTTACCCTTCATTCTGCCTCTATGAACTCTACGATGCTTTACTCTTTTAGGCATTAACATAGTATGTTTTCCTCCTTACTAATTTTCGTTATTAGCGTTTTGTGCTTCTTTTGCTTCTGGCTTAAAGCTTCTTCTGTTGTTATTGTTTCTCTCGCCGTTCTTTCTGTCTTTAAAACCAGTGTTTTGACCGTTGTTTCTTCTTCTCTTTTTGAAATCTCTCTTCTTGTCGTCTTGATTTCTCTTTTTGAAGTTTTTCTTTCTTTCGTCAGTTACTTCTGGAAGTACTTCTCCTTTGTATAACCAAACCTTTACACCGATCTTGCCGTATGTTGTGTTTGCTTCTGCAAAACCATAGTCAATGTCGGCTCTAAGTGTTTGTAGTGGTATAGTTCCTTCTGAATAACCTTCGCTTCTAGCCATGTCGGCTCCACCAAGTCTTCCGGATACTTGAGTTTTGATACCCTTTGCTCCTTCTTTCATTGTTCTTTGGATAGCGCCCTTCATTGCTCTTCTGAAAGTGATTCTTCTTTCTAGTTGGAAGGCAATGTTTTCAGCTACTAGTTGAGCATCTAAGTCTGGCTTTCTTACTTCTTCAACGTTTACTAAAACTGCTTTAGTAGTAAGTCTTTCGATTTTCTTCTTAAGTGCTTCTATACCTTCTCCGCCTCTACCGATAACGATACCAGGTTTTGCTGTGTATATAGTAACTTTTATTTTCTTTCTTGTTCTTTCAATTTTTAATTTTGAAACTCCTGCTTGGTAAAGCTCTTTTTTCAAATATTCTCTTATTTTGTAATCTTCAACTAAATTATCAGAGAAACTTTTCTTGTCGGCATACCAATTTGAGCTCCATTCTTTAATAACTCCGACTCTTAGTCCATGTGGATTTACTTTTTGGCCCATTTCTTACCTCCTTATTTCTCGTCTGAAACTACAACTGAAAGGTGTGCAGTTCTCTTTAGTATTGGATAAGCTGAACCGTGAGCCTTTGGTCTATATCTTTTCATTCTTGGTCCATCAGTTGCTTGTGCATCCTTAACATATAATTTGTCTCTATCTAAATCAAAATTATTTGTAGCGTTAGCTATTGCAGATTCAAGTACTGCTAATAGTTCTCTTGCGCCTTTCTTTGGTGTAAATTTTAAAATAGAAAGAGCTTCATCAATATGTTTTCCCCTTACTTCGTTACATATGAAGTGTACTTTTCTAGGAGAAATTCTAATATATTTAGCTATTGCTTTTGCTTCCATTTATATCCTCCTTCTATTATTTTACGTTTGCTTTCTTATCGCCTTTAGCAACATGGCCTCTGAAAGTTCTTGTTAATACGAACTCTCCAAGTTTGTGTCCTACCATATCTTCTGTTATATATACAGGAACGTGTTTTCTACCGTCATATACTGCTATTGTGTGTCCTATAAATTCTGGGAAGATTGTTGAACGTCTTGACCATGTTTTAATAACTTTTTTATCGTTGGCTTCGTTCATAGCTTCAACTTTTTTCATTAAGTGTTCGTCTACGAAAGGTCCTTTTTTAATTGATCTTGCCATTTAAACCCTCCTACTTATCGTTTCTTCTTCTGATTATATACTTATCAGAATGTTTCTTTTTCTTTCTAGTCTTAAGTCCTAGAGCAGGTTTACCCCAAGGTGTCATTGGTGATGGTCTACCTATTGGTGCTCTACCTTCACCACCACCATGTGGATGGTCTACTGGGTTCATCGCTGAACCTCTTACGTGAGGGCGTCTTCCTGTTAATCTCTTCTTACCAGCTTTACCTAGGTTAACTAGTTCGTGGTCAAGGTTGCCTACTTGTCCTATAGTTGCCATACAGTCTAGTAATACTACTCTCATTTCGCCTGATGGTAATCTAAGTTGTGCGTATTTGCCTTCCTTACCCATAAGTTGTGCGTATGATCCGGCACTTCTTGCTAGTTGTCCGCCTTTTTCTGGCTTCATTTCAATGTTGTGGATTAGAGTACCTACTGGGATGTCTCTTAATTTAAGTGCGTTACCTACTTTGATGTCTACGTGTTCTCCAGCTTCTACTTTATCTCCAACATTTAATCCTACTGGATGAAGGATGTATCTCTTTTCGCCGTCTTCGTATTGAATTAGTGCGATGTTTGCTGTTCTGTTTGGATCGTACTCGATGTGAGCAACTTTTCCAACAACGCCTATTTTATTTCTCTTAAAGTCGATAATTCTGTATATCTTCTTAGCTCCCCCGCCTCTGTGACGAGATGTGATTCTACCAGTGTTGTTTCTACCTGAGTTTTTCTTAATGCTCTCTACAAGTGACTTTTCTGGTTTATCTCTTGTGATAAGCTCAAAAGCAGGTGATGCCATCATTCTTCTGGACGGAGTAGTTGGTTTATATGTTTTAATAGCCATTAAATTTCCCTCCTATCACTAATTTGCCATGCCTTCAAAGAATTCAATTCTCTTTGAATCTTCCTTAAGTGTAACAATGGCTTTTTTCCAGTTAGGTCTTCTTCCTTCGTGAGCGCCTTGTCTTTTTAACTTACCTAGCATGTTCATTGTGTTTACTTTTTCAACCTTTACATCAAAAATGTTTTCAATTGCTTTTTTGATTTCTGACTTGTTGATTCTTCTGTCTACTTTGAAAGTGTACTTACCTTCTTCCATATCTCTCATAGATTTTTCTGTAACTATGGGTTTTATGATTATATCATGTGGATTAAGCATTATTTGAACACCTCCTCGATAGTTTCTAAAGAAGCTTTTGTAAGTATCATGCTATCATGTCTTACTATATCATATACGTTTATGTTTCTTGCTTCACTAATCATTGTGAATGGTATATTTCTAAAAGCTCTTTGTGTTTCTTTATCGTTATCTTTAGTAACTATATATGCTTTCTTTGCGTTAAGATTTTGTAGTGCTTTAAAAGCGTATTTTGTCTTAACTTCTTGTAATTTTATATCATCTACTATAATAAGCTCATTATCACGAACTTTGTTTGAAAGAGCAACCTTTAAAGCTAATCTCTTTAACTTCTTAGGAAGTTTGTAGCCGTAGCTTCTTGGCTTTGGTGCGAATACAACTCCGCCGCCTTTCCATTGAGGGCTTCTTGTACTTCCTTGTCTTGCTCTACCAGTTCCTTTTTGTCTCCAAGGCTTTCTTCCACCGCCTCTAACTTCAGCTCTTGTTAAAGTGCTTTGAGTTCCTTGACGTTTGTTCGCTAAATGATTAACTACTACTTGGTAAATAAGATGAGGGTTGTCTTCTTGATTAAAGATGTCATCATTTAATTCAATTGTCTCAAGTTCTTTACCTTCCATGTTTAAAACTTTATAACTTGGCATTTTAATCCTCCTTTAGCGCTATTTCTTTATTGCTTTTCTAACAGTAATTAAACCTTTCTTTGGTCCTGGTACAGCACCTTTGATTAGGATAATTCCGTTTTCTTTATCTACTCTTACTACTTTTAGGTTTTGAACAGTTGTTCTTTCATTACCCATGCGGCCCATCATTCTGTGGCCCTTAAATACTTTTCCTGGCCATGTTGCAGCACCCATACCACCTGGCATTCTGTGGAACTTAGAACCGTGTGATTCTCTACCTCTACCGAAGCCGTGTCTCTTTATAACACCTTGAGTACCTTTACCTTTTGATGTTCCGATAACGTCTACAAATTCAACGCCTTCCATGATCTCAACTGTGATTTCATCACCTAAGTTGTACTTTTCTACATCTTCTACTTTAAACTCTCTAAGGTATCTTTTGTAGCTAGCGTTAGCTTTCTTGAATTGACCCTTACGAGGTTTGTTTACATTCTTTTCATTGATTTCTCCAAAACCTACTACGATAGCGTTGTAACCATCTGTTTCAACAGTTTTCTTTTGTACAACTACCATAGGTCCGGCTTGAAGAACAGTTACTGGAACTAAGTTTCCTGATTCTTCGAAAACTTGAGTCATTCCAACTTTTTTTGCTAAAATTCCGTTCATTAACTGCACCTCCATAATTTACAGCGGATTTTAAATAAAATCTTATAGATTATAGTTTAATTTCTATATCTACACCTGCAGGCACGTTCATCTTCATAAGTGCGTCTACAGTTTTGTCGTTTGGTTCAAGGATATCGATTAATCTCTTATGAGTTCTTTGTTCGAATTGTTCTCTTGAATCTTTGTTAACGTGAACTGATCTTAAAATAGTTATGATTTGCTTTTCTGTTGGTAGTGGAACTGGTCCTGATACCTTACAGCCTGTCTTCTTAGCAGCTTCAACAATTCTTTGAGCTGATTGATCTAATAGTGTGTGATCATAAGCTTTAAGTCTAATTCTGATTTTTTGTTTTTTGCTTGACATTTAATTACCTCCATGTAATATTTTTTACCTCCTAGAGAGTCAACTCTTACACACGCAGCCGTGCGTTTTCTCTAAGTGTAAATAAAATATGCCAATCAATCGCCTACTTCTTAAAGTGAGTAGACTTGCATAAAACTAGGGAAATTACCACATCACGCAACAAAAAAACATGATGCGCAACCTTTCTTAGTCATAGCCATTTGATTTAAGCACTCATATATTATACATAATA
>CAMYBS010000030.1 GCA_947254025.1 uncultured Clostridia bacterium
TTGTTTTGGAACTTTTCATCCACATAAGGCTCTATATCTTTTCTCGTTCCCCATCTTGCTGAACCATACTCTTTCCCCTGCCTAAACTTTTTTGCATTTTTCCCTTTGGTATAGACAATAAATTTAATTAGAGCTGCCACTCCCACGCCCATTAAAATGTCAGAAGGATGAATACTTGGAATAAAGCTCATGGTATTAAGTTCTAATATTCCTTGAAAGATTTTGTCTATCACATCTCCACCAGTATAGGCTCTTACATGATGAGAAAAGATATTGCCAACATAGAAAAATGCAAGATAGGGAATATTCTGCTTTAGCAACTTTGCCTTATCTTGCACCTTAAATAAGCCTTTGATGTCTTTTAGTATCTTATCTATCATAGGCTCTGCTCCTTTTGTTTATTCTTAACTTTATCTTTAGAAACAGTGTTCTTTGCCATCTCCTTGAACTTCTCAATATTCTTGTGGATAGATTCTTTTCTTTCCGTTTTCTTTTCTGATTCTGCAAGAGCGTGTTTGAAGGCTTTATCCATGACTTTCATGTCTTTTGCCTGAAAGAATACGGAGTATTTACCGCTTTCTTTATCTTTCATCACCGAAAACTTTACCCCATACCGATTAAGTTCCTTTTTCAGTTCCTTCAGCTCTGCTTCTTCTACCGGAATTTCTTCAAGCTGTCCCTTTTTAACCATATCTTTGAGCTTTACTTCATTTCCGTTAGCATTAACCAGCTTTTCCAGTCCTCCAAGTTTTTCAGCCTCTTTCATCAGTTTCTTTAATAAGTTCAGAATTAGCTTTCCTGTTACTTTAGCAGCTTTCACTTCCATGTTAAGCGTTTTTCTTGCGATTTCTTCATTGATCAAGTTCTCTCACCTCCAGTCAGTAATCTTTCTTTATTCCTCTTTAATTTTTCTTCCTGAATAACTTTTCTGTAATCTTCTCCAAGTACCATCACAGGAATACACATCTCGATAATTCTTGAGTAAATTCTTTGGTATTCCACACTCTCCGTACAGTTTTCAATTTGGCTGTATGAAAGATTTGTGGTAAAGATTGTTGGCTTGTGCTTTAGGTATCTGTTATTCACAATGTTATATACCTGCTCTTTGGCATAGCTTGTATCTCTTTCAATTCCTAAATCATCTAAGATGAGAACGGAAGTGTTTACAAGGGATTCTATATATGCGTTTTTATCAAGGTCAAATCCGCCTTTTTGCAGTTCGTTGATTATCTGTGAAAAGTTTCTAATCTTAACGCTTATCTGATACTGTTCAATCAGTGCATTGGCAATAGAGCAGGCAAGATAGGTCTTTCCGCTACCCACCGAACCATAAAACAAGAGTCCGATGTTTTCTTTTTTCATCAGTTCGTAATCTTTTACAAAATTCTTTGCGATGATAAGACTCTGATTTTCTTTTCCCTGATAGTTTTCAAATGTATATGCCCATTGAATCATGGATGTGAAGCAGATACTTTTTAATCTCTCGATTTCAAGCTGCTTTCGTCTTTCTTTTTCTTTTGCTTCTCTATCTCTATCGCATTTACAAGCTGTCTTAAATATCATCTGCTTTCCGAAAAAGTCTAATGCTTTTCCATCTTTTCTTTCATGGCACACTTTACAGTAGGCGTGTCCGTCTTTGATGTATTCTTTTTCAGGATTGAAGCTGTATTCCACATCTTCTATCATCACTTTCTCTAATTCTTTAATCATAAATGTACTCCCTTGTTATATTCCTCCCATGTAGGGATATTGGTTTTTTTCTTACTTCCCTGATCTTTATAAAACCAAGAAAGAATTGTTGCTTTATGGTCTTTATATGTCTTTCCAGTACTTTGAAGATAGGTTGATAATCTCTCAATGTAGTTATCAAGCTCTCCTGCCATTTTTATTTGTAATTCGCCTATATCCTCATTCTTTAAAAAAACATTTTGAAATGTTCCAAGTCCGTTTTCCCCAAAACTATATTCTCTCTTACTATACTTACTCTTATTATTCTCTATATAGTTAGAGTCAACATTTTGAACTTCCTGAAGTTCATTTTCTTTACTTCTGAGGTTAAAATCTTTTACTTCTGAAGTTAAGTTTTTTGACTTCTGAAAGTCATTTTCTTTTACCGCTATTATGCTCATAAAATCTTTAACATAAATGACATTCGGCTTACCAAGTCCAAGCCTTACTCTTTCAATCAGTCCTATTCCTTTTTTGCTGTCTAACTCGTCCAATGTTTTTATGGCAGTAGGCTTTGAGATATTTCTTCTTCTCATAATTTCTTCAACAGTAAAATAGATAAATACTCTGCCTTCCTTGTCCACCCAGTTATTCTTAAAGGACATTCCTGTGCGTTTCAAAAGCATGGAGTATAGGATAATGGCTTCAGCAGACAGTCCCTTAAATTCTTCTCCGTCTACTAATATTTCAGGCACTTTCAGAAAGTTAAATCGCTCTGCTTCTCTGTTATAGAAATAGTCAAAGTCCATGCAAGATCACCTCCCTCCTTAAAAATTTGCAAAGAAAAAGACGATAGTTTTTTCTTCTATCGCCTTTGGTAACCATTTTTATGAAATTTTTTAGATTGATTTTATTGCTTCATTGATACCTTGTAAAAAAGCTATAACAGTTGCACCAACCATCGGTATTCCGTATGGACTAACTAAGAATCCAATAATCAATGCTTCTATTCCGATGGTAACTTCTTTTTGCAGAAAAGATGCAATTGCTCCAAAAATGCAAAACATCATCAGCAAATATAGTAGGGCTGTTCCGATACCAAGTAAAAATGTTAGAAATGCTGTGAGGATACTTAATGCCAAGCTAATTGGAAACAAGATTATTTTTATTATCCAGCTAATCATTTCTTATTCCTCACTTTCCAGTTCATTCTTTGTATCTCCACACACCATATCAATGCAAACATAAACATCAATATAATTTTTTAGGACTTTTTTTCTTCCTCCATCGCCATCTTCATTAAAGACATAATGCTTGTAAAACTGCTTAAAATGCAGGATTTTCACGATTTCACTCTTTGTATCAACGCTATGCACTCCACATGGCTTGTCTTTGGAAAGTTATCGAAAATTTCTACTAATTTTATCTTGTAGCCTGCCTCTGTAAATTTTTTTAGGTCACTCACCTGTGTCTTGGGGTTGCATGAGACGTAAATTATCTTCTCTGCCTTGTAATCAATCAGCTTCTTTAAAGCTTTGGGATGCACTCCCTCACGTGGCGGGTCTATGACTATAGCGTCTGGTCTTTCTTCTACTTCGTCTATGACTTTTAGCACGTCGCCATTGATAACTTCTACGTTGTCTATGCCGTTATCTTTGCATGTAAGACGCGCCTTCTCTGAAGCTTCTTCGACTATCTCTATAGAGTAGACTTTCTTCGCCTTCTTTGCAAGTATCTGGGCAATGGTTCCTGTGCCGGAGTATAGGTCAAAGAGCACGTCCATGTCTTCTTTCTCTAAGAGCTCTTGCACGCGTTTATACATCCTCTGTGCTGCTCTCGAGTTGGTTTGGAAGAAGGAGAAGGGTCCTATCTTGAACTTTAGTCCAAGAAGTTTTTCGTCTATATCTTCTTTGCCATAAACAAGAATTAATTCATCTGCCTGAACGACATCTGAGAGGCTATCGTTCTTTGTGTGGTAAATGGACTTTATCTCGCCATCAAGGTCTAGCTCAAGTAGCATTTTTATAAAATCGTCTTCTATAGTATAGTCAGATGTCGTTACTAGATTGATAAGTATCTCCTTAGTAAAGTATGCCTTTCTGATTACAAGGTGCCTTAGCACTCCCTCGTGAAGCTTCTTGTGGTAGTAAGTGATGCCCTTCGACTTAAAGTAGTCAAGAGTTGCGATCCTTATCTTAGTAAAGTCATCATGCACTATATTGCAATCGTCTGTCGGGGCGACTTCATAAAAGCGCTTCTTCTTATGTAGGCCAAGGCTTAAGGTCCTTTCTTCGTCACCACTATCAGAGAAGGTGTACTCCATCTTGTTTCTGTAGCCTTCTACTTCTAAGGATGGATGAAAAACTACTTCGCCAGTATAAACTTCCCTGTACAGCTTTGTGAGCATATCCTTCTTTATGCGCGTCTCGTCCTCATACTTAAGTGTTTGATATAGGCAGCCGCCGCACTCTTCATGCGCAGTGCATGGAGCCCCCTTCTCAAGTGGACTTGCTTCAAGTCTTTCGATGACGTCACAAAGGTAGGCGCCGTTTTTCTTCCTCTTCGTTCTTAGGCGAAGCTTGCGTCCTTGTATTTCATTTTTTACCATATATTTTTTATCTTCATAAAAAGCAAAAGCAAGGTTTGGATACTCTTGCTCTTGTATGATTAAATCTAATTCTTCTCTTTTATTTCTCAAGTTTACTCACCATAAAATCTATAAGTTTCTTTGCTGGATCATCTTTATAGTTTTGCTCCAGGCTTCTTAGTATATTGCCCCTAACGAAGTCATTGTTCATAAAGGTATTAAGTGCTTCGACCTCGCGATACGTTTTTGATGAAGCAAGTATAAGCTGATGATTTGATAAGAACTCTACATTTCTCGCTTCTTGACCTTGTATTGGGTCAACAACTATCATCGGTAGACCTTTAGCAATGCACTCGCTCGTTGTAAGTCCGCCTGGTTTTGTTACGATGATGTCTGCTGCGCTGTAGTACTCTTCGATGTTTGACACAAAGCCCACTATCTTTATAGAGTGCCTTAGATTCATCCTCTCTATCCTCTTAAGAAGGGTCTTTCTCTTGCCTAAGAAGACTACAACCTGAAAGTCGTTTGGCAGTATATCGATTCTTTGCAAAGCTTTGTCGACTCTTACATGGCTCATAGATCCACTCATAAGTAGAACTGTGTCCTTGTTCTCATCTAGCCCAAGCTTTCTGCGCATCTCTTTCTTGTCGAGATGCTCGAAGAATTTCTTGTGTATAGGTATGCCGAAGTGAAGCGCCTTTGTTGTGTCAATCTCTTTTCTGTGCATCTGTATGTCAAGGTCCTCATGTGGCAATACTAGGTAGTCAATGCCGATACTGTCTTCCCAGAATGGATGCACAGTGAAATCGGTAATGATGCCAACTGTTAAGCCGTCGTAGAAGCCGTCAAGTACTAAGTCGCTTAGAATGTTTGCCGCAAAAACGTGTGTTGCGATGATGGCGTCAGGCTTGAACTCGTCTATGGACTTCTTTATCTCTCCCGTTAATGTTTTTTGAGCAAGCTTACGTATCTGCGCAGGGTTTGTCTCTTGTACCTTCTTATCTGCAGAGTCGTATGCAGCTCCGTAAATAGTCGGGAAGTAATTTATGCTCATGTTGTAGAAGCTGTTGGCAACGTCTTTAAGCCAAGTGCTGTTGATTTGGCAAATGTCTATGACCTTGCTTTCAAATCCGCGGCTTTCAAGCTCGTTGGATAAGCTCCTTGCTACTGAGTTGTGTCCTTCACCTGCAGTAGCTGTTAATATAATAGTTTTCAAATCTCTCTCCTATCTATATACCTAACATAATCTTTGCAACTGCAAAGTAAACAATTAATGATGTTGCGTCAACTATAGTCGTAATTAGTGGGGACGCCATGATGGCTGGGTCAAGTTTGATCTTCTTTGCCCCGATTGGTAGTAGTCCACCAACTAGTTTAGCAAGCATAACTGTAAACATAACTGATATGGAAACAGTTATACCGATCCTTGGGTCTTGGTTTGGATGCAAAAGTTTTATACGTACAAAGTTTACTGCTGCAAGAACGATACCAACTAAGATGGATACTTGGAACTCTTTCCAAAGTACTTTAATCGCATCTTTTGGTTCTATCTCACCAACTGCAAGACCACGTATAACAAGTGTCGCACTTTGGCTACCTGCGTTACCGCCTGTATCCATCAGCATTGGTATGAAGATAAGTAGTGCAGGTATTGCTGCTATATAATCTTCGAAGCGTTGCAAGATTGAGCCTGTAAGTGTTGCAGATATCATTAAGAACAGTAGCCACGCTATCCTGTGCTTAGCAAGTGTAAAGGCTGATGTGTCTAGGTACTCATCTTCAGATGGACTTAAGGCAGCCATCTTTTGGAAGTCTTCTGTTGCTTCTTGTTCGATGATATCGATAACGTCGTCAACAGTGATGATGCCGACCATTCTTTCTTCGTTGTCAACAACTGGTACGGCAACGAAGTCGTACTTTTGTATTACGCCTGCAACGACTTCTTGGTCTTCGTAAACATTGACATAAACAACATCTGTCTTCATGATGTCACCAATAACCTTGTCGTCGTCAGCTATAACCAATTCTCTTAATGAAACAATGCCTTCTAGCTTTCTATTGTCATCAACTACATATATAGTATATATAGTTTCTCTTTGTAGACCAACTTTTTTAAGTCTAGCCATAGCCTCTTTAACTGTCAGTGTCTTCTTAACCGAGCAGTACTCTATGGTCATTATACTTCCTGCAGAGTCCTCAGGGTAGTTTAGGAACTGATTAATTAATTTTCTCTCACTAGGTGTTGACTTCTCAAGTATTCTGTCAACAATGTTTGCTGGCATCTCTTCAAGCATGTCGATCTTATCGTCGAAGAAGATTTCCTTTAAGATGTACTCAACATCTGCATCTGTACTTGTCGCTATGATGTCTTGTTGCTGCTCCGAGTCGAAGTATGTAAATACATCTACTGCTTTGTCTTTAGGAAGGAGTCTGAAGATAACTGTTGCATCAGTTACCTCCAACTCGTCCAAAATTTCAGCTACATCGGCGGCATTCATATTCGAGAGCTTTTGAATCAGAGCCTTGGGCTTTTTGCCTTTGTATAATTCTAATATTTCATTTTTGTCTTGTTCGAGCTCTAACTCTCTTCTGTCGTTTTCCATAATGAATACCTCCTTTTTATAATATTCTTATATATTAATTGTAGATTTGCTCAGCTGAGAAGCCGTTTCCTAATCTAATGTAGAATCTTAGTAGTTCTTCTAGTGCATATGCTGGAACTGGTCCTACTAGTTCTGATGACTTAACTGTAACACCGTAGCTTTCTGCTTCACTCTTGATAGTTTCGAACACTCTGTGTATAGGTGTCATTTCATAGTTAACTAAGTTCATAGATACTTGTGTGCACTTTTGATCTTCAATAGGTAGTGCTATAGCTCTAACTGCTGTGTATCCGCCAGTCTTTGCTCTAACTGATCTCATAACAGCTTTAGCGATATCCATATCTTCAGTGTTTAGATATACGTTGAATGCGATTAGTGGGAATCTTGTTCCAGTAACTGTTGCACCGCTCTTAGGGTTGAACTTTCTTTCGCCTTCGTCTGGTGTCCAGTTTTCAGCGTCTTTAAGTCTTTCTTCAAGGCTTTCATACTCGCCCTTTCTTAGCTTAACTAGTGACTTTCTGTCTTCTCTAGTAGCTGAGTCTTCATAGTAGAATACTGGCACGCCCTTTGAGCCAACATACTTACCAAACTTGTGAACAACTTCGTTCATCTCATCAGTTGTCATGTCCTTAACAGGTACCCAAGCTGCAACGTCTACAGCGCCTTGACGAGGGTGTGATCCGTGTTGGGTAGTCATATCAACTCTGTCAAATGCAACGTCAACTAATCTTTTAGCTGCTTCTAGAGTATCTTCAACTGAACCTTTGAAAGTGAATACACTTCTGTTGTGGTCGCCATCGTAGTTAAGGTCAACCATAGTAACCTTATTGTCCTTTAAAACGGCCTCTTTAATTGCTTCGATAGTGTCCATGTTTCTGCCTTCAGAAACATTGATTTCTGCCATAATTGTTTTCATAATTTACCTCCTATATATCAGACTAGCATATACTTTAGTCTCGTCTTCTGAGTAGAATCTACAAGCTAACTCGTCATTATTCACTTCGTAAGCTAGCTTAACATCCTCTCCTAAGAGACACTGCTTTACATACTTTAGTCTTATGTTCTTTATATCTCTATCTATAAGCTTAATAATCTCATCTATATATACTGCGTTGTTGACGTGCTGGTACGAGTCTATGTGCTCACTTTTAATCACAAAGTCCCTTTCATGCTCATATCCAAGATACTCCTTAGTCTCAAGGTCTTGATCTGTGAAGAGCTTTTGAAAGTCATCATTTAAGCCAGATGCTCTGACTGGTCTCATACTTTCCTTGTCAACATAAACTATCTCGCATGTCGCGTTGATTATGGTTTTGCCAGCGGCCTCAATTAGAAACTGTCTATATGAGAAGAAGCGGTTGACACCTGATGGCGTTGTATGAACTGTGATAGTATCAAAGTCCATAGTGTAAAACTCATCAGCGATATCTATGCACCACTTGTATATCATCCAAGCGACTTTATCGTCTTTGATGCCGTGTGAGTAGAGCTGCTTAAATGCTGCGTCCACCATCGACTCAACTGCTTTCTTTATGCTTTTTTCTTTAAATTCATAATCTTTTGTATATACTTCCATAGTTTTCCTTATGTAAAGCCCTCAAAAAAGGGCTCTTAATTTCTTAGTTATTTAAAGCTTCCATCAAGCGTGTTAGGTCTAAACCGTGTACTTGGCAAGCTTCTTCGATTGATTCCATTTGGCTTGAAGGGCAACCTACGCAACCCATACCATGTTCCATAAGGATGTATGCAGCCTCTGGTTTTACTCTTAATAGTTCACCTATTAACATGTCTTTTGTTATTTCCATAATATCACCTCTCTTTATTTATACCCAAATGTATTATTTACCTTCTAATTTGTCTGCTACTTCGTCTGCTATTTGACGCAATACATTGTAATCTTCAGCTGTTGGACAGCTCCTTGTTTCAACTGTAGTCTCAACTATGTCCATAGCTGATGCGTCTCTAAACTCTTTAAGTGACTTTAATGCACCGCCTGACCAGCTATATGAACCGAAGACAGCAAGTACTCTGTTTTGAAGCTTGTTCATCTTAAGTACGTTGACTAAATCGTTCATTAGTGGAAATAGGTCGTTGTTATATGTGCATGAGCCAAGAATAAGTGCCTTGTACTCCCAAATTTCGTTTAGGATGTAGGACTTATGTGTCTTTGATACATCAAACATCTTGATGTTCTTAACTCCTCTTTCAGCAAGTCTTCTTGCTATAGCCTCAGCCATCATCTCAGTGTTGCCGTACATTGTTCCATAAACAATGACAGCTCCGTCTGTAGTCTCTTGTCTAGACCACTTGTCGTAGCAATCGACAATCTTTTCTGGGTTCTCTCTCCAAACTGGACCATGGACAGGGCAAACCATGTTGATCTTAAGTCCTTCTAGCTTCTTAAGTGCTGCTTGCACTTGCTTTGAGAACTTACCAACTATGTTGGAATAGTAACGTCTTGTCTCTGATCTATATAGATCCCAGTTCATTTCGTCGTCGAAGATAGTTCCATCAAGTGCACCGAAGCCGCCGAAAGCGTCTTGCGAGAATAATATGCCCGACTTTTCTTCATAGCTAACCATTGACTCTGGCCAATGCACCATCGGTGTCTTAACAAATTTAAGTGATACTTCGCCCAGGTCAAGAGTATCAAAATCATCAACAAGCACTAGATTGTCCTTAACATGGTAGAAGTTTTCAAGAAGTTCAAAAGTTTTCTTGTTACCAACAAGCTTAACGTTTGGATAAAGATCGATTATAGTCTCGATTGCGCCAGAGTGGTCTGGCTCCATGTGATGAATAACTAAGTAGTCAAGATCTCTACCTTCAAGCACTTCTTTTAATTTAACAAGAAAATCGTCTACTTTTGTAATTTTTACTGTGTCAAGTAAAGCAGTCTTTGTTGATTTGATTACATATGAGTTATATGATACACCTCTTTCAAGTGGCCATTGATTTTCAAACAATTGAGTTTGTCTGTCGTTAACTCCGATGTAATATAGAAAATCATTTATCTTTACTGATAACATGTTCATAATATCACCCCAAATCATTATATAATAAAGGAAGAATTTTTTCAAGCACTTTATATAGGCAATGGCCTTTATTATAAGAGCTCTTGAAATATAGCCTCCTTCGTTATATAATAAGAGAAAGATTATATGTTAGGAGTTAAACTATGTTACTTAAAGATATATTAAGAGGCGTCTGTGACTACAGTGGCACTGAGTCCATAGATGATATTGTATACAATAGTAAGAATGCAAAAAAGGGTACCCTCTTCGTTGCACTTAAGGGTGCACTTAGTGATGGTCACAAATACATTAAGAACGCATACGAGTGTGGCGCACGTGCCTTTGTAGTAGAAGATGATACTATGGCGCGCGACTTTCAAGATGCTACCTTTATAAAACTTGATAATACAAGGAGTGCTCTTGCCATAATGTCGAGAAACTTTTTTAATAAGCCTGATGAAGACATAAAGATGATAGCGATAACAGGCACCAAGGGTAAGACCACAACAGCCAACATCATATACGCCTCTCTTAAGAAGATGGGCGCAAGACCCGGCATTATAGGCACTAACGGTGTCTTCTACGCTGATAAGGAAGAAGAGGTAAATAACACAACACCTGAGAGTTACGAGGTATATAGGATACTTAATAATATGCGTAAGGCGAAGGTGACTCACTGCGTTTTAGAAGCCTCATCCATCGGTCTAAAGATGAAAAGGCTACTGGGCATCACTTTTGATATAGGTCTGTTTACAAACATCTCACACGACCACATAGGCGGCATAGAACACCCAGACTTTGATGATTATTTCAAGAGCAAGATGCTACTAAAGGACGTTTCGAAAAAATTTATATATAACAAGGACGATGCTAAGCTAAGGGAAGCGATAAAGGACGGACTTAGCTTCTCTATAGACGAAAAAAGTGACTACAAGGCTGAAAATATTGTAGTCTCTGACGATATATTTAAAATACAAAGTGACTTTTATCTATGCGGCAAGTCTTTTGAGGTAAAGAGTATCTCATACTACGACATATATAACTACCTTGCTGCCATAGCTGTCTTGAAAGAGCTTGGATATAGCTTTAGCGAAATCGTAAGTGCTGTTAAAAACATATCTATACGTGGCCGCTTTGAAGAGGTCAATGTAGCTGGTAGGCTTTACATCATTGACTACGCACACAACTACATCTCCTTAAAATCAATACTAGAGACTGTGAGAAAGTATAAGAAGCATAAAATAATAACTATCTTTGGCTCTGTTGGCGGAAGAAGCGAAAAAAGACGTGAGGAGCTAGCTAAGGTAAGCGACGCTCTCTCTGATATAAGCATAGTAACATCTGACAATCCAAACTTCGAAGACCCAACGAAGATATGTAAGGAGATTGCTTCCTTCATCAATGGCACTCACTACACTGAGCCGGATAGAGCTAAGGCAATTGAGCTAAGCTACGAGCTTTCTGAGATAGGCGACATCATAGTCGTTGCTGGCAAGGGCCACGAGACTTATCAGCTAATTAAGGGCGAGAAGGTTCACTACTCTGACAAGGAGTCGATATTGAACTTGAAGGAGGCGCATGATGCATAAATTTAAACGAAGCATAATAAGCTTAATAATAGCTCTAATGCTATGTACAAATTTAAGCTTTGCAAAGGACTTAGAAGTAAAGAATACAAGGTCATATATACTATACAACGCAGAGAATGACTCCATAATATCGAGCTCATCAAACATTAACGAAGTCGTACCCATAGCCTCGGTATCAAAACTAATGACTTTCTATATAGCACTAAATAAATTAAAGAGCGGCGAAATTCATGAAAATGACGAGATTGAGATAAAAAATGAGGACTGCTACCCAACTGGGAACAGACTCGGCGTGAAGCCTGGAGAAAAATACACTCTGCATAGAATGCTCGAGATTATGATGACGAACTCGTGTAACGATATCACGGCTGCCATCGCAAGGCACATAGCAGGAAGTGAAGAGGTTTTCGTGACTATGATGAATGAAAAGGCGAAGGAGCTTGGCTACAAGGGTGCAGCATTCTATAATGCACATGGACTTCCTCGCCTACCTGACTTTAATCAAAACTCGATGTCTGCAAAGGACGTACTTGATCTAACAAAGAGGATAGTTAAGGAGCACCCAAACTATATTGACTACACCATTACAGTGGCGATTGACTACCCTGAGAAGAGCTACCACGATGACAATACTAACCCGCTTTTTGGTCGTGAAGGCGTTACTGGTATGAAGACTGGCACAACGCGCGATGCAGGCTTTTGCTTCGTAGCGACTTTCCACACTAGTGGTGACGATGTGAAGACAAAGAACAATGAGTTTATCTTCGTAATGCTTGGTGCCAAGACTAAGGCACTGCGTGAAGAAAATTCCGCTGCGGCTTACGAATATGCCTTAGAAAATTATTCAAAAAAGATACTTCTTTCAAAAAAATCAAGTAAAATTGCAAAGTATGGCCTTGATGATTACAAGGAAGAAGTACTTGAAATAGAGCCAAAGGATGAGTATACAGTCTCTATCAAAAACGATGTGAAGACCGAGACTAAGTTTATAATGAACGATAAACTAGATTATAGTCATGTAAAAAAAGATGATAAAGTTGGCGAATATAAAGTTTACATCGATGGTGAAGAAGTTTTTAAGACAGATGCCATCGCTATGAACAATCTAACAAAGAAGACCATCTTTGATAAGATATATGAGTTCTTTATCAATGTTTGGAGCTTTTAATATAAAAATTTTCAATGTGCAAAAAATTTAAGGTAGCTAGCAAATTGCTAGCTACCTTTTTCGTGTCAAAACTATTTTTTATCTTTTAATTTTTCATTCATTAGCTTTTCTACCCTTTTATAATGCAAATAGTTTAAATACCATAATATAACCGCAATTGCAACTGGCACTATAAGCATTTGAAGTATATCAGCTACTCCGTAGCCTTCTTGTATAAAGCCAAAATTTAGAAAAACTACTATCATAATACCAATACCTGTAATCAAGTAAATAATTGACTGAAGTGGCAAGCTTATTGAATCAATGTTAAATACAATCGAAGGAAGTCCATATCCAAGACCTATTAACAATGCTCCAATCATCGCCTTGGTAAAGCCATATGATCCAAGATCAAGAACTCCGCCTGAGACTTGCTCTTTACCTATAAGGCCAAAGACTGTAAAAAATAACGATATCGCTATCGCATATAACGTAGACTTAAATAAATTTTTAAACTTCATGGTAACACCTCATATTCCTAAATAATTTTTCAAAAGAGCTATATAGTTTCTTGTTACATAATCTTTCAGTGAGTTTTCAAGAAAGACTGTTAAATTGCCACTAAAACCAGCCTCAACACGCTTTAACTTGTCTGCATTGATTATAACCTGCTTTGAAATGCGTATAAAATTCTTGGGAAGTCTCTCTTCGAAGCTTTTCAAGCTGTCCTTAGATGTGTATCTATCGTTTTCAAGATATATAGCTAGCCCCTCTGCCTCCACTCTTAAGAGATAAATCTCCTCTGGCTTTATTATGATTTTTACATCATCTTTCTTTACTATGATGGGTCTACTAACACTATCAAGCATAGCTACTAATCTGTTGATTTCTTCTGTTACTTTGTCTGTACGTATTATTATCTCAGGCTCTCTATATGCACTTGATACTTCAATATTAACTTTCATACTATATCCCCCTTTCTTGTCTTAATTATACTATGAGTTCTTAGGTATGTAAGTATCTTCTTAATAAGATGCATTTAATCACTTCTAAGAAGCATAAGAAAAGCCCCGAAGTGTAAGGTGACCCCACAAAGTTGGACCTAATACCAGAGTTAGAATTAAACTAGCT
>CAMYBS010000031.1 GCA_947254025.1 uncultured Clostridia bacterium
CCAAATCCAAATTGTCCACAGCAGTGAGCTCCTTGTATTTTTTAACAAGACCCCTTACCTCTATAACAGTATCCATAATTACCTCCTATATCACTATTGTCATAATTATATCACTAAAGCCATTAAAATAGTATAAAAATTATGTAAAGTGCATGTAAATATATCTAATCTGCATAATTTTTCTTGTGAAACGCCATGACATCTTTACTTTTAAGTGCATATAATGTATAATATTAACGATAAATTTTAACTAGGAGGCACATAATGAACATTATTGACAAAAAAGGAAAATTGTTTGGCTTAATAAATATCATTGACTTATTAATCATAGTTGTTTTAGTCTTTGCGATAGTCTTTGCAGCTAAGAGATACTTTATAAAGCCTGATGAAAGTAAGATGATGAGAAAGGCAAATCTAACTTTTGAGATACAAGACGTAAGGGACATAACACTTAAGTCGCTACACGAAGGCGACGACCTATTCTGGACTGACAGATCAGTTCCTATCGGTAAGATCACTAAGCTTGAAACAATATCTCACCAAGAAGCTCTTAATAAGGATGGAGACTGGGTATTTAGACCTGTCCCTGGTAAGTATGACGTAGCCATCACAGTTGAAGCAACTCTTAAAGACGATGCCAACGCATACTGGGCTATGGGCGAACAAGTTAGAGCAGGCGTTAAGTACAGTATCAAAACTAAGTATATAAGCATGGAATCCTTCTTAATAGGACTTGATGTTGATGAAGAGTAGTTTTTTCGTAAGATTAATCACAAGTATATACGCGTTTTTAAAGAGAAGCTACTTCTCATCACTTACTTACAAGACTTTCAAGATGAAGGATAAAAAGTCAAAGTCTAGTATAGTAAGAAAGCTCATGGATACAGATGTCTTAGCTGATACAAAGTCATACGAGCTAATTAAGAAGCTAGAGGCGCAAGGTACCAAAACGACTACATCATCAAATGTTTTAAACTCTCTATACCTGGACAATGATATGCACACTCTTGTCTTAACAGCCGTAGCCATATTGCTCGCAAACTTTGCGCTTGGCTTTAGTATAAAAAGGACTTTAGTTCTACTAATACTTTGTATACTGGCAAAATTCTTCCAAGTGATAGTGAAGAACAAGTACTACGAGAGCTCTCTAGTATACAAGTTCTTCAGTTATGCATACAGACTTGAGAGGTAAAAAGATGAAAGCAATTATAGAAAATTACAAGATTAAAAACAATCTACTCTATCCAGTGCTTGCTGCGGCAGCATTTTTAGCTGCATATAAGTTTGTCTCTACTAAGATTGCACTCGCACTTGCGCTGCTTTTAATCAGTCTTCCCTTCTTTGCGAAGAGAAAGTTTCTGATGCTAAATCTCTTCATACTTGGCTACAACTTTCTTCCGGACATAGTTTCAATAGCTGGCGCGCTTGCCATATTAGCCATGTATCTAGTGGACGTGTATATCTATAAAAAGGAAAGCTTAAGGATAAACTCAAGCTTCGTAGCCGTAGCTCTTGGCGTAATCATGATGATTATAGGCACTGTAACATCGGTTAAGCCGCTTGGCTCAATGAGAGACCTTGCTATGAACTTCGCAGGACTTGCAATATTCTTATCTGTAAATATAGCTGTTAAAAACAAAGATGACTACAACAAAATCGCAACTAGCCTTGCCATCAACGCAGCACTGATCTGCCTTTGGGGTATAGTTCAGTACAAGTTCTTCGGCACAGTTAGGCGTGAGTGGCTCGACAGTCAAGTCGCAGGACAGATATCGAAGCGTGCATATTCAGTATTTATGAATCCAAATGTCTTCGCAGAGTACATCGTACTCGTAGTGCCTATAGTCGTGAGTCTTTTCTGGGCACACAAAGACGCATTCAAGAAGTTCGTCTACCTATGCATAGTTGGACTGATGCTACTTTCTTTGATGCTAACATTCTCAAGAGGCGGCATTATGTCACTAGGCGTTGCAGCACTAGTCTTCCTCTTCTTCCAAGCAAGACCACTTATAGTTGTCGCGCTGCCGTTCTTCCTCTTGGCGCTAAGTTTTCTGCCTGAGAACATCAAAAGGCGTATCATGTCAATATCGAACGTGAAAGACTCGTCAACAAGCTACAGATTCAAAATCTGGTCAATTACCAAAGATGTAATCAAGGATCATCCAGTAGTCGGAGTTGGCTTCGGACACAAGCCATTTAAGTACGTCTTCGAAAGATATATAAGAAGTATGCCAATCTTCCACGCGCACAATACCTACCTTGAGATGATGGCGGAAGGCGGCTTCACAGGCTTTATAAGCTTCGTGCTTATAATCATAACAGCCATAGCCCAAGAGATAAAGCTAATCTACAAGGCAAAGAGCAGCGAGGTCAAAACCTTTGCAGCAGGACTTTTAGCCGCAACACTTGGCATACTAACACACGCAATGTTTGAGCACATAGTCTACATCTACAGGATCATCGTAGTTTTATGGCTAGTATTGGGTCTTGTAAGTGCACTCAAAAACATTAACGCAGACGAGCAAAAGCTTGATAATATATAATAATTAGGGGGGGTAATAGCTAATGAAAAAAATATACCAAGGAAAAACAAAGGACGTTTACGAGTTAAACGACAAAGAAGTATTATTAAAATTTAAAGACGACGTAACTGGCAAAGACGGTGTCTTCGACCCAGGCCAAAACCAAGTCGGCTTAACAATGGAAGGCGCGGGACACAGTGCATGCCTTTTAACAAAGTTCTTCTATGAAAAACTAAACGCAAAGGGTTTAAATACTCACTTCGTTTCAGCAGATCCAGACAAGAACGAAGCTGTAGTTAGAAAAGCGAAAGTCTTCGGTAACGGCGTTGAAGTCATAGTGAGGTACAGAGCAGTTGGCTCCTTTATCAGACGCTACGGACAATACGCAGAGAGTGGCATGAAGCTTCCTTCATACGTTGAGATCACACTTAAGGACGACGACAGAAACGACCCACTTATTACTAAGGACGCACTAGAGATACTTGGCATCATGACAGGTTCTGAGTATGACGAGCTAGTAGCTCTTGCTAAAGAGATAGGCGAGTTCGTAAAGGATGAGCTTGCAAAGAAAGACCTTGAGCTATACGACATCAAGTTCGAGTTCGGCATGATAGATGGCAAAGTTGCCTTGATAGACGAGATCTCAGGCGGCAACATGCGTGCATACAAAGCTGATGAGTACGTAGAGCCACTTAAGCTAGAAAAGATATTACTAGAAGGACTTAAGTAATACACAAAGACAATATACACAAGAGAGATGCTTAGATAGGCATCTCTTTTTTTGCAAGATGATTTGCAGTAAAAAGCGGCACAGGTCAATACCTGCACCGCTATAGAGCTTTATAAATACCAAATATTAATTATTTTCTCTTGTTGTATATATACACCATCAAAGGTATAAATACGTAGCCTATGATCATAGATACTATGGCTAGATAGTTTGGAGTCAATACTCCGTCAGTGTTTATTGTGAATTGTTTTACCCAGTTGAACTTAACTAGTAGTAGTACTGTTAATAATACTGATAATACTGGTATGATAACGTCAGTGAAGAAGTTCTTCTTAACCCCTTGAACGATCTCTTCCTTATTCTTGCCGTAGAAGAAAGTAATTATTGCAAGAGGCACTATGATGAATTGAGCAAATCTTGCGATCGCACTTATGATCATGATAGAGCCCATGCTGTAGTTGAAGGCAATTGGTAGAACGATAGCTAAAACAGCAGTGACTATCATTGAGAATATTGGGAAGCCCTTGTCAGTTCTTGTTGCGAAAATCTTTGGCACTTGGTTTTGCTTAGCCATAGACTCGATAATTCTTGGTGTATGGAAAGATGCTGCAACGTTGATACCAAACATAGATATTAGAGATCCGTAAAGGATTACATTTCTAATAATCTTGTTTTTGAATACATCAACAAGAGCAACAACCTCTTTAGTCTCAACAAGAGCAACAGGGTCTATCATCATACAAACTAGAACTATGCCGATGTAGATGAAGGCGATAACTAAAATTCCTAGAGGTATAGCCTTTGGTAAGTTCTTCTCAGGCTTTTCCATGTCCTCAGAACCAGAGGCAACACTTTCGAAGCCAGTGAAGGCATAGAAAGCAGCGATGATCGCCATAACGATCGATTGTACATCCATGTTGCTAGTTACTTCGCTAGTAACACTTTCAACCTCAGAGAAGTTGTTTTGACCAGTGAAGATAACTATAGCTACCCCTGCAAGTATTGCAGTAACAAGTGCTAATAGCTTACCGATAGTTGAAATATTGCTTACAAACTCTAAAATCTTAGTACCACAAATATTAATTACGAATAATACACCCATAAGTACAATAAAACCAGTTGTGATATAAGCAAAGTTTGAGCTGTCAAGAGCGAATATATTTAATACAGTCTTAACAACACCAGTAGCCATAACACCCCAAGCGATAGCCGCACAGAAGAACCTTGTTATACCTATGTATAGACCCCAGTTGTCACCAAAGGCAGCCTTAGTATAAGCATAAGCAGCTCCACCCTTAGATACATACTTTGCAGCAGATGCGAAAGTGATAGCTAGTACCGCAGCAAAGATGGCTGCAGCAAGATAAATTACAGGCGCATACTTACCTGACATCTTAACAACAGATCCTGGCGATAAGAATATACCAGAACCGATTACAGAGTTGATGGTCAATAATACAATCGACCAAAAACCTAATTTCTTAGTAGCTTTATCCATTTAAAAACTCCTTTACATAGCAGATTTGATTAAAGTAGCGAATAAAAGATTCATCTTCTCCTCAGTTTGATGAAGCATCTCAGGGTGCCATTGAACACCAAGCATAAACTTGTGATCTTTCTTTTCTATAGCCTCCACAACACCATCTTTACTGATAGCCGAAGCCAAAAAGCCCTCAGCCACTTTATTCACTATTTGATGGTGAAACGAGTTCACCATTATGGTATCTTCTTTAAAAAGCTCTTTTAATTTACCACCATCTACCAAGTCAACACTGTGACTAGTCATAGTAGGGAAATTAACTTGATTATGTTTTACATAAGTATCCTTCTTTAGACCCACATCTTGATACAAGCTGCCGCCAAAGTACACATTCATAATTTGGTAGCCCCTGCATACACCTAGAACAGGGATGTCCTTCTCCATAGCGTACTTGATTAAATTAAAGTCAAAGATGTCCCTCTCAGGAAGAATGCCGCCAAGACTCTTGTGAGGCTCCTCACCATAGAAGCGAGGAGTAACATCGTGACCGCCACTTAAGATAAGCGCGTCAACATGACTAATTTGCTCCTTAACAACAGACTCATCAGAGTTCATCGGGATTATGTATGGAATACCACCATTCTTGATAACACTCTTTACATAGTCCTCATTAACATAACTTCTTCTATATCCAGGGAAATTACCACCACCATCGATGATGATGGAACCCGAAATACCAACTATAGGTTTCTTCATATGTAACACCCCTTACTTGCTAATCATAGTATTTAAAACAACAATATCAGTTTCCTTCATGCCCTCTTTAGCAACATAACCGATACTTCTGATAGTTTCCTCAACAGAACCCTTAAGAAGACCATCGCCAGCTTCGAAATTCTTGCCATTCTTAGCCATGTAATAAGCAGAAATGCCCGCATCAACAGCAGTTGCAATCTTCGCAGCACAAGAAGGCTTCGCACCGTCACAGATCATACCAGATGCAATCATCAAAGCATTAGAAACAGTATGCTCCATAAGTTCAAAATCCTTAGTTTCCATATAACAGATACCAGCACCAGCAGCAACCCCCGCAGAAGTTACACCACAAAACGCAGATAACCTGCCAATAAACCTCTTAATATGTAGCGCAGTTAGATTCGATACAATCAAAGCCCTGTACAAATCCTCCCTAGAGTAATTCTTCGCCTCAGCAAAAGTTACAAGCGGCATAGTACAAGTGATACCTTGATTACCACTACCAGCATTGATAACAACAGGAAGCGAGCATCCACTCATACGCGCGTCAGAGCCCGCAGCAGCCCTAGCCTTTGCAACACTCCTTAAAGACTTGTCCTCATCCATCAAAATCTTGCCGATAGCAACACCCCACTTGCCAGTTAAACCCTCATCAGAAATCCTAGAGTTCAAAACAATTTGATTCTCAAGAAGATCCTTAAGACCCGACAAGTCAACATTAGTCGCAAAATCATAAATACCCCTTAAAGAAAGGTCATCATAAAGCTTGTCATCAGTCGAGTGAGTGTAACAGTTGTCAACCTGTAAAAGCTTGCCATTCTTCACAACCTTGACAATGTTAGTGTGCTTGTTCTTAATCTCAACATCAACATCATTGCCATCCTTGTCCCAAACCTTGATCTCAATATCAAGATTCTCAACACCCTCCTTCAAACCAACAGAGATGATGTCCCTCTTAAGAAGCTCCTTAGCCTTCGCGATGTCCTCATCCTTAACCTTAGATAAAACCTCAAGACCCAAAGATGCATCCCCAGCAACAAAACCGATAGCCGAAGCAGCCTCAACACCCTTCATACCACCAGTGTTAGGAACAGTAACACCCTTAACATTCTTAATGATATTACCCGAACAGATAATCTCAGCCTTAACAATGTCAGCATTAAGAACCTCCTTAGCCTTCGCCGCAGCAAGAGCTATCGCGATAGGTTCAGTACATCCAAGAGCCATGATCAGCTCCTTCTTCAATAATTCAGTGTAATCTTTCATTTTAAACTCCTCTATGTAAAATATTCATCAAATATTATATCACAAAAAAATAATAGCTGCTATAAGAAAAATCTATACTTATGCAAAAGCAATTTAACGAGAAAAACCAAAAGCATAAAAATGTAGAAGCATAAGAGAGGTGGAGCGTGATAAGTGAGGTGAAAAAAGAAAAGACTATCAAGCGATAGTCTTTATTGGGTGTGGGTTAATTAAATAATTCGTCTAATTTTTCTTCGAGAGTGCCATCTTTTGCGTATGGCAATGCATCTAGCTTCTTTAAATTATGCTTTTCAATACTAATTTCTTTACTAAAGCCTAAAACATAACTTAATACAATTCTATATATTATCTCTGTTGGTGCAAGTCCAAATACTTGCTTTGCAAATATGTGTCTTAATCTTTCGTTATCATCAGGATATATTTTTTTAATTTTTTCACTATTATATAACCTTTTAACAATTTCGGCTATATATAAGCCAGACTTCATATATAAGTCTATGAAAGTTTTATTAGGATCATCATAACATCCTGGATTTTCTTTTTCAAGCATATCCACCATCATCTTTACAATTCTTTTTGGTGTAAATACTTGATTGGTTTTTTGTTGCGGTATATAGTCAAATATATCCTCTTTATTTTTCTCGTCAAAATAATTAGAAAGTTTGTCTTTTAGTCTCATAAACTCTTTTATAGAGTCATTAAATACTACTGGATCGAATAAATTCCCTTCATAATATTTTTCTTCCTTAGTTTCTTCATCTATATATGGTCCGCCATCTCTTAAAAACTTAAATTCATCTACAGTGATACTCGTTACTTCCTTAAAAACATCTTCCGGCATTATTTTTTCAAATTTTTCAAGACTTACATCTTTGTCACCATAAGCCATTAAAAAGGCTGGTATAGTTCTTGCAAAGCCTCTCAAATGATCCCTAATCCCTTCTTCTATATCTTTCTTCTCTTCTTTTGCTTTACTTTCTTCAAAATGTCTAATAGTTTCAGATTTTGTGTTTTCTTCAAAGTTTTTAACTAATTCCCCAACTTTAGAATGCCAATCTTTAAGCTCAGAATTTATTTTTTCTTCATATATTCCTTGAATTTCATCTCTAGTCTCTTTAGCTATTCCACAATCATTAAGCTTTTCATCTCTTTCATACTCTATATTATTTACTTTTATTTTATGAAGTTCATGTTCTTTATCAAACTCTTTGCTAAACTCCTCTTTTAATTTTTTCTTAAGTCTTTCTTTTTCACGAGCTTTTAATGTAGTCTCATTTGATTTATCATATTCTTCAATAGTTCCTTTTATAATAATGTCACTTACATCTTCTTTAAACTTATCTATCTTTGTATCGGAACTTTCATTTTCTGTACCTGTAGTTAAACTATCAATTTGTGTTTTTACTTCTTCTGAGTCTGCAAATATTTTATCTCCAAATATTTCCTCAGACTTGCTAATAATAATTTCATCCGATACTTCAACGTCTCCTTCATCATTAATATATAAATCATCTTTTGTATTCTTATTAAGAGCATCCAGTTTTTTATTGTCTTTAACTGCCTCTAACTTTTCTAATATATCTTTAACAATAGTTGGCGCAGAAAAAATATTGCCAATATTTTGGAATAAGAAATTACTCATAAAGCCTCTTCTAACTACTTCTAAAGAACGAATTTTTCTAGGTACAATTAGTACTTTTTCAGCATCAAGCTCTATAAGCTTACCATTCTCATCCTCACCTATAACAGGGAAAAAGTTTAAAAGCTCTCTTATATTTTCTTTTCTTTTTTCTAAGTCGCCACGTCCTTGACTAGTATCAACTGATAAGTCATTTGCAAACTCTTCAAATATTGTTAAAGTTCTCGCTGGATCAAAGTCAAATACATAAGCATTTTCTTTTCTTTTAAATTTAGCACCATTTTGGAATAAACAAGGATTTTGCGATCTAAAAGCTGCTTGCATATATAAAGCAGGACTTTTTACGTTGCTTAACATAAGTACAGCAGTCCACTCTGGTATAGTTACACCAGTTGTAAGCTGACCAACAGAAAGGGTTATAGTTTTATCATATTTTTTAATTGCATTAACTACTTTATCATATGATTTTTCAGTTTCATCAAAATCATCAAGTTTTCCATCACCAGCAGCAACGATTACTTCATAGTCTTTGAATACTTCATGCTCTTTAAGCTTCGTTGCCAATGCCTTAACACTGTCAACTCTATCTAATAGCCAAAATGAATGCTTTATCTCTTCCCTTAACTCAGCTGTAGAGAATGGATATTTTTCTTGTTTTGTTAAAGCATCTAAAAACTTGTCTACAGATTTTTTATACTTAAAAACGCCATTGCCATCTACTGCAAAAAACTCATTTAAATCAAAAGCATACTCTTCTACTTCTCCATCTAATTCGATGCCCTTTTTTATCTCATCAGAAATAATCTCCGACATTTGATAAGTATACATATTTAATTTTGGCAGCACTTCATAAGGATTCTCTTCTTCTTGACTTATATCCCAATTCCTCTTAGCTTTTTGTTCATCTGCATAAGTCCAGTTAAATATTGCCCCCTCAGGAAAAGTCATGTTAGCTATTGCCTTAAATGGTGTTCCTGATAAGTGAAGTGTAAATTTTCTAACGATATTTTCAAAAGCAACTTCAGTCTTAAAAGTATCTACGCCTTCGTGAGCTTCATCTATAACTAATAAATCCCACTCCATGTCTCTGATCTCTTTTAACTTATCAGCACCACCTTTTTTGCTTGTAAAGTACTTTGAGCCTTTTAAATCTTGAAGCGATACAAATTGAATTATTTTTTTTGAATTTTCTGAATCTAATCTTGTAATTGAATCTAAGTAGTCTTTTCTACTACATACGAACTCTTTATCCTTTAAACTTTCTGTAGAGCTTACAAAAGTATAACCAGACTCTTTGCCTAAAAATTGAACATAATCACTATACCAACTGTTTGCTATTGCAGGTCTGTTTGTTACAACAAGCACTTTTTGTGCATCAAGTCTTTTGCAAAAGTCATAAACAGCTAAAGTTTTACCAAAGCGAGGCTTAGCATTCCATAAGAACTTATCTCCTTTGCCTTCATTGATATAAGATAATGTTTTCTCTACTGCTTCTTCCTGCTCACTTCTTAACTTATATGGCATAGCACTTGAATCTAATTTAACTAATCCGCGATTTTGCCTAAATTCAAAAAATTTATACTTTGATTCAGTCCCACTTATCTTAAACCATTCATTGTTTTTATCTTTTTCTTGTTCAACGCCGAGTTTTCTTAAATACTTGTGAAAGTCCTTATCTGTAAAAAATTCAGCACTTCCATCTTCATATATGGCATTACCTTTCCACTCAAGCTTCCACTCAACATCAGCTGTATTAACCTGCTCCTTTATACGCTCTTCAACATTCCTTTCAGTGTAGCCTATCTTTGTCCAGCCATCATGCCTTTTAATCTCAGGAGTGGTGTAGCCATATAGCATAGGAACAACATCTTGTGCTGTTTTAATGTTTGGCCTATCCATTTACTCCATCTCCTTTACATTTGTTTCTATGAACTTTATCTCTTCTTCTGTCAGATTGTATTTTTTATAAAGTTGTTTATCTATATCAGCAACATCTTTAGTCCAGTCTATATCAGAATTTTCAGTGAAATCTTGTAATGGCACATATTTCCATTTTTCCGCAGTGTTATCTTGCGTTATTTTTAATATTCCTAGCATAACTCTAGCAAATTTTGATTTTATATATTTCAATAGTGCTTTAGCGTGATTCTCGTGATCAAAACTGCCTATTCCAATAAAAGATCTTGTATACCCGATTAGGGGGGCCCCGATTAGGGGGGCCCCGATTAGGGGTGTGCTTAACACCTCTCCAATCGCTCCAGAACCGTTTGAAACAGGCACTAAAACCTTCCAGCGTATCAGGTTACCATTATCCTCAATATATCTCTTATTGATGAATCTATACTCTCTCTTTAAATCATTGATTCCCAATATTGAATAATCATTGTTTAAATCTCCAGCTTCTTTAAAAACATCAAGCTTTTTAAAGATTGGTTTATCTAAACGTTTATCTTTCCCATCTGATCCTATAATATTTTTATAATCTGGATAATCCTTATATAAAATATCTAAATCAAATTTATTTTGATTATAAATTATCTCCATTAGACTTTTTTCATTTAGTTTCTCAACTTTTTTTAATATGTTTTCTAATTCTTTATATGGTATAAAAGTTTTTATCTCACCAAAATCTCGCTCCTCATCCCTATATGTTATAGCAACTCCACCCTTTATATCAGTATTAGGAAATACTAAGTTTGATTTTAGCTGATAATATTTAACTGCTATATTTTTATCTTCTAGCATTTTATTGTTCCAAGCTTTTGGAGTCTTTCCAGCATTAAATAAAAATCTAGCTGGTGTTACCAAAATTACTTTTTTTGATATCTTATAACTTTCATCTACAAAATAATGATATATCGGGTCATCACTTGTGCTTGTACCTTTAGCTTCTTCTTGATAAGGTGGATTACCAATTACATAATCAAACTTCATTTCCTCACACTCCTTTATCTTTATAAATAAGAATGGTTTTTCCTTTTTCCAATCATATATAAGTGCATGTGTTAATTTAACCTCTTCTTTATTTTTACCTTTCACATTATTATCCATTAATCCAAATAAGTCTGTCTGATTAGGATCAACATCTAAATCTAAAAATTCATTAGCTCCAGAATATGGAAGTACATCTCTTATGCCGTCCATCTGCCAAATATTATATGTTATAATTCTAGCAATCCTTTTAAGTGATGAATCACTTGGCGTTTCGCCCCAGCGCTCTTCCATGTGCTCAACGAAAGTCTCTAGTAAATTGATTCTAGCAATAAGTAAGTTATCTCCTTGAAATTCGTATCCATAAGTACTTTCATAAGCTCTATAAACCCAAGTTAGCCACTCTTTTTTACTCTTAACGTTCTCACCAATCACTCTTAGTTTTCTATCAAGTATGCCTATCCTATCTTTAACAGGTATAAGTTCACCTGTAGCAGCGTCATAACGAGATACTAAGTAAGGTGCCTCTCCGCATGTTATTTCTAATCTCCTGCTTAAAACATAATCTTTCCATGTTTTTCCTTCAGAAAATTCAATTTTATCATCAAGCGTAGTCCAATTAATTTCATTTTCATTATTAAAAGCACTATACTTATCAAGCCACTCTTCATCAATGAAATTGTTCATTTTATTACATATAAAACAAGGAGTAAATACTTCAGCCTTTTTCTTAGTTCTCTTGTTCTGTGCTTCAATACTTTTTGATACACGTGGTCTTATGTCAAGTTTACCATCTAAAAGGAGCTTCTTTGTTATCTGTGTATAAAAATTGTATCCCTTGTAGTCGTCAGTCGCTAATATTATATTATCGTTACTAGTTCTATCTTTTAACAGTATGTTCATAGTGACATCAACCGCATGAGATTTTATATCAATTAAGTTTTGCATAAGTCTCCTTTCTTTAACTACAAATATTTAATAACTATCTTTTCTCATATTATATCACATATCCCCCTTCCCTTGTTTATTTTTCTCTTATCTTATATAATTTATATACGTAAAGCAATAAATTAATTAACAAAGGAGTGAGTGCATTGAAGGAGTTTTAAAAAAGTACTTTATGAAGCAAAAGATGATGCATCCTGTGATTTACTCCATGATCCCTATCGCCTTAGTGGCTATATACTTATAGGATGATAGAGTCACTAAGGGCTGCACTTAAGGACGTGGGCGTAGCTGAAAACAAAATTTACTATGACAATTTTTAGATAAAATTGAATATTGCATAAGAAAAAGGCTGCCATGGAGGTAGCCTTTTTTTTGTGAGATGATTTATAATAACAAGTGCAACACTTAATAAATTAAAGAAAAAGAGGATCTCGGCATTTGGACATGACGAATCCTCTTTTTTGGTTCT
>CAMYBS010000032.1 GCA_947254025.1 uncultured Clostridia bacterium
TTAATTTGTTTGATACTACTTGTGCTTTTACATCTGTACCATCTAAAGTAACTGTTTCTATCTCATAATTTGCTTCTGGATTAAATGTAACTACTATTGTTTTGCCTTTATCTACTGTAGCTGTATTTGGTGTTAATGTTATTGTTCCGTGTCCACCATCTACGTTTGTTGTTAATGTTACTTGTTCTGGTGGAGCTGGTTTTTCTTTGAATTTAACTTTTAATGTTTTGCTCTTATCCATAGTTACGGTTAATTTGTTTGATACTACTTGTGCTTTTACATCTGTACCATCTAAAGTAACTGTATCTATCTCATAATTTGTTTCTGGATTAAATGTAACTACTATTGTATTGCCTTTATCTACTGTAGCTGAGGCTGGTGTTACTGTTACTGTTCCGTGTCCATTAATTATGTTTGTTGTTAAAGTTACTTTTTCTGGTGGAGTTACAACGTCTTCAACTTTAACAGTCAAGTCAACATCTATTACTTCATAGTTTGTTGTGTCAGCTGGAGTAAACTTTGCTTTAAAAGTCTTTTCGCCAACTGTGTCTAAAACTATTTCTCCATCTACCCAAGTAAATCCTGAAGGTAAAGTTACTGTTGAAAGTTTTTTGTCTTTTTTACCTTTAAGTCCTGTAGGAACTGTATATGTTGGATCAGCTTTTTCAATTTCAAAAGGAATATTCTTAACTTCCTTTGTGCCATCCTTCCACTTGTATCCTGCCTCAAGAGTTGCCTTTGCAGTATATGTGCCGGCATTTGTTTCAGTATTACCTGTTATTGTGTATCCTGTTCCTTCATTTACACCTGTTTGAGGATTTCCGTTGTAAACTAAATTAGTGTTTGCTTTTGGAATTTCTATAGCTGTTTCTGTAGAAGTTTTTGAGATTATATATTCTTCAGACTGAGCAGAGAGATAAGAGAAAGTATCTCCAACATTTGGCTTTACATTATCTGCCCATTTTTTGGTATCTACTGTAACTGTTACTCCTTCTTCGTTAAGTTTATGTGTTTTTCCTGCCTTGCCGTCAATACGGACTTGTACTTCATATTTATATGTTCCTTCTATAAAAGCAGTACCTTTATAACTTACCCAGCTTGTACCATCTTTTTTACGCCAACCGCACATAACTTCATTAAAATATGCGGGCGAGCCTTGTGTTACAGTAAAAGTTGGATCTTTTACTTGTCCTCCATATACCGGGATACTGTTTGTATCCGATGTTGCAACGATATTATTTATTTTTATGCGGTCGCTTGGATCTATAACTGTATCTGCTACAGTCAAGGTTATATCTTTCGTAGCTGAATTTTTATCAGTAACGCGTATAACAAGATCATTATTTTTTCCAATATTGTTTGGAGTTCCGGATACGGTTCCGTCACTTGCTACACTTATCCAATCAGGACCGGAAACTTTTGAGAATGTATAAGGTTTTTCTCCGCCTGTAGCACCTGTAGCTACTGAGAAAGAAGTTATAGCTTTTCCTTCATAGTTTAAACCGATGTTCCAACTATTGTTTTTGACAAAATCAAGTGGGACTCCAACCGGAGCTGTTATTATATATTCTTTAGATTTAGCAGAGAAATAAGAGAAATCATCTCCCCAAATTGGCTTTACATTATCTGCCCATTTGTATCCATCTACTGTAACTGTTACTCCTTCTTCGTTAAGTTTATGTGTTTTTCCTGCCTCGCCGTCAATACGGATTTGTACTCCATAACAATATGTTCCTTCTGTAAAAGCAGTACCTTTATAACTTACCCAGCTTGTACCATCTTTTTTACGCCAACCGCACATAACTTTATCAAAATATGCGGGCGAGCCTTGTGTTACAGTAAAAGTTGGTTTTTTTACTGTTCCTCCATATACCGGGATACTGTCTGTATCCGATTTTGCAACGATATTGCTAATCGGTGTACGAGTATCCTCTGCGAATACATTTGTAGGCATTAGTCCTGCGAGCATAAATATTGCCAAGGTTAGTGCCAAAATTTTTCTAATCTTTTTCATAATCCTCACTCCTTTAATGAAATTTAAAAATATTTTCTTTCTTAAATATATTCTACATCACAAAAACCAATTGCACATCACCCAAAAGGGTGATATTGAAGAAATATTTTTGTAAACATGAAAAAGAATTTTACTTCGAAAAATAATTAAACTCAAAAAAACGTCTCTTTGTCAACAATGGGGGAGGCTTGCAAAAAAACAAATCCACTCAAAAAAATGATCCCGCCACTTTGGCAGGACCATTTGAGAGAGGTCTATGAAAAGAAAACTTTTGCTTTCTTTAGCAAAAATCCGTGCGGAGTGAGCGCACGGACCTTGCCGGGACTTATATTATCTACTGATTGTTCTAATTATTGTTACTTGTTTTTTAGCTGCATCCCACAAGATGTCCTTGCCATCTTTAAGGCCAAGAGCTCTTGCAATGTTCGCGATAGGAAGCATTGTTCTGTTATTCTTAATTTCAGGTTTTACGTCGCTTGTATAAGTTTTTCCATTGACAATAATTTTGTTTGTGTCAACAGGAATCTCAACTCTGTAGAACATATCTTGAATGATAACAGTTCTTGTCTTTGCATCCCACGATACGCTCATGCCTAAGGCTTCAGCGATATATCTAATTGGAAGCATAGTTCTGCCATTCTTAATATATGGAGCAACGTCCATGCCCTTGAAGCTGTCAGTACCATTGATCTTAGTATCCATATTATTTGAACCGATAACAAAGATTACTTCTGTCTCAACTTTTTCAGCTGGCTTGTCAATAGGCTTTTCCTCAGGCTTCTTATCTTCAGCCGGCTTACTAGGTCTGTGTGGTCTGTGTGGTCTGTATGGCTCGTACCAGTCATCATATCCTGGATAGTATGGTTCTGGTGTAGGTGGTGTTGGTGGTGTTGGTGGTGTTGGTGGAGGTGTTGTGCCTGTTGCTACTGTAACATTATAAGTTGTTTTCTTGCCTTCATAAGTTATTGTTAGTGTTTGTGTTCCTTCTGTATCTTTATCAAATCCACTTACCATTTCAGCTGTTACTGGAACTGTTTTTTTCTTTCCGTCTGACATTGTAGCTTCAATTGTTAGGTTTGTTACGTCTAATTCGTCTCCAACTTTGTATTCTTTTTTGTGCTCTGTACTGTTAACTGCAATTGAATCAACTGTTGGACTTGGTGTTGGAACTGCTGTTACTGTAACATTGTAGCTTGTTTTCTTGCCTTCATAAGTTATTGTTAGTGTTTGTGTTCCTTCTGTATCTTTATCAAATCCACTTACCATTTCAGCTGTTACTGGAACTGTTTTTTTCTTTCCGTCTGACATTGTAGCTTCAATTGTTAGGTTTGTTACGTCTAATTCGTCTCCAACTTTGTATTCTTTTTTGTGCTCTGTACTGTTAACTGCAATTGAATCAACTGTTGCTGGTGTTTCTTTATATTTAACATTTAATTTTACCTTTAGTTTATCTAATCCAGTCTTTACATTGTATTCATAAGTCACAGCTGTTATCGTATTTTTGTCTAATTTCAAGATATTACTGTTAACAGTGTCAACTTTGCCACCCTTCCAGTCACTTGCCTTTGATGGTTCAAATTTACCAGGTAGTGACTTAAGATTAAATGATAAAGTGCTTTTATCTACTTCTATATCGTATTCTTGATTATTGCCACTAAAACTTGTGACAGCTGTGTTAGCACTTAGGTCTAAATTAGTCAATTTGTTGATACTACAGCCAAGAGCTTTTAATTTTGTGTTTTTACTTAGGTCTAATTTCTTCAAATGGTTTTGGCTACAGTAAAGATATTCTAAGTTTGTGTTATTCTTTAAGTCTAACTCACTTAATTTGTTTACTTGACAATTAATTTTTGTTAATTTTTCATTTTTACTTAAGTTTAAAGTAGTCAATTGGTTTCCTTCACAAGTAAGAGTTTCTAAGTTTTTGTTCTCACTTAAGTTTAAAGTCTCCAATGGGTTTCGGCTACAGTTAAGATTTTTTAAGTTTTTGTTATTACTTAAGTTTAAATCAGTCAATTTGTTTTCGTCACAGCGAAGAGTTTTTAAGTTTTTGTTATTACTTAAGTTTAAATCAGTCAATTTGTTATGCGCACAACTAAAGTCTATTAAGTTTGTGTTTTTACTTATGTCTAAATCAGTCAATTGGTTATTATAACAATTAAGCTCCCTAATATTAGTAAAGTATTCTATACCCTTAAGGTTTTTAATGTTTTTATTACTTACATCGATCTCAATCACTGCAAGCTCTTCTGATGATAATTTTCCGTCTTTGTTCTTATCTTTTGTTTTTGAAACATAGCTTCTAAAGTTTTCATCTGGGAAGTTAGTTTTATTAATTTCTAAAAGATCTTTCCAAATAGCTTTTACTGTAATATTTGAGTTAACTGTAATGCTGTCACCGACTGGTTTTTCTTCGCCATTTACTTCCCAAGTCTTAAATTCTTTTCCTGTTGGTGCGGTAAATTTACAATATGGTAATCTATATGGTGAACCTTTTTTTAAGCTAAGACCTTTCATATAGCCCCATCCTTCGTTTCTATCGAATGTTACTTTAACAGCATCTCCGTAGATGATATTCAATTTCACATTTAATATTTTGCCTTCACGAGCCTCGTATTTATATGTCACATAACTTGGTTTTGGGCTATTGAGTGTTAAAGTTTTGCCTGATTTAGTTCCTCCTACCCAACCACTTGATTTATCTGGAACAAAGCCCTCTTCCAGCGTTGTAAGATCTAAGCTTGTGTCGCTTTCCGGAACTGAGACATAGCGTTCTTGATTAGATCCATCAAATTCATTAACTTTTGAATTACTACTTAAGTCTAATTTAATTAATTGGTTTTTTGAACAATCAAGATCTTCTAATTTTGTGTTATTCTTCAAGTCTAAAGTAGTCAATTGGTTTTCTTGACAGTCAATGGATGTTAATTTTGTGTTATTCTTCAAGTCTAAAGTAGTCAATTGGTTTTGTTTACAGTAAAGAATTTTTAAGTTTGTGTTCTCACTTAAGTCTAATGCACTTAATTGGTTATTGTCACAGAAAATTTCTGTTAATGCTGTGTTTTTACTTAGGTTTAAAGCAGTCAATTTGTTATTATCGCAATTAAGAATTTCTAAGTTTGTGGTATGACTTAAGTCTAAATTAGTCAATTGGTTTTGTTGACATTGAAGATTTTTTAAGTTTGTGGTATTCGTCAAGACTAAATTAGTCAATTGGTTTTCTCTACAGTGAAGAGTTTCTAAGTTTGTGTTATTCGTCAAGGCTAAATTAGTCAATTGGTTGTTTCTACAGTCAATGAATGTTAATTTTGTATTTTTACTTAGGTCTAAAGTGGTCAATTGGTTATCTGCACAGTTAATGTATGTTAATTCTGTGTTTTTACTTAAGGCTAAATTAGTCAATTGGTTTTTGTTACATTCAAGATGTGTCAGTTTTGTATTGCTTTTGACATCTAGTTCTGTCAATTTGTCTTCAATGCAATAAAGCTCTTTCAATTCAGTAAAGTGTTCAATCCCTTTAAAACTCGTGATTAGTTCACGCTCTATATAAATTTTTTTCACCGCATTCAATTCATCTTGTGACAAGATGCCGTTACTGTCCTTATCTTTTTTCTTTACATAGTCCCTAAAATTTGGATCCGGGAAGTTTGTCGGATTTATCGCAACTCCCGGCTCTGCCTTAACAGGCGCTATGATGAAGTTCATAAAGATCATCATCACTGCCAAAAGTATCGCGACTTGTCTTTCATTTTTCTTTTTCATAATTCTCACTCCTTTAATAAAATTTTCAAATTTTTTCTTGAATATATTGTATACTATAAAAATATTTTCCACATCACCCAAAAGGGTGATATTTAAAAAATTTTTTTGTATAAATATTTTCCCTTAAGTACATTATATATAATAAAAACCATTTCCACATCACCCAAAAGGGTGATATATAAGAAATATTTTTGCAATTTTTTTCTATCTACCTAGTTTTTTTCTAGTATAATAAAGCGCTATATGATATAATTACTATATAAGGTATGTGAAGGGGGTTTACTATGTATCGCAAGGAGATTTTAAGTTACATAACGAGTACGTTTTTTGTTTTGCTGGCAATGAGCTTGCATCTACTAGAGTTCTTTGGCGTAATTAATTTTTCTGTGAACGCCATCGTCTTTTTCTTATACACGATTGTGATCCTGCTTTGGGATCGTATCATGGAGAGCCGTATTCTTAGGACGCAGTCGAAAAAGTACTTTAAGATGATCGCCTTTCTTATGATTGGCTACCTTGGTGCGAGGACTTTGAAGTATGAGATCCTCTTTGACAATATGCTCGTGATCAAGTACATCCGCTACATTTACTACCTTTTCTCGTTAAACATAATTCATCTTGTATTTTTTATCTCGCTCATGGTAAATAAGTCTGCGCGAGCCTATCAGCAAGTGGTGGCACCTTCTTTGGATACCGACTGAGTGTTTTGTAATTTTGGTTTTGACGAATGACTTCCACGGCCTTGCCTTTAGTACGGATGTGCCTTTGGGTGTTGAGGCGTATAAGCCACTCTTCTACATAATCGTACTATATGCCGCAATATTAACTATCGCTTCTTTGGTCTCGGCCTTACGTGCGTCGAGGTCGATGCGCTCGCCGTGGCCGGTGATGCTTCCTATACTTCCAATGCTTTTGTGGATTTTATATACTTTCTCTTACGTTATTAACAAAGATTTCTTTGTGTATATCAAGACGGCGATTGCAAGTGCCGAATTTAACATACTTATAATTATTCTCTTTATCGAGTCTTTGGTATTTACAAGGTCAATCCCATCTAACAGGGGCTACGACAAGTTCTTAAGACTATCGTCCTTAAATATTGGTATTATGAATATGGATGGGGATATAGTTTTTGCGCCGACTAAAATGCCACCAGTAACTGCTGAAATGATACACGCTTCGCTTGGTAAGGCTACTAAGCTTGACAAGGACACTCTACTTGAGAGCGCAAGGATTAGTGGCGGCGAGGCGTTTTGGTTTATAGACTTAAAGGAGCTTAACTCGCTTAAAAAGCGGCTATACGCTTTAAATGAAAGTCTTATGAGTGAGAATGAACTTTTGAGTGCGGATAAAAAGCTTAAAGAGAAGATGGCGAAGCTTGAGGAGCAAAACGAGATACGCTCCTACATTGACTCGAGCTTAAGTGATAAATTTAATTTTTTAAAGATTGTAATGAATAATTTACCCGAGGACGAAGAATCTTTTGAAGCGGTTCTAAAAAGGGCGTGCATAACGAGCGCCTACATCAAGAGGTACTCGAACCTATTTTTATTAAGTAAAAAGGATAAAAACATCGCCATGGCTGAGCTGGGTCTTGCTTTTACTGAATCACTAAATTACCTAAGCTTAAGCGGCGTGGAATCTAAGATAAATTGGCAAAGTGATAGCGCTTTGGATATAGACACTGCTCTTGCCATTTACGAAGTTTTTCAAAGGATACTTGAAGTAAATTATCATGCTCTCAAAGCTGTGGATGTAAATCTTGTAAATGATGATGAAGTAGAGATAAAAATAAGTGCTGATAAGGTCAAAACCATAGGCATGGTGATAGATGGGCTAGATATGCTGGAGGACCTTGAGGGTGGTCTTTGGCGCATAAGCTTAGGAGGTTATGGGTTATGATGAGGATATTTGAATTAAACTCAAGTGAGATAAGCATAATCTTCGCCATATGCATGGTGCTGCTTGCAATTAGCCTTAGGCTGATGGTTGAGCTGATGGATATAAAGCCAAGGTCGGCTGCCTTTATCGCGAGCGTATTTTTGGTTTTAGTAAATTTATTTTTAGTGCAAATACTTGCGGAGCTCGGATCAAGGCGCATGCTGATTTCAAAACCATTCTTAAATCTTTGGGTATCTAATTTTACGAGCTACTTATTTGGCATAGCTCTGGCGCAGATCGATCTCTTCTTTAGGCTAAGGCGCATAAGAAAAAGTCAAATCGGCAAAAACTCGATTAAGGAGAGTATGGATAATCTTCCTGACGGCTTGTGTTTCTCGAAGCTTGACGGAACGCCGACTCTTGTCAACAGGCAGATGCAAATGATTAGCTACGAAGTTTTTGGAAAGCATCTGATTAATGATTTGACTTGTGCAAGGCTTGCTCGTGAGTGCAAGGTAAGCGACTCAACTCAAATTTTGCAAAAGGATCCTCTGGTTATGGGGGCGTGTGGCAAGATATGGCTCTACCAAATTATTGAAGATAAAGAGAAAAAGTACAGAGAGACGATTGCCTACAACATCACCGAGGAGTGGGGCGTGCTTGGAGAGATAAAAAAGAAGAATAAAGAGATAAAGGCTGCGAACAAGCGTTTGAAGGATTATCAAGATACGGCTTTGGAATACACTAGGCAGAAGGAAATTTTGCGTTCGAAGATTAAGATTCACGACAAGATTGCTCAGTCGCTAATTTATTTTAGGCACTACTTGGATAAAGAGGACAAGAATGAGGACGAAAAGAAGAGGCTAGTGCAGCTGTGGAACGAGAGTCTCGTCGTTTTGGATGAGGGTGAAGACGAAGAAGTAAAGGACGCTCTTTGGAAGAAACTGCTTGAAACTACGGAGTCAATCGGCATAGGTTTTCACTTCACTGGCTCTTTGCCAGAGGGTGAAAAGGATAAAAATACTTTTATAAGCATAGTCCACGAGGCGCTCAACAACGCCATTCGCCACGCTGAAGCGAAAAATGTGTGGATTGATATAAATGAAGATGGTCTAAGGATAAATTTGACTATAAAGAACGACGGCCATAAACCAAGCTCTGAAATTAAGGAAAAGGGCGGTCTAAAGAACATCCGCGCGCGTCTTAAGATTTATGACGGAAAGATGAGTATTGATACGAGTGAGGTATTTACTCTTAGGATTTCTTGGCTGAAAGGAGAAAATTATGACTTATAAGATTATGATTGTTGACGATCAATTCGTTTCGAGGGAGCTGTTTAAGCTCTACATCGAGCAGTCGCCTGAGTACGAGGTGCTCTACTGCATCGATACGGCGATGTTTGCGGATACTTACGTTTTGAAGGCGCCTCTTGACCTCGTAATCATGGACATACTGATGAATGACGGGTCGAATGGCCTTGACGCCGCGGAAAAGATTAAAAAGCTAAAGCCTGATCTTAAGATAATTGCTGTTACGAGTATGCCGGAAGTCTCTTGGATGGAGCGCGCGAGAAAGATAGGTATAGAGAGTTTTTGGTACAAGGATGTCTCTGAGGAGACGCTGATTGAGATAGTCGAGAGAACTTTAAAGGGTGAGTCGATATACCCTGATAATACTCCTGTGGTTACGCTAGGTATGGCGAAGTCAAGCGAGTTCACGCCAAGAGAGATTGAGGTCTTAAGACTACTTACAACGGGCGCAGGAAATGATGAGATAGCAGAAAAACTTGACATTTCACAAAATACTGTGAAGACGCATATAAAGCATTTGTTAGAGAAGACAGGATTTGAGACGAGAACGCAATTGGCGATTCAGTCACGAGTCACTGGATTTGTAATTGAAGACTAAATTTCTTAATAAAATGCGCCCTTGGACTCGTTCCTTTTTTCGACAATGCTCGACTTATTTCGCATTAAGTTGAGCCCTTTTGCTAGTTTCGAATTATTTTGTCGCTGTGGAGTGCACATTTGCACACCTCACTCCAAAAAATTCTGTACAACGCAAAATCATCTCAACTTCTCTGCAAACTAAGGGTTTGAGTGACTTTGTATATTTTATTAAATTCACTTCGCCCAATCATCTCAGTGCGAAGCACCAAGGTTCCCAATCATTAAGACTGAGGTTCTTCGTTTTTAGATAATTTGCTAAACTTAGATTTAATAGTGAGAAAAGTGTTGTTCACAAGCGCAGCCTTCGGAATAAATTGAATTAATTTCTTGGCGCAACGAACCGACGGTGGGCTCATCTAGCTGAGCGTAGCGAACGAATATGAGACCACAGGTGAGTAAGCTTAGAAATTAACAATTTATGTAGACGCAGCAAGCGAGAGAATACACTTTTCGATGACTAAGACATCCTCCATAAACGCAACAAGCGAGAGAATATACTTTTCGATGTACAAGCTCAATTAAACTATAAATAAGACTACACAATTTTTTCTGTGTAGTCTTTTTTATACTCTGTCACTTTCACTCAATATACAAAGATTACATATTTGTAATACTTTTATATATAATTACTCTTGCATTTTACAATTTTTATGTTATAATTATTCTTGTAGATAGGAGAGGCAATCTTTAATAAGGAGGTTTATTAAATGATTCTTTCATTTAATGTAATGCAAACGGTTGGCTTTGCTATCTTGGTTTTTTTGGTGGGGAAATTTATCAGAACGAAGGTTAAATTTTTCCAGACTTTTTGTGTCCCTGCGCCTGTTATTGGCGGCTTTTTGTTCGCTATCATTAGGTTTGTCTTAGCTCTTACGGGGCTATGTACTTTTGTTTTTGACAACACTCTTAAGGATCCTTTCATGATGGTCTTCTTCACATCCATCGGCGTTGGTGCCGATCTCGACACGCTTAAGAAGGGCGGCAAGGGTTTTGTTTATTTCTTACTTGTAGCAACGGTTTTAGTTATTTTTCAAGATGTCCTTGGCATTTTCATGTGCAAAGTTATAGGGGTAGATTCGCTGCTTGGCCTTGTTTGCGGCTCGGTTACTATGGTTGGTGGTCACGGCTCTGCTGGCGCGTGGGGTAGCACTTTTGAGGAGCACGGCCTATTTAATGCGTCAACTTTCTGCATGGCGGCTGCGACTTTCGGTGTAATTATGGGCTCTGTTATAGGTGGACCTATCGGTTCTATGCTTATTAGAAGAAATCACTTGGCTAAGCCTACATACAATGACAGCTCTGAGAATAATGTTTTGGAGAGTCTCGAAAAGGTTAGCGCTGGTGCTAGCTATAAAGAGCTTGTTCCGCTAAACGCCTTCGACTTTGTAAAGGTTTTAGGTCTCATCTTCGTATCTGTTGGTCTCGGTTCGATCTTGCAAGTTCTCATCAAAAACAATGTAAGCATACTTGGTAATCCATTGAGCCTACCTAGTTATGTAACAGCGATGATACTTGCAGGTATCTTCGTCAACACCATCGGCAAGAAGGGTTCGAAGTTTGCTGTTGATGAGAGAGCTAACTCCATCTGCGGTGACGTCGGCTTAAACATTTTCTTGGTAATGGCGCTCATCGACATCAACCTTCTTGACTTAAAGGATGTTGCCGGCATCATGCTCGTGGTGCTACTTGCGCAAACTGTGCTCATGGCTTTGTACGCGTACTTTATCAACTACTGGGTTATGGGTAGAAACTACGACGCGGCAGTTTTGTCGGGCGGTCTTTGCGGCTTCGGCATGGGGGCAACATACAACGGCATCGCCAACATGGACTCGATCACTGAAAGATTTGGCCCATCACCAAAGGCATACTTTGTCTTGCCAATGGTTGGAGCCTTCGCAATCGACATAATCAACTCGCTTTCCATAACCGTATTTTTGAATATCGCGCAAAACTTTAGATAAAATAATACCCTCTTTACTTTGTGAACTGACCCCCAAAAGTTAGACCTAAAAACTAACTAAAGGAGGTCAGTTTTTA
>CAMYBS010000033.1 GCA_947254025.1 uncultured Clostridia bacterium
GATATGTATCCATTTTTTATTGATACTTCATAGCGAGAAAAGTGATTTTCATGAGTAGACCAGCAAGCGAAGGAAAACACTTCTTGCATTAAAACTTAAATTAACTAGTTGTGAACACAAAGACCAGTTCATAAAATAAAAATAAAATTTCTTATAAACTATAAACAAGAAGGCATCGTATGATGTCTTCTTTTTTGCTCATATGCGAAATTATTGACAATCAACACATCTTGTGATAATATTGTTGTGAGGTGTAATATGCTATTCATCGATCAACTCGACCGTATAACAAGTAAATATCTTGACAAAGTAGCCATCGTTGACAAAGAGAAGTCCATCACTTTTAGTGAGCTTCGTGCGAGGGCTATGAGTCTTGCAAGCGAGATACATAAGGTGCATCCACAAACGAAGCGTCCCATCATGGTTGAGACTGACAGGCTACTTGAGACTATAATCTCTTTCTTCGCTGTTCTTTACAGCGGCAACTTTTACGTGCCCATCGATGCGGCCATGCCTCGTGAGAGGATTGAGACTATCAAAAAGCGTCTTGAGAGCACTCTAGGCATTTATCATACGAAGAACATTTTCGAGGATTATGCTCTTCACTATGACTATGACCATGATTATGGCTGTGACGATCTTGCTCTTGATGATATCAGAGCTAAGATGATAGACACAGATCCTGTTTATGTTTTATTCACATCTGGCACAACTGGTGAGCCAAAGGGCGTTGTTATCAGTAATTTCATGCTCGTGGACTTACAAGATTGGCTAGAGAAGACGCTTAAGATAAACGAAAACGATAGGCTTGCAAATCAAACGCCACTCTTCTTTGATGCGTCGCTTAAGGAGCTTTGTCTATTTACTAAGACTGGAGCTACTCTATACCTTATGGATCCAAAGGACTTTTTATTTCCTGTTAAGGTGGTCGACTACCTAAATGAAAATAGAATTACGGCCATACTATGGTCGGTGTCGGCGCTTAATATACTTGCAAATTCAAATGTTTTTGATATAGATAAACCAAAATATTTAAGGCTAGTTACTTTTGCTGGCGAGCAAATGAGCGCGCAAAAGCTGAACATCTGGCGAAAAGCTGTAGAAGCTGAGTACTTTAACCTATATGGACCGACTGAGGCGACTTGCGACTGCTGCTATTACAAAGTTGACAGAGACTTTCAAGATGATGAGATCATCCCCATAGGCAAGGCTTGCGAGAATATGGAGGTCATGATACTTGATGGCGAGCGTGAAGCTGACGAGGGCGAGCTTGTTATCAGAGGTAGAGGCGTTTCATATGGCTACTACAACAAGCTTGACCAAACTGAGAAGGCTTTCGTGCAAAATCCACTAAACAAGGCATATAGAGAGATTGTTTACAGGAGCGGCGACTTTGTTAGAAGAAATAAGTTTGGCGAGATAGAATTTTTGGCTAGGAAGGACAATCAGGTCAAGGTCTTTGGCCACAGAATCGAGCTAGACGAGATAGAAAGACAGGTATACGCCATGGGCATACACGAGGCGAGTGCTGTTTTTGATAAAGAAAATGAGATCATAATATTGTTTTACTCAGGAAAGGAATTTTCGAGGAAGGAGTTTAAGGACTTTATCCTTGAAAGGCTGCCAAAGTACATGCTTCCATCGAAGTTTGTGCACATGGATGCTCTTCCTAAGACGCAAAATACTAAGATAGATAAGAAGAGGCTTTTAGAAATTTATGAGAGTGGAGAAGTTTAATAGAGTAGAGGAGCTTGAGATTTTAAAATCTTATGAGGGCTCCATCACAAACGATTACATGAACACTTCGCTATATGAAGCTAATATCGATAGGCTCTACTACATAAAAGGCGATATGAATTTCTATGTCCTAATCAAAAGAGAAGGCTATTACAAACTTTATTATTATATAAACGATATCAATGAAAAATTTGATGCGAAAGGAACTTTTGTGAGCGAACTCGTTTCTAAGGAAATGGATGAGACGCTTGAAAATCTTGGCTTTGAGCTATATAAGACAAGAGTGAGACTGCGCTTAAATCATAAGGAGCCTTATGAATCAAGCCGCGTGAATTATATGTATGATGCGGACTTCATATATCATGCACTTCAAAATTTTGATGAGTACTCAGGTGAGAGACTTGACTTAGATGAGGTAAAGGAGCGCATAGATAAAAAACTTTTCATAGGCATTGACGGCATTGGCTTTATCGAGTTTAGCGCGGATGCGTTTAAGGACAGTATCGAGCACTTCTACATAGACCCGGCTAAAAGAGGCGAGGGACTCGGCACAGAGATCTTGCGTCATTATCTAGGAAGCGTGTCTAAGAAGAAGCGTGTCAATGTGTGGACTGATGAAGTCTCGAGAGCGATAAAGCTATACCATAAATTTGGCTTTAAAGAGGACGGACTTAAGTCCTACGTATATATTTGGAGGTAAGACTGATGAAAGAAAAAATTAAAGAAATCATCGAAGACGTCACTGGTGAAGCAGTTGAGGACACAACAGAGATCATCGAAGAAGGCATACTTGACTCCTTCGACATAGTGACTTTAGTTATAGAATTAAATGACGCTTTTGGCGTTAAAATACAAGTTTCCGAGCTATTGCCAGAAAATTTTGCAAACGTTTTAGCGATAGAGAAACTAATTAAATCATTGCAATGAGTTTTACAAGCTTCACTTTCATAGTATTCTTACTATGTTCCTTTATTGTGTTTAAGGCTACTAAGTATAGGTGGCAGGCGCTTTTACTCATCTCTTTAGCTTATTATGCAAGCTTTAGTGTAAAGGCCTTCGTCTACTTAATCTTTGTAATTTTAAGCACTTATTTTTCTGCCATTTATCTAGAGAAGCATAAGAATAAATTTATTTTGGCTCTCACACTCATTTTGAACTTTGGTATGCTAAGCTTAGTTAAGTTTACGAGTGTCAATATCTTCGAAAACTTCATTCCGCTTGGCATTTCATTCTACATCTTCATGGCGAGTGGCTACGTGATTGATGTTTACAGAGCAAAGTACGAGGCACAAAAGAACATCTTCAAGTACTCTCTCTTCGTTTCATTCTTCCCGCAAATGATGCAAGGACCTATCTCACGCTACGACGACATCTCACAAGGTCTCTATAGCGGGGCAAGCGATGCAAAGGACATCTCTTATGGTCTTATGCTCATACTTTATGGATTCTTTAAAAAGCTTGTCATTGCGGACAGGGCAGCAGTCTTTGTGAACAAAGTTTTTACTGAGCCAGATTTATATTCGGGCATCTTCGTTTTTATTGCAATTATATTTTATTCAATACAAATTTATTGTGACTTCTCAGGCGGTATCGACGTTGCAAGAGGCGCAGCGTACCTTTTTGGCGTAAAGCTTGATCGAAACTTCAAAAGGCCATTCTTTGCGACAAGCCTTGCAGACTTTTGGAGACGCTGGCATACAAGCCTTGGCACGTGGATGAAGGATTACGTTTTTTACAGCCTTTCACTATCAAAAGCCTTCGTCTTCATCAACAAAGCTTCGAGAAAGCACCTAGGACGAAAGTTTGGTAAGTATCTAACACTTAGCATAGCAAGCTTTATTGTCTACTTCATCATAGGTATATGGCACGGCGCGGGACTAAACTTCCTTGCCTTCGGTCTATATAATGGTACGATAATCAGCTTGGGACTTATATTCGAAGAGCACTTCAAGGCACTAAGAACCAAAATTGGCTTAAAAGATACTTCACTTGCCTATAGACTAACAAAGATATGCTCAACACTGATGATAGTCTTTGTAGGAAGATACTTTACAAGGTCAGCAAGTCTTAGAGGAGCACTGCACATGATGAAGAAGACCCTTGTCGACAGAGCCTTCAGGTTTGCAGATACAGGTCTAAGTACACTTGACTACGCCATCATACTTATCTCGCTTATAATCGTCTTCATCGTTTCATACAGTGAAGAAAAGGGCGTCGATGTCAAAGAGAAGGTGCTTAAGACCAAGACTAGCTACCTATGCATGGGCCTTTTCATCTTCATGGCATTCGTAGCCTACTTCGGAGTCTTTGCGAGCGGCTTTACAAAAGTAGACTTTATATATAGAAATTATTAGGTGATCATATGAATGAAAAGAAATTTATAAAGATATTTTTCATATCAATCTTAATACTAGCTTTATTGATAGCGGCTCTAAACCTTATAGTAGATCCGTTTAATGTCTTTGGCGACAAATTTACAAAGTGGTACACATACGACTTTACACAAAATCCAAGAACAGCAAAGATCGAGTATATCAAGGGCAAGGATTACCAAAATTTCATACTTGGAGCGAGCGGTGCTTCATCCATACCCATAAAGTATCTAGAAGAGTATACAGGCAAGAAGTATTTCAATCTCTTTTCCTACGGTGCAGACCTTTATGTAGTGGAGAAAAACCTTGACTACATCCTAAAGAATTATGAGGTTAAGTCCATAATCCTGCCGCTTTCTATACCGTCGGCGTCGAAGTACAACGAGCCGAGGACATCACTAAACTACTACATGAATCCAGACGTTTCAGGCGAGAGCAAAGCACTTTTCTACTCAAGATACACACTCGCTAATCCGAGAAATGCCGTGGAGAAACTCATCAGCATGGGCAAGAGGTCGCACGTGCAAATGAATTTTGACGCCTTCAATATAGACGGCTCATACGACAAGAGCCAAAGAGACATTGAATACATCGGTAGTGAAGAAGAGTACATGGAGGCGAGCGGCTTTGCAAAGGATTACTCACCTGTCAAGCTCAATCACATGGACGAGGCACTCTCAGCCATACGCCGCATGAAAAAGGCATGCGACGAGGCAAATGTCGAACTAACAATGATTCTTTGCCCAATGTACAAGGATGAGAACGCAAGATATGACAGAAAAGAGGTAGAAAAGTACTACGAAGAGCTTGCCAAGATCAGTCCATTTTGGGACTTCACAGGCACAAAGTACGAGAACGACCCAAGATTCTTCTACGACCCGTCACACTTTAGAAATGTCATTGGCAAGATGATGCTTGAGAGCATATATAAAGGACGCAAGGACTTTGGTAGGTACGTAGACAAGGTAGAGGCGCCTATTTACACAGACGAAAAGACAGACACAAGGAGCTTCTACATCTTTGAACTGCACCATGTCGACCCAGACCCTGCCAACGAGTACATCATAACAGAAGAAAAGCTTGAGAGCCTAATGAAGTTTTTGAAGAAGAACAAGATAGAGACAGTCTCATTTAAAGATATATATAACTATGTCAATGGTAGAGGCACACTTCCAGAGAAGTTCTGCGTCTTGACCTTTGACGATGGTTACAGATCCAACTACACAATCGTCTACCCAGTGCTTAAGAAGTATGGCTTCAAGGCAAGCTACTTCCCTATAGGCAGGACCATGGGTCTAGATAAGTACCCAGAAAGTGGAGAGGCGATGTTTGCTCACTACAGTGTAGAAGAGGCTAAAGAGATGACAGACATCATCGAGTTTGGCTCACACACATACTGGATGCATCAGTCATACCCGAACAAAAACTACACTTTCCGCAGAACAGCAAAGAAACTTCCAAAAGAGAGTGAGGACAGATACATTGAAGCATTTAAAGAAGACACTGCGAAGTTCAAGCAGCTCTACAAGGAATTTGCATCAGGAGAGCCTCTAGTCTTTGCTTATCCAGAGGGCGACTACGACAAGCTTAGCGAGCTAGTCAGTGAAGAAGTTGGCTATAAGGTCACACTTGGGGTTAAGCCAGGCAAGAACTACATCGTAAAGGGTCTACCAGAGACACTGAAGAAGCTTAAGAGAGTCAACATAGACGAGAAGACAGACCTTGATCTGTACAAGTAAGATGATACAAGTCATAGATACATTAGCTCAAGACATATCTAGCCTAGAGATTAAAGGTACACTTCTTTTAAAAGTGAAGACAGACTCATCACAGCTAGAGGATTTTCAAAAGTACTTGAGCAGCACAAATCTTGCAGAGCTAGATGAGATTAAAAACGAGCAAGATAAACTTCGCTTCATAAAGACAAGAGGCCTAGTTAATATGCTTTTTGCGCATGATAATTGCGGCGCAGAAGCCATATGGAAGAGAAGTAAATACGCTAAGCCATATATAGAAGGCTGGGACAAAGACTTTAGCATCTCGCACAGCACAAAGATATCCATCGTGGGAGTGTCAGCAAGGCATGTGGGAGTAGACATAGAAGACATAGGGCGCGATATAGACCTAGCAAAGTTTAAAAGAACTGGTTTTTTGAACTTCGATGAGGGTGCTTATGAGAGTAAGGAAGAATTCCTTATGCGTTTCACAGCCCTTGAAGCCTACCTTAAGTATATAGGCAGAGGTTTTTATCATGATGCCAGAGATATTAGCGTAAGGAAGGTTGATGGCAGTATAGTGATTGAGGATGGCAAAGTGATTAAAGCAGAAACGATTAGAGATGGTGACTATACCATTAGCATAGTTATGGGATAAAGAATAAAACCTATCGAAATCGATAGGTTTAGAAAAAAGAGGCAAAAGATGGACAGAGAAAAAGTAAAAGTATTATTTGATAAATACACAAAAAAGTTACGCATAGTGCCTGAGTGGGACATAAGACTTGAATTTGTCGAAGACCCCGAATGGAAGAAGACGGGCGATTTCAAGATAGACCCAACAGACAAGAAGGCTGTGCTTATGCTAAACGCGGTAAATCCAAAGGACGAGAACATTGAAGAAACCATAGTTCACGAGCTAATGCACATCAAGATGTATCCACTAGACCAAGTATGCGAGTCGATGATTATAAATATGTTCGACGAAGGGAGCAAGGCACAAAACTTTGCTTATCAAGAGTTCTTCACGACACTTGAAGTGACTGTTGAAGAGCTTGCAAAGTGCTTTTTATACGAGTTTGGCGAGAACAAAGAGCTCTCATACGGAAGGATGAAAAAGATCAAGTCATTTAATGATCTTTATGACAGCTTAAATAGTATTGAATAAAACACGCGCTCTTTACTTATGGTAGAGAGCTTTTCTTTGCCTTGAAAAATGACTTTGCTAGTGATATAATTAATTAAAGAGGTGGGCTATGGCGGATATTATGGAGTTCAAGGGCAAACTTGAACTAAAGGACGATATAAAGGCGCTTAGGGAAGAGCTTGTAAGGCTCGTTGAGGAGCGCGACAATTTAATATATACGACTTGTCCCAACATTAAGATGAGGTACATGATAGAAGTGGGCTATCTTGAGTACAAGCTCTACGAACTAAGTCTTAAGTATCAAAGGCTCAAGAGGAAGAAGGAACTTATACAGGCAAAGGTCTATAGAGATGAAAAAGTTATCGTTTTAGAGATAGATGAGATGCTTGACAAGGAGTTTGAGAGGTATCAAGAAGACCTTGAAGAGAAGCTTAAGGAAGTAAACGAGTCAATCAAGAGGAGCGAGGGCGAATTTTTATCGGATGTAGAGAGCGAAGACCTTAAGGATATGTATAGAAAAGTAGTTAAGAAGCTGCACCCAGACATTAACCCAGAAGTCACTGAGGCTGAGAAGGAACTTTTCATTAGAGCAGTCGAAGCATATAAGGCGGGGGACGTCTCTAGTATGAAGCTTATATATGTAGTATCTGGCGCGGATGAAGAGACAAAGGACGATGAGTCTAGCTTAAAAACAGTTTTGGACTTTGCCGAAGAGAAGGCTCGCCTTGAAAAGCTTATTGAAAATATTAAAAAGAACATGGATGAGATCAAGAGCCGCTTCCCATACACACTTAAGGTCTACCTTGACGATGCAGAGCTTAGGAAGAAGAAAAAGAACGAGTTAGAAGATTCAATAAATGATTATAATCTTGCAATAAAGGATGTGGAAGAAGCTATAGCAAAGCTATTGGAGGAGAAAGATGAGTGATTTAGTTAAAAAAGATGATGGCGGCGGTCTTTTAGGTGTCTTGCATGGCACTAGTGGCCTTGTGGTGCCAAAGCCGTTCGAACGTGAAATATATCTATTCACAACGCATGTTGCAGGTACAACGCACGTTGACAATATTTTAAAGATAGACAAGCATTTGGATATTGACGATAAATTGTTATTCTTCAGAGAAGAGAATCCTCACGACGAAAAGGCTATACGCATAGAAACTCTTCGAAAGGAAAAGATTGGCTACGTGCCAAGAGTTGACAACGTGGTATTCTCTAGGCTGATGGATGCCGGCAAGGAGCTCTATGCCAAGATCAAGGGCAAAGAGTTTATTGACGAGTGGCTCAGAATAGAGATTGACATATATCTAAAAGACTAGGGTACATAGCAAAGCTATGAAGGAGGTAAAGATGAAAGATAAAGAAAAAAGTATGCCCGTCTTCGGAGTTGGGCCGCTATTTGTTGTAACAACAGTTTTAGCAACCGTAGTCGCAGTCGTTTTGAACAGAAGCGGAGCCCTTGTCAACACTAGACTCGGCGGAGCGAAGTGGATTTACATCGCACTTGAAATCATTTTCATAGCGCTGGGCGCCTATCTATGGCTAGCCTCAGTCATCGGTTCAAAGATCAACGTAAATGCAAAAGAGGGTAAACTCATTACAAATGGGGTCTATGGAATCGTCAGAAACCCAGTTTATTCAGCGTTTTTAGCCATATCTACAGGCATAATCATAGGCGAGAGGAGCGCGGCGCTCTTAGTCGTGCCCGTGGTACTGTGGGGTTTTCTCACAGTCCTTATGAAGAAGACAGAAGAGAAGTGGCTTTACGAGAGATTTGGCGAAGAGTATCTAGCATATAAAAGCCGTGTCAACAGAGTGATACCTTGCTTTAGAAAGAAATAAATAGATAAAATAATCCCCGATACCGGGGATTTCTTAAACTATCTGTCCTTTTTAATTAATTCTTTTGTCTCTAAGTTGTACTCGTACTCGATGTCTTTGCCACTTGCATCTTCAAGTTCTACATCAAGCTTAGTAAAATCGCCAACTGTTTCATACTCAAGGCTGAATGAGTCTAAGTGGTATCCTTCTCCAGACTCACTTAGTGAAGAAGCAACTAGCTCATCTATATTTTTGGTTATAAAGAGTATAATGTGATATAATATTGATAATAAAAGGAGGTCATATCAATTATGAACGCATTAATTGTATTAGATGTACAAAAAGGAATTTTAAAGAAAAAAGATTTTTCAAACACTTTAAAAAATATTAAGCTCTTAATAAACGATTTTAAGAGCAAAGGCGATGTCGTAGTCTTGACACAACATTTTTCGGACGATAGCGATAGTCCGTTTTATAAAGGATCCAGCGATGTAGAATTGTTAGATGAATTTAGAGAAGCTGCTGATTATGTGATACCAAAATCATCATGCAATCCATTTCATAATACAAATCTTCAAGAAATATTAAGTGAAAACAAAGTATCAAAGGTTTATATCTGTGGTTTTAACACAGAATATTGCTGTTTATTTAGCAGCATATTATCTTCTGATAGAGGTTATGAAACTATATTTGTAGAGGATGCCTGTGGAACTTTTGGAGATGAAGAAATATATGAAATGCCAGGACTAGATGTTAATGATTTTATTGGCTCAATTCTTAATTGGTCAGGAGAAGTAGAGGTACTATATACAGAAGAATATTTCAATGGAGTAAGCGAAGAATGAAATTATAGTAAATAGCGATACTGCTAAGTATAAAAGATAAGTAAGATGAGTATAGGTAGTGACAGATAAGATGTTGGCACAAAATTATAAACCGAGCGAAGCAGAAGTAAAAAAGTATTTAAACAAGTGGGATTCGTTAGAGAATTATGTTTTACAAGAAAGTGCACTAGATAAGTTATTTTTTAATACTTATCCAAATAATAAAGATATAAACGACATACTCATCAAAGCAGCTTCACTTAATGACTTTTATAGCACAAACATTTTTTCGATTTTCCCAGTAGCAAAACACATCTTAAATTTAAACATAGATCAAAGATTGAAAAATAAAGATACAAGCCTAGTAAACGACATAGCAAAAGTTGAAATAAATGGCAAGGCTAAGAACTTTTATTCATTTGCGACAAAGTATTGCTCACATCACTACCCACTAGATTACCCAATATATGATTCATATGTAGAAAAGGTATTAATCATATTGAACAAAAGAGATGCTTTTTCGAAATTTAAAAAAGAGGATTTAAAAGATTATACAAAGTTTAAAAGAGTAGTTATCGATTTTAGAGCTTTTTATAAATTAGAACAATTTACATTGAAAGATATAGATAGATATATTTGGCAATTAGGAAAAGAATATTTTCCTAGAAAATATTAAATGAACAATTTAAGAATAAATTTTTTATAAATGCTAAGTTTTATCTGGCATCTATTTTTATAAGTTGTAAGGAGTTTTATGTGATATAATTATATTAGTGAGGTGTTGAGATTGAGCAGTAAAGATAATATTCCTAAAGCCGTTGAACCATTGTCTAAAAAGGGATTTGCTTTAACAGTTTGAAAACAAATCCCAATGTAGTTTTTTATCAAATTGCAGATTGTGATGGGATGTGGATGGAAACTCCTGTTGATAATGTAGGAAGGTTAGGAAGAATTATTGTTAAAGATGTACAGGGATACAATGCAATGAAATTTGAGAGATATTTAAATTGGATAATAGTATTAACTTCAAAAAATAAATTGGAGG
>CAMYBS010000034.1 GCA_947254025.1 uncultured Clostridia bacterium
ATGTTGCTTCGTCAACTTTCTTTTCATATTCAGCTATTTGTTCTGCTGTAAGATCTTTTATAGCTTTGATCTCTGTCTTAGCATCTTCTTTAGCTTTAGTTAGTGCTTGAGCTTTTTCTTCTTCAGATGCTTTGTTAGTTTCTGCTTGCTTCTTAGCTTCTTCGATGATAGCTTTAACTGCTTCGTCAGATGTTGCTTCGTCAACTTTCTTTTCATATTCAGCTATTTGTTCTGCTGTAAGATCCTTGATAGTCTTGATCTCTGTCTTAGCATCTTCTTTAGCCTTAGCTAGTGCTTTAGCTTTTTCTTCATCAGATGGTGCTTCATTTGGAAACTCTTTTTTAGCCTCTCTTACCTCCCCAATAAAGCCAGTATTGGCATTATTAATTACAATTTTATTAAAAATGTAATTTGCATATTTTGATAAAATAACTGGTTCAAGTTCCATATTTTGCTCATTCGCAGGCAACAAAAGAACGGAACATGCACCACCAGGCTCTAAACTAGTCTCTATCGCTTTACCCGAGAAATCGACAGGAGAAGATAATTTAGTTGTACCCCTATAGTAACTTAGGTTAATTTTTTTGCTTGTAGTATTTATTATTGAAAAATTACTTCTACAATTCCAGCCTGGACGATTAGGAGGAGAATATGTTTTAAAATAAGTATTAAAATAATATGAACTTATTTTAATCCCTCTTCCAACTACTTCAATTGGACAAAAAGGAAAATTGCTTTCGTTCATCAAAAATTGTTTTTCTTCATTATCAACAATTTGTCCTTTTGATAAAGTATATGAAACGTCTATTTTATCACCATAAAAAAATGTGTGAGGCGATGAATTGATGAAAGTTAATGAGTACGATTTACGTAGTTGGCGATCTTCATCTAGCCAACGCCTCATACTCTGATGTGTCGTATAAGGAAAATATATTATTCTATTTCCTGCTTGCTCGTTATATACTTTAATTTTTATTAAAACAACTGTAGTTCTAGCTATTTCTTGCAATTCTTTAGATTTAATAATAGGCTCCAAATTTCTACTTTCAGCTTCAACTGTTATAGGATTCTTAAATGCTTCGAACTCTATAGCATCATCTTGACACCTGTATGGAAATTCCCAATTTAAATCGTCTGGATCAAAGTAATCTGACTTAGCAAACGACGTGCTCATACTTCCTATGCTTGTCAAAATTAAGACTAGAGCCATTATCATAGCTCCAAATTTTTTAAACATTTTGTTTTTCATAATTTTACTCCTTTTTTTAATTTTATATTTACATTCTTCTATTGCTATCACTATCTCTATTACTATCGCTAATGTTGAACTGATGGTGGAAAACCAAAACCTACTGGACTGTTTTTGCAATAAGTCTTAATCCAATTGTCCAAAGTTGTAATTCTTACTTTACCAACATTGTCCATGACCTTGCCATCTCCTATATAGATACCAACGTGTCCGTAGGTTAAGCCTGCTTGTGTTCCACTAGAAGAGCTTTCTACCATTACAAGCATACCAACTTTAAGTTTTGAAGTGTCTGATGTAAAAGCATATCTTCTATATAGATCACACGCATTGCCTCCAATATATCCAAGTCCTGCGTTTTGATAAACTTGCGATACCCACATAGCACACCAGCCTTTGCCTGGCGATGGTGTTATATAACAAGAGTCGACAATCTTCTTTTGTATATCATCTGACGCCTCATATTCTTGTCCACCACCTATAACACCACCATTCTCTTGTATAAGCTCTTTGTTGGCAAAACTTAAGCCAGAATTACCTCTTGTTTTCATAAGTGTGTTGTAGTGCAAGAGATTATCTTTATGTCCCTCAAAAACTTCTTGTGCAACTTCTCCAATGGTCTTAAATTTAAGTGTTGTTATGAGAATTTTATACTCATACTCTTCTTCCTCTTCTTCGATGACTATTCTTCCTAGCTCGTCAACGTGTTCTTTTTGCACTGTTCTTTTTCTGATTTCAACTTTTTCTTTAAATTCAAGTTTATACATTAAGTTGAACAGCTCTACTAAGTCAGGCTGTACTTCGCTAGGACTTCTCGGTCCTCCACACTTGGAAGTAATATATGCAAAAAGTTCATATATACTATGTCCAACGTTTTCCGTGTCTATATAAATATACTCGTCATATCCAGGATGATCTACCTCAATGTTTGCTATTTGATCCAACAAATCATTTTCTAACTTGGTAAAATTATCATTTATACCAGCTAAGACAGAATCGTTAGCTAAATAGTTTGTAGTTAGTATAGTGTTGGTAGAATTATTTAGTGTAATTCCACCTAAACTGCACATATTAAACATTCCTGTGAGTAACATTATAAGCACGGCTATAAGCATTATAAAGCCTTTGACTTTTTTAATGATAATCTCTTTAGCAACTTTACTTGCTCTAAATAGAGATTTTTTAATTCTATCAATAAACCTTGTTTCATACTTCTTAGCAATCATATTCTTCATACGCTTTCGCTTAAAGAATTTTTTAATAGCTGAAGAAGTTTTGTAATCTTCTTTTTCTTGTAGTTCTTTAAGTGCTGATCTAAACTCAAGCTTACTCTTTCGCTTATTAATTTTATTTTCAAGTTTAGATGTTTTTCTTAATAGCTTTGATTTTCTATTGATATTATGCTTTCTAACGCTATGCTGCAGTTTAGACAATACGGCTGTAGTTCTTTCTGCTGATTCAACACCAGCATTCTCTCTACCTTGACTTAAATAGTCACTAATTATCTCAGTAGATTTTGCACCAGCTTTTAAAGTTTCGTCTGTTGTACTATAAAGCTTGTCATACCTACCATACTTAGATAGTTTATTTTTAAGCTTGTTGTGCCTTTTGTTATATTTTTTCAGCTTCTTGTCGTCATCAAATATAGCATCTTCTAAGTTTTCTGTAGAGCTATCTGTAGCTTTAGCATTCTTTTTAGACTCTTTATCTTTAGTACGAGTATATTCTCGCTTTTCCTTAAAGTTCTTTTTCTTATATCTTGACTTAGACTCTGCTTTTTTATCTTTAGTCTGTTCATTGTCTGTATTAGAATTTTTGCTAGTTTCGTGTATAAGCTTAGAATCCTTTTCTTTAAGCTTGTCATTAAATCTTTCTTTAGCTTTAATGATTTTAGCTTTGTAATCCTCTGAGTGTATAAGCTTGTTCTTAATAGAAGCAACAGTTGCTAATTTTGACTTTTTAGAAAGCTTAAGTCTTTTAGGTAATGTTCTTCTCTTATCACTATCAGAGTCTTTATCATGGTCGTGTATAAGCTTAGAGTCCTTCTCAAGTATTTTGTCTTGAAACTTTTCATTAGCTTTAATGATTTTAGCTTTGTAGTCCTCTGAGTGTATTAGTTTACTCTTAAGCTTATCGACATTATCATTATTTTTAGGAGCATCTCTTGAACCATTCTTTTTCTTAGGATTATCTTTTTTCGGTTTCTTCATATAACACCTACTTTACTTCATCAGGCTTAGTAGTCATTAGTTTATATAGTAAAGTATCTTTAGGAAAGTCATCAATAAACGGAACTATGATGTCTCCATAGAATAGCAGTCCTTGTCCTGCTTTAGAGTTTTCTATATATCTAGATTGTAGACTAGATATTTTTAATCTCTTTTCTAATATGCTTCTATCCCCACTTGCTTGATTAAGCATCAATATAAAGTCTGTATTATCAAAGATATTTTCTATCTCCATACTTGTTAAAAGGTCTTTAACATTTTGTGTAATACCTGTTGGTATTCCTCCCCACTTTCTGAATCTCTTCCAAATTTCTATAGAGTAGGAAGCAGTTTGTGGATCTTTTAGTAGTAAGTGGAACTCGTCTATATAGTATCTTGTAGCTTTGCGACCTCTGTTAAGTGAAACCTTGTTCCACACTTGGTCTTGTATTACAAGCATACCTATCTTCTTAAGCTGAGTTCCTAACTCTTTAATGTCGAAGCATAAAAGCTGTTTATTCATATCAACATTTGATCTGTTGTTAAATACATTAAGACTTCCCTTGACATATATTTCAAGCTCGGTTGCAAGCTTCTTGCCGACAGTTTCATCTTGAGATAAAAGCTGATTGTATAAGTCTTCAAGCACCGGCATATTCTCGGGTATAGGATTATCAAAATACTTTTGATATATCTTTGGTAAGCACCTATCTATGACTGACTTTTCTGCTGCTGTAAGTCCAGAGCCACCTACTACTAATTCAAGTAAGGACATTACAAAGTTTGCTTTATCTTTTAAAGGAGCGTCTCCATCTCCATAGTTCATATTAATGTCAAGTGGATTTAGAAAGTCTTTTGATTTTGCTGAAACTTTTATAACCTCTCCATTAAATTGTTTTACTAGGTTGCCATATTCGCCCTCAGGATCACATATAATGACGTCATCATCTGTGACGAGAATAGCGTTTGCCATCTCTCTCTTTGCCGAAAATGACTTACCAGAGCCTGGTGTTCCTAAGATCAATCCATTTGGATTTTTTAAGAACTTTCTATCTGCCATTATTAAGTTCTGACTAAGAGCATTTAGTCCATAGTACAAGGAATTTCCTGAATCAATAAATAGCTCTTCTGTAGTAAAAGGCATAAACACGGCAGTGGAAGAAGAAGTTAAATATCTTTGTATTTCTATCTCATTTGTGCCTATCGGTAAAATTGTAACTAGTCCTTGCTCCTGCATGTATCCAAGTCTTTTAATTTTGCAATTAAACCTATTAGCAACTGAAGATATTTGTGCAATTGTGTTTTCTAACTTTTGAATTGTTTTCGCATAATTCATAATGACTATGCTGACTGAAAACAACCTTTCATCTCTTGTTTGCAAGTCTGAAAGTAAATTTTCAACGCTGTTTCCATAGGTAGTTAGTGAGTCTGGCATTATATCCATGTCATAACCTTCACGATTTGCTTTCTTTTGCTCGTCAACTTTCATAGACTTAATGTCTGTATTTTTTCTACCAACAAACTTAATAGCCTTTGCTTGCTCTATAACATCTATATGCATAGTGATATATATATTGTCTTCAATATTCAATAACTCTCCTAGCATTGAATCTTCTAAGTCACTAGCTAATACTTGCAAGTGTGTAACAGATCCTATATGCTTCCCAAATTTAAATATTTCAGATGGAGCAAAATTAAAGCTTGTAGGAGTTATATATGTTTTTGTAGACTCTTTATTTTTCAAGTCTTGATATGAAAAGTTAAACTCTTTATCAGGGTTTAACATATTGTGAATAAGTTTTAACCTTTCCTTTCCATCAAGACTCTCAGCTCTTACTCCCATAGATTTAAAGTTAGATAAAATATCTACTTCAACCCTATTAAGCCTTGCTTTCGCTTGCGTCAAGTTGTCAGCTTCAATAGTAAAGGTAATAAATTTCATCTTTTTCAATCCGTTATTACCTTTATCAAGTTGAGATTTAAGCATTTCTCTAAACTCTTTTCTTACTTCATCAAAAGCATCGTTTTTGTCAGGAATTTTTATAGCATCTTGCAAGTCTTGATTTCTGCCTTTTTGATTGACATAATTAAATTCAATGTGAACGCTTGGATCAAAAGAATTTAAAAAGTTAGCAAATTGATTAAAGATTACATCTTTATCTTCATCCATGGCTAATTGATAGTTGATGTCCTGAAAAGATATTGTTTTAGAATATCGCTTTTCATCAAGTTGACAAATGCCATCTTTAAGCATTCTTAAATAAGGTATCGTGTCTTCGACAGTGTGTATTTTTTTCTCTTTTTTAAGTAATATGCTTAAAAGGCTATTTTTCTTATTGCTATTTAGAAGACTTGCTCCTTTGAACTCTCTTTTTTCCTTTTTTATCTGTTTTTGCTCCTGACTTAGCTGCTCTAATTGCCTTTCTCTTATTTTCAAGATATACCTCCCTTCTCACTCTTTTTGTCGGCTGATAATGCTTTTGTAAGTAATAGTATTTGAACCATTTTTCAAAAGCTAAGCCATCTTTCTCATAAAATATTACAAAAAAGATTGGTAATGTTGAGATTATTAAAAATATTAGAGAAATGTCGTTAGGTAAATATTTTTTAGCTGTTAAATACACTGGTATACCTACTAGTCCTGCGATGGTAAAGCCAATTAACTGCCTTTTTGTAAGATTAAGGGCAACTTTTGTTTTTATCTTATTGAGATCTTTTGGTACAGGAATATATGCCATTTAATCTTTTTCCTCTGCGTTGTCATAATAGTCTTTAATGTATTTATCAACACTTAAGTCATCTATATCATCATTAGAACTGCATTCACTTAATCGTTCTCCATGCTCTAATATGCGACGACAATATTCATCTTCCAAGTTTGCAACTCTTTCATCTATATCCACTGAGTTTTCAGCAGCTAAGTTGTTGCACACTTCTTGAAATTTTACGAAATTATTGTGACAAGTACCTAGCCTATTTATTCTTTTATTTAATTTACTTAAACATTTTTCTTGCCTGTATTGCTTATATGCACTATAAGCACTAGTAGCAAGAGCTCCTATTCCTAATAAAATACATACATCTTTTTTATTCATATTTCCTCCTTAATTTGCGTTCATAACGCTTTTTGCAATAGTACCACTCTTAAACATCATTACTCCTAGCAATATAGTATAGCCTACAATACCTATCAGACCTGCGAGTATATCTGCTCCAGAAAAAACTACAGTTCTAATAAGCACGCTATATATTCCAAGACATATTATTAAAAACAATCCTTGTAAGCCTAAGGCAAAGAGTCCTTTAATATAGTTTGCTCCAATTTGCCCCCACTCCTTGTTTCCCATTGTCGCAAACGGAATCGATGATATTGATGAATAAACATATATTTCAAACATACGTCCGCAAATTATTATGTTTATTAAGATTCCAACCGCAATTAAAATAAACTTAATAATCGTGGTTTCAATAACCAGACCAAAAAGCTCACCAACATCTAGTTCTTTAAGCGACTCAACCGTCGCAAGCAATTGATCTGCAGATAAACTTGTTGATGACCCGAGCACGCTAGCTGCTTTATTGACTAAATTTTGAGCCACATCGAAGACAGCCATTGAAAATTCAAATGCGTGACTTACTAGATACACTGCTATAAATGCCTTTATTAGATATTTATATAATTCAAAAGTATCTCCATCTCTCATGTTGTTGTTTTCCATGACCATCTTGATTAACTCTATGCACAGGACAGCAGTTATAATTAATCCTGCTATCGATACAACTACATTGTCGTTAATATTTTTGATAAAATTATAAACTTCACTGTTCCAACCCATAGGAGTCTGACCTACGTTGGTAGCAATTGTTCCAATTTTACTATTAATTTCTCCAAACATGGACTCGAAATTTGCTTTAATGTTTCCAATTAAAATATCTTTTAATATTTCCAGCAGCTTGTCAAAAATGTTAAACATTTATGTTCTCCAATAGCTTAGCTATTAAATACATTATTTAAAAGTGGTATTAGCTTTATTCCAATTAATACTATACTGCCACCTGCCATAAGTTGTTTTATGCCTTGTGACTTCGCTCCAGGATTGTCATTGCCATAACCCTCGCCTAAATTAATTAAACCCCACACTCCTAAACCTGCTCCAATTGCAGTTACAAGAATCTTCAAGGTATTTATTCCTTCTGTAAAAAACTCCACTATTTATACCTCCTTAGTCTCATTCGTTATTTTATTAAGGGACACTACAATAAAATTTCTAAATACTTTATCGCCCTTAATATTTTCTTTAAAATGTCCATACACATGTACTAAGTCGCCCTTATTAAAGTCTTTTACAATGTTTGACTTTTCTCCAAAGACAGAACAATCTGTGTATGCTTTTGTGCCATCTTCTTTATTTTTTACTAAACTAAAGTTGGCAACTTGTACAGTCTCTCCATTTTTCTCAAACTCTTCAAATCTAGGCTCTTTAACTAAATTCGCATCAATATTTATTAATTTTTGTTCCATTTCTATAACTCTCCTTTTCTATTTTTTTGAATAAAAAAAGCAACTGACTTTGTCAATTGCTTATAACTACTTACTATTTAGTTTGATTTAAGTTCTATCTCTAATTCTCACTTTCTACACCCCCACATTTTCTGAATCTAAAACTGTAATTTTATCATCTGCTTTTAAAACAAGCTTATCCTTATTTTTTAAGTATTCTTCAACATCAAAACAATTCTTTTTGTCATAATCTTCGAGCAATACATAATTCTTATGCTTAGTAATATCAAATTTATCTGAATAAAAAGGTCTTACACCTCTGAGTTGATATATACACTTTCTCTGATCGAAGATAAGCAAAGGGATTATACTTCATAGACTTTTTAAAATTTCAGGCATTTAAAACTTTTATTTCATAGCCATTGTCACAAAGCATCTTTCCACATTCATTTATTAGTGTGCCTTTAGGATCAGTAACAATGTATGAGGAATGCATCTGCATTAAGTTAGGTTTAATATAAAATCTTGTTATATCTGAACCTGAGCCACCAATAACTAAAACATTTTTATTTCTTGCGTATTTAGGGTTCTTAATTCTATTATTCATCGCTATTCTTTCTGTATTGGTAATTAAGATGTTATTTTCAAACTTTTGATCTATATATGGTTCTATGTCGGTAGAATTTCCCCACCTTGCTGAGCCATATTCTTTGCCTTGTCTGAATTTTTTTCTTACTAATTTAATTAATTCATTTACCATTACTATACTCTCCTTTACTAATTTTTTTTGAATAAAAAAAAAGCAATCAATCATTGTCAATTGCTTAATAAACATATTTACTATTTAATTTTACGTCCAATCTCTAATTCTCATTTTTACCTCCATTTGTTAACTAATAAAAACAATGTTAGCGATTCCTTTTGCTATTAAAAAACTTCTTCTGCTTTCATCTGCAAACTCACTAATAACAATTGTTCTATCTTTTATCTCTAGAAAATTACTATCAAGATTTTCTATATACTTAATTCTTATTTTGCAAGCATCAGCAATTTTATTTAAATTTACATAAAATAAATTATCTAGTTCAATCTCTCCAACAGCTTCTTTGTATTTTCCAAACTTATTTAGAAATTCATCTGAATATAAATCTTTATATTTCTTTAAGTTTTCCATATTTATGCCTTATCTATATCTAAAGTAATGATTTTGTCATTTGCTTTAAGTCTTAATTTATCTTTATTTTTTAAGTATTCTTCAACATTAAAGTAATTCTTTTTATCATAATCTTCAAGTAATACATAGTTCTTATGTTTAGTAATATCAAACTTGTCTGAATAAAAAGGTCTTACACCTCTGAGTTGATATATACACTTTCCTCCGTCCATAACTGTTATCTCATCTTGGCTCATTAATTCTTTGCCGAGTTTTTGATAATTAAGTCCATAGGATTTTTGATTAGATCTCGTTACTGATTGATTTAAAAGATCAATTGTTTCCTTTCCAAGAGACTCAGATAGCTCTTTTAGGGTAGTTTTTTCTTTACCTCCTAAAAACAATGTACTGTCGCAGTTGCCCACAATAGTATCTGCATTATCTTTATATATAGCTTTTAACTGAGATTGTGCTTGTAATATTATACTTGCTGATATTTCTCTTGAACGAATTGTTGCAATCAGCTTTTCAAATTTAGGAATTAAACCAATGTTTGCAAACTCATCAAGAATACATCTAACGTGCACAGGAAGCCTTCCACCATATACGTCATCAGCTTTTTCACAAAGTAAATTAAATAACTGTGAATACATAATCGATACTACAAAGTTAAATGTATCATCTGTATCAGAAATAATAACAAACAAAGCTGTTTTTCTATCGCCTGTTTTGTCGAGATCTAACTCATCTTCACTCATAAGCTCTCTTAATTCCTTTATATCAAACGGTGCAAGTCTTGTTCCACAAGATATTAGAATTGATTTTGCAGTTTTTCCTGTAACAACTTGTCAAGGACTTTTTAATCATTTTTTATCGCTTT
>CAMYBS010000035.1 GCA_947254025.1 uncultured Clostridia bacterium
ATTGGCAAGAATATAAATATAGCTATCATAGTTCCTCCTTACTAAGATAAGATCTAATTACACGTGAAAATATTTGATAATCATCTGCATATGAGAAGTGTCCGCCTTCAAGCTCAATAAGAGCAGAATTCTTTATCTTCTCATTCATAATTTTACCCATATATAGTGGAGTTGTATCGTCATCTTTGCCCCACAATATAAGAGTATCGTTCTTGATAAGACTTAGCCTATCAAAAAGGGATTCATTTACGACCTTGACGAAGGTCTGTCTCATGATGCCACTAGTGTTTCTGTAATCATCAGAGCCAAATTTTTTAGAAAGCTTCTTCATAAGCTCTTCTTCACTCTTGTAAAAGAAGATTAACTTGTAGAGCTTTTTAAAGAATTTATATGTATAAACTTTTAGATAATATGAAAGACTTCTCTTAGGAAGAATACCTGATGCATCGATAAGAACCATCTTGTCAAGCCTTTTGTATCCTTCAGAAGCAATTTGTATCAAGGTCTTTCCGCCAAAGCTGTGACCTATGGCGTCAAATTTATCAATACCGAGCTTCTCTACAAAGGACTTAACAATATTTGCATAGTCTTCTCCACCAAAAACTCTATCTGGTTCAGACGACTTGCCATGTCCTGGTAAATCTATGGCAATAACTTTTCTAGTATCCTTCAAAGCGTTCACTATACTCATAACAGCTTCGATTGAAGCGCCCCAACCATGAAGTATAAGAACAGGCTTTTCTGACTCGCCTAGGGCTATATAATTAATTTTAATATTGTCAATTGTTATTTCCATAAAATCACCCATATTATAAATGAAGCTCCCCTTATTTAATAGCATCGCTGATTAAAATCAAGGGGAGTCCAATTACAATTTTATCTTATTTTATAATAAGTCCACCGTAGCTAACAAATACTTGTGCAAATACTAATGCTACTATTGTCATTAATTTAATTAGTATATTTAGTGATGGTCCTGATGTATCCTTGAATGGGTCACCAACAGTGTCTCCTGTTACTGCTGCCTTGTGAGCATCTGATCCTTTACCACCATGAACACCTGATTCAATATACTTCTTTGCATTGTCCCAAGCTCCACCAGCGTTTGACATGAAGATTGCCATTAGAACGCCTGTTACTAGTGAACCTGCAAGTAGACCGCCTAAAGCTTCTGTTCCTAGAAGTATACCAACTATAACTGGGCATACAACAGCTAGAAGTCCTGGAATAACCATTTCCTTAAGAGCAGCCTTAGTAGAAATATCTACGCATTTACCATAATCTGGTTTAGCAGTTCCTTCCATGATACCAGGGATGGATCTGAATTGTCTTCTAACTTCTTCAATCATTTGGTTAGCAGCTTTACCAACTGCATCCATAGTTAATGATGAGAATAAGAATGGTAGCATACCACCAATGAATACACCTGCTATAGTTAATGGATTTGTTAAGTCAATTTGACTAAGTCCAACTGCTTGAGTATATGAAGCGAACAGTGCTAGAGCTGTAAGTGCAGCTGAAGCGATGGCAAAACCCTTACCAACTGCTGCTGTTGTGTTACCAACTGAGTCTAGCTTATCTGTAATGTCTCTTACGCTTTCTGGAAGTCCGCACATTTCAGCGATACCACCAGCGTTATCAGCAACTGGTCCATATGCGTCAACTGCGATAGTTGTTGCAGCTGTTGCTAGTAGACCTACTGCTGCAAGTGAGATACCATAAAGTCCGTTTACAGCACTTTCTGATCCACCTGCTAAGAAGAATGCAGCTAGTATGCCTATTGAGATAACAATCATAGGTATAGCTGTTGACATCATACCTACTGATAAACCAGCGATGATGTTTGTTGAAGCTCCTGTTTCAGATTCTTCAGCAACTTTTTGAACTGGCTTATATTCAGCAGCTGTATAATATTCTGTAACTTTTGCTATGATAAGTCCAACTACAACACCTGCTACTATAGCGTAGAAAGGTTTGATTGAACCTAGTATCTTTGTAGATAAGAAGTAAGAAGCGATGATAGTGATTATTGAACTTCCCCAAGTAGCCATATCAAGAGCTTTTTGAGGGTTCTTGTCGCCCTTTACAAATAATGTACCAATAATAGATGAAACTATACCAACTGAACATAGTGCAAGTGCGAATGAAATACCGTTATCGCTAAATGCTAACGCTCCTAATGTGATAGCTGAGATTATAGCTCCAACATATGATTCGAATAAGTCAGCACCCATACCTGCAACGTCACCAACGTTATCACCAACGTTATCAGCGATAACTGCTGGATTTCTTGGGTCGTCTTCTGGAATACCTGCTTCAACCTTACCTACTAAGTCAGCACCAACGTCTGCAGCCTTTGTGTAGATACCGCCACCAACTCTTGCGAATAAAGCGATTGATGAAGCACCAAGTCCGAAACCTGTAACTATGTTAGCATCTTTGAATATCATCCAAACAATGCTTGTGCCTAGTAAACCTAAACCTACAACGCACATACCCATAACTGTACCACCTGAGAAAGCTACGTTTAGAGCCTTGCCCATACCGCTTTCCTTAGCAGCATTAGTTGTTCTTACGTTAGCTTTAGTAGCTACAGTCATACCGATATAGCCTGCGCAAATAGAGAATACAGCACCGATTAAATAACAAACAGCTGTGCCGATGTTAATAGCTAGTGCTAAAATTGCGAATAATACAACAATAAATATTGCTAAATATTTGTACTCTCTAGTTAAAAATGCAAGAGCTCCTTCTTGGATATAGCCAGAAATCTCTTTCATTCTCTCATTACCAGCATCTTGCTTGGTAACATATAGAGCTTTAACTAAAGCAAATAATAGTGCTATAGCTCCAACTATAGGAGCTACAATTAAAATCTTGTCCATTTCTTCCTCCTATTTTATAATTTGAAACCTGCTAGTATCAAAGTTGTTACCATAAACACAACTGATGAAATTGTAGTTATTCTTTTTAAAAGAACATTTCTTGTAGGATTTTTTGAACCCCATATGCTTTCAGCTCCGCCCAATGCTTGTAAGCCTTGATCGTCTCCTTCAGTAGCTGCTACTGATATAGTTAATACTAAAGCCGAAATCGCAACTAGTGCATACAATACGTAATTCATACACACACCTCCATTCTTACTTATAACATATCTATTTTACCATAAGAGCATTTATTTTGCAATGCTTTTTTAAAAGTATATTAATAATTATTTGCATATCACAACTAGCGTAGTTTATCAAACTCGATATTATAAATCATCGCACTAAAAAGCCTAGTATAATGATAGGGATCATACTAGGCGAATAATTAAAAAATTTATTAAATTTTATTATCTCAAATTATATATTTTTTTCAAAAATAGTTAAAGCTTTATTTGATAATTCATATCCATTTTTTGATTTTATTGGATGCATTGTAAAATCTGGAATATCTATTACAATATAATATATCTTTCCGTCTATATCAGCTGAATATATAACTTTATCAATAGTAATATTTTGATTATTATAACAGTCAGGTAGTACTGGTAAAAAATATTCTCCATTTTCAGTTACATAGTATGCCATGTATCCAAATAAAGAATCTCCATTTATAAAATTAGGTCCAATTCTATATATATTATTATCAAATAAACCTGTTCCATCATAAAAATTATCTTTTACTACAGGTATTAATGAATCCGTAAAGTTATTCGAACCGTTAATAAATTTTTTATGTTTATAAAATTCATCTACATTTTTAGAACTTATTTTTCTATCTTTTAATAATGAAAGTATTCTTTTCTTATTGTCTTTATAATCAATATATCTAGATAAATCAGGACTTTCCTTGCCAAGTTTCATATCTGTGTATCTATCTTGCTCTAACATATAGTCTGCCCCAGTCTTTTTTATTGAATAATTACGACACTCTTCCCAAGATTCTTCTCCTTCTCCTATAACATAAGTTCCAATTCTATTATCATTTACATTTTTACCTAATATTTTAAAATCAGGATTATTATCTGACTTTGTAACTCTTCTCAATCTTTTAGGTAATTCTAATTCAAGTGAAGTTCCTTTACCGAATAATAATGAATCTCCAATGTCAATAAAATCAGAATCATTTAAGTTATAAGTATCTTCATATAACTTAGCTCCTCCAACTAATTCAACCTCTGGTCTTGCTGTAGGTTTTTTATTTATATCTACTGTTTGACCACTAGCTAGTGTTATCTTTGTCTTGCTGTTTTGTGTAGGTGTTTGTGTTGTTGGTCTTGGTTGTTGAGCTGTTGTTACCCCTTTGCCTGCGCCTGGTGTTAGGACTACTTCCTTTGCTTTGTTGTCCCAATCTACTTTGAAGCCCAATGTCTCTGCTATGTTTCTTATAGGCAAGAATGTTTTTGATATTGCTGGGTCTATCTGTGCTGGCACGTCTATTGTTACCGCTTTGCCATCTGCCCACATAAGTGGTTTTCCTACTGGGTATGATATTGTCTTGCCAGCATATGTGATGTCGACTATGTGATTAGTGCCGTCCCACTCAACTTTGGCTCCTTCGATTGCGTTTGCTAGGTCTCTTACTCCTACGCATGTTCTTCCACCCACAACTCTTAAACCATCTGTCATCTTTTGATCGACTCTCACTTTTTCTCCGTCTTTGATGATGAATAGTTTTACTTCGCCTTGGAAGTGTTTTACTTCTTGTTTGATTGGTGCTACCTTGTTAAATTCTTTGATTGCTTCATCTGGTGCTGCAAGTGCTGCTGTGCTTAAAATTTGTGATGCTATGATTGAAGCTAGTAATACTTTTTTGACTTTCATTATAAACTCTCCTTTATTTAGATAATTTTTTTTTTACTTTATCTTAATTATACAATATGCTTATAAATATTTCTAGTTTTATTTAAAATATAAAAATTGGATGAGCATAAAAAACTCATCCAATATATAAATTTTCTTAAATTATTTTCTTAGTATGCTCTTGCCTGCATACACTGCTGTGTCGTCAAGCATATATTCGATTCTAAGTAATTGATTATACTTAGCAACTCTTTCTGATCTAGCAGGTGCACCTGTTTTGATTTGTCCAGTGTTTAGCGCAACTGATAGGTCTGCGATAGTTGTATCTTCTGTTTCGCCTGATCTGTGTGAAATAACTGCTGTGTAATGATTTCTATGTGCCATCTCGATAGCTTCGATAGTTTCAGTTAATGTACCGATTTGGTTAAGCTTAATTAAAACTGAGTTTGCTGTATGAGTTTCAATACCTTCTTTGATTCTCTTAGTGTTTGTAACAAATAGGTCGTCACCAACTAATTGAATCTTGTCTCCTAGTCTTTCAGTTAACTTCTTCCAACCTTCCCAATCGTTTTCGTCTAAACCGTCTTCGATTGAGTATAGTGGATATTTATTAACTAATTTTTCATAGTAGTCAATCATGCCTTCGTCTGTTAGCTCTGCGTTATCGCTCTTTAGGTAATATTTCTTAGTGTCGGCGTTATATAATTCGCTTGCGGCAACGTCAAGGGCTAGGTAGATGTCCTTTCCTACTTCATATCCAGCTTTATTAACCGCTTCAATGATAGTTTCGATAGCTTCTTCATTGCTTGATAAGTCTGGTGCATAACCACCTTCATCACCAACGCCTGTAGCTAATTTTCTTTCTTGAAGTACTTTCTTTAGGCTGTGGTAAACTTCTGAGCCCATCCTAAGTGCGTCTCTAAATGTTTCTGCACCTATCGGCATAATCATAAACTCTTGTATGTCAACATTGTTGTCAGCGTGCTTACCGCCATTTAAAATGTTCATCATAGGTACTGGCAATACTTTAGCATTAGTTCCGCCGATGTATCTATAAAGTGGCATGTTTAACTCGTTTGCAGCACATCTAGCAACCGCTAGTGATACGCCAAGCATAGCGTTTGCACCAAGTTTGCCCTTATTTTCTGTTCCATCAAGGTTTATCATTAGCTTATCAATTGAGACTTGATCTGTTACTTCCATATCAAATATCTCTGGTGCAATTAAGTTGTTTACGTTATCTACAGCCTTCAATACACCTTTCTTGCAATATCTCTTTGCATCTCCATCTCTAAGTTCCACTGCTTCGTGTTCTCCAGTAGATGCTCCAGATGGAACTATAGCTGAGCCGATTGCCCCTGATTCAGCTAAAACTGTTACTTCTACAGTAGGGTTAGATCTTGAGTCTAACACTTCCATAGCAAATACATCAATAATTCTACTCATTTTAATCCTCCGATACTAAAAGACTCTCGCCAGTCATTTCTTGTGGCTTTTCTATATTCAATATATCTAATAATGATGGTGCTAAGTCTGCCAAGACGCCATCTTTAATCTTGTGCTTTCCGTCGTTATAAAGTATAACAGGCACTGGATTTGTTGTGTGTGATGTGATAGGTTTTCCTTCATCATCAAACATCGCCTCGCAGTTACCGTGGTCAGCTGTGATTATGGCTGTGAAGCCACATTCCTTTGCCTTTGCTAATAGTTTTGCAAGACATGCGTCAACTGTTTCAACTGCCTTGATTATTGCTGTAACAACTCCTGTGTGTCCAACCATGTCTGTGTTTGCATAGTTTAGTATGATTAGGTCATAATCTCCCATAACACTCACAAGTTTATCTGTAAGCTCATAAGCGCTCATCTCAGGTTTTAAATCGTATGTCGCTACCTTTGGTGAGTTAATCAATATTCTATCTTCACCAGCAAATTTTTCTTCGCGGCCACCATTGAAAAAGTATGTTACGTGGGCATACTTCTCTGTCTCAGCTATGCGCAGCTGCTTTAGTCCGTGCTTTGAGACAACTTCTCCAAGTGTATTCACTATCTCTTCGTCTTTATATGCGATGTGAACATTATTAAAGCTGGAGTCGTAGTTTGTCATGCACACATAATATATGTCATCTAAAAACTTTCTATCAAAGCCAGTAAAGTCCTTGTTGGTGAATGCATCTGTGATCTGTCTTGCTCTATCTGGTCTAAAGTTTATGAATATAATGCTGTCGCCAGACTTTATTTCAGTTACTTTACCATCATTACTTATAGCACAAGGCAAGATAAATTCATCAGTCACATCTTCTTCGTATGATTTTTTAATAGCCTCTACAGCGTCATCCGATACAAGATTTGGAGTCTTAGACGTTACAGTCTTGTAATACTTTTCAGTCCTCTCGTAGCGTTTATCCCTATCCATAGCATAGTATCTTCCGCTTATGGATGCGAGCTTGCCGCATGAGATGCTCTTCATATACTCAAGTATTTCCTTGACATCACTCTGGCCAGAGTGTATACCGACATCTCTACCATCTAAGATTGCATGTAGGTATGTTCTCTCGCCCATGCCTTCTTTTTTGCATAGCTCTAAAAGCGCCTTGATATGATCAATGTGCGAGTGTACACCGCCATAGCTTAGTAGGCCCATAAGGTGAAGATTAGCATTGTTTTTCTTCGCATGCTCTATCGCCTTAAGGAACTCTTCTTTCTTGAAGAAGTCGCCATTCTTAATATCTCTATTGATCATAGAAAGATCTTGATAGACAACTCTACCTGAGCCTATGTTTAAGTGGCCAACTTCAGAGTTACCCATCTGTCCTGATGGTAGTCCTACATACTCTGCGCTCGCTTGCAGTTTTGCGTGTGGACACTCTTTAAATAACTTATCTATGGTTGGAGTCTTGGCTCTATATACAGCGTTCGCGTCGTTATCTTTGCCGATTCCAAAACCATCTAGTATTATTAGTATTGCCTTTGACATCTTATATCTCCTTAGCAATGGCTTCAAAAGACTCACTCTTAAGTGAAGCGCCGCCTATTAAGAAGCCGTCGACGTTCTCTTCTTTAGCTAAGTCGGATGCGTTTGAATCTTTAACGCTGCCGCCATATAGTACTCTTAGCTTTTGAGCAAGATCTGAATTCATAAGCTTAACTTTTTCTCTAACGAAACGGCACATCTCTTCAGCATCTTCCTTAGAAGCGCTCTTGCCAGTGCCTATAGCCCAGATTGGCTCATAAGCTATGGCAAAGCTGTTAAGCTTAGAAGCATCTACTCCAAGTAAGTCAGCCTTTAATTGCTTTTCAATCTTATCAAAGTGTCCTCCATCTTCTCTCTCAGACAAAGTTTCGCCAACACATAGAATTACTTCTACATCGTCTTCAATCGCCTTAAGGACCTTCTTGTTAATCATCTCGTCGCACTCTTTAAAAATTTCTCTTCTTTCAGAGTGACCTATGATAACAAATTCTGCTCCGCATGACTTAATCATCTTAGTGCTGATCTCGCCAGTGAAGGCTCCCTTGTCTTCAAAGTAGATGTTTTGTGCACCTATCTTTATATCATTCGATTTTTTAGTTTTATTTGCTAAATAAATATCTGTAAATGGAACTGCGACATAAAC
>CAMYBS010000036.1 GCA_947254025.1 uncultured Clostridia bacterium
GTAGGTGCATGCCACGTCCGTCACCACTTACAAATTCTATGTGCTTTTCGTCAACGAAGCCCGTCCAGATCTCTCTGTCTTCGACATAGGATGACGCAGAGCCATAGATTGCGCCTTTAACGTATTTTAATGTCTCTTTATTCTTGCTAATGGTCTTGCCACTATCATCATTATCATCATCATTATCATCATCTTTTTTATCCTCTGTCTTTGCGCTTGTCTCTTTATTTTCTTCTTTTGTTTCTTTTGTATCACTTGTATCTTTTGTATCACTCGTCTTTTGGCAGCTACTTAATAAGAGCACCGCCATTAGCATAAATATAATTATGCTTTTAGAAATCTTTTTCATAATTCTCACTCCTTTTAAAATTATCTTATCATTCTAAGTATATTATAAAATTAAATTTACTTTAGCACATCACCCAAACGGGTGATTTTTTTAAAATTTTTGCAATAGATTTTAAATACTTTATATTTAAAATCGCAAGAAAATTTACGTAAGTTAATTTTCTTTATTTTTGTACTTTTTTTAGAAAAATTTATTATGAAAATAATAAATTTTACAAGAAAATTTTTGTGAATAAATTTTCTTCAAAATATTTTGCCATTGCCATTTGCATAAAGAAAAGCGCCCCCATAATTATAGGAGCGCCTCTCTAGTGATATGAATTATGAAAAAGCATAAGTAATTTATTTTTCTAAATCTTTATTTTTATTATTAGAATTTTTATCTCTCTCGTCAAGGGTGTCGTTGAGTTTTTTCTTATTTTTTTCTACTTCATCAAGTAGACCCTTGTCGATGACTTTCTTAAGCTCTTTGTGTTTATTTAGATCATGCTTATTGCCCTTAAGCTCGGAAGCATTTTCTCCTTCGATACGATCTTTTCTTAGACCAGTAAGCTTCCTAATGAATCTATCTTCACGGACGAGATTTTTAATCTCATGCTTGGTCTCGTTCTCGTAGTGGTGCCTTTCGTCGATATTTCTATATCTTAAGTAGTTAGTGTAGTAAAAAACGAAGCCTGAAACTAAGAGGATCCAAGCGAAATCCCTATGTTCTTGGATTATTGTATCGTTAAAAACTTCCATAGCGGCGATTATCCTTAGGAAAAAGGCCGCAATACCGCCAAAGATCTCGACTAGTACTGAGTACATAAATAGTTTTTTGAAGTTTATAGGGACGCTCCCCATGGTCTCTTTGGTTCTAGCATTTACTGCGACGTAGTGAAGTAGGTTCTTGCCCTTCTTCTTTTGCATGTAGCTATATAACCACACTGGTAGGTAGGCGGCTTTCCACGAGTCGCCCTTGACCTTATAGTCTTCACTGTCCCATCTAACGCCTCTGTCGTAGTCCTCTATGGTCTCTTTGGCTGCAAGCCTTGCAACGTCGGAGCTTTGTGCCTCTACTGTATCTCTTAATGCATCGATATTGCTATCTCTCTTCTCTGATGTGTAGCCACTCATGTAGTTTGCGTTAAATTTCACGCAATTTTCTGTGTCAAATGGCATGATCGCATTTATAATATTTGTAGTCTTTTCCTTTGACATATAATCAAGTTTGTCGCTGCTCGCCTCTATCGATAAATCGTCTATGAATATATCGAAGTCTCTCTCGACTTCGTAGCTGTTTGCGTCGTACTCGGTATGCGTTTTGTCATCCTCTTTGACCTGGTAACGCGCTGTCTCTATCTGGCCTTCGCCAGAAAGATTCATGTGGGCGTTGACATCAACTAGCATGTATGGCAAATAGACGCCGGAGATGTTTTCTGTAGTGAACTCTCTCGAAAATGTCGGATGAGCGAAGAACCTTCTCTTCTTAACGAATTTACCTATCTCTTCTTGGGCTTCTGCCTTTGTGACCTTAAATGGCAAGATTACGTCAGGCACTGCGCCATTGTCAATAACATTGTTAATGGATAGGGTGTTTCTACACCAGTGGCATCTCGCCTGCGCGCCCGTGTTTGTGTCAACAACTACTTCTGCGCCGCAGCTCTCGCACTTAAGTGTGATCATGCTATCTGCCGCCTCATTGATGTCGGCTGCCCCTGTGCCCATGGTAGTGCCTTCAAGTGTGCTTATATCTGCATCTTCGGGTGCTAGCTCTGGCTCAAACTCGTGTCTACAAAAATTACATCTAAGTTTACCTGTCTTGGTATTGGTCGAAATGTCTGTCGAGCCGCACTTAGGACACTTGACTTGACCGTCTTTGAGATCACTCGTCATATCTCTAATTTTAATATCTTCATCTATAGTCATAAGATCACCTCTATATGCCTAGTAAGTCTTTTTTCGCTTTGTCAAATTCCTCTTGTGTAATAACCTCAGCGTCAAGAAGTTTTTTCATCTTGATAAGTTTTTCAGTCGGATCCTCTTGTGGAGCCGCTTGTGGAGCCGCATTTTGTCCGCCACCTGCCTGTGCTGCACCAAAGTTTGGCTGATAAGTGCTTTGGCCTGGATTTTGCTGAGTCGCTCCCATCATATTACCTGCTGCGTTCATGCCCATGCCCATGAAGGCCATGTTAGCGCCGCCACCATTTTCCCCAGCAGCCTGCATGCCTCTTGCTGCTGCTTGTTGGAAGAAGGAGTTGCCACGTGCACCTGATAAGGCATCCGCTTTCTTAACGTCTGACATAAGTACTTTAGTGTCTTCGTCATACTCTATAGCAAGTATCGCAGTCTTTGCTATTTCAAGACCTCTTGTGGATCTCCACTCATAACCATCTTCAACTGCGTCAGATAGTGACTTAGCAAAACCGATTTGGTCGCCTTGGATCTTGCTCATGCGATTGCCCTTTGTTGGGTCATTCGTATAGTTTGAGAAAGCTGCTGATAGTGATGAAACTACTTCGTTAAATAGCTCTTCTGCCGCTTCGTTGTCCATATCTTGGAAGTCAAAGGCAGGAGCGTTTGCTACAAGATATTTTTGCGGAACAAAGTTCTTGACGAATAGTAGTGGATCGATTATCTTCAAAGTGTAAGTACCTCTAGTTACGGCGCCTACTTGTGTGCCGAAGAAGGCATCGTCCCAGTATATTTCGCTTTGTGTGCCAAATCTATTCTTAGGAATTTCCTTAAGATTGACATAGAAGGCAAGCTGCTCAGCGCCTGCTTGTCCGCCAAATTTAATTTTTTCCCAGGTAGATTTGATTAGTGAAGCGCTTAAGCCATCACCTGCGAATATGCTTTGTGAGTTAGGGTCGTCTGACGAATATATAAAACCGCCCGGCTCATTAACAATGCCAGTGATCATACCGTCTTGCATAGTGATAAGCGCAGTTCCTTCAGGAACTATAATCTTGCTGCCGTTTGAAATGATGTTCTTACTGCCCTTAGTATTTTCACCACGCCCAGCGTTTTGTCCTTGAGCTACCGCTGGAAATATACCTAAAGTGCCCGAAGAAAGATTGCCCGGTCCGTAAAAGTCCAGCCATTGGTCTGCGAAAGTGCCGCCTAAGGCGCCTGTAAATGCTCTAATAAATCCCATAATAATATCCTCCTTTTTAATATAAAATTATTCTAAAAATATATTTTTATACGTATCAGTAACTACGTCGTAGTGCAAAATCGTACTGCCGCTTTCGTCGATAAAGTAGTGGCCAACAAGCTCAGCTAGGCTTTTGTCGTTTGGATTGTCCTTTCTAAGAGTGACCGCGTAGCCTTGGACCTTAGCCCCGTCGAAGTCAATCTCTTCTTTTATGACATCGGCGACATAAGTACCGTCCGGTAAAGAGCCCTTTTGTTTAAGTGCATCCATGATCTTCAATCCGGCATTTTTCAATGTGATAGTGTACTGATTTTCTGTATTGTTGCCTAGATAGACAGCCCTTTTCCTCTCGTCCCACTTAACATTCATATCAAATAATTCAGCCACAGCCCTTAGAGGCACCATGGTTCTGCCATTCTTAATCATAGCCGGCACATCGATAGCGACTGGACCAGACTTTTCCTTGTCCGAGTACCAAATAGTGTCGTCACCTATGACTAGGGTCATGCTTATGTCATCCTTGTTGATGTTGACGCGCTTTTCGCCCGAGTCGTAAGATACATCTGCACCAAGCTGCTCAGCGATAACCCTTATTGGTACGAGCACCCTCGAATTTTTGATGATGGGCGGCTGATCCGATGGAATTATGCCTTTGTTGATATATATCTTCACAGGCTCTTCCTTGGCAATGGCTGCCGTGCTTAAGATAATAAGCATGATTAAACATAGGCAAAGCGCCTTTTTTATCCACTTCATAATTCTACCTCCTTTGTGTACTTTAAGTAAACTTCTCTTCTTGTATATAATTATATATTATAATTTACTTTAGTACATCACCCAAACGGGTGATTCATTTTTTATTTAAACTGTTCATGGTATTCGGTCAATCCAAGGCCAAAGTCATCAGGATGTTCTGCATCAGCATTAAAAAACGCAACAAAGACACTGTTTTCTGAATACCAGCAAACATATCTTGTCAGTTCTCCGCTTTTGGGATCCACTTCATCATAGTTTTCAAAGTGAGCACCTGGCGCGCCAATATATTCTGCTACTTCTTCATAGGTCATCCCCTGAGTTTCGTAATAGTTATCTTTAAAGTATTTAGCTATTTTTTCAAGTTCTTCTTCGCTAAGCTTTGAGATATCTCCTGGATATATATTTTGGCTTCCACCTGTAACCTCAACCATGCCTGTCTCATCTGAATATGCTACTGTCGGTTTTTCTTCATTTTCTGATACTGGGTCTTCTACATCTTCGTCAATGGCCTTTGGCATGGCCCAAGTCTCTGTGAGGCCAAAGTCATCAGGACTATCCTTGTCAGCAGTAAACACCATAGAAAGGAAGTAGTCTGGTGAATACCAAAAAATGCTTTTTGTAAGCTCTCCATTTTCATTTTCTTCATCATAGTCTACAAAGTGAGCACCTGGCACGCCAATGTATTCTTCTACTTCTTCATAGGTCATGCCCTCAGTTTTTAAATGCTTGGCATCAAAATATTCATATATTTCTTTTAATCTTTCTTCACTGAGCTCTTCGATGCCTTCTGGAGTTGTAAATATGCCTTCACCGTGAACCTCTATCATGCCCTTGGCTTTTGCTTCTTCCTTCTTTTCTTCTTTCTTTTCTGTGTCTGCCTTGTTTTTTACCTTTTCGCTTGCCTTATCTGCCTTGTCGTCAAGAGGTTTTTTACCGCATGCCACTAATGAGAAAATCATTGCCAGAACTAATAATATGGATAATCTTTTTCTCATTTTTTTATCCTCCTATTTTTCTTAATCTCTAACCCTTTGGCATCATATTCTTAAGTATGTCAAAGATATTTCCTGGGTAGGCATCTCCCCCGATTAGTTTGTCCCAATCAACTAGGTCTTCTGCGTCGTAGGCTTCATCTGGCAAGATCACGCTGCCATCTTTTTGGCTGATACTTGGCGAAAACTCAAGAACATCATCTCTATACCTTATTGTGATCTTCGCGTTTGGTGCTATCTCGCTAATATTTTGACAGACAAGTGTAGCTCCAGAGCACGCGCAATTGTCCATGTAGTTATTAACCACTTCTTTTAGCTCGCCTCCCTCAGAAAGTTTTAGCTCTTTAAGCATAATTGAAGCGTTTTTGTACTTAGGCACTACTAGGTAGCACTCCTGACCTTTTAAGATCGGCGTTTCAGATCCTTCGCCATCGCCTAATGATAGCAATAGGTTTGAATCATCATAGTTAGAAAAATTATCTCTCCAAACAATTAACTTTAAAAGCGTGTCCTTAAGGCTTTCTTCGTCGTAAGCTGAGCCTAAGTAAATGACTAAGGCTTTGTATTTTTCGTCCTTTGGATCTATGCCTAATTTTCTAGCCGTCCTTATATATTCACTTGAGATTGGATTCGTATCAAATTTATTTAACTTAAGCTCTAAAGTTACAGGACCCATAAAATTAAAGTAGCAACTTTGATTAAAGATAAAATTAGGCTTGCCGACCTCGTCTATATATATTTGGCGATTTGTTGAAGCAAAATCGTCCCATAAATGATTTAAAACTATGCCAATGTAGTTATTTGGCGAATTTATAAACGTATAATCATGTACGTCTGGGTAATACATTTTGGTGTTTAAATCCCTATCTTCCTTTAAACTATTTTCAATACTAGCAAGCACTTCATCCTTTTCTGCGCCGAAGTGCTTCATTAGATCAAAGTCGGAGATGTACTTGCCATCAGGTAGAGAAAAGTTAAATACTTCGTACGTAGGGTAATCGCCCTCCCAAAAACAGTATGTTTCAATCATAATGCTTAGAACGCTTTCGTCTTGATACACAGAGAAGTCCGCGTAAATACCTGGGTCACCGTCCTCTATCTCGCTTTCGTGCTTTTCGTATAGCTCCCTAAGGCACTTTTCAGTCTCGTCAATCTCTTTATTTGCGTCCTTTGCATCGGCGCTGTCCAAAAGCACTCTAGGTAAGTGCATGCCAGGGCCTTCCTTACTTACATAGTCTATATACTTTTCGTCAACAAAGTCCTTCCAAATCTCTTTATCCACGACATAAGAAGACATAGAGCCGAAGTTGGCACCCTTAACGTACTTTAGTGTCTCTTTAGTCTTGCTTATGGTCTTGCCACTATCAGCATCATCATCTTTATTGTCCTCAGTTTTTGCATCATCATCCATTTTGTCCTCAGTTTTTGCATTTTTCTCAGCACCCGTCTCACTCGCTACGTCATTTGACTTTTGACAGCTAGATAATAATAATAATGCAGATAGAAGCATAAAAATAATTATGCTTCTAGAAATCTTTTTCATAATTCTCACTCCTTTTCTTTGAAAGATATTTCTTTCTAGTTAGATTTAAAATATGTAAATATTTTAAATCGCAAGAAAATTTATCATTATAAATTTTCTTTTATTTTACATCCATTAACACTTTTGCACATCACCCAAAAGGGTGATTTTTGAAAAATTTAATATGAAAATATTAAATTTTACAAGAAAATTTTTGCAAATAAATTTTCTTCGAAATATTTTTGCGAATTTGAAAAAGATTTTAACTTCATAGATTTTAAATATTAAAATATTTAAAATCGCAAGAAAAATTACATAAGTAAATTTTCTTTAAAACAATTCTACTCAAAAAAACAAATCCACTCAAAAAAATGATCCCGCCACTTTGGCAGGACCATTTGGGAGAGGTCTATGAAAAGAAAACTTTTGCTTTCTTTAGCAAAAATCCGCGCGGAGTGAGCACACGGACCTTGCTAGGACTTCCAAAATTTAGATTTTAAATATGAAGTATTTTAGAATTTAAATCTTTTTAGATTTTTAATATGAGAATATTAAAAATCGCAAGAAATTTACGTGAGTAAACTTTCTTTATATTTAAATTCGCAAGAAAATTTACGTAAGTTAATTTTCTTTAGAATCGCAAGAAAATTTACGTAAGTTAATTTTCTTATCTACTGTATATTCTTCTTATAACGACTTGCTTTTTAACGTTGTCCCAGATGATGTCTTCGCCATCTTTAAGGCCAAGAGCTCTTGCGATGTTCGCGATAGGAAGCATTGTTCTGTTATTCTTAATTTCAGGTTTTACGTCGCTTGTATAAGTTTTTCCATTGACAATAATTTTGTTTGTGTTAACAGGTATTTCAACTCTGTAGAACATATCCTCGATGATGACTGTTCTTGTCTTTGCATCCCAAGTAACACCCATGCCTAAGGCTTCAGCGATATATCTAATTGGAAGCATAGTTCTACCGTTCTTGATATATGGAGCTACGTCCATGCCCTTCTTAGAAGCTATGCCATTGTACTTATTATTCATATCTTTTGAGCCGATACTAAGTACCACTTCTGACTCTGTCTTTTCTACTGGCTTCTTAGTATCCTTGTCAATAGCTTTGTCTTCAGATTTCTTGTCCTCTTTCTTGTCTTCTGTATGTCTATGTGGTCTATATGGTCTATAGTAGTCGTAGTCATAGTCGTAGAAGTATGGCTTGAAGTATACATAAACATTTACTGCACTGTTTGGCATGTAGAAATTGTAGTCGTTTCTTGATATCAACGCATTGGCTGCGTCTTTTACGAAGATCTCGTCAACTACGTAGCCGTGGTCTGGGTAAACGCTTATGCTGATGAGATCGCCTGGATTAGCTGAGCTCTTGCTTGCGGAAGCTGAGCCGTGAGAGTATGCGATGACAGTTATGCTGTGAGCTGTTGGTGGAGCTGGTTTTTCTTTGAATTTAACTTTTAATGTTTTGCTCTTATCCATA
>CAMYBS010000037.1 GCA_947254025.1 uncultured Clostridia bacterium
GAACCGCACTGGGCATCACCATGGTCCGAGGGTAGACCTGGCTGGCACATTGAGTGCTCGGCTATGAGTAGGGCGATACTAGGAGATACGCTTGATATACATGCTGGCGGTAGCGACCTAGAGTTTCCTCATCATGAGAATGAAATTCAGCAAAGTGAGGCACTAACAGGTAAGCCATTCGCTAAATATTGGCTACACAACGGCATGGTCAATGTCGATGGCAAGAAGATGAGTAAGTCACTAGGCAATTTCATTTTGCTTAAGGATTTGCTTGATGACTATGACAAGGATACTGTTAGGTTCTTCATACTATCGACTCACTACAGAAAGCCTATGAACTTTACAAAAGAAGGCATGGAAGGCGCAAAGAACTCGATTAAGAGGATACACAACGCTCTTAAGAGGCTTGAAGCCATTAAGGATACAGGCAAAAAAGCCTCAGACGAGATTATCAAAGACGTTGATAATGAAGTAGCAGGCTTTATTGCAGCTATGAGCGATGACTTCAACACTGCGGACGCACTTACAAGGATTTTTAACATAGTTAAGATCATAAACAAGCTTGGAGACGACGACTACGAAAGCGCGAAGTACATCGAAGCAAAGCTAAACGATTTATTAAGAGTTCTAGGTCTTGACGATAGCGAAGCCGTGATGAAAGAAGACGAGTCGGATGCATCACTTGGCGAAGATGAAGATAAGATTAAAAAGATGATAGACGAAAGAAACGAAGCAAGAGCAAATAAAGATTATGCTAAGGCAGACAAGATCAGAGATGACTTACTAGCTATGGGCATAAAGATTATAGATAGCAAAGACGGACAAAGATGGGAAAGGATCTAGATATAACAGAGCTTTTCGGCATAGAGTACTCTGATGCCGAGATAAACGAGATGAGCCCTATAAGGCTTGCCTACATTGGCGACGCTGTCTATGAGCTCTTCGTGCGCTACTACATTGCGAAAGAACCGCTAAAGGCGTACGAGCTGCAAAAGCTATCGACAAGGTATGTAAGTGCCTATGCGCAAAGAGATGCCTTTGAGAAAATCAAGGACGATCTCACAGAAGACGAGCTTTATGTATTTAAAAGAGCCAGAAATCACAAGTCGCACAAGGCACCTAAGAACACAGACAACAGTGCATACAAGGTATCAACAGGCTTTGAAGCTCTCATTGCATATCTGTTTTTGAAGAAAGACTACACTAGACTACTAGATTTAGTTAAGAAATGTTTGGAGGATTAAATTGGAAGAACAATATATATACGGAAGAAATCCCGTTATGGAACTTTTGAAAAATGATAGAGCCATCGACAAATTATATGTGCAAAAGGGCGAGCTAAAAGGCTCTATAGGTAGAATACTAAGCCTTGCGAATGAACATGGCATCATAGTTCAAAGAGTCGAGAGAGAAAAGCTTGACTCACTATCAAAAGGCGAGGTGCATCAAGGAGTCGTTGCATTCACAGCAGGCTTCGAATATAAAACATTGGAAGATGGCTTTAAGCTTGCAGAAGAAAAAGGCGAGGATCCATTCTTCGTTATCTTAGATGGCATAGAAGACACACACAACCTTGGAGCCATAATCAGAACAGCTGAGTGCGCAGGAGTGCACGCAGTCATCATACCAAAGAGAAGGTCAGCCATGGTGAACGAAACAGTTTACAAGGCATCAGCAGGCGCAGTTGATAACATGCTAGTCGTAAACGTGACAAACCTTAATCAAACCATAAACGAGCTTAAAGAGAGAAACGTTTGGATCTACGGCTTAGACATGGACGGAGAAAAGTACACAAAGGCGAACTTATTAGGCCCGGTTGCACTAGTAGTTGGCTCAGAAGGCAAGGGACTTTCAGACTTAGTAAGAAAGAACTGCGACGCTATCATCAGTCTACCTATGTTTGGCAAGACAAACTCACTAAACGCATCAAACGCAGCAGCCATTGCCATGTATGAAATCTTAAGACAAAAGGATGAAAAAGAAAAAGCTTAGGCATATACTCTTTGTTGATGGCTACAACGTCATCAACTCTTGGGAGCATTTGAGAGATAGAAAGGAAGAGTCGCTAGAGGCAGCCCGCGATGAATTGGAGAACATCCTAGAAGAGTACATGCGCTACAACAAAGAACGCATCATACTAGTCTACGACGGTCACCTCATTAAAGGCAATCAAGGTGAGAGGAAAGTCATAAAGGGCCTTGAAATCGTTTTCACGAAAGAAAACATGACAGCCGACTCATATATAGAGCGCGAAGTTGCGAATATGCCGTATGGCTATAGGATCAGAGTCGCAACCAGTGACCTCGCAGAGCAGAGCCTCATCTTTCAAAGAGGCGCCTCAAGACTTAGCTCAAGAGAGCTCGCAATAGAGATAGAGAACTCAAAGCGAACACAAAAGAGAATTTCGAAGAAGATTAACATGATAAACAATATGAAGATATCTGGCATCGATGAGACGGAACTAGAAAAGCTAAAGGATTTAAATTTATAAATATACTTTGGAGGTAATTATGAAGAAAAAATTTATACTCGCATTGCTAGCATTTGTACTTCTTTGCACATTCACTAATAAGACAGACGCACAAACATTTACCGATATAGCAAAGCATTGGGCAAAACCATATATAGAGTACACATCGAATCTTGGATACTTCACAGGATACCAAGACGGTACATTTAAGCCGAACAAAAAGATTACAAGAGCAGAGTTCGTTACAATACTTGCAAAGCTAAAAGGCTTTGACAATCAAGACTACATTCTTCAGTCACAAGATGTTGCTCCAAACGATTGGTTCTCAGCATATTTAAATGATTTGGTAGCCTTAGGGCTTATAAAAAATGGAATTTACTTTGATGGCAGTGCTTTGATTACAAGAGACGAAGCCTTTGGACTACTTGGGCAATTATTTCCAAATAAAACGCCGCAAGCAAATTTAACATTTAACGATAGTAAGCTAGTTAAACGTGTGAGAGACTTTTGCATTTTAAAAGACATGGGCGTTGTTAGAGGAGATAACAAAAATAAAGTTAATCCAGCAAGTCCACTTTCGAGAGCTGAAGTCGCAAGTCTTATATATAATATGCAAACAAAAAACATCTTCATAGATAGGGACGAATTAAATCATGCTAAAGAAAACAATCTTTTTAATTTCGATTTTAACGTAGTAGGATTAAGAGAAAACTACAATGTTGGAGCAGCGAACGACCTTAACAATATGATAGATGAATTTAAACAAAATCTCTTTAATTTTATGGATAACGATACAAATACTACACAAGAAAATAATGTGCAAAACCAAAGTGAGATATCCCAAAAAAGTGAACTTGAAAAAGCTCGTGAATCAAAAGATTTTGTAAACTCATATGAAGAAGCTCTAGAAAAGTTTTTATTAGCTCTTAGAAATCGCGAAGAAGAATTCACTTTTTCATATGACCCGAGCACATATAGTGGTAAATATTCTATCGACTATCAATTAAAAATGGATGCAAGAACAAGACCTGAATACTTTGGCGCTATAGAAGATGGAGGTCTTATAGCTAATTATACTAAAAAATTAAACTATAAATATTCAATATCCAAAGAAGAGCTTGAAACTTATTTAAGACAGATTGATGACATAGTCAGAGCTGTCGAAGGTAAAAGCGATTATGATAAAGCAAAATATATACACGACTGGATAGTTAATAACACAAGATATGCTTATGACCAGTATAAGAGTGGTGAGTACACACTTTCAGATGGAACAAAAGTATATACACCTCTATCTATATTTAAGTACGGCACAGCAATTTGCCAAGGATATGCGGAAACTTTTGAGCTACTTGCTAAAGAAGTTGGATTAAAATCGCAATTAATAAGTGGCGAGGCGAATAACTCTTCAGGCTGGGGCGGACACGCTTGGAACTTAGTTGAGATTGATGGAAGGCTTTATCATATAGATACTACGTGGGACGACCCTGTTTCAAGCAGTGGAAGAGATATGCTTAGGTATAAGTATTTTCTTATAGACGACAGAGAGATGTCAAAAGATCATAGGTGGGACGAAAGTAAGTATCCAAGTGCAAACAGCGGCTGTTTAAACGATGGCATTGATAAAAATGGCTTTGGTGATCGCTACAAGTCAAACGACAGATATGACTATAGATACGATGACTATAGATATGACGACGGCTATGACAACAGATATTAATACAGATATGACGACTAATATAAAGAGTGACGACTAAGATAATAAATTTTATATCAAAATAATTTAAAAAACGCTTGACAAATTGACGAAACTACGATAATATATATAGGTAGTTGTATAATACTTTTTAGAGTATTATATGAGTAGGAGGTGTATATAATGAGAGAAAAGGTCGTATTAGCTTGTACAGAATGCAATCAAAGAAATTACACAACAAAGAAGAATAAAAAGAACACAACAGAAAGAATTGAACTTCAAAAGTATTGCAAGTTCTGCAAGAAACACACAGCACATAAGGAAACAAAATAATTTTTAGGAGTTGATAGCATGGAAAAGAAAGGTAAAACAGGTACATTCTTAAAAGGCGTTAAAGCTGAAATGAGAAAAGTTATTTGGCCTAGTAAAAAGGATTTAACTAATTACACATTAGTTGTAATTGGAATTAGCGTTGCAGTAGCAGCATTAGTTTACCTTATTGACCTGGGAATTGGCGCATTATTTAAACTAATTATTAAATAACAATGAGTGATTTAGATTTAAACGAAAACAAAGCTACATCTATCGATTTATCAGATAGAGAAGCAGATGCCCAATGGTATGTAATCCATACGTATTCAGGATATGAAAACAAGGTAAAAGCTACAATTGAAAAGATGATAGTTAATCGTGGCACAGCTGACGGAGTGTTTAAAGTTGAAGTGCCTACAGAAGAATACGTAGAAAAAAAGGATGGCGTCAAAAAAATCAAATCCAGAAAGATATTCCCAAGCTACGTGCTAGTCAAGATGATTATCAACGATAAATCATGGTATCTAGTAAGAAATACCAGAGGAGTAACAGGTTTTGTTGGACCACAATCAAAACCAATACCATTAACAGAGAAAGAACTTTATAACCTAGGCGTTCACACAAAGTCGATTATCGACGATACAAAGAAAGACATAAACTACAAACACGGAGACCACCTAGCCGTTACAGACGGACCGTTCAAGGGTTTCGAAGCAGTTGTAGATTCAGTCAACGAAGACGCAGGAACAATAAAGTGTTCTGTTAATATGTTCGGTAGGGACACACTAGTAGAGTTTGAATACTACCAAGTAAGCCCTATCACTAAATAGCTATTATCATTTAAGATAATATATATAAGTGCATTAGCACAATAATCGAGGAGGTGCGAATATGGCAAAAAAAGTTAGTGCAATTGTCAAACTTCAAATACCGGCTGGAAAAGCTACACCTGCACCACCGGTAGGAACTGCACTTGGACCACACGGCGTAAATATTATGCAATTTACAAAGGAGTTCAATGCTAAGACTCAAGATAAAGTAGGTCTAATTATACCAGTTGTTTTAACAGTATATCAAGACAGATCATTTACTTTTATCACAAAGACACCACCAGCTCCAGTATTGATCAAGAAAGCTCTTAACATTCAAAGCGGTTCAGGCGAACCAAACAAGAAGAAAGTAGCAAAACTTACAAAAGATCAAGTTAAGGAGATCGCAGAATTGAAGATGCCAGACTTAAATGCAGCAAGTGTAGAAGCAGCTATGAGCATGGTTGCTGGAACTGCAAGAAGTATGGGCGTTGAAGTAGAAGAGTAATTCTACTTACAGGTGGGAGAAAAATCGTTAATACCACAAGGAGGTTAGAAAATGGCAAAAAGAGGTAAAAAATACCAAGACAGTTTAAAAGAATTCGATAGACAAGAATACTTTGACGCAAAAGATGCCATCGGTCTAGTAGTTAAACTAGCAAAGGCTAAATTTGACGAAACTGTTGAACTACACTGCAGATTAGGTGTTGACTCAAGATATGCAGACCAACAAGTAAGAGGCGCAGTAGTACTACCACACGGTACAGGTAAAACTAAAAAAGTTTTAGTTATCGCAAAGGCAGACAAACAAGAAGAAGCTAAACAAGCAGGCGCAGACTATGTTGGAGCAGAAGACATGGTTGAAAAGATTCAAAAAGAAAACTGGTTCGACTTCGACGTTATCGTTGCAACACCAGATACTATGGGTCTTATCGGTAGACTAGGTAAGGTACTAGGACCTAAGGGCTTAATGCCAAACCCTAAGTCAGGAACAGTTACATTCGAACTTGGAAAGGCAATCAAAGATATCAAAGCCGGTAAAGTAGAATATCGTTTAGACAAAGCAAACATTATTCACTGCCCTATCGGAAAAGTATCATTTGGCCCTGAAAAGCTTGGAGAAAACTTTGACGCTATCATGTCAGCTATCATCAAAGCTAAACCAGCTGCAGCAAAAGGAAAGTATTTAAGATCAGTTACACTTACATCGACTATGGGTCCTGGAGTAAGAGTAAACAGCTCAAAAATTACTGAATAAACTGTTGACAACTCACAAAGCATTTGATATAATAAACTAGTTAGCAGAGTTAATTTAATAGGAATATATAACCGTAGACAGTAGGAGCGTTAAGCTTAATTACCTACCGAGGATAGATAGCCAGTATCAACCCCCTTATGTCTATAAGAGGGTTTTTTATTGACATAGACTTAAACGGGCTTAGCCGAGAGCTAAGGTTCCTATTTTTCCAGTGGAGGTGAAATAGTGAAAGAACATGTTTTAGAACAAAAGAAACAAGTAGTTCAAGAAATTAAAGAAAAACTTGAAAAATCAGAATCCGTAGTTCTTATGGACTACAAGGGATTAAATGTTGCAGACGTTACAGACCTTAGAAAACAATGCAGAGAAAACAACGTAGAGTACAAAGTATACAAAAACACAATGCTTAGATTCGCTCTACACGAAATCGGCGTTGAAGGACTAGACGAGTACTTGGAAGGAACAAATGCAGTAGCATTTGCATACGACGACCCAAGCTCAGCTGCAAAAGTAGCATACAAGTTTGCAAAAGGAAACGACAAACTTGAAATCAAAGTTGGTTTAGTTAACAAAGACATCTTTGGACTTGATCAATTAAAACAATTATCAGAACTACCATCGAAGGAAGTTCTTATCGCACAAGTACTTGGTGGCTTAAACGGACCAATCCAAGGCTTTGCAAACGTATTAAATGGAACTATGAAGGGCTTAGTTGTAGCTCTTAACCAAATTGCTGAACAAAAAGCAAAAGAAGCATAAAAAAATTTTTGGAGGTATTTATAATGTCAGAAAAAGTTACAAATTTAATTGAAGAAGTAAAATCACTTACAGT
>CAMYBS010000038.1 GCA_947254025.1 uncultured Clostridia bacterium
AGAATGATTCTTTGAAGAGACTGTCTACTAATGACGTCTCTTCTACTTATGCTGTTGACAATAGTGGAATCATTTTTGTAAAGTCTGATGAAAAAAGAAAGTATGCGTCTATTGTTTACCGCTTAAGCTTTACTGGCGGAGAGAGACAGGAGCTATTTAGGCTTATGTACCCTATAAACAGTGTGCGCGTTTTGGATGAGGACAATCTTGTGCTTACTATCTCAAACTCTGAGAAGATTAGGCACTTTAAGGACATGGATCAGGAGACTTATGAGAAGAAGTCGGCTGAGATTAAACAAGAGGACGACTACACTATATATGACGAGATTCCTTTCTACTTAAATGGCGCTGGCTACATCAACAAGATTCGTACTTCGCTTGCCATCTACAATATAAAGAGTGGCGCTCTTAAGATTCTTACTGATGACTTTACTAATGTATCTAGCTACGACATAGCTCCTGACAAGTCGGAGATTATCTACACTTCGGAGTCATACACTGACAAGGCGCCTTTAAAGAGTCAGCTTTATGTATATAGCTTTGAGAGCGATAAATCTGTGAAGCTTGAGTACGATGAGGGCTTAACTTACTACGGACCACGCTACGCAGATGGAGATGTCTTTATATTTGCGACTGACCAAGAGGCGCACGGCATAAACCAAAATATGAAGGTCTACCTGATCGACAAGTCTAAGGAAGGCATTAAGTGCATTAACGATGACTTTGATATGTCCATCGGCTCATCTGTTGGATCGGACCTTCGTTATGGCGGCGGCTACTCATTTAGGGCAGTGAAGGACAAGCTTTACTTCATAGCTACACTTGCGAATAGCGCAGATCTATTCGCCATTGACAAGGCTGGCAAAGTGGAAAGACTTTCTAAGGTTGTAGGCTCTGTTGACGAGTTTGACGTCTGTGAGAGTGGCATCTACGCCATCGGCATGCTTGACTACAACTTGCAAGAGGTCTACAAGTTTGAAGAGGGCAAGTTTAAGAAAGTGACAGCCATAAACGAGGCTTTAGTGAAGGCTTGGAAGGCTAAGCCATATGAGAAGATTACTTTTAAGAATGACGATATTGACTTTGAGGGCTTTGTGATTAAGCCTGATGGATACAAGAAGGGCAAGAAATACCCTGCGATACTTGAGGTGCACGGAGGACCTAAGACTGTTACTGGGGAGCTTCTATATCACGAGTACTTATACTTTGCAAAGCAAGGCTACTTTGTTTTATTCACTAACCCAAGAGGTGCTGATGGTAGAGGCAACGACTTTATGAATATCAGAGGTAAGTACGGCACTATCGACTTCGACGATTTGATGAAGTTCACGGATGCGGCTTTGGAAAGGTATGAGGACATAGACAGGGACAACCTTCACGTAACGGGTGGTAGCTACGGCGGCTTTATGACTAACTGGATCATAGGTCACACTAACAGGTTCAAGTCGGCTGCGTCGCAACGCTCTATATCGAACTGGCTAAGCTTCTTCGGCGTATCGGACATCGGCTACTACTTTGCGACTGATCAAAACCTTGCAGATCCGTTCCTATCGCCTGAAGCGTTATGGGAGCGCTCTCCATTAAAATATGCGAGCGAGGTCAAGACTCCAACGCTTTTCATACACTCGGACGAGGACTACAGATGCCCACTTGAACAAGGCGTGCAAATGTTTACAGCTCTTAAGTACTTCGGAGTCGACTCAAAGATAGTTATCTTCCACGGCGAGAACCACGAGCTAAGCCGTTCGGGTAAGCCAAAGCATAGACAAAGAAGACTTGACGAGATCATTACATGGATTAAGAAGAGATCGTAATATATAATAGTATAGAAGGTGCATATCGCTTGATGTGCACTTTTTTATGTGCGCGTCCAAATATTATCACAGAAAAATCAATTTTGTGGTATAATTATCCCAGAGAGGAGATACTATGGATTACGAGAAATTTTACTATATAGCAGAAATAGTCGGCACAGTCGCCTTCGCATCGTCGGGAACACTTGTTGCGATTAGAAAGGGCATGGACATCTTTGGCATAGTGGTCTTGGCCATAATCACAGCGGTGGGTGGCGGCATCATAAGGGACATCACACTAGGCATCACTCCGCCCATGGCATTTCGAGACACTACATACACAAGCGTTTCGATAGTGACAGCCTTGATCCTTATCATATTCTTATCGAAGAAGATAAAGATACTCAGCTTAAAAGGTGTTGACAGAGAATTTATGATTAAATACACTCAAATCGCCTCAGTGCTTGACGCCATAGGCCTTGGCATATTCACAGCCAGTGCCGTAACAGTCGGCATAGCGCGCGGCTACATGCACAACCCCTTCCTATTAATCTTCGTCGGCGTGATCACAGGTTGCGGTGGAGGAGTTATGAGAGACCTTTTGTCAGATACCATACCGATTATATTCACAAAAAACACCATATACGCAGTTGCCTCATTACTTGGAGCTGTAGCCTTCATTATTCTAAGACCATATGGAGCAAACTTTGCCTTCTTTATGGGAGTTGTGACTACAGTAGTCTTAAGGCTTTTGTCAATGAAGTACAGGTGGAGCCTTCCAGATGTTTCATCAGATCTAGTTGATGGTGACGATTAATAATATGAGTTTAAGCTTTGTTCGTTTGCGAGCAGAGCTTTTTTATTGCAGTGGGCAATATTATAGGGCACGCCTGTGGATAAGTCTGTGGATAAATTAAAAATCACAAGAAAATAGCTTTGTCAAGCACTATTTTTATAAAAATGACCTGTGGATAACGTGGATAAGTATGTTTATAATTGTGAAATAGCGATCTCTGATGTGGATAAGCTTGTGTGTAAAGTAATTATTAAATATTTTTAATAAATAGAGATAAAGTATTAAGTATAATTATATAAAGTGGATTGCTTTTATAACTCTTTAGTAGTATAATGAAGTTAATAAATTCATTTAAGGAGGGTTTTTTAATGAAGAAAAAAATTTCACTGTTACTTGCAATAGTAATGCTAGTAACACTACTACCAACAGCATTTGCTGAAAGCAAAACAGTAGAGGCTAGAAAGACTAGTCAAAAATTAACTCTTGATGGCAAAGAAGTAAAGGTTGGCTTCTACAACATCAATAACTCCAACTACATCAAGCTACGTGACCTTGCTGCTATGTTCAATGGCACAGAAATGAAGTTCGACGTTGCTTATGACAAGGAAAATAATTCTTTTATCATTCTAAAGGGCAGAGATTACAAGAAGATTAAAGGCGACCTTGAAGAGCTAAAGGATGAAAAGGCAAAGGCTAAGATGTCAGTTAAAAATGTTTTGATAAACCACAACCCTGAAGGCTCTGAAATCTATCAAGAAAAGAGCGCTCAAACTGCTTTTATCAATGGCAACAACTACTTAAAACTTAGAGACTTAGCTAAGCTTGTAGGCTTTAGCATCAACTATGACAAGAAGACTAGCACTATAGAACTAGAGTCTAAATATGGAGACGATCCAAGCTATGACGGCTTTATAACAAGTGAATTCACTGAAGATGATGAGAAAATTTTTAAGAGAATTATTGGCTTCTACAATGCCATGGCAGATGATAACAAAGAAGATCAAAACAAGTATATCAAAGAGCTAACTTTTAATAACTTATCTGATGAAGATTGCCAAAGCTATGTTTCACAATTGAAAGCAAATATTATTAAGTATAACAAGGATTACATGGTAGAAAAGAGAATTGAAAACTACGCCGATGGCAAGGGCTACATGGTATTTTTCAACTGTCCTAAATACACAATAACTTTTGACTTCTTTGTGCCAGAAAGTGGAGACAACTACCTAATAGGTATAAATAGTTACGAAGTAGACCATTATAAGGACGGCTATGCAAAAAATTATTATGACATTAAGGATTTGAACTTTAGCCTAAACACTGCACCAGTTTGGACTCTTCATTATAATTATGCTAAAAAGGACTATGATGCTGCTTACGAAAACTTCAAGAGCCTAGGACTAGATGGCGACAAGGACAAGATGATGAAGCACATTGAAGAAAAGACAAAGGGCTTTGATGTATTGAAGGATAAGTACACTTATACAAGCAGAACAATCAGATTCTTTACAAGCACAGTTTTAATATATACATTTGACTATGGAACTAAGGATCAACTTGAAATGCAATACAATTACTCACCTTCTTATGTAAGTTTAAGTATTACATGCAGAACAAAAGATGAAAAGAAAGAAGAAGTAAAAGAAGATAAGAAAGAAGATAAGAAGGAAGAAGTGAAAGAAGATAAGAAGGAAGAAGTGAAAGAGGATAAGAAAGAAGAAGTGAAAGAAGATAAGAAAGAAGACACAAAAGAAGTAAAAGAAGAAAAAGATACTAAGGTAGAAAAAGATACTAAGGTAGAAAAAGAAAATAAATAGTTCATACAGAAAGAAGGGAGCTTTTGCTCCCTTCTTTCTTGCTTTTATATTTCTTAAGTAGTATAATGAAGTTAACAAATTTATTTAAGGAGGGTTTTTTATGAAGAAGAAAATTTCACTGTTACTTGCAATATTAATGCTAGTAACACTACTGCCAACAGCGTTTGCTGAAAGCAAGACAGCCGATGCTAGAAAGACTAGCCAAAAAATTACGCTTGACGGACAAGCTGTTGACATTGGCGCTTACAACATTGAAGGGCATAACTATGTAAAACTTCGTGACGTTGCAGCCATCATGACAGCTAAAAAGTCACAATTCAACGTTGGATATGATGCTGAAAAGAATTTAGTCATAGTTGAAACAGATAAGCCTTATACTAAAGAAGCTGGTGACCTTGCAGCTATCAAAGATGCTAAAGCAAAAGCTGTGTTAGAAGTTAAGAAAATTATGGTTAACGGCGAAGCAAAAGACATAAAGACAGCTCTTATAAAAGGCAATAATTATATGCAACTAAGAGATCTTGGTAGGCTTGTAGGCTTTGGTGTGGGCTATGATGCAAAGAATAAAACTATCGTTTTGAAGAGTGATGGAAAGGTAGAAGAAAAAGAAGAAAAGCCGGTAGAAGAAAAGAAAGAAGCAAGTAAAAGTGATGAAGATAAATTAAAGCTTGCAAAAGAACTTTATGATGCATACGTTAGGGAAGATATTCCTAAGCTAGAAAAGATTTATAGGGATATATACGGCAATGATAGCTTCAAGGGTTTCTTCGATAAAAATGAAGATAAAGACGGCTACTTAGATTTATTTGAAATTAATACTCAAGAAACTGGTGTTGATTATCATAAAGAATATAAAGATATTAAAAAGACTGAGGTAAAATATAACGATACTGATATTGTAAGCTACAATTTTAATTATGATAATGTTAAAAGCATGGAAGCATTATTTGTTAAAGGAGATAAAGGCACTATAAATGATGTACGTTTTGGTCCTGCAGTTGTCGTAGATGACGCTTATTTAAAGAAAATGGAAGAAAATAATCATGATGCTAGTTCTTTGTATAAAATGTTTGACGCTTTATTAAAAGATGATTACAAAGCTTTTGCTAAGGCTTATTTTAAATCCGATGATATGCTTTTCACTGAAGATGATACAGTTGAGGAAATTGAGCAATATTATAAAGAGACTTTTGATAAAGTTCAAAGCTTTATAAAAAGGACTGGTTTTGATCTAAAGAGTGCCGTTAGGGTAAAAACAATTATTAAAAAATTAGAATATCCAACGGTTACACAAGTTTTCTATAAAGATAAGAATGGTCATACTTTTGTACATGAGTTTGATGGTTTTATGAAAGTTGATTATAGGTACGGTACTTTCTAATAAAGAAATTAAATAATTCACAGATAAAGAAGGGTCAAGCAACACTGCTTGACCCTTTTCATGTTTATAGTATTCGCCAGATAGACGCAAAATTAATTCTTCCACGTCTCTTCCATATCACTCACCACTTCAAAAAAGTCATCTCATGGATAAACTATATGCTTAACCCACTCCTTCTTTATCTGCCAAAGGTTTGCTTGCACGACGAACTCGCTTCTGTCTGTGATATCGAATATTCTCTCCCAGCTAGATACGATTTCTTCTCTTATGTCGTCAAAGATCCCGTCATACTTACGCTCGAAGATGTTGTATACCTTGTCTGCACCGCACTTTTTAAGCACGTTCTCGAAGCGCTTTGCATCTTCTTTGTCAAGTGGCACGTACTGATTGTTAAGCACAAGGTCCCACTTAGCGCCGTCGAAGTAGATGACTTCATCTTTTGGCACTGTGATTGCATACACGACTTCCTTCTCTATAGGCTTTAGGCAGTTAGCCTTTGAGACGCTGCACCATATTGGGTAGGCTACATCATCATTCTTAGCTACTCTCTTTGCTGCCATCTTCACAAAGTGGTCGTACTTTTCTAAGAAGTAGTCTGAGATGTCTCTCATATGTAGGCTTACATAGAGTCTTTTGTTCTGTATAACGCCTTTGTTTTTAAGCTCGTACAAGCTGTTCTCGTGCTGCCTTGTATATAGATTTACGCATTCCATATATATCACCTCTTTTATATATACCCATGCCTTATCGATATATTTTGTCCTTGACTATAAATTTTATCTATGGTATAATACTTATTGATGAGGTGAGAGGTATGACTTACATACACAATTATTTATTTGCTCACAATTTTAATATTTATAGATAGAAGGAACGCTGTGTGCGTTCCTTTTTACTTTATCAGAGTACTAACATAATAAAAGGAGGATATTATGGGAAAGATCGTTATCAATGGAAAAGATCTTACAATCGAAGACGTTGTCAAGGTTGCAAGATGTCATGCTGAGGTTGAAATCTCAAAGGACGCAAAGGAAAAGATCATTGCGTCAAGAAAGCTTGTTGACAAGTTTGTTGAAGAAGAAAGAGTTATCTACGGAATCACAACTGGCTTTGGAAAGTTCTCTGAAGTACATATCTCTAAGGATATGACTAAGAATCTACAAAAGAATTTAATCATGTCACACTCTTGTGGTGTTGGCAATTTATTTGACGAAGACATCGTTAGAGCCATCATCCTACTAAGAGCTAACTCTTTATCTAAAGGCTACTCTGGAGCAAGACTTGAAACTATCGAAACTCTTGTAGCTATGCTTAATAAGGGTGTTACTCCATGTATACCTGAGAAGGGCTCACTTGGTGCATCAGGTGACTTAGCTCCACTTGCTCACATGGTTCTACCTATGCTTGGTCTAGGCGAAGCTTTCTATGAAGGCAAGAA
>CAMYBS010000039.1 GCA_947254025.1 uncultured Clostridia bacterium
AGATGGAGAGATTGCACAGGACTTGAGTCGGGAAGAAGTTATCCATCTTGAAGGGGAGTTTTGGGATGAAAATGGACTAAGAACTCTTGAATTAGAAGAATACAGGATAAGTGAGAAGAAAGATTCATATCAATTAAATGATGAAAGTATCAACGGAAAAGGCTTGAGATTTTGCTATCCGAATGTAGCTAAGGATGGAAAGAAACAAAACAAGTACATCTTAAATCATCTTGATTTCAATATGGAGTGTGGAAAAGCCATTGGTCTTATAGGCTTAAATGGTACCGGGAAAACCACCTTTGCAAGAGTGATTTCAGGACTTGAGAAGATAAAAGAGGGAACAATATGGGCGGGAAAAGATAAGTCGCTTAATCATAAAGATTTAATGGATATGTCATATTTTGTCTTTCAAGATTCAGACTATCAGTTGTTTTCGGAAAGTGTACTTGATGAAATGCTACTTGGTATTTCAAGTAAAGATAAAAAAGAAAATACACAAAAGGCAAAGTCTATTTTGAATGTACTTGGCTTAGATAAATACGTTGATAAACATCCGTTTGCTTTATCAAGAGGAGAAAAACAAAGACTGACAATAGCTTGTGGAATGATGAAACAGGCAAAAGTTTTTATCTATGATGAACCAACATCAGGTTGTGATAAAGACTCAATGCTTTCGGTGGCAAAATTGATTGAAGAACAATTAAAAAATGGGACAACAGTTTTGGTAATAAGTCATGATTTTGAGTTTTTAGCAAACACAGTAAGCGAGCTGTGGGTAATGGGAGATGGAAAAATAGAAACTGTTTTAAATATGAGTGAAAGTAACAAATTTCTCATATTAGACAAGATGAGAGGAGGTAGTAAGCTTGGCAGATAGAAAAACCGTTGATCCGAGAATAAAGCTTACTCTACTTCCAATTGTTGGATTTACGAGCTTTTTTATAAGCGATACAATTCTACTTTTCGGACTGATTCTCTTTGCCTTTTTTCTGTATGTATATAGCAGTATGTGGAAAAGAGCATTACGCTTTATTTTGTTTTTTGTGATTTTATACTGCATAGAGTTAGGGCTTGGAAAGTTTTGTGAAGCAAGTATCGTATTTGCAATATATATGTTTATTTACTTTGCATCAAGAATGACCTTAATTGCTATGTTTGGTGGATATATAACAAAGACTACAAGTGTAAGTGAAATGCTTGAAGCATTAAATAGAATGAAAGTACCAAGAAGCATTGGTATACCTTTTAGTGTTTTGCTTAGGTTTGTACCAACTATAAAAATAGAACTCAAGGCATTAAAAGAGAATATGAAGATTCGAGGAATCGTAACAAGTAGATTTTTCCCGTTGCTACATCCAATTAAATATATTGAATATACGCTTGTTCCACTTTTAATGAGAATGATTAAGATTTCAGATGAACTGTCAGCTTCAGCACTCATTAGAGGACTTGATAGTGATGAGAACAGGGTTACATTAACAAAATTGAGGTTTAGAACAGCGGATTTGTTGATTGGACTATTAGGAGCTTTGATGATTGCTCTTGTGATAGTAATACAGAAAATTTATTAGGAGGACTTTTATGAAAAACAAATTAAATGGTCGTGATTTTATTACAATCGGAATTTTTAATGCAATTGGAATTGTCATATACATGGCAGTTGCATTTGCTATGGCAACAACAGTTATTGGAGGATTTATTGCTTCAGGAGTTAGCTTTATGGTAGCAGCCACAGTTTATATTCTTATGGCTGTGAAAGTTAAAAAGAAGGGCGTATTTACAATATCAGGAACGCTTCTTGGTTTAATTGCGTTGTCAGGAGGACATTTGCCTCATGCAGTCTTTGCTGTAATCGGTGGAATTATATGTGATTTGATTATAGGAAATTATGAGAGCAAGGGACGAATGATTATTGGATATGGGATATTTGCATTAGCAGATTTTTTAGGAACAGTAATTCCTGTGATTTTATTCGGAACTGCTTCTTTTGTGGAAAGAGCATCAAAATGGAAAATGAGCGAAGCACAAATAAATGAAGCATTATCTTATTTCAAAGTTTCGTGGGCTGTAGGCTTTGGTTTGATAACTTTTATTCTTGCTTGCATAGGAGCTTTTGTTGCAACAAGAATACTTAAAAAACATTTTGAAAAAGCCGGAGTGATTTAATCAATATTTATTTGTGAGGGAAAAATGGATTAAATAATGGAGTTAATTGACATCTGTTGTTTAATTTCTACTGGTGATTATCATAAAAAATCAAATTTAAGATATGTACAAAGAGCATGTTTCTTTCATTTCAGAGGACTTTAGCCAAGTGATGTGCACCCAAAAAACTGGACACATTAATATTTGGTTTACATTCATGGATGCTAACCTATATAAAGTAGGTGGCATCCATTTTGTTTTCTTCTAAATCCTTTCGTTGTTATATTAGTATATATATTCATCAAGTCTATTTATATGATATACTAAATGTAAACTTTGATATTAAAGGAGTGATTTTATGCCATGCAGTAAAAATTATACAAAAGAAATAATGGACAATTATTGTGTGATAGATACAGAAACAACAGGTTTATCATCTTATTATGATGAAATTATAGAACTAGGTGTGTTAAGAGTTAGAAATAATGAAATAGTAGAAAAATATTCACAATTAATTAAACCAAAATATGAAGTTGATGATTTTATAACTTCTCTAACAGGCATTACTAATGATATGCTTATAGGCATGCCATCTATATTAGATATTAAAGAAAAATTACTAAACTTTATTGGCGACGATATAATTATTGGTCATAATACATCTTTTGATATTAGGTTTTTAAATTGTGGCCTTAAAACAGAGCTAGATAATAAATACATGGATACAATGCAATTCTCTAGAAAGCTGTATCCTGAGTTGAAGCACCATAGGCTATCTGATATGACAAAATATTTAAATCTACACAATAATGAGCATCGCTCTATCGCAGATTGTATTTCAACAAAGGAACTGTATGATTGTATTAAAAAGCACATGAATGAAAACAATATTGCTATTAATGATCTGTGGAAAACTAAAAGGACTAAATTTGATATAAACTCAATAACACCAGATGTAGTTGAAATAGATGAAGACAACTTTTTTTACAATAGGCATGTTGTATTTACAGGAAAGCTGGAGAAGATGTTAAGAAAAGATGCAATGCAGATAATTGTTAATTTAGGAGGAATACTCGACAATAGCGTGAATAATAAAACTAACTACTTAATACTTGGAGATAACGATTATAATGCAATACTAAAAGGTGAGAAGTCATCAAAACATAAGAAGGCTGAAAAATTAAAACTAGAAGGTAATGATATAGATATTATAGATGAATTGACATTTTATGATTTGATTAATCAATAGTGTTAAAAGTTAAGATATAAAAGATGTTATTTAAGACGGTAGAAATGCCGTCTTTTTTTATTGAATACTTTTTAATGTTTTGGAATTAAAGGGTGTAAATAGCGAATATTTTTACTCTAATTTATAAGCATTAAATTGTATCCATTTATGAATAGTTTGAGAGCCTCCCTATATATGTAGAGCCTTCCTATATATATGGAGCCTTCCTATATATATGGAGCCTTCCTATATATCTTAGCTAATATATACAAGACTTCGCATAAACAAATCCACGCGCAAAAAAAGAGCTACACTTAATGTGTAGCTCTACGTATACATATCTACTTATTCTCTTTTTTCTCTTTGCTTTCTTTAAGCAGCTCGGATAGCTTTTTAAGCTCTTCACGCAAGCTTTCCTTTTCTTCCTTTGTGTAGTGGCCTTCAATTACGCTCTCTACGAAGTCGACTCTGTGATCGACAACTTGGTCTAGGACAGCCTCGCCTTTTTCAAGCGGAACTATGCGTATGACTCTTTTGTCTTTCTCATCTTTTTGTCTTTCAACGTAGCCAAGCTTTTCCATCCTATCGATAAGGTCTGTAACAGTTGAGAATGCAAGGCACATGGACCTGCTTAACTCACCTATGCTTATGGGATTATTCTTTTCTTTAACTATGAATTGTAAGGCTGTAAACTGTGGCGGTGTTACTGCTAAGTCCGACAAAACCTTTCTACCCTCGATTCTTACTGCGAAGTCTGCTCTTCTCAAAAAGAGCTCTATATCACGCGTTATATCCTTCATAATATCCTCCTCGTTTATATTATGATTATATAACAGCAAAGACTAATTTGTCAAATTTTCTTTCTTAGGGCAAGTGCTGCATCCGCCTTGATTAAATAGGTGATGCACTTTGATGGCATTAACTGGACAATGTCTTACGCAGTCGTTACATCTGATGCACTCTGGTGAGTTAGGGTTTTCGTATGTCTTGATGCCAAATTTACAAACTTTCTCGCACTTCTTGCAGTGTATGCATGATGAGTCGATGGAGAAGTTGTAGAAGCTTATCTTGTTGAATAGGCCGTAGATAGCTCCAAGTGGGCAGATGAAGCGGCAGAATACTCTGTATGAGAATATGCTCACTAGTACAACTACTATTAAGATAGTAAGTTTTGAGAAGAAAAGTGTTCCTAGCATTGCTCTAAGGTCTGCATTCTTAGCGATTAGTGGAAGACCTCCTTCTAGTATGCCTTGTGGGCAGATAAGCTTGCAGAAGTATGGATTACTCATACCGTAGTCGTCCTTTAGTAGTAGTGGCATACCCACTACAAAAACTGCTAGCACTACGTATTTTATGTAGCTTAGGTACTTTGCGATACTTGGCTTGATTACTAGCTTCTTTGTCTTGATCTTATATAGTAAGTCTTGCAATAGTCCGAATGGGCACAAGAAGCCGCAGATGAACCTACCTAATAGTATGCCGAATAGGAACAAAAAGCCTAGTACGTAGAAAGCTATCGCGTGTGCAGGCGAGCCTATGCATGCTTGCAAGGAGCCTATAGGGCAGGCTCCAAGCGCAGCAGGGCAAGAGTAACAGTTAAGCGTTGGCACGCAAAATTGTTTTAAATCGCCTTGATATATTTTTCCTTTTAAATAATTTGGTAAGATGGGGTTGGACGCGAAGAAAAATAATACTTGCGAGATCCATCTTTTTGATTTTTTAACTATCTTCATAATTCTAACCTAATCCTATGCATTCAAAACAGATGTTGGCAGCTTTCTTCAAAACTGTCAGAAAATCAAGTCTTTTGTAGCCTATGAATAGAAAAGCTATTGCCATGGCTAGAAAGACGTACTGTGTTACTCTTTTCTTCTTCATTTTACTTTAATGTTTTGGGAACATATTGTTCACAAAGTTTTTTAAAGCCTTCGTAGCTTTGAGCCCCGATGATAGGTGAACCAACTATATTTCCTTCTTTGTCAAGAACAAATGTTGTTGGGTAACCAGTTACTCCAGCTAAGAATTTATCGCCCATATCTTGTGTTGGAACAAGGTTTGGATAAGTAGTGCCCTTGTCTTCAATAATTCTTTTTGCTAAAGCTATTACATCATCACGATTTTGTTTGTAGGCATCACTCATTCCTTCTTTTGCTACTGCTACGTCAGATACAATTCCTATGAAGCCGATCTTGTCTTTGTATTCTTCATAAACTTTTGCAAGGTCTGGCATCTCTTTTTTACATGGTCCACAGAAAGTTCCCCAAACGTTTACGATAGTGTATTCGTGTTTAGCTAGTTCATCCTTAGCTACGAATTTGTTTCCATAGATGTCTTCAGTATCAAAATCGAATTTTGAGGCAGAATTTGCTTGTCCGTCTTGACCTGTTATGCTAAGTGGTTTTGCTACTTTTATTGACTTTTTAACATTTTCAAGATCAGAATAAAACTTGTCATACTCTTTTTGGTCTTCTTCACTAAGGCCTTCAGCCTTGTTCATGTATGACCATACAAAGTTGTATCCATCAACAGATGCAAGTTTTTCGTTGTTGTCAAAACCTGTTAATGCTTTTAAGCCTTCGTCGTCCTTTGGCATCTTCTCGTCAGTTATAACATTGATAGCCCAAACTTTTGAGTATTTTTCAATAACTTTATCAAGAGCATCCTTTTTTTGTTGTTCACTTAGTGATTGATCCATAAGTAATTTGCTGTACTCATCAACTTGCTCTTTGTTAGCGAAGCTTGACTTCATGCCACCGTAAATATCACCTGCGTGGTCTCTCTTTTCAAGAAGTTCGTTATAAACGTGTAAGTTTTCGAATGGCTTGCCCCATACTTCAGGGTTTAAAGTGTACTTAATACCGCTAGTTGGTATGGCAACAGTACCTTTGTCCATGTCTTCTTCACTTGCTTTAATCTCATTTTGATTTACTACATACGAATTGTTAGATGGCTTGTTGCAGCTAAATAAAAATAAGCTTGTCATCATTAATAAAATAAAAACTCTTTTTAAATTTTTCATTTTTTTACCTCCATAAAAATTTTTCTTTCGAATTACAAAATGATTATACAATATAAAAAAATCATTTACAAGGCTAATGAGGCAAATATTCTATACAAAATAGTAACAACGACAAAGCATTAAAAATATTTTTTAATATATGTCTATCTCAAAGAAGATTTCCTTCTATTATATATATAAATAATAACTTGCTTGTAGTATAAAACTTCTATATCGATTTAGTACAATTTAAAAATAAATTGTAATTTTACTACTTGCTTTTTAAATTGTCATATGTTAAAATGTAATTGCAAATAAAATATAAAGGAGTGATTTTATGGAAAAAGGAGTTAGAGTTTATTCAGAAATTGGTAAACT
>CAMYBS010000040.1 GCA_947254025.1 uncultured Clostridia bacterium
ACACATGCAGAGGCTGTAGAAGAGCTTACAGACGCCATGGATAAAAAGATGAAAGTCCTAAACGAAGAAAATGAAGACTACACACTTAGAATTAATAAAGTAAAAGAGCCAAGTGAAAATCAAAACCAAGATCCAAACAGCTATGACGTAACATATCAACTATCCTTAACAGTTTTAAATAAAGACAAAAAATTTGAAGAAGTAGATATGTCAAATCTAGCAGGAATAATAAGCGACTTATACAAAGAAAATAAGATAGATAAATTAAGATTTAAGCTAAAAGATGATGAAGATATTAGCCTTGCAGATACACTTAAGGACAGAAGAGAAGAGGAATATAAAGCTATAATTAACGACATACTCATAGAAAATATGAAAAAAGCGATAAATATTCAAGATGGTGAAAAATTAGGCAATATGACTAAGAAAAGTCCCGGCGTAAGAATTGCTAAAAAAACATGTGAAAACAAAGAAGCTTATATATGGATTGGTATTCCAATCAGAAATTCAATAGCTAAAGAACTACAAGGCAAGATCGAAGGAAAAGACATCACTGTTAACAAGAACGAAGAAGTTGTATGGAAAAACGGAGTTAAAATAAAAGACGGTGTAGCAGATCCAAATAGTGGCTACCAAAAGAGCATTAATGAGGCCAAAGTTACAGATGAGTCAAATAGAGACACAAAGACAGCAGGTGTGAAAAACGGCAACGTCAAACTAGTATTTACAGACTATACAGAGCTTACTATTAATCAAAACCTTATAGTTAAGCGCGACCATTTAGATGACGAACTAGATAGAAGACAAGCAGAACAAAGAAGACAAGAAGAAGAAAGAGAAAACTATAGAAAGAGAAGAACAAGACAAGAAAGATTAAAAAGACAAGAAAAAGAAGACAAAGAAGCAAAATTAGAAGAGAAAACTGTTGCAAAGAAAGAGATGAAAGCAAAGAAAGACTACGGCATAGTAAATGCTACAGCACTTAAGCTAGTAACACAACAAGACATACCACAAGGTCAAAGCGGCGAAGCAATCACAGAGATGCTTAGAAGAGGAGTTTTAAACGGAGTATCAAGTGCAAAATTTGCACCAAAGCTAACAGTGTCACGCGCCATGCTTGCACAAGTCCTAATGAACATCTCCACAGATAAAACAGTAGGCATGATCGAGCTTAAAGACCTAAAGGGCGACGAGTGGTACGCAGACGCAATCACTTGGGCAGTAACACACGGCATCTTCAAAGGCTACCCAGACGGCAGCTTCAAAGCAGAGCAAAAACTTACACGTGAGGAAGTCGCAAGCGTTCTATATAGCTTCCTTAAAGAACGCGGTATCGATATGCCAGAAATTCAAGACTTCAAGTACGAAGGCAAAGACATCCCAGCTTGGTCCAAAGAAGCAGTTACAAAACTTGCAAAACTTGGCCTTGTTAATGGTAAGACAAGCGAAAACTACGAAGCAAGAGGCGAGTTCACAAGAGAAGAACTAGCAGTAGCACTATACAAGATTATCAATTGGGTCATGTCACAAAGCATATAAACATATAATATAATAAGAAGAGATCAAAGACCTTTCGAGTAGAGAGGTCTTTACTTATGCCCAAAATTTATATATGAGTGAGCTCTATATACATAAGAAGGCACACATATAGTCACACGCCTGCCATGTATATAGAAGTCTCCATATATATAAGACGCGAGCTACATAGTCACACTGGGGCTATACCTACGAAGCCTACTATATATAAGAGAGTTCACATATATATAAGAAGACAAGATATGCCATTCGCAATTGGACACACATTAGACACTCAAGCGTTTATACATCGAAGTGCAAAAAATGAGATGGGGGGGGGGTGCAGGCTTTAAAAATGTATACAAAATTGTGAAAATACATAAAAACATTTGACACTTGGACAAATATGTGCTACAATTAAACCAAAGTTAATACGATCTTCTGTGCCACCAGAAATAGTCGTTAAAGAAACAAAACTAAACTTAGCAAAGTTTTTACTAATACGCATGCAAAATTAGGGAAGAACTTGCTAGGCTTTTAATCATTTACTAAAAACTCAAGCAATTATTTCGATTATTAGACGAGTCGGTGGCACGACCCGTCTTTTTTGTTGCCTTTAATGCAATGAAGTGTGCCGCACAGTTGATTATCTTACAAAAAAATTACTTGCTATTGCAAGATATACGAAAGGAGAAATGAAATGCAAAAGAAAAATTATTTGCGAAAAACACTCGCATTAGTCATGGCATTCTTAATGATAGTGACTATGATGCCAGTGAATGTATTTGCAGGACCAACGAGCCCTAGCCAAGGAAGTAATCTTCCTAGCAATAGAGTTCAAAAAGTGAATTGGGCAAAAAAATATGATAAAACTTCCAACATATGGAAGCTTAATCAAGACTACGGTCTTAACCCAACTCAACAATTAACAAAAGTATCAGCAGCAGACGTAATTGATAATTACGGCTTAAGTTATGAAGGATACTTTGTAAACGCAGAAGGTAGAACAGTATTAAGACTTGTATACCATGAAAGTGCAACATTATCTTCAACATGGTGGCATAACTTATTGTTTAAGTTTGACAAAGAATTATACAAAAAAATTGATTTTAATAAATCATTCATTGAAAATTCTAACGGTAAAAAACTTGGATTTTATGATACTCAAGGTGCTAACGAAAAAGCTTTGTTAATCCGTGACCTTATTGGCTTAGACAGAGGAGGCACGAAGCACAACGTGCCTATAGATTTAGTTCTTAACGCTGGCGTCAAGTATTCAGATTTAGATGATAACTACTTGATACAAATGCGTTTTGCCACTCCAAAGCTTGATAAGATTTACACATTTGCCCCAGGTAAATCACCTATGGACTACTCTAGTTACACGAAAGCAACTGTAGTAGCAGCAAAGAGTAACGTTGATACAGCTTTTATGAGAGGACCAAAACCACAATCAGCCCTTATAGTTGCTCAAAGGTCTTTCATGACAGAGTATGACAATGAACCTCAAACTATAAATGGAAAAACTAATACAAATAAGGATTTAGCGGTATTAAAGACTCAGTACCAATGGGAACATGCAACTATGGCTGGAGCTAATACAATCGATGGCAAACCCTTTGGTTACATGATAGCCTTTGATGCAAGTCTTGTGCCTTATTTAAAAGCAGATGTGGCTGGCAATGTTGGATATACTACGCTTGAAAATGCTAACAAGGTAGAAAATACAAGTAAACCAGGCTATCCATATATAAAAACTGCATTAAAATTAAACCAAATAAACTATACACCTGATAAAACAATCGCTTACTTTGTTTTAGCTCAAAACAATTTTAAAAAGGCAAAGGTCAATATAGTAACAATCGATCAAATGGATGGCTGTATATACGAAGGTACAGACAACTTTACTAACATTGACTTTGTGGTAGATAAAAGTGCGTTCATCAAAACATTTACATCTACGCCTGATCAAGAACAAATTAGATTTGGGGTTGTAGCTGGCTGGGTTGAATCAAATCCAAAAGGTATGACAATATTTGAAAAGTCATTTGATCATGATGTTGTTATACCAGCAGGAGGAAGCCTAAACATTGATACCAACGGAGCACCACAGGGTGGCCAAATCATGGTTCAAGTAGGCGATGGAGACAACTTTATAAAGAGGTACCAACCATACTACAATGCACTAAAGAATGTATCTAATTTTGGCGGCTTTGATGGTATGGAATTACTTGCAAAAGGAATTTATAAGGTTCCATACAGAACTGGTATAACAATTAAAGCTGGACAAAAATTAAGAGTTTACATGCCAGATACAGCTGACAATGAAGATGTTCGTCTATTCTACTTAAACAATGCAACAGGGTGGAACGAAGGTGGAGTAGATTTAAGTTTTGATAATCAAGCATACAATGGAGATATAAAGGTTCATATAGGACAAGTACCTAAACAAGTAGAATTAATTTATACCCTAAAAGGACAAAACACACCTACAACAACTAAATTTACTAGAGCTATTGCATGGCAACATAATGGTGGCAATGAATTAAAAACAATCAATGCTTCCATATTACGTACTGGCGGAGATTATATATTATACAAATCAATGCTTAAACCAGGCACAGAAGTTATTGCAAAAGCTTACTCTTGGACCGGAGGAGTAAGTGAATCTTCTATAAAGTATGATGCATTTACAAAATCTAACGAAAGATACGATGGTTTAGTAATAACTGATAACTCTGATGTACTAAGCTCACTTGCAATAAATAAGTCCGTACTACTTCCATATCAACAAGTTTACACAAACGATTACGCACAAGGACAAGACGACTTCTACAAAACTGTTGATGCAAAACCAACTAGTAAAAATGCGTTCAACACAAAGACAACTCAACTTGTGGGTTACGCTTCATACGATGGCGGACCAGTAAGACTTAGATTCTTACCTAATAATAATAAAACATATCTTGGAAAAGCAAACGCAGCAGAAAGCGTTAGAGATAAAGACGGATTTATAACTGATCCAAAGACTACAAAAGTTACAGTTGACGGTAAAGATTACGACAAATATGAATACACTGTAAATATTGCCGATATGGTAGACACAGCTGATAATACAACAAAAATACCTGCTGCAGATCAAACATTGAAGAAAGATATGAGAATTTTAGTCAACAACTCAGACGGATCTTCCATACCTTCAAATTGGTATGAAACAAGAGTTAGAACTAGAGTTTTATTCGATGCAAACAAGGACTTTAACTGGAACATTGAAGCAACTAGTATCGATAGTACAGTTAAGATAGTACCAGATAACGAAAAATTCCTTGATGAGGACGGATATACAGCTAACGGATTTAGTGAAGCAAAGGGAGCATATTTGAAAGATGCAGATGGAAAAGATTTAACAGGAAAAGACCTTGAGTTAAGAAAATGGCCAGAAAATCCTGAGCCTTTTACAAAAGACGGTAAAACATATAAATTCTTAGGCTGGTCAACTAAACAAGTTACTCCTGAAGAATTTGCAAAAGCGGACAAATTAACAATACTTTCTCAATGGAAGGATACAACAAAAGCATACAAGGTTACAAAAGACTCACCAATTGATTCACACCAAATTGTTTATGGAGTTTGGGATGAAGGTGTAAAGATTTATCTACACTCAAATAACGGAACAGAGGAAACAGTTAAAGAGATAGTTGTTCTTGCATCAGATTTCAATAATGGCTTTGCTAATATAGATATACCTAAGGCACCATATTGGAACGGAGACGACTCTGTTACTGATAATGATATGAAGAAATTCATTAAGGAAGATGAGTTCGATTTACCAAACGGACAAGGAAAAGACATAAGACATACCTTCATAGGTTGGTCTACAGATAAAGACGACAAAGATTTGCTAGTAGGTTTTAACTACTCTGAACTTGCAAAAGATAATTCACAGCTACCTAATGACAGAAAGAACAGATTAAGTGAAGCGGAGTTCAAGGCGCAAAGCTTTAGCTTAGATACACTTGGAAAGTATTCTTATCAATATACGGATACAACAAACACTACTGTTGATAAAACTACACAACTTATGTTACCAAATGGATACAAATTAAGACTAGATGGAACATATGATGATTGGCTAAATAAGGGCTACATTCATCTATACGCACAGTACAGACCATTCTTTGGAATCCAAGTAAATAAAGACTACAAATATATAGAAAATGAAAACACTACAAGTGCAAAGTATGTTGACACATACACAGATACTAAAGGTAAACCTCATAAAATTAGCAATGCTGACAGGAGAAGTGTTTTAATTGGTTTAATATTTAGAACAGCTGTAACAGACTATACTGACCCAACAGTACATGCAGCTGCAAAATACTTCGTTATCGATTATAATAAATACTATTATTCTACTAACAGAGATTACAGCGGATATGATTTACAGCCTGTTTATGATACACCAGGCAATACAAAAGCATACTTTGTAGTCCCAGGATTTGACGAGCTTGGTCAAAGACTTTCTTATTCAGCAGT
>CAMYBS010000041.1 GCA_947254025.1 uncultured Clostridia bacterium
GGATGAGCGTTTAATCTTTCTCTCATCATCTTTAGTGTTCTGTCAAAGTTTGCACCTACAACGTCCATTTTATTTACAAATGCAAGTCTAGGTACACCGTATTTATCCGCTTGACGCCATACAGTCTCGCTTTGAGGTTCAACCCCCCCCTTAGCGTCATATAAAGCAACCGCACCGTCTAGAACTCTTAGGGAACGTTCAACTTCTACTGTGAAGTCAACGTGGCCCGGTGTATCTATTATGTTGATTCTATGATTCTTCCAATAGCAAGTTGTTGCTGCTGAACCGATAGTGATACCTCTTTCTTGCTCTTGTACCATGAAGTCCATGGTAGCAGCGCCTTCGTGAGTTTCACCTATCTTGTGAATCTTTCCTGTATAATAAAGAATTCTCTCTGTAGTGGTTGTTTTACCTGCGTCAATATGCGCCATAATACCGATGTTTCTGACATCTTTTAGTGCAATTTCTCTTGGCACAAGTTTTCCCCCTTATTATTAATATCTATAATGTGCAAATGCTTTATTTGCTTCAGCCATTCTATGAACTTCTTCTCTCTTCTTAACAGAAGCTCCTTGACCGTTGGCTGCATCCATCAACTCTTTTGCTAATCTTTCAGTCATTGTCTTTTCTCCTCTTGCTCTGGAGTATTGTACAAGCCATCTTATTGCTAGAGTTTGTCTTCTTTCAGGTCTTACTTCCAATGGAACTTGGTAGTTGGCACCACCAATACGTCTTGCCTTAACTTCTAGTACTGGCATGATGTTATTCATAGCCTTGTAGAAGTGTTCAAGAGCGTCTTCACCTGTCTTTTCTGCAACTATATCAAATGCCCCGTAAACTATGCTTTGAGCTAAGCCTTTTTTGCCGTCAAGCATGATTGAGTTTATTAATTTTGTAACTACTACATCATTGTATCTTGCGTCAGGCATTACTTCACGTTTAGGCACGTGTCCTCTTCTTGGCACTTTTTCTTCCCTCCTTAACTATATTAGTAGATTCATTGGTACTCGGCAAATCTCTAAAAGCCGTCTAGCGCCAAAATGCTCTTCATCTATTTAATGCTTTGCATTTCAACGACTAAAATTTCTTTACTTCTTTTCTTCTTTAGGTTTCTTAGAACCGTATTTAGACCTACTTTGTTTTCTGTTTTCAACTCCGGCAGTATCAAGTGTACCTCTAATTATGTGGTAACGAACGCCGGGAAGGTCTTTTACTCTTCCACCTCTTATAAGAACAACACTGTGCTCTTGTAAGTTGTGACCAATTCCTGGAATGTAAGCTGAAACTTCATATCCGTTAACTAGTCTAACTTTAGCAACTTTTCTTAGGGCAGAGTTTGGCTTCTTAGGTGTAACTGTCTTTACAGCAACACATACTCCTCTTTTTTGTGGAGCATTTACTAAAGATTGTCTCTTCTTAAGTGAGTTATAAGTTGTATCTAAAGCTGGTGATTTAGATTTGTAAACTACTTTTGATCTTCCTTTTCTGATCAATTGATTAATCGTTGGCATCAAAGCACCTCCTTACATAAAAATTTATTTTAATAAAGCAGCGGCAGCTGCGTTTATTTCAATACCACAGAGCTTTCCTAACTCTTCTTTTGTGTTTATATAAACAACATCAACAGAGTTTTTACTTGCTTCCTTTTCGATAAGTGACTTAATGTCCTTATCTGCATCAAGAGCGATAAAAACCTGTTTGAATAGATCGGATTTTAGCCCTCTTATTACCTGTTTAAACCCAACAACACTGCTAGGCCCCAAGGTGTCGGTATCCATTAAGCATCCTCCTTTAGCTCTATTAATAGCGTGAACTTTCACACATAAAGAATTGTACCACGCATTACGGAAAAAGTCAAGATAATTTTAGTTAAATTTAAGTAAAATATCTTGACAGTCTCCGCTTATATTTAATTGTTAAATATACTATTTGTCCTTAGAAGACTTCTTTTCTTTCTCTTCGCTTAGTAGGTCTTTAATAATCTTATCTAGCTCTGCTCTATCTGAAACGTCGTTTCTTTCTTCACTAGTTTCTTCGTCTTCTTTAGTCTTCTTAGGTTCCTTTTCATCTTCATCAAAGTCTTTGAACAAGTCAGTGTCATCTATCTCTCTTCTCTTTCTCTTAAGTTCTTCTTCCATTTGCTTCTTTAAAACTGTTTCGTCTTCTTTAACTTTGATGTTTCTATATTTAAGCATACCTGTACCTGCTGGTATGATCTTACCTATGATAACGTTTTCCTTAAGTCCTACTAGCTCGTCCTTCTTACCTCTGATAGCTGCTTCTGTTAATACTCTTGTTGTCTCTTGGAATGAAGCTGCTGATAAGAATGAATCTGTTGCAAGTGATGACTTAGATATACCAAGTAGTATTCTCTTGCCTTCTGCAGGAACCTTGCCTTCTTCTTTAAGCTTTTTGTTTTCGTGTATAAAGTCGTATATATTAACTAGTGCTCCTGGTAGGAAGGACGAATCGTTTTGTGCTTCTATCCTTACCTTCTTAAGCATTTGCTTACAGATGATTTCAATGTGCTTGTCATTGATATCGATACCTGTCATTCTATATACTCTTTGAACTTCTTTTATAATATAGTCTTCAACGCCTTCTACACCAAGAACCTTCATAATTTCTTGAGGTGATGCGTTACCTTCTGTGATTTCTTTACCTTTTTCGATGTAGTCGCCTTCGTGAACTTTAAGTCTTGCAGCATAGTTTACAGGATGATCAACCGCGATGCCTTCTTTATCGTCTGTTATAACAACAACTCTTTGTTGTGGATCGTCTTCATTGATTGAAACTATACCTGAAATTTGTGCAATTTGTGCTTGTCCTTTTGGCTTTCTTGCTTCGAAAAGTTCTTCAACTCTTGGAAGACCTTGTGTGATGTCGTCTGCATTGGCAACCCCACCAGAGTGGAAGTTTCTCATTGTAAGCTGTGTACCTGGCTCACCTATAGATTGAGCTGCAATGATACCTACTGACTCACCAATGTTAACGTTAGTTCCTGTTGCAAGGTTCCTTCCGTAGCATTTAGCGCAAACGCCATGCTTTGTTTGACAAGTAAGAACGCTTCTTACTTTAACTTCTTCTATGCCAATTTCTTGAATGAAGTGAGCTGTCTTTTCGTCTATTAGTTCGTCTTTCTTAACTATAACAGAGCCGTCTTTTGGATTAATTACGTCTTCAAAAGCGTATCTGCCGATTAATCTTTCTTCTAGTTCTTCAAGAACTTCCTTGCCATCTCTAATAGTTCTAACTGTATGTCCTTCATCAGTATGGCAGTCATCTTCTGTTACTATAACGTCTTGAGAAACGTCTACTAGTCTTCTAGTTAGGTAACCAGAGTCTGCTGTCTTTAAGGCAATGTCTGATAGACCCTTTCTGGAACCGTGTGATGATAGGAAGAACTCTAGTACTGATAGTCCCTCTCTAAAGTTTGACTTGATAGGGATTTCTACTGTCTTACCAGTTGATGATGCCATCAGACCACGCATACCGCCTAATTGACGAATTTGGTTCTTACTACCTCTGGCTCCTGAATCCGCCATGATGAAGATATTGTTAAGTGGGTCTAGTGACTTCATTAAGGCTTCTGTAACTTCATCTGTAATGCCGTTCCAGATATTGATAACGCCTTCATATCTTTCTTCTTCAGTCATGAAACCTTCTCTGTATACTTTTTCATACTTTTCAACTTCTTTTTGCGCCTTTTCTATAAGCTCAGTCTTTTCCTTAGGAACAACAACGTCCGCCATTGATATAGATACTGCAGAAAGCGTTGAGTGTTTGTAACCAGTTGATTTTATGTGGTCTAAAAGCTTGCTTGTAACAATGTTACCGTGCTTTTGATAGCACTTGTCAAGTATAGTTCCAAGTGTCTTCTTTGAAACAACTCTATCGATTTCAAGTGAGTATGGATCAGTCTCTCTATCTACAAAGCCAAGGTCTTGAGGTATCTTCTTGTTAAGTATGAATCTACCAACAGTTGATTCTACAAGTTTACCTCTGTCTTCCTCGTCAAGTTTTACTCTAACTCTAACTTTTGCATGTAAGTCGATTAATCCAAGCTCATAAGCTTTTATCATTTCATCGTAATCTTGGAAGATGTGGCCTGAGCCCTTGCTTCCTTCGATGTCAAGTGTCATATAGTAACAGCCTAGTACCATGTCTTGTGATGGTATTGAAATTGGTTTACCATCCTTTGGTGCTAAGATGTTGTTTATTGAAAGCATTAGTAGTCTTGCTTCAGCTTGTGCTTCTATGGATAGTGGCAAATGGACAGCCATTTGGTCACCGTCGAAGTCCGCGTTATATGCTGAACATACAAGTGGATGAAGCTTGATAGCCTTACCTTCTACTAAGACTGGTTCAAAAGCTTGGATACCAAGTCTGTGTAGAGTCGGTGCTCTGTTTAGTAGTACTGGATGATCCTTGATTACATATTCAAGTACGTCCCAGATATCTGATTTCGCTCTCTCAACCATCCTCTTAGCGCTCTTAATGTTGTGAGCCTTGCCTGTTTCAACAAGTCTTCTCATAACAAATGGCTTGAATAGTTCTAGCGCCATCATCTTAGGAAGACCGCATTGGTAGAACTTAAGCTTTGGTCCTACAACAATTACAGATCTACCTGAGTAGTCAACTCTCTTACCTAGTAAGTTTTGTCTAAATCTACCTTGCTTACCCTTTATCATGTCGGATAGAGACTTAAGTGGTCTGTTGCCAGGACCTGTTACTGCTCTTCCGCGTCTACCGTTATCAATTAGCGCGTCAACAGCTTCTTGAAGCATTCTCTTTTCGTTTCTTGTAATGATTTCTGGTGCTGATAGTTCAAGAAGTCTTCTAAGTCTGTTGTTTCTGTTGATAACTCTTCTATATAAATCGTTTAAGTCGCTTGTCGCAAATCTACCGCCATCTAGTTGAACCATAGGTCTTAAGTCTGGTGGTATAACTGGAAGTGCTTCGATAACCATCCACTCAGGTCTGTTGCCTGATTGTCTGAATGATTCGATAGTTTCAAGCTTTCTTAAAACTTTGATCTTCTTTTGTGTGGATGCGCCTTCTAGTTCTTCGTTTAATTCTTGTGCTTCTTTATCTAGGTCTATCGCTTTCAAAAGCTCAAGTATAGCTTCTGCACCCATCCTTGCATCGAATGAGCCGTAGCCAAATTCTTTTACAGCTTCTGAATATTCTTGTTCATTTAAGATTTGTTTGTATCTTAGGCCAGTATTGCCTGGGTCCATAACTATATATGATGCAAAATATACAACGTGCTCTAGCTCTTTTGGTGAAACGTCAAGTACTATGGCTATCCTTGAAGGTGTTCCTTTAAGGTACCATATATGTGTACATGGGCTAGCTAATTCAATGTGGCCCATCCTTTCACGTCTTACCTTTGCTCTTGTAATCTCAACGCCGCACTTATCGCATATCATGCCTTTATATCTAATCTTGTTGTATTTACCGCAGTGACAAGTCCAGTCTTTTACAGGTCCAAATATCTTTTCACAGAACAAGCCTTCTGCTTCTGGCTTTAATGTTCTGTAATTTATTGTTTCTGGTTTTTTAACTTCTCCCTTAGACCATGCTCT
>CAMYBS010000042.1 GCA_947254025.1 uncultured Clostridia bacterium
CGTGAACCTTTGCACTCCGTGCTTGAAAAAATATATTATTTGTGTATATTCAATTAATCATAAATTTTTTTCATCTTGCTCGTACCACTGCCTCTGGCAGTGGAAGAGAATAAGAACCCCGTCCTTACGGACGTGAACCTTGCCATCGCTTGCAGCGATGTAAAATAGAAGAACCCCGTCCTTACGGACGTGAACCTTGGCACTTCGTGCTTGAAAAAATATAAGAACCTCACCCACTTACGAAGCAGAGCTTCGAGTGGGTCCCGAGAACCTTGCAATTGCCTTCGGCAGTATAAGAACCTCACCCACTTACGAAGCAGAGCTTCGAGTGGGTCCCGAGAACCTTGCAATTGCCTTCGGCAGTATAAGAACCTCACCCACTTGCGAAGCAGAGCTTCGAGTGGGTCCCGTGAACCTTGCAATTGCCTTCGGCAATTTAATTATTTGTGTATATTCTTGTTTATTATTTATTTTTTTCTGCGTTTGCTGCTTCTATTATCTTATTGGCTTGGTCTTGTGGCACTTCTTCGTATCTAACGAAGTCCATTTGGAAGGAGCCTCTGGCTTGTGTCATCGCTCTTAGGTCGATTGCGTATCTAAACATTTCTGAATGTGGCACTTCTGCTGTGATTACTTGTGTGCCGTCATCTTGTGAATCTATACCTAAGATTCTGCCTCTACGCTTGTTCATGTCGCCCATAACGTCGCCTAGGTAGCTTTCTGGCACTTTAATTTCTGCCTTAACTATAGGTTCAAGAAGGATTGGTTTTGCTTCTTGCATACCTTTCTTAAATGCTAATTGTGCAGCGATCTTGAACGCCATTTCGTTTGAGTCAACGTCGTGATATGAACCATCATATAGTGTCGCTTTCACATGTACTACTGGGTAGCCTGCTAATACGCCGTGTTCAAGTGACTCTCTAAGTCCCTTTTCAACTGCTGGGAAGAAGTTCTTTGGAACTGCGCCGCCGAATACTTCTTCTTGGAAGACGAAGTCGTCGCCATCATTTGGCTCGAACCTTACCCAAACGTCGCCGTATTGGCCAGCACCGCCTGATTGTTTCTTGTGCTTACCTTGAACTTCAGCCTTTTGTCTGATTGTTTCTCTGTAAGCAATCTTTGGATCGTCAAGTTCAATCTCAACGCCGAATGTGTTTTTCAATTTATCTTTAATAACTGTTAATTGCATGTTACCTTGACCGCCAATTAAAAGCTCTTTAGTCTCATGATTTCTTAGAACTTCAAATGTTGGGTCTTCTGCAGTCATCTTGTTAAGTGAAACGCCTATCTTTTCGTCTTCGCCTTGTTTTACAGGTCTTACTGACATATATAGAGTTGGCTTTGGATACCTAATTCTCTCGAATATAACAGGATTAGCCTTGTCGCATAGTGTATCGCCAGTACGAGCGTGTTCAAGTTTACTTGTAGCACCGATATCTCCTGCGGTGATGGTTTCAGTATCGATTTGAGTCTTACCTCTTAAGTAGAATAAGCCTCCAAGCTTTTCTTCTACTTCTTGACTTGCATTGTATAATTGTGTTGATTTTGTAAGCTTACCAGATATAACTTTGAATAGCGATAACTTTCCTACGAATGGGTCAACTATAGTCTTGAAAACAACTGCTGAGAATGGTTCATTTGCATCAACCTTTCTCACTTCTTCTTTATCTTTCCATGTGCCAGTGTATGCGCCTACTTCGTTTGGAGCAGGGAAATACCTTTGAATCTTATGAAGAAGTAGCTCCATGCCTATGCCTTTTTCAACGCTACCTACCATAAGTATAGTTAATTCGCCGTTTCTAACTGCTTGCTTTATACCTTCTTTAAATTCAGCATCTGTGAATTTTTCGCCTGCAAAGAATTTTTCCATAAGCTCTTCGGATGTTTCAGCAACTACTTCGTTTAACTCACCTCTAAGCTTTTCGATATAGCCATCCCACTCAGCTGGAACAGGAATTTCAGTTCTCTTTCTGTTTTCATAGCTATATGCCTTGTCTTGAATTAAGTCAACCATACCCTTAAAGCCTTCAGCTTCGCCTATAGGCATAACTAGTGGAACTATGTGGCCACCAAGTTTTGTTTTGATCTCTTCTAAAACTTCGTCAAACTTAACATTTTCCTTGTCCATCTTATTTAAGAAAATGAATCTTGGAGTGTGATATTTGTTTAAGTTCTTCCAAGCTTTTTCAGTTCCTACTTCTACGCCTGCTTGTGCGTCAATTACAAGTATAGAGCCTTCTGACGCTCTCTTTGCACCATACATCTCGCCAATGAAGTCGAAGTAACCTGGTGTATCAAGGAAATTGTATTTAACATCATTATATTCTACAGGAATAACCTTAGTGTTAATAGAAACTTTTCTTTGTTTCTCTTCTATAGAGAAATCTCCAACAGTGTTTCCGTCTTCAACCTTGCCCATCCTTGAGATGGCGCCTGTTGCGTATAAAAGTGACTCTACTAACATAGTTTTACCACTACTACTGTGTCCCAAAAGGGATACGTTTCTGATTTTGCTTGCATCGTAAGCTTTCATATTATTTCCTCCTCATGTATAATATAGTTGTTTTATCAATTTACTTTATAAAAGCGTCTTGTATAAAAAAATTTAGTGTGAAGGAAAAGTCCCCTCACAAAAATATTATAACATATATAGATATTTTTTGCAATAATTTTATCACGATGATATGTTAGAAAATTCACAGCAAAAAAAGAAGAGCCTAAAACTCTTCTTTCATCTCATTATATACTAAGCTGATGGCTTTGTAGAAAAAGTCCAAATCCTCTTCATCAAAGTCAAATTTCGCGCTGTGATGCGGCCCCTTAAGGTTTGTTCCAAGCATTAGGTGCAAAGCAGGAAGTCCCTTCTTCTTAAAAACTTTTAGGTAGCGAGTAACATCTTCGCTCGCTCCAAAACTAGGCATTCTGTGCGTCTTAATGCCAGATTCGCTAAGCTTTTTAATCGCCCTATCAACAAGTTTTGTGTTCTCTTCCTTGTAAGCATTCGCCCTTGCTATTATATCTATCTCATAAGTCTCGCCCTTGGCTTCGCAGATGCACTTTGCAGTCTTCTCCAAGGCTTCAAGCATCTCATCCATCGCCTCATCGCTATCACTTCTAAGGTCCATACCTAAGGTGATTTTATCCATGACAGCGTTTCTCTGACCACCGCCATTGATAATACCAATGTTTATGAACTTTTTGTGATGCGCATCTATAGCAAGGTCCCTTGTCATATCTATGAAGGCAATGGCCATGCTTAAGGCGCTTATACCTTCTTCAGGAGAGTTTGCTGCGTGTGCTGCCTTGCCATGAAAAGTAAGATCAAGCTTTGTTGTCGCTAAGAAATTGCTAGTACCGACACCTATATAACCCTTCTGTTCGCCTAAGCCTATATGAAATGATAGAAAACCCTTAACATCCTCCATAATAAAGTCTGCCATGCGTATTGAGCCTCCAACACCTTCCTCAGCCGGTTGAAATAAAACGCGCACAGACCCGCCTGTTTCGCTAAAGTGCTCGCATAAGGCTAGTGCTAAAGCTATGTGTCCATCGTGGCCGCAAGCGTGCATATTGTCATTAGTCGAGGCAAAACCAAACTTGTTTGGAAGATGGCATGCATCTTTTGTCTCCTCAATCTTGAGTCCATCTATATCAGCTCTGAATAAAAAGTAAGGCGCTTTGCCAAACTCCGCCATCACACCAGTGAAGCCCTTCTCTATATCACTCATATCGCTCATAGTGCCATGCTCATATATGGCTCTGCCATAATATAGCTTGCAGTTTAAACTCTCTAGTATCTTTATTATCTCTTTAGTAGTTTTCACCTCATGAAAGCCAAGCTCGGGTATCTTGTGAAACTTCCTTCTATATGAAATTATATCCATCATTATCACCTACTAGCTTAAATCTTACAACAAGAAGCATCTTTTGTCAAGCTTGACAAAGACCCGCACTTGTAGTAATATATTCATATTGAGGTGTAACTATGAAAAGGAAATTTATTTTATTTATAGCAGCTGCTATGCTGCTTAGCTCATTATTTGTGAGCGCATGTAAGGAGAAGAAGGCATCTTTTACTAAGGATATGATAAAGGATTGGAACGTCTCTGAAGGCAAGGAGCCTAAGGCTGATGACATAGACAACGACTTTATCAACGCTTTAAAAGTTTTTATCAAAGAGAACATCGAAAACAAGAACTACGAAGCATTCTCAGAGATGGTTAGTGATGAATACTTAAGAGCTGTAGATGTACTAAGGAAGGACTACAGAATTCACAACAAAGATTTGCATGAAGCACTTAAAGATGTAAAGCTTGAAGTCTCTGATGTTGAAGCAAAACAAGTTGACGAAGACGCGATAGAGTTTAGATACGCAATTAGCTTTAACGGCACATCAAAGCCTCAAAGCATATACATTTATAAGGACAAAGATGATGTCTTTAAGTTCGCTCCATCTATATACGAACCTGTTATAAAGGAGAGAGCAGACTTTGATAAGGACGCACTTAATATTAACTTTATCTCTGTTGGCAAGGTTACTGACGGCATGGAAGTCAGAGCAAAGATAATGAGCACTGAAAAGTGGGACAGAGAAGTTCTAGGCGCAACTCTATACACAGACAGAGGTAAGTACGAGGCTGCAAAGTTCAAGCTAAACATCAAAAGCGGCAAGACTGAGCACTCACTGTTCTACTTTAAGCATGCAAAAGGAAAGCTTGACCATTTTGAACTTGTATACAAGGCAGACCACGGTGAGAATAAAACACTTACATTCGATTTGAAGTAATAAAAAATACATGCATAATAAAAAGGGTAGTAAGCTAAACTTACTACCCTTTCTTGTGCACTGAAACTATAAATATAAAACTAAAGTGCTTATCACATGTGAAACTATACTTATATAAGTAAATCACTTAGATCATAAAAAAGAGAGCCTCACAGCTCTCTTTAAATTATATCTTAATTGTACTAATCGATATTATTCGATGATTTCAGATACAACTCCGGCACCTACTGTTCTACCGCCTTCTCTGATAGCGAACT
>CAMYBS010000043.1 GCA_947254025.1 uncultured Clostridia bacterium
ATTCAAAATTATATCGTCTACATCAAAAAATCCTATTTTGAAAAATAATTGTATAAGCTCAATTAAAAGTATTACTCCTAGGCAAATTATAAGTGCTTTAAATACATTTTTGTGGTTCTTATTCGAAATAAAAAATCCCAAAGGAATAAAGACTAGAATGTTAGCCGCAATGTTTTTAAAAGCATAAGGCTCTGTAATATTTTTTAGGTATGGAGACATAGTTCTAAATAGAATTAAATTTATATTTCTAAGACCATCTTTTTCATTTTCAATTATACTATTATGCAATGAAATTATCCTTTCAAAGCTGCCATCAAATTTTAAAACGACAAATAGAACTAAAACGATAGTGTAGATACAAAATAATATTGTAAACAGTTTTTTATTTTTCATATAATATTCCCCTACTTAATTTAAAAGGGAAAGATAAAATCTTCCCCTTAATCATAATCTTATAAAATTATTTATTGTCAAAGTGTTGTGTTACCTTTGCATCTTTTAAGTCTATCATGCCGTTGTCATATAGGTGGCATGCGCAGAAGTGCTCAGGTGTTAACTCCTTAAGCTCAGGTTCAATTTTGTGGCAGATGTCCATTGCATATCTACATCTGTTAACAAACTTACATCCTGGTGGAGTGTTGATTGGTGAAGGTACTTCTCCTTCAAGCTTGATTCTGTTCTTAGCAGATCCTGCATGTGGATCTGGTACTGGTATAGCACTCATCAAGGCTTGTGTATATGGATGAAGTGATGCTTCATAAATTTGTGAACTTTCTGCAAGTTCAACGATTGAACCAAGGTACATTACTGCGATTCTGTCAGAGATGTGCTTAACCATGGACAAGTCGTGAGAGATGAACATGTATGTTAAGCCAAGTTCGTCTTGAAGCTTGTTTAGTAGGTTAACGATTTGTGCTTGTATAGATACATCAAGAGCTGAGATAGGTTCGTCGCAGACAATGAATGATGGCTCTACAGCAAGTGATCTTGCTATACCAACTCTTTGTCTTTGTCCACCTGATAACTCGTGTGGATATCTAAGAGCATGTTCCTTGTTAAGACCTACCTTATCAAGTAACTCATTTATCTTTGCTTGTCTTTCTTCCTTAGTATAGTGGAAGTGAACATCCATACCTTCAGCAATGATGTCACCAACAGTGATTCTTGGGTCAAGTGATGCATATGGGTCTTGGAAGATGTATTGAGCATTCTTCTTAAAGTCAATAGCTTCCTTACCTCTAAGTGAGTGTATGTCCTTACCATTAAATAAAGCTTCGCCTTTAGTAGCTCTGTACATACCAAGAACTGTTCTACCGCAAGTTGTCTTACCGCAACCAGATTCACCTACAACGCCGAATGTCTCGCCTTTGTAGATATCAAAGCTAACATTATCAACAGCTTTAAGAGTTTTACCCTTACCAACATTGAAGTGTTTACTTAAGTTTTTAACTTCTATAAGTTTTTCAGTAAATTTAGCCATTAATATGCTCCTCCTCTCATTGCATCCCAGTCAATATCTCCAGCTAATTCGTGTTCTAGCCAGCACCAGTTGTGGTGTGTTGGAGAAAGTTCAGTCTTTGGAGGGTGTACCTTTCTACAGATTTCCATTGCTCTTGAGCATCTTGCTGCAAATGGGCAACCTGGTAGTGGTAACAATAAGTCTGGTGGTGTTCCACCTAGAGCTCTTAGTTCAACGTTTTTAGCGTGAACCTTTGGTATAGAGTTAAGTAGTGCCCATGTGTATGGGTGTCTTGCATTGTAGAAGATTTCATCAGTTGTACCTTCTTCAATTATGTCACCAGCATACATTACTTGTATTCTTTCAGCGAAGTTGGCAACAACACCAAGGTCGTGAGTAACAAGTATGATAGCAGTATTTAATCTAGTCTTAAGGTCTTGAAGTAAGTCAAGTATTTGTGCTTGAATAGTTACGTCAAGAGCTGTTGTTGGTTCGTCAGCTAACAATAACTTTGGATTACAAGAAAGTGCAATCGCAATCATAACTCTTTGTCTCATACCGCCTGATAACTCGTGTGGATATGATTTAAGTCTGTTCTTTGCTTCTGGTATTTGAACAAGTTCAAGTAAGTCAGTAGCAACCTTGTCAGCTTCTGTGCCATTTAAGTGTCTGTGTATTCTTAATGCCTCTTTGATTTGGTCACCTATACGCATAGTTGGGTTCAAAGAAGTCATTGGGTCTTGGAATATCATAGATATGTCGTTACCTCTAAGGTCAGTTAACTCTCTAGAGTTCATAGCTAGGACATTCTTACCGTTAAACATTATTTGTGATTCTTTTTTTATTTCACTACTTCCCTTAGGTAGTAGTCTCATTAGTGATTTTGCTGTAACGCTCTTTCCGCATCCACTTTCACCTACGAAAGCCAATGTTTCACCTGGATAAAGGTGGAAGTCTAAACCTCTAACAGCCTTTACTTCTCCAGCGTAAGTATGGAAAGAAACGTTAAGATTTTTAACATCTAATAGTTTTTCTCTATTTTCCATCATTAGCCTCCTACTTTCTTAGTTTTGGATCAAGTGCATCTCTAAGTCCGTCGCCAAGTAGTGTGAAGCATAACATAGTTATAGCTATCATTAGCGATGGGAAGAACATTTGATGTGGTAAATACATGAAGGTAGTTGTTGCTTCAGAGCACATAATACCCCATGAAGTTGCAGGTGGTTTCAAACCTATACCTAAGTATGATAGGAAGGCTTCTGAGAATATAAAACCTGGCACGTCAAATGTAATACCTACTATAAGTATAGGCATAGCATTTGGTATCAAGTGCTTAGTAATTATCTTCCAGTTGCTAACACCCAAAGTCTTAGCTGCAAGAACGAACTCTTGAGCCTTTATTCTTAGTACTTCGGCACGAACTATACGAGCAGTACCTGTCCAACCTGTTATTGTTAGTGCAAGTAGTAGTGTTGAGAGGCTTCTTGAGTTAAGTCTGATTTGTAGTATGATAACTACAAGTAGATAAGGTAGTGATGCAAGAATTTCTAGAATTCTCATCATTACAATATCCACAGCTCCACCAAGGTAGCCTGAAACAGCACCGTATAGTAGACCAACTACTGTTGAAATCAAAGCACCAGAAAGTCCTATAAATAAAGAAGTTCTTCCTGCATAGAAAACTCTAGTGAATATATCACGGCCGGAACCATCGGTACCGAACCAGTATTGAGCGTTTGGTAATATGTCTTTTGTTTTTGATGATATCTTTGTAGGACTATAACCATTAAAGTATGGTCCGAATAAAATCAAAAATACAAGTAGTCCAAGTAGTATAAGTGCTAACATAGCAACTTTATTTTCTTTTAATCTTCTCCATGCGTCTTGCCAAAAAGATATTGAAGGTCTAGCTATTAATTCAGCTTCTTCATCATTTTTTGGTATCCTTTTGAACATCTCAGGAGTAAGTTTTAAATCTTTTTCTTCCAT
>CAMYBS010000044.1 GCA_947254025.1 uncultured Clostridia bacterium
CCATTAGCTGATAATACACCAATAGCAGCTGAAGAATACACAGCACAATACAAGACAGTAACAAACAAAACTACAGTTGAAGGAACACCAACAGAAGTTCATCCAACAGCTGATGCTCAAGAAACAGGTTTAATAGTTAAAAACCAAGATGCAACAACACCAACAATAGTAACAGCAGTAGACGAAGACGGACAAACAGTTAAAGCTACATTAGATCCAACAACAGGAAAAATTTCAGTAACACCAAACAAAGACAAAGATGGCAACGACATTAAAGTAGACGGGCCAATAACATTAACAGTAAAAGATGACGACTTCAAAGATAGTTCAAATACAACAGGTGAAAAGAAATTTATAATACCAGTAAAAGGTCATGCAGCAGGAAGAGACGATAACAGAAACGGTTATCCATCTACACCATCTTACGACTATCTAACTCTTACTCTAGACGAAAACTACAGAAGTGGCGATATTTCTCACTATGACGTTTATGTAGGCGGCTTAATCGAACGTTACCTATATACTCCTCATAGAAGAGGTTATGTATTTGAAGGATGGAGCTACAACAGCAGACATCTTGATGAAGTAAGATATGGTGAAAGAATTTATCGTTCAACTACTTTATATGCAATTTGGTCTAAACAAAAGGCTAAAGATGACGAAGAAGTAGAGCCAATTGACACTAGAGAAGTTGGCACTCACAACGCTTACATGTTTGGTTACACTGACGGAACTGTAAGACCAAATGGTAAGATTACAAGAGCTGAAGCAGCCGCACTAGTAACAAGACTTCTTGACATTGAGGCTTATGCTTCGGATGTAAAACCTAATTTCCCTGACACTCCAAGTGGATGGTACAACAAGGCCATCAACGCGGCTGTTCAAAGAGGTATCACGAAGGGTTACCCTGATGGAACATTCAGACCTAACGCTCCTATCACTAGAGCGGAATTCACTCAAATGATATCAACTATTGACAACAAGCCTTATGGCGTTGCACCATTTGCAGATGTCATAGGACACTGGGCTGAACGTGCTATAGGTGCTGAATATCAAGCTGGTAGGATCAATGGTTACCCTGACGGAACTTTCAGACCTGACGCACACATCACAAGGGCTGAGGCTGTTGTAATTCTTAACAAGATTTTCGATAGAAATTACGACGCAGCATCTGCTCTACAAACTCCTACTAAGGCTAATATCAAGATGTTCTCAGACTTATTTACAAGTTTCTGGGGATACAACGATATGGTAGAAGCAACTAATACTCATAGCTTCAAGAGAAGAGTGAAGGGCAGTGTTCAAGAAGACTGGGTAGAGGTTAAATAAAAAATCTCACAGCAAATTTGAATAAAGATAAGAGAAGCATATGGGCTTACAGCTCACATGCTTCTTTATTTTTAATGTATGTATTTAGTGTGTTATAAAAGTAATTGAAAAGGGTATATATGATATATAATTAAAAAGAAAGGGGGGAGAGATAGAATGTAAGAAAACAAATTAAAAAGTTTATTACTATCAACAAAAGAGTATGAATTTAAAAATGGTCGTATTAATGCAGTTTTAAATAAACTAGATGACATTAATGAGATTGATTCTACCAATATAGCTAGAGTCAAGAGATTATTAAATGCTGTAAAGGCTGAAAAAAATGATTTAATAAGACAAACACAAGGCAATAGTCTAAAAGCAAGAGCATGGTCTATTGTAGGTTTGATAATGACTATATTTTTATTATTTTATGAAAAAGTTTTAGATAAAGTATTTAAATCTAATTTTAGTGAATCTATATTTGATATTGTGCTTGCTATTACTATGATATTGATACTTGTAATAGCGTATTTAGGATTTAAAGACATAATTGGAAGTGCAGAAACTAATGAAGAAATAAGAAATATAGAATTGTTACAATTTAACTTAGAAGATCTTATTAATGAAGAAAATGCTAAGCAAGACAAATAACTTAGCATAACAAAGGCGTGCGGAAGCAAATCTCACATGCCTTTGTTATTAGGTGATTTTAAGATGTATTTAGTGAGTATAAAAATATTTAAAGAACGTATAGATATTTCAAAATAAAATGATTAAACAGGTATAACATAATTAGAGATGATGCTTATGTAGGATTCAGATTAATAAAATTTATACGTACAAGTGACTAAATTAGATAGTATTATTAAGGAAAGGAAGTATTGATATGAAGAATTATCTAGACATTATGAAAGAATACGCCTCTCTTAGCTCATGGGCTATATGGGAAAGCAAAAATAATGGAAAATTTGAAAAAGAAGCGGATATGGATGTGTGCATTGATTTCAACAAGTATAAAGACAAACTCCAAAAATCAAACTATGTAGTCTTAGGTTTAAATCCTGGAAATTATAAAGATCAAACGAGGGAAACTTTTTTTTCTAGAAAAGAAAAGCTGGGCGTAAAAAATTGGAACAATTTTCACAATGCTGGCAGAAGCAGAGATTATTTATTAGCTGAGGCGATTAGAGGAACGGATGTTGAGGGTTCATATATGACTGACTTATTATCAATTTATTGTAGCGACAGTAGCAAGATCCCATCATTAGTTAAAAATAATAAGGATAAAGTTATAGAAAGTATTATTGAATTTGACGAGTCTATGTCTAAACTTATTGATGAATCCGATACAGTTAGACTTATATGCCTAGGAACTAAAACTTATAATTATGCTACTAGATTTTTAGTGAAGAATAAATTAAATATTAATTTAAAAAAGAAGTATTTAGCATATAAGTTCCCTCATTACTCAGGTGCTAATAGGTATGTTAGCAGCGATTGTGAAAAAGATAACTATTATCCAAAAAAATTCAAGGAAATATTAGATAATATTGCTAAAAATATAAACAATTAAAACAATTTAATCAATACTTATATGGCAGAGCCTCCCCAACTAAGGGGAGGACTTTTTTACCTTAATATACCTACTTCACTTTCAAAAAATGAAAATATTGCAAGTTTTGAAAGTGTGTGATATAATACTTTCAAGAAATGAAAAAAATTAGAGTTTTGAAAGTGAGGTTTGTGATATGAAAATCATTGAGAGACCATTGTACTTAAATAGATTAAAAAGACTTTTTGATACTCCAGATATCAAAATTATAACTGGTTTACGAAGGTCGGGAAAGTCTGAGCTATTAAGATCCTTTGTAAATTATTTGAATGAGTCGTACTCTGATATTAACGTAATTCGTATTGACTTTGGAGATTTGAAATTTGATTCTCTAAAGGATTATAAAAGTCTCTACAATTATGTTGAAGAAAGGTATGATGACTCTCTTAAGAATGTTTTGATTGTTGATGAAGTTCAGTTATGTGACAAGTTTGAGCTTGCCATAAACAGTTTTCA
>CAMYBS010000045.1 GCA_947254025.1 uncultured Clostridia bacterium
AGGGGTCTTGTTAAAAAATACAAGGAGCTCACTGCTGTGGACAATTTGGATTTGGACGTAAAGAAGGGCGAGATACTTGGTCTTCTTGGACCCAATGGTAGTGGTAAGTCGACTACCATAAACTGCATATTGTCGCTGCTTAAGAAGACTAGTGGCAGCGTAAAGATATTTGGTGAGGAGATGAAAGCTGATGCCTATGACATTAAAAGAAGGATAGGCGTTGTTTTTCAAGACGTGGCTGTTTATGACGAGCTAAGTGTTTACGAGAACATCGACTACTTCTGCGGTCTATACATTAGTGATAAGGCTGAGAGGAAGGAGCTTGTACAAAGGGCAATTGACCTTGTTAGTCTTAACGATTTTGTGAAATTTAAACCGAAAAAGCTATCTGGCGGTTTGCTAAGAAGGCTTAATATCGCCTCTGGCATTGCTCACAGACCTGAGATCATCATTCTTGACGAGCCGACTGTTGCAGTCGACCCTCAGTCAAGAAACAATATCTTGGAAGGGATTAAAAAGCTTAACGATGAGGGCTCAACTATCATTTACACTTCGCACTATATGGACGAGGTTGACTTTTTATGTGATGATATAGTCATCATTGATAAGGGCAAGGTTATTGCAAAGGGCACTTCTGAGGAGCTTAAGGACATGATCACTATGAATGAAAAAATTAGCTTTACATCGAAGGAACTTAATGAGGAGCTCATTACAAAGATCAAGGCTCTTGATAATTTGCTTAGCTTTGAGAACAAGGACGACTCTGTTAAACTAAGCTTTTCTCATGGTGACGGCTACCTAATGAACTTAATCAAGCTTCTTGATGAGAATAAAATTCACTACAGCTCTCTAAATGTTGAAAAGCCAAGTCTTAATGACGTTTTCTTGGAATTAACTGGCAAAGATTTGAGGGATTAGTATGTGGCTGCACTCATTTAAAAATACATTTAGATACCTTTTAAGGCAGAGGGCAATGTTATTTTGGGCTTTAATATTTCCTATAGTTCTAGGAGTATTCTTTAAGCTTGCCTTTGGCAATATCACTCAGATGGATAAGTTCAAGACCATAGACGTGGCTGTGAATGAAAACCTTATGAAGGATGAGAATTTTAAACGTTTTATGAAGGAGATGGAGGACGAGGAATATTTCCATGTGACTGAAGCTAGAGATAGGGATGTTTTGGACGAAAAAGATGCTCCTAAGGCCTACATTGAATCGATGGACAAGATTTATACTAAGCGCTCTGGCATATCTGAGACTATAGTTGAGACGATCATGAATGTTTATTCACAAAAGTTCTCTATGATAGCTAGGATAATGCAAAAGGATCCGACTACTGATTTAAGTAAAATTGTGGGTGTGGATGATCACATAAAAGATGTTTCGCGTAAAAATATGGATATGACAAATACTTTTTTCTACACGCTTCTTGGTATGACGGCAATCTATGGCTACATGTGGGGCATGTTTGTTATTTATCAATACGAAGCAAATCTATCGACTAATGCAAAGCGTAATGCAATTTCGCCAACAAAAAAGAGCACTATGCTATCGGCATCGCTTTTGGTCAGCTGGATTATTAACTTCGTCATAATATTGATATTTATTATTTATTTAAAATATGGTCTCGGGGTTGACTTTGGCGGTAGAGCCCTTCCACTTATTGTGCTTAGCTTACTAGCGTCACTAAGTGGTGTTGCCTTTGGCGTCTTGCTTGGCGTTTCAAATAAGGCAAGTTTAGACACGAAGATTGGTTTAGGCATCGCCATAACTATGCTTATGTCGTTTTTAGCTGGTATGATGGTATCGGACTTAAAGATAATTATCGCTGAGAAGGCACCCATCATCAACAAGTTAAATCCAGTTGCAATAGTGACTGATGCAGTTTATTCGTTATACTACTACGATTCGATGGCAAGGTTTAATTGGGATATGATTAATCTAGCTTTGATTACTTTGTTATTCGTAGTGGCTTCACTATTTTTCATGAGAGGTAAAGAATATGAAAGTCTTTAAAAATTATTTTAAAATAGTATGGGCTCACAAGACAGCCATCATTCTTTATACAATCATTTTTGCTGTTATTATGAGTTTTAGCACAAAGGGTACAAAAGAGGCCTCTTATAAAAGTATTGATGTAAGAATATATTTAAAAGATAACGCTAACACAAGCCTTTCTAAAGCGCTTTGTGATTATTTAAAGACTTGCACAAAACCTATAGACATGGACGAGTCTTTGGTAGAAGACAAGCTTTTCTACGCCAACATTAGCTGCGCAATTGAAATACCTAAGGACTTTGATCAAACGAAGAAAGTTTTATTTAAGGCGGCACCAGATGAGATGTACGGCATGAGCGTTAAGGAGAAGGTCAATATCTACTTAAGTCAAGTAGATGCATACGAGGCGGCAGGCTTTAGTGAGGATGATGCCATTAAGTATACTAAAGAAGATTTGGATAAAAAGTTTGATGTTGAGATAAAAGAAGGCAGCGTCGATACTAAGAGAGATAATTCACGCATTTACTTTAACTTCCTAAATTATGTTTTACTTGCGCAAGCCATCATGGTTGTAGCGACCATAGTCAAAGTCTATAGGAAAAAGCCTATACTTATGAGAAACCTTGTATCGCCTATGCCAAGAACGAAGATTAATTTTCAGATGATGCTCGGCCACATCGTTACGGGACTGTTCTTATGGCTACTATATATGATACTTTTCGTGCTTATGTATAAGTATGACTTTACTAAGACGCACGTCAACCTCATGATGCTTAACTCATTTATATTTACGATTACAGTAGTAGCCATGTCGGTGATGATAGCAAATCTAATTAAGAGCGAAAATGCCATCTCAGGCGTGATGAATGTAGTCTCACTCGGCTCGTCATTCTTGTGCGGTTCCTTTGCTCCGCAAGAGCTGCTTGGTGATACAGCCTTGACATTAGGAAGAGTCTTTCCAGGCTTTTACTACATTCAGAGTAACGACATGCTTATGGAGAAGCCAGAGTTTAGCACTATGCTTCCGAATGTATTAATAATGGT
>CAMYBS010000046.1 GCA_947254025.1 uncultured Clostridia bacterium
TAGTTCTTTTTAAATCTTCAAGCAGTGGTGAGTTGTTTTCAATCTCGTTAACATCACCAAGGTCAAGTAGCTTGTTTATTTCAGCTAACCTTAGAGTTTTGTTCTTAAGCTCTTCAGCCTTTTCAAATGGCTTTGTTAACTCCTCTTTTGCATTTTCAAGCAAAGCCTCATAACCCTCAAGATTTTGTTTTAGCTTTTCAAGTCTTTCGCTCATTTTGCTAACTTTATCTCCATTGCCCCTAACAAAATATATAAACTCATTTTCTTGTGGAAGATCTAATTTACTTTCTGATTTTTTTATATCAGTGTCAGAAAAATATGAATTATCATAGTCCATAAAATTCTTATATGCAGTTGAACTTTTTTCGTCAGCACCATTTTCTATATCTTCGACTGCATCTGTAAAATCTTTCACTAATTTATCTATTTTATCTTTTAAATTTGCCATATATAACCTCCTTTTTACTCATTTTGATTTTAAGCCACTTAACAGGCTCATATCTCGATTTTATATGCTTAGCCTATTAAGTATATGGACAAGCTCTTAAAAGCCGTGCTATGCTTAAAATATGCGTTAAAAAATAATAAGGGCAAATGTAAACACTTGCCCTTACTAAATTTAATATTATTTTTTACAATAAATCTTCATCGTCATCTTCTTCAGATATATTTTCTTCAGTTTCATCTTGTGAGTCATTATCTATGGCTTCTTCAGATTCGCTTATATAACTTTCATCATCGTCATCTTCTGTTTCAAAATCCTCCATAGCCTTTTGATCTTTACGCTTAACTACTTTTAGATAATATGCAGCACCTAAAACACCTATCACGACAAAGATTATAATAAAGATTGAACTTGAATCCTTTTTAGTTTCTTTTTTTGGTTCTTCTTTTTTAACTGGCTCAGGCTTTCTAATGGGCTCTTCTTTAACAATAGGTTTGCTCTTTTTTGCATCTTCGTCAGGCTCTATCATATTAAGCAAGTCTTGTTCGCCCACCTCAGTTAAAAGTCTAACATTTTCTTGCTCTGCAGAATGGTCTACTATTAAGTGCATTGTTTTACCACTCTTGGTTTGAAATGTTAAGAACTGTCTAACATCAACAGGATTATCTTTGTCTTTCTTTTCATCTCCCGTTGGAGTAATGTCCTTACCATTTTTATCAACATTCTCTAGGACTGTTCCTCTCGCTCTATTTTCTTTAGTTGCAAGAGGATTGACAGCTTTCAAATTTCCCCCTTTTACTAAAGGTGTTTTTTCTGGTGTAGTTTTAGTATAATCTTGATATGGTACGCTTTGATTGCTTGGTGTTAGCAAATCGTCATTAATCCCATCTATCTTGTATGAGCTTGGAGCATAAATTGAAGTAGGTTGTTTGTCGATAATATCTTGAGTAGTTTTAGCAAGTGAAAGTGTCGGTGTTATAAGAGTTGCAAAGAGTAACCCAAAGGCTACTCCTTGCTTTATTTTATTTCTTATCATAATCCACTCCTTACATTATTTTACGTTCTTAAAAACGTAAACAGCTTTTCTAGCATTATCCCATTCAATTGTTTGATTAACACCATCTTCAATAGTGCCTTGGCTTGCCTCAAACATTCTAGCAATATTTGCTATAGACGCGTGAATTCTGTTATTAATAAGAACTGGTCTAACATCAGAAGAGTATACTCTACCATCTGCGTCTCTCATAAGTCCAGTATCTATATTAACTCTTACTACCTTTTTAGCAAGGACTGAATTTTCCCTGTTGGAAAAGATAGCTTCTCTTGCATAATTATCATATTCAACGTTAAAGCCTAGTGCGTAAGCAATATATCTAATTGGAAGCATTGTACAATTGCCATTGATATATGTGTTAACATCCATATATACAGTAGTCTTTTGGTTATTTTGAACTACGTTATAGTAGTTTTTGCCAACTGGGAAGATTGACAAATCGCTTAAAGCGTTTTCTTCGCTAGTTCCATCGGCTTGTAATAAGTCATCAATAGTAGTTATTGACTTGCTATCAGTATTGTTTTTAGAAGATCCAAGAACTTCTATTTCAACTTCTTTGTATTTCTTGTCATCTTGTGGATCAGTTGCAACTACTTTTAGCTTATCTTTAGCTTTGATTTTACCTTTTTTAATTTCAATAGAAAAATCGCCTTTGTAATTAGCTTGTCCGCTTAAGATGCATTTTTTGCCATTGTAAATATCAACATACCACTTAGCTCCTGTTTTACCAGTTAACTCTGTGTCTGTTTCGTTAATATCATCTACATCTAGTTTGAATCTATTTCTTCTTGTATCTCTTCTATTTTGTAGAATTCTTTCGATTTTTTCTATCGCATATTTATAATCTTCAAGTCTTGCATATTTGTCAAGTAAAATGTCATATGCTTCGTCAATAGCTGCTTCTAATTCTTCAGACGGATGTCTAAGTCTCTTAGCTTCTTCCAGTAACTTGCTAAGCTTATTTTTTTGATAAACTGGGTCATTTTCATTTTTCTTTGCAAGTTCCTTGGCTAATTCTTCTTCCTTAGCCTTCTTTAAAGCTTCCTCTTTTGCTTTAGCAAGCTCTTCTTCTCTAGCTTTTCTTAAAGCTTCTTCTTTTGCTTTTTTTTCATTAGAAGCCTTGTTAGTTTCTGCTTGCTTCTTAGCTTCTTCGACGATAGCTTTAACTGCTTCGTCTGAAGTTGCTTCGTCAACTTTCTTTTCAAGCTCAGCTATTTGTTCTGCTGTAAGATCTTTTATAGCTTTGATCTCTGTCTTAGCATCTTCTTTAGCTTTAGTTAGTGCTTGAGCTTTTTCTTCTTCAGATGCTTTGTTAGTTTCTGCTTGCTTCTTAGCTTCTTCGATGATAGCTTTAACTGCTTCGTCAGATGTTGCTTCGTCAACTTTCTTTTCATATTCAGCTATTTGTTCTGCTGTAAGATCCTTGATAGTCTTGATCTCTGTCTTAGCATCTTTTTTAGCTTTAGTTAGTGCTTGAGCTTTTTCTTCTTCAGATGCTTTGTTAGTTTCT
>CAMYBS010000047.1 GCA_947254025.1 uncultured Clostridia bacterium
AATATGCCAATCTATGTCCTAGTCAAGCGGCTGAGAAGTATTTTAATTTTAAGATTAAAGCCTTTCCAACAGTTTTCATCTTTGATAGCGAAGGCAATATACTTGAAACATTTGTTGGCGTTGGCGCTTATGGCTTCTATGAAAAATATGAAAGAGCATTGAAGAAATATATTAAATAACTATTAAGGGCTTTCATATGAGAGCCCTTTTTCGTTGCAAATCTTTCGTATATATGCTAAAATTTAATTAAGTAAACTTATAATACAGGAGGGAGAAAATGAAAAAGAAAATTTCACTACTACTAGCAATACTTATGCTAGTGACACTTATGCCTATGTCAATGGCGGCGAGTAAAGAGAAGGCTGTGATGAGCACACAAAAGTTTACACTTAACGGCAAGAGCATAAATGCCGCTGCCTACATCATTGGCGGTAAAAACTACCTAAAGCTTCGTGACATGGCAGCCTTACTTAATGGCAAGAAGGCACAGTTCAATGTTGGCTACGACTCAGAAAGAGGGCTTGTTAAGCTTGAGCTAGCTAAACCATACAAAAAATTAGCAAGTGACTTAAAGCCTATAGCAAGTAAAGAAGCCACTGCTACTATGCAAGATATGAATCTAGTTGTAGATGGCAAGGAAAGAAAGCTTAGATCAGCTCTTATCTCTGGCAGTAACTACATCGAGCTAAGGAGTTTCTCAGACTTAGTGGGCTTTAAACTTGACTATGACGAAGAAAGTAGAACAGTTATTATAAAGTCTGAAAAGCTTAAGAAGGAGTGCAAGCTTAAGTTCGACCTTGAAGACTTCGACGGCAATAAGATTAATATTGCTGATATACTCTCTGAGCACGACTATACCTTTGTTAATGTTTGGGGAACTTTCTGCGGTCCATGCAGAAACGAGATGCCAGAGCTTGCTAAGCTTGGCGAAGACTACAAGGATAAGGTAGGCTTCATCGGCATAGTTAGAGATATAAAGCCGCTTATGGACTCATCATCTAGCACAGATAAGAACATTAGAGACTTAACTATAAGTGATGCAAAAAACATACTTGGCAAAGCAAACGCTAAGTTTAAAAACTATGTTTCTACACAAGAAGCTAAAGCCTTCCTAGACACACTAATCACAGGTCTACCTACTAGCTTCATCATAGATAGCGAGGGCAATGTTGTTGATACTTTAATTGGTGCTTCAGCATATGGCAACTACGAAAGATACAAAAGAGCTATAGACAAGTTTATTGAATAATAGATAGGGCTTTCATATGAGAGCCCTTTTTCATATCCCACCCATGTTTATGCTTTAGCCACTTCGTAAAGACTACTCACGTCTTTATTTTTTTATATTTTTGTGATATAATACTTATAACTGTATATAAAGGAGGCAAGGGATGAGCGAAGCTTTATACAGAAGGTTTAGACCCAAGACTTTTAACGAAATCATCGGTCAAGACCACATCACAACCATACTTAAAAATCAAATAATGCTAAGTAGACTATCTCACGCCTACCTATTTACCGGCACGCGTGGTACTGGTAAGACCTCGCTTGCGAAAGTCTTTGCAAGATCAATTAACTGCCTTAACGCGCATGATGCCGAGCCGTGCAACGAGTGCGAGAACTGTCTTGAGGCAATGAGCGGCAAGGCAGTCGACATCATAGAGCTAGACGCTGCATCAAACAACTCCGTTGACAATATACGCGAGCTGCGCGACAAAGCCATCTACCTACCGACTAAGCTAAAATACAAGGTTTACATCATAGACGAGGTTCACATGCTATCGAAGGGCGCCTTCAATGCGCTTTTAAAAATACTTGAGGAGCCACCAAAGCACTTAATATTCATACTTGCAACGACAGAGCCGGAGAGGATACCAAAGACTATCATCTCCCGTGTTCAGCGCTTCGACTTTAAGAGGATAGACGAGGAGCTCATCGCGAAGAACCTTAAGCGAGTGCTAGAGATTATTGGCAAAAAATACGAAGACGAAGCCGTAGAAGCAGTTGCTAGAGCAGGTGCAGGCTCAATGAGAGACGCTTTATCCATGCTTGAGAGCACAATCAGCTACTCAGACACACTTACGAAGGAGAGCGTACTTAAAGCCTTGGGACTACTTGATGAGTCCTACTCCATAGGCATAGCTGAGGCCTTGTTCACGCGCAATCTTGAAAAGTATTATGCCAACTTAGACAAGCTCTTTATTGATGGCAAGGACGAAGCGATGATAGTAGACGGCATAATTAAAGCACTTAGAGAGATTTTATACGACAAAGTAAATAAACTTTCTAAGTACAATTTCACTTTCGACATCAAGCTTATGGACATCATAAACGCCATCGACATCTACATGGACTACCTTGAAAGGATGAAGTTCGTTAAGGAAAAGAGGATCTTCGTCGAGATGGCAGGCCTTAAGGTTATGAGCCTTGATAGCGACGTGATGAAGATGAACTTTGATAGGAGCGTCACAGTGAGTGATCTAGCGCATCCTGTGAGTGAAGCCGGTGTTAATTGCAATGGTGCAGCCACTTCGGCAAAAACAGTTCAAACTAATCAAGACGACTCTTTTGATGACTTAGCTAGCTTAGAGATGGGCATGACGGGCTACGAAGATGAAGGTTTCTACTTTGCAGCTCCAGAGGAAGAAGCTAAGCCAGAAGAAAAAAATCAAGACATAGCAAAAAATCAAGATATAGCACGCGAAGAAAAGGCGGCAGAAAATCAAGATATAGTTAAAAAAGAAGATATAGCAGAAAAACAAAACACAGAAGAAAAACAAAATACAGCAGAAAAACCAGAGACAGAAGAAAAACAAAACACAGAAGAAAATTTTGACGAAGCGAAAGAGGATGAGGCC